>JBEEJY010000028.1:0-23304 GCA_041168925.1 Candidatus Parcubacteria bacterium | reverse complement strand
AGCCCCTGCGTACCAAGTCAGCAGCGTCCCGACGGACGCGCGGCAGGTACGGATTCTTTGTGTATGCCATATCTTTCATATTCTAGGTATCCAAGTGTTTCCAAGCTATTGAACCATTACGGGCTTGTTGACAACACGCGAGAGGTCTGATAGAATTGAAATTGTCAGACCTTCTCCAGCTTGGTTTTTCGTCTTGGGATACTCCAAGGCCGCCCATTCGTACGGGGGCGAATCCATCCCGAGATAGTTCGACAATATATTTAGTCCGTCCTTCGCCATCTGGCGAAGCGGAAAAGCCCGTACATCGGGCATATAGTATGACCACCAACTTTAGATCAGCAGCGCCGCGCCACGGCAGGCGGTATGCACCTCATGCTCCGAACCGGAGCCATTTCCGACATCAGACACGCCGCGCAAGTGGCGCGCACAGGGGGCAGCGCATCGACGTCTCACGATTCATCAACAAGGCCACGCCCGAACAAGAGGAGGCGCCTTTTGTACCGGCCAATCTTTTCGCGGGTTTTGACATCGATCCGCGCATCAAGCTCAACATCGCGCAAAAAGGTTACAAGACGCCGACTCCCATCCAAGACCAGGCCATCCCGCACATCTTGCGCGGTCGGGATATCGTCGGCATCGCGAATACCGGTACGGGGAAAACAGGCGCTTTTCTCATACCGCTTCTCGACAAAGTGGTAAAAGATCGCTCGCAACGAATACTCATTATCGTGCCGACGCGCGAGCTTGCGCAACAGATAGACGAGGAGTTCAAAGGATTCTCGCACGGATCAGAATTCCTTTCGGTATGCGCGGTCGGAGGCGCCAACATCACCCCCCAGATCCGGAACGTGCGCCGAGACCCATACTTCGTGATCGGCACGCCGGGTCGCCTCAAGGATCTCATGGAGCGTCGGATCCTGGATCTCTCGAGATTCTCGACCGTCGTCTTGGACGAAGCCGACCGCATGCTCGACATGGGTTTCATCAAAGATATGAAATTCATACTTTCGCACATGCCGAAAGTTCGCCATACGCTCTTTTTCTCGGCGACGCTGTCCCGCGAAATAGAAGCGCTGATCGGAGACTTTTTGAATGATCCGGTTCGCGTCTCGGTCAAAACGGGCGATACGGCGCGCAGCATACACCAAGACGTCGTACGCATAGAAAGCGGCAAGGCGAAGATAGATGTATTGCACGATCTTCTCGTCCAGCCGGAATTCACGAAAGTCCTCATTTTCGGCCGCACCAAACACGGCACGGAGAAGCTTTCCAAGCTGTTACGGGCGCGAGGCGTGAGCGTCGATTCCATACACGGCAACAAGAGCCAGAACAAGCGGCAGAAAGCACTCGCGCTCTTTAAAGCGCATCAAACGCAAGTGCTGGTGGCGACCGATGTCGCGGCGCGCGGTATCGACGTGCCCGATGTCTCTCACGTCATCAATTACGACCTGCCGACGACGTACGAAGATTACGTGCACCGCATCGGCCGCACCGGCAGGGCGGGGAAGCGCGGCAAGGCGCTGACGTTCATCGAATAACTTCCGCCATGGCAAAAAATTTCCTCAAGGACGGCAAATGGATAGATAACCCGAATGCTCCCATCGTGCTTGTGTGCGCGTGCGGCAACAAGTACATCAAGACAAGAGCTGAACAAACGGCTTGTTTGAGATGTTTCGTGAAGCGCAAACACGGGTGACCTTTTGGCAGCGGCCGATCTTGCCGCTACTTTGAGAGCCACCTTGCCACCATTCCGGTCGCGCGTTTCTCCGGAGGAGCATCCAGCCACGCGATATCTCTATTGCGTTTCCAGTAGGTGAGCTGGCGTTTTGCGTACTGGCGAATGGCAGCATCAAGTTCTGCCATCATAGGGGCTCGCGTAATCCTGTTTTGCAGGTAGCGGGCAAGGTAACGGTATTCGAGCCCGAGCTCTTCCATGCGCTTGTATGAAAGCCCGTGCGAATGCAGGCGTTTCGCTTCCGCCACCATCCCACTTCGCATGCGGGCGTGCAAACGATCATGGATTTTTTTGTTCAATTCGTCGCGCGGCATCTTGATACCGATCCAGAACGCGTCGAATCGCCTTCGTTTAGTCGATCTCGGACTCTTGCCGACGGCTGCCGCAATCTCAAGCGCGCGGATAAGACGGCGTTTGTTGTACCTGTCGATGACGTTCGCGCGGCGTGAATCTTTGCGCCGCAGCATCGCGAGCAATTGCTCTGATGACTTCTTTTCAAGCTTCGCGCGCAACGACGCGTTCGCCGGTACGTCGGGGAGGACGATGCGACCGAGCAGCGCATCGATATAAAAGCCGCTTCCTCCTGCGATGATCGGCAGCTTGCCGCGCCGCGCGATGTCCGATACGGCTATCATCGCGCGCGCGACGAAATCGTGCGCGGTAAACGTATGTCGCGGATTCGCGGCATCGAGCAAATAATGCGGGACGCCGCGCATCTCGCGTTTTGTCACCTTACCCGTGCCGACGTCAAGACCGCGATAGACCTGACGCGAATCAGCCGAGATGATCTCACCGCCGAACCGGCGAGCAAGCGCGACGGCGAGCGCGGATTTACCGGAGGACGTCGGACCGGCGATGACGAGCAGCTTCTCCTTTTTCATTATCAGGCGACCAGCTCTTCTTCCTCGACTTCGCCGGTCTTCACATGTCGGATTCTGAAGCGCTTGGGCAAGAGGACGCCGTCGCGCTTGCCCTCCTCTATCGTGTGAAGCGCTACCGCGTTGATGAATCCGAGGAGAATGCCGATGCCGACGATGACGTACGCGATCGTAAAGATTTTGCCGACCTCCGTGTGCGGCGAAAGATCGCCGAAACCGATCGTGGTCAGTGTCGTCACGCTGAAATAGAGAGAATCGAGGTAGCTCCATCCTTCAAGACCGTGGTACGACAGCGTGCCTATAGCGAGCACGAGCGCGGCGAGCGTTGTCACTACCTCGAATTCGGGGTCGCGCAAAGTCCTCCACACGCTTTTCCCGAAGCGGTAGAAAGTGTAGAAAAACGGAAGCATGCTTTTTTATTGCGGCTAGCGAGGAGCGAAGTGCGAGCTTGTTCACACTTCGTCCGAGCGAAGATGCAAAAAGGTTCAATGCCGCGCAGCTTGCTGCGCGATTGAGCGAGCGAAGCGAGCTCCACGGATACCTCGGGGCTTGCCCCGAGGAATCTTTATAGCACGTATGCGCCCGGCGTCGAATAGGATCTTGATGCCGGGAGAGGGACTCGAACCCTCACGAGTTGCCTCGCACGATTTTGAGTCGTGTTCGTCTACCAATTCCGACATCCCGGCCGAATGACGCAGTGTACGGTCAAACCAAGCTGAAAACAACAACGCCAGCGTGATATACTTTGCGCATGTCGGAGTACTATAATAATTCGATTTTTTGGGTGGAAGTGGAGAGGATAAAGCCCAATCCTTTTCAGCCGCGGAAGACGTTTGATGAAGCGGCTCTCCAGTCGCTCGCTGAGAGCATTCGCAGCTACGGAGTCTTGCAGCCCCTCACTGTCACCCGCAAAGAAATAGAGCGCCCCGGCGAAGGGATCTCGGTCGAATACGAGCTTATTGCCGGAGAACGCCGTCTTCGCGCCGCCAAGCTCGCCGGAGTGCAGCAAGTTCCGGTCGTGATTCGCAGCGGGGAAGATAGCGACCGGATGAAACTCGAGCTCGCCATCATCGAAAATCTTCAGCGGGAGGATCTCAATGTCGTCGACCGCGCGCTCGCTTTTCAGCGCCTGGTGAACGAATTCGGCCTCAAGCATGTGGAAATCGGCCGGCGAGTCGGAAAAAGCCGCGAATATGTCTCCAATACGCTGCGCATCCTCATGCTGCCCGAAGACATGCGGCAAGCGCTTGCCGACGGCCGGATCAGCGAAGGGCATACGCGTCCGCTCCTTATGCTCGTGGATCGTCCCGAAGAACAGCGGACATTTTTCGCTGAGATTCTTGCGCGCCAGATGACCGTGCGCGACGCCGAACAATTCGCTCGCCGTATCGCGACGGAACGCACGCGAAAACCCGACCTCACTCCCGAACTCTTGTTGCTCGAGCGCGAGCTCACCGAAAAACTCGGCACGCGCGTACGCATCGAAAAGAAGGAGAAGGGCGGAGGAGGCAAGGTGCTCATCGACTTCTTTTCGGCGGACGATCTCGCGAATATCCGCGCCGCACTCTCGAAAGAGTCTATGGCAGCAGCACACCCGACCGCAGCGCCCGCGCTGGCTTCTCCACCTGCTCTCGATACGCCAGAAGCACCCTCTTCGCCATCGACCGGTGAGGAAAAGAAAGCGGAGGACGATCTCTACTCCATTTCCAATTTCAGCGTCTAAGGTCTTTTCGCTTTCGCTTCGAGCGCGGCGAGCGCCGCGCGGATGTGCTTTTTGGCCATGTTGGTCTTTGCGATGTCGTGCCATTTGCGCGAGGGATGCGCGGAAGGTTTGGTGATGATTTCCACCATATCGCCGTTGCGAAGCGAGGTATCAAGCGAGACCATCTTGCCGTTGACCCGCGCGCCCGACATTCTGTTGCCGAGATCGGAGTGCACTGCATACGCGAAATCAATCGGAGTCGCCGCGATCGGCAGGTCGATCACGTCGCCCTTCGGAGTAAAGACGAAGACGCGGTGGCTGAAGAAATCCGCTTTGAGCGTATCGAGATATGCTTCCGATTCGTGCGAGCCCTGTTGCACGTGCGCGAGCTCCTTGATCCACGCAGGCGCGTCGCGCCTCTCGCTCTCCGTTGCAGCGGGCGCTTCCTGCGCCGGACGCGTTTTCCGCGGGAAAAACTGCTTCAGCCACTCAAGCCCTCCCCGCCTCCCTTCGCCGACCCCGAGCTGTACTTCCTTGTAGGTGAGGTGCGAGGCGATGCCGTAGAGCGCTTCGCGATGCTGGGCTTCCGTGCGAAGCTGCATCTCGAGCGCGCTTCCGTCGCCCGTGTAGACGGTCGTGTGGATACTCTGGTAGCCGTTCGGCTTCGGAAAGGCGATGTAGTCCTTGATCTTGCCAGGCACCGGGCGCCAGTGTCCGTGGATGATGCCGAGCGCCGTGTAGCAGTCCGCGATCGTCGGAAAGATAACGCGCAGCGCCAGGATGTCGTAGATCTTGGTGATATCCCAATCCTTGCGCTGCAATTTCCTGAAAAGGCTGTACACGCCCTTGATGCGCGCCTCGGTGCGGAAGGTGCGAATGCCCGCTTCTGCGAGCTCGCGCTTGAGATCTTTCTCGACCTTTTCGAGCCGCTCGTCGTTTTCGTTGCGCCGTTCTTTCAGGAGCGTCTTGGTTTTTTCGTATTCTTTGGGATAGACGAAAGGGAAGGCGGCGTCCTCGAGCTCTTGTTTGGCGACGCTCATGCCGAGCCGATCGGCGATCGGCGCGTATATCTCGAGCGTTTCTTGGGCGATGCGCACGCGTTTTTCCTCGCGCGGCACGTGCTCGAGGGTGCGCGCATTGTGCAGGCGATCCATCAGTTTGATGATGAGGACGCGGATGTCTTTGGCGGTTGCGGCAAAAAGTTTGCGCAAACTCTCGGTGTGCCGCTCAAGCCCGCGATAGCGCAGCGTGCCGAGCTTCGTCACGCCTTCGACGAGTGCGAGCACGTCGTCGCCGAATTGCTCCTTGATCACCTGCGGTTTTACCGCCGCGTCTTCGATCGTGTCATGCAAAAGGCCCGCCGCGATCGTTTGCGCGTCCATGCCCGCTTCGGCGAGCAGATAGCCGACTTCCGCCGGATGGACGAAATAGTTGTCTCCCGAAAAGCGCTTTTGATCCTTGTGCGCGTCTTTGGAAAACTCGTATGCCTTTGTTACAAGCGCGTTATCCGCATCGGACGAACCCGACATCGCAGCCAGCAATTCTTGCAGCGGACGAGGTGCTACGCTCATCATTCGATAATACGCTCGCGACGAGCGGGGCGCAAACTATTCTTTTCCGCCGGAGGCCGAAGCGCCCTGATCGGGCAGCTTGTGCGGATTGTGCATCGGACACGTTTTGTTGCTGCATCGCTCCGGAATCGTTTTCGTGCCTTCCATCATGAGGCTGCCGCACCGTTTGCAGATGTTGCCGGTCGGACGCGCCTTGATCGCGTTCTTGCATTTCGGGTAGTTGGAGCACGCAAAGAAGATCCCGAAGCGGCCGCGGCGCTCCATCATCTCGCCCGCGCCGCACGCGGGGCACGCGACTCCCGTTTTCTTGCGCGCCTCTTCGACCGGATCCGTTTTCACGAATTTGCACTTCGGGTAATTGGAGCAGGCGATGAATCGTCCGTAGCGGCCTTCGCGCTCGATGAGCTTGCCGTCTTTGCACTTCGGGCACATCTCGCCGATTTCCTTGGGCGGAGCGATCTCGGAGCCGTCTTCCTTGCGCGCGCCGAGGCAATCGGGAAATTTCTTGCAGCTCATGAAGCGCCCGGAACGCGAGAGTTTGTACTCCATCGGCCCGCCGCACATCGGACAGGGGAATTCCGCCGGCGCGTCGCCCATACCCGTTATCTTGGCGATCTTCTCTTTACCCTTGACCGCTTTTTTGAACGGCGAATAGAAATCCTTGAGCGTCTTTTCGTACCCGCGTTTTCCTTCCGCGATCTCGTCGAGTTCGTTTTCCATTTCGGCGGTAAAGGTGTCCGAAATATAGTCGGCGAAATTATTTTCGATGAAGGTCGATACCACGTCGCCCGTATGGGTCGGCAGGAGCGTGCGGCCCTGTTTCTCGACGTAGCCGCGGTCTTCGAGCGTCTTGATGATGCTCGCGTACGTCGACGGCCGCCCGATGCCGCGCTTTTCGAGTTCTTTCACGAGCCCCGCCTCCGAATAGCGCGCCGGCGGCTGCGTTTCCCTGCCCTCGGAGCGCGCCTCCAGAAGCTTGAGCGGATCATCCGCAGCGACTCTCGGCAGCTCGATTTCCTCGCCGCGAGCCGCCGGATCGGCCTTAAGCCAGCCGTCGAAGATCACGCGCGAGCCGTTGGCGGCAAAATCGGGAATCGAGCCCGTTTTTACGTTGGCGATGATCTTGGTGCGCATGATTTTCGCATCAGCCATCTGCGAGGCCAGCGAGCGCGAGCGGATCAGTTCGTAGAGTTTCTTCTGCTCGTCGTTGCCGCCGAGGCTGCGCCTCACTGCATTGGTCGGCCGGATCGCCTCGTGCGCCTCCTGCGCGCTCTTGCTCTTCGTTTTGTATATGCGCGGCTGCACGTACGTCTCGCCGAATTCTTTGTTCGCCGCGGATATCAACATCGCCTGCGCCTCTTTCGCGAGATTCGTCGAATCGGTGCGCATGTAGGTGATATGCCCGGCCTCGTAGAGTTTTTGCGCGATGCGCATGGTGCGCGAAGGGGAAAAACCGAGTCGCGTGGAAGCGGCCTGCTGGAGCGTCGAGGTCGTAAACGGCGGTCGCGGAGAGCGAGCCTGCTCGGATTCTTCGAGCGCTTTCACGATCCACACCCCTTTTTTCGCTTCTTCGACAATCCGTTTCGCTTCGTTTTCCTCGCCCGGCCGCTCCACGCATTCGGTCGTGAAGACGGCGCCCTTCTCGGGCTTGAGATCAGAGGTAACGACCCAGAACGGTACGGGTACGAAGGCGCGAATTTCGCGCTCCCGCTCCATGAGAATGCGAAGCGCGGGCGATTGGACCCGTCCGGCCGAGAGCCCGTAGCGCACCTTCTTCCAGATGAGGCCCGAGAGATCGTATCCGAAAAGCCGGTCGAGCACGCGCCGCGCTTCCTGCGCTTTGACAAGTTCATCATCGATGCCGCGCGGATGCGCGAGCGCCTCCTGCACGGCGTGCTCCGTTATTTCGTGGAATACGATGCGCTTCGGCGATTCGAGGCCGATCGTCTGCGCCAAATGCCACGCGATTGCTTCGCCCTCGCGGTCGGGGTCGGTCGCGAGGATCACCTCGTCGGCCTTGCCGGATTCGCGGTGGAGCTCGTCGATCACTTTCTTTTTCTCCGCGACGAGCTGGTAGCGCGGCACGAACCCGCCTTCGATATCGACGGCGTCTTTATTGCTCTTTGGAAGGTCGCGTATGTGCCCGACGCTCGCGCGCACGGTATATCCCTCGCCGAGGTATTTCTCGATCGTTTTCGCTTTCGCCGGAGACTCTACTATTACGAGTTTCATGTAATTGCTCGACAATGCCGTTTATCCTGATCTTGTCGAAGGGCATTGATATCCCAATACAGTAGCACGTGTCAAGCGCCCGTATAAAAAATCCGTGCCCGATTCGTGGAGAATCAGGCACGTTTTTCGACGGCGAAAGTGCCAACTTAGCGCGGCTTGATGTGTTGTAGGCGCTCGAGGATCTCATCCCCTCCATGCTCGAGACATTTGCAGACGCGGGGGTCTGGAGTCGAAGCGCCACACGGTCCGCCTGCGACATGCTCCGTGCAAGTGACCTTCTCCAATCCGCGATTGCGATCTGCCGCCTCCGCCCTGGCCGCATCTCCGCGCTTGCCGCCGTTGACGGCGTTCTTCACTCTCGAAAATCCGTTTTTGTTGCGGCCGAAAGTACATGGCGGCCCCGATTTCACGCGCTTGTCCTGGTCCATGGTTTCCTCTTTATTCTGCCACTGCGAGTATACCAGCGCGTTACGATCAACGCACGCGCACGACGCCGAGCTCCTCTACGATCAGCCCTTTGATCTCCATCGCCGAAAGCAGCACATTCGCCTCCGTCACCGGGATATCGAGCGCTTCGATGAGTTCGTCCCGCGGGAGCGGGGACCTGATGACCTCAAAGACCTTCAGCTCGTCTGGAGAGAGGTCGTCGCGCAGCTCCGCCCACGAGGTCGGACCTTCGCGCTGCTGTATGCCGAGCGCCACGAGGACATCTTCGGGCGACGTCACGGCCGTCGCGCCGAGGCGAAGGAACTGGTGCGTGCCCTTGCTTTCTTGCGAGAAGATTGAGCCGGGAACGACAAGGAGCTCGCGATTGTACTCAGTCGCCAGCTTTGCCGTAATGAGAGAGCCGCTCTTTTCTCTGGCCTCGACGACGAGTATGGCGTGCGAGAGTCCGACCATGATGCGGTTGCGCTTCGGAAACATGTACTCCATCGACCTGGCGTCGGGTTTTTCTTCGGAGAGCAGACAACCTTCTGCTTTTACGATTTCCCGCGCGAGTCCGACGTTCGCTTTCGGATACACGACATCCCAGTCCAGGCCTGATCCGGGAACGGCGACCGTCGCGAGATCGACCTCGAGCGCCGCTTTATGCGCTTCGGCGTCTATGCCGTAAGCCAAGCCGGAAACGATGACGACAGGATAGCCTCGCAAGCCCTCTATCAGATAGTGCACCGCCTGTTTTCCGTAGGCGCTCATCGCGCGACTGCCGACGACCGCGAGCCAGCGATGAGCGGTGCTCGGCAGCCCGCCGCGAAGTACAAGCTCCCTCGGCGGATCGGGGATCTCGCGCAGAAGAGGAGGAAAGTCTGCCGGCTTTAAAAATTTGAGAGAATCAGCCATATGGTGGTATGATTTTAGCATTGGCTAGTATGCTTGACATTAAATTCATCCGCGAGAACAAAGATATTGTCGCCGCAGGGGCGAAGAAAAAACGCATCGAGGTAGATCTCGACAAGCTCCTCAAGCTCGACGATAAGCGCCGCGAACTGCAGGCAACCTTCGACGAGAAGCGCGCCGCGCAAAATGCGGCATCCTCTGAGATCGCCAGAGCATCTCCCGAAGAGCGCACGCTGATCATCGAGAGGATGCAAAGCGTCAAAGACGGACTCAAGAAAGCGGAGGATGCGCTCCAAAAAGTGGTAAAAGATTGGCGACAGCTCATGCTGCACGTGCCGAACGTGCCCGACGTGTCGGTGCCGGACGGGGAATCCGACGAGGACAACAGGGAAATGCGGCAGTGGGGCGAACTCCCGAAATTCGATTTCGAGCCCAAAAGTCATTTCGAGCTTTTACTCGCACACGACATGGCGGATTATGAGCGCGGCGCGAAAGTCGCCGGTTTTCGCGGTTACTTTCTCAAGGGCGATGGAGCGCGGCTGGTCTGGGCGCTCGAGCAGTTCGTGCAGTCGCGCTTCTCGCAAAAGGATTTCACGCCCATGATCGTACCCTCGATGGTGCGCCGTGAGGCGTTTATCGGCACGGGGTATTTGCCGCAAAGCGAAGAAGATCTCTACAAGACGCAGGACGGCGACTATCTCGCGGGCACCGCGGAGGTCGCCTCGATGGGGTATTACATGAACGAGATACTCGATCACGAGCGACTGCCTCTCAAATTTTTTTCGTACTCGCCGTGCTTCCGCAGGGAAGCGGGGAGTCACGGCAAGGATACGAAAGGGATTTTCCGCATCCACGAATTCATAAAGTACGAGCAAATCGTCCTTTGCGAGGCCTCGCACGAGGAATCCGTGAAATGGCACGAAGAACTCACCGCGAATTCCGAAAAATTGCTGCAGGAATTGCACTTGCCCTACCGGGTGGTCGTGAATTGCGGTGGAGATTTGGGCCTCGGCCAGGTGAAAAAATACGATATCGAGGCGTGGATGCCGAGTGAAAAGAAATACCGCGAGACGCACTCGTCGTCATACTTTCACGACTTTCAGACACGGAGACTCAACATCCGTTATCGCGACGCCGAAGGGATCGTGCGCTACGTTCACTCGCTCAACAATACGGCGCTCGCGATGCCGCGCATCCTCTGCCAGATCGTCGAGAATAACCAGCGTGCCGACGGTTCGATCACGATCCCCGACGTCTTGCGGGGCTATATGGGAAAGGATGAGATCCGGAAAGGTAATTGATCTCCGAGGAGGAAGCAGAAAGCCGCACAAGGATCAAGGATGGCTTTTTTTGCCGCGATCTTCATCGCGCAACGCTCCGCGTCCGAGGCGCCCCGTTTCGCTGCGCGCGCGCCGCAGGCGCGCGCGCGCCCTCATCGCCTCGGTCGCGATCGCGCTCGCAGCGGCAGCCGCTTACGGGATAAGCTACGCGTCGTACCTGCCGCTGTTCACGATAGGGGCGATCAGCGTCTCGGGATCGGAGGCGATCTCGCCGAAGCTCATCGAGCGTTATGCCGAAAGCGTCGTATACGACGGTTCGTACGGTTTTCTCTCCCGCGCGGACATCTTCCTGTATCCCCGCGCCGATATCGAACAGGGACTCTCGAGATTCTTTCCGCGCATAGAATCCGCACGAGTCGCCCGCGCATCGATGCTCGCGAGTACCGTCGCGATCGCGATCGTGGAGCGAAAACAATTCGCGCAGTGGTGCGCGGACGAGCAGTGCTATTCCATGGATGAGAAAGGATTTATTTTCGCACGCGCCGCGAGCACGACGACGCAGTACGTCTTCCGGGGCGGTCTCGCGACCTCTTCGCAGCCGGTCGGCCAGCGCTTCGCGTCGGCCCAGTTGCCGGGGATACTCGTCGCGCTCAAGCTGTTCGGACAAGCCGGTTTTCATCCACTCGGCGCGTTTGTCAAAGACGACAAAGATTTTACGATGCCGCTCGTCGAGGGCTACCAAATCAAAGCGTCGTTCGGAGCCGACGCCATGGCGCTCGTGCGCAATCTTGAACTCGTTCTCTCATCGGACGTTTTGAAGGGAAAGGAAAACTCCCTCGAGTACGTCGATCTGCGGTTCGGCAACCGCGTGTATTACAAATTGAAAGGGCAAGAGCAGCAGAGTGTTCATTAAAAGAGGCGGGCGGCCGCAGGCCGCCCGGTGTTCAGGATCGAATAGATCACGCCTTGCCGGGAGCCAGGTGGGGATCGGGGTCGCTCGGTTTGCCGAGAAACTCCTCAATAAGCAGCTTGATCCGCTCCTGCTCGTCTTGCGGCTGGCTTGGCAGCATCGCGTTGAGACCGATGATGTGCTCTCGGAGCACATCAAGCCCGAGGCTCGCGGCCTCCTCGAGCCCTAGCGTTATGTTTGCGCCTCTGCGGCGATGCGGACTCATCTTCTTCCCCATGATGTTCTCCTTGGTAGGGGTTGAACGAACGCGTTTGACTGCCCGAATCTTATAACTGTTGACAAGATCCGTCAATAGTGTGCTATTGTTCTGGTGTGAATTTCTGGAAGGAGTTGCCCAAGCCATTTTTTGCCCTCGCACCGCTCGAAGACGTGACGGATGCCGCATTTAGGCGGCTCGTCGCCGAATGCGGCAAGCCGGATGTGACGTTTACCGAATTCACGTCTGCCGACGGCCTTCTTCTCGCGGACGCAAATGGAAAAAGGAGGTTGGAAAAGAAGCTGTCGTTTTGCGGGATCGAGCGGCCGATCGTCGCGCAGCTCTTCACCGCAGCGCCCGAGCATATGGAAAAGGCGGCGCGATTGTGCGCCGCGCTTCAATTCGACGGAATCGATATCAACATGGGCTGCCCCGACCGCTCGGTGGAAAAGAGCGGCTGCGGCGCGGCGCTGATCAAAACTCCCGAAAAAGCGCGCGAGCTTATCCGCGCGGCGGCGCGCGCGGGTCTGCCCGTCTCGCTCAAGACACGACTCGGGTACGACAAAGACGAACTCGAAACGTGGCTGCCGGAGTTACTTGCGGAGGAGCCTGCGGCGATCACGATCCACGCGCGTACTCGCAGGGAAATGTCCGACGTGCCTGCGCGCTGGGAGCGCATTGCGCGCGCGGTCGAGATTCGAGACGAGGCGGGCGCGAGTACGCTCATTATAGGCAACGGCGACGTGAGAGATTTGGAAGACGCGCGCGCGAAAGCGATCGAGACGAAATGCGACGGAATCATGCTCGGTCGGGCGATATTCGGTAATCCGTGGCTTTTCGCCGCGAGGGATGCGCTACCGGCGCCGCGCGAGCGGCTTGAAGCGCTCGCGCGGCACCTCCAACTTTTCGACGAGATCTTGGGCGATACGCACTACGCCGTCATGAAAAAGCATTTCAAGGCCTACGTTTCGGGCTGGAGCGGTTCGAAAGAGCTGCGCGCGCAGCTCATGAGCACGCATACGGCTGCCGATGCGATATCGCTCTTGCAAAAGGGCCGCGAAATCATACAATCTTGTTCGGTAGCGTAGCAATAGCTAATCGCAATGCGGCGCTCGATATCGTAGGCGAAAGATACGAGGAGTGCGATACCATGAGAAGTGAGAAGCAGAAGCTCGGTCGCGGCGTCGACAAGCGTTTGCTGCTTGCATCGGTGCAGCAAACATTGGCGGATGATGAGTGGCTTAGCGTAAAAGAATTCAGCCGGCGCGCGCTTTCGTATTGCACGGGGCTGAAATTCGGGACCATCTACGCGTACGCCACGGGTCTTTCGAGAGAAGAGAAGAAGCGGCTCCATATCCGCCGCAACTTGAGAGGAGGTCGCTATCGTCCGGTCGCGAGCAAATGACCGATCCTGAAGCCTCCCGCGCGACTCCCCGCCCGAGTCAGATCGGGCGGGATTGTTTTTGTTATACTGCCCGCATGAAAGAAACGGGGCACACGACGCTCTACCGCCGGTATCGTCCGAAGAAATTCTCCGAGGTTCGAGGGCAGCCGCAGGTGACCGACACGCTCGAGAAATCCGTCCGCAACGGAAAGATCGCCCATGCGTATCTTTTTGCCGGCAGTCGGGGAACGGGGAAGACTTCGGTCGCTCGTATTCTCGCGCGCGAACTCGGAGTCTCCGACAAGGATCTCTATGAAGTTGACGCGGCCTCGAACCGCGGCATCGACGACATCAGACTGCTTCGCGAAGGCGTGTATGCCATGCCGTTTGAGGGAAAGTACAAGTTTTACATCATCGACGAAGCGCACATGCTCACCAAAGAAGCGTGGAATGCGTTTTTAAAGACTCTCGAAGAGCCTCCGGCGCATTGCATTTTTGTCCTCGCGACGACCGATCGCGACCGCGTGCCGGAGACTATCCAATCGCGGTGCGAGATTTACGCATTCAGACAACCCACCCGGGAAATGCTCGCCGATGAGGTCGCAAGCGTCGCGAAAAAAGAAGGCTTCACGCTCGAGCGCTCCGCATCGGAACTTGTGGCGATTCTTGCCGAAGGATCTTTCCGCGACGCGCTTTCGATCTTGCAAAAAATCCTCGCCGTATCGGAGGACAAGAAAGTCGACGTCGCGGAAGTCGAAGCAGTGACCGGCGCGCCGCGCGGCGAGTACGTTCGAACGATTCTCGCGGGACTCGCGTCGCGCGACGCGCAGAAGGCGCTCTTCGCGATCCGCGCGGCAGTCGAGGAGAATCTCGACGTGCGCGTCCTCGCGAAACTCCTGATTCATCGGATGCGCGCGGTGCTTCTCCTGCGCTACGCGCCCGATCTTGCAAAGCGTTTCTCGCAAGAACTCTCGGAAGCGGATTTCGAACTCGCCAAGAAATTGAGCGAAGAACCGGGCGTCAATTCCGATATTCTTCGCGCCTTGCTCGAAGCGCATGCGACAATGGCATACGCCTCGCTTCCGCACCTGCCGCTTGAGCTTGCCGTGATAGAAATTGCGAGCTCCAAATCGGAAAGAGCGTAAGCCCTGCCGGACTTGCACGGGCAGCAATTCTGGGCAAAATGCCCCGATGGCGATTTTGCGCAAGTACCCCCGCTTGCTCACCATGCTCGCGATTGCGATCGCGTCCATAGAATTCATCATCTTTTATCCTTCCGCCGGCACCAACTTTTCGGACGCGCAGACGCACGTGGCGGCCGCTGCGGAGGCGATGATCGGGAAGCCTTCGCAGGAGTATCTCTATATCGAGGTCGTCGAGAGTTGCGGTCCGTATTACGAGGGCGAGTGCGTCAATATGCGCTCGGGTCCGGGGGAGCGCTATCCGATTGTCGGGCGACTGCGCAGCGGCGTCGTGCTCAAGGTGGCCGATATCGTGAGCGAGACGAATGGTCGGCAATGGTATCGCATCGCCTTTGACGATGAGATCCGCTATCCAGAGCGAGTGGGCGGCGACTGGTACGTCGCGGCCGATCTCGTCCGCGCCGCGATCTCCGACGGCGATCGTATTCTCGATCGCCGCGATGTCGCGGATGTCGCGACGACGAGCAAACGAATCATCGTCGATCGCTCGCAACAGATGCTCTACGCTTACGACGGCGACCAGATCTTCATGCAGCAAGCGATTTCTACCGGACTCGAAATGACGCCGACGCCGCGCGGCACCTTTGCGATTTATAAGAAGACGCCAAGTCGCTACATGCAGGGACCGCTCCCGGGCGTGAGCGACCAATACTACGATTTGCCCGGCGTGCCGTGGAACCTCTACTTCACGCTCCAGGGCGGCGTCATTCACGGCGCATACTGGCATGACCGTTTCGGACGTCCGTGGTCGCACGGGTGCGTGAATCTTCCGGTAGCTGCCGCCAAAGCTCTGTACGAGTGGGCCGACATCGGCACGCCGGTCTTCGTGCGGGATTAGGACTTCTAAAAAAGTTTTATAAACCACGCACTCTTTGCTACTATAAATCCGTTTGGGGGATCGTCTAATGGTAGGACAGGAGCCTTTGGAGCTCTTAATCTTGGTTCGACTCCAAGTCCCCCAGCCACCTTGAGACAGGTTCTGACTCCGAGGAGCATCAGAAACCAGTCGAGGCACTGTTCTGACAAGGCATACCTGCTGAGAGCAGTATCCAAAACAAAAAGTCACCCAACCGGGTGACTTTTTGTTTACCGAATGAGGTAGCGTTTTGCTATACTGTTCACATGAGGGAATACATGCTTCGAATCTTGAATCAGATAGATCACCAAAAAGATTGGCCTGTCGAGCGCCACACCGAATTTGTAAAAAAGTGCGAAAAGTATATTGGTGAATTACAGAAGGGCGGTCATTTGATCGCCGCACAGCCGCTTACCAAGAGCGGAATAATTCTCTCCGGTATCCCTGACAAGTGGAAAGAAGAACCGCTCGGGAAAAACGGCGAGGTACAGGTCGGCTACTATCACATTCGCGCGAAAGATCTACGAGAAGCAATCGAGCTTGCCAAAGGTAACCCCGAGTTTGAGTACGGCACTACAGCTCGGATTGAGGTGCGTCCCATTACGGAAGAAGAGGAGGATACCGGTTTCGTCTACCCTTCAAAGTAGTTCCGAGGAGCGTCGAAATGGGAAACTTCAAAACGCCAGAAAAGGCTTATGGGGCTTGATGGTAGAATTTACGAGACCGAGGAGGCCAGCAATCGTGGATTTTGAGACTAGGTTTCGCTCAAATCCGTTGAGAACGAAGTCGCGACAAAAAGTCGCCGCCTTCAATATTTTGTGCGATATACAAGTCGGTAACTTTATAAAATTAGCCTCATTTTGGCTAACTTTATAAAGTTAGGTAAGATGGCTGTGTAGCTAAATCTCATGACTATACGGCAAAAACTGGAGATAATTCAAAAAAGATTGGGACTGACACAGACCAAGCTGGCACTGAAGCTCGGTGTCTCTTTTGTTGCTTTCAACAACTGGTGGACGGGTAAATCAAATCCGCGCCCCAAAATGGGAGCAGCAATCGAGGAACTCTACTTAGAAGTAACCGGGCAAAAGGTTGTTCCTGTTGAACAGCTTAACGTCAAAAAACAGGCATTGATCCGGAAATCATTGGAGCACAAAAATGTTGTTGAAGAGATTTTAAACAATCCTGATGTCCGTGACCAGTTCATCCTGAAGCTGACCTACAATAGCAATAGTATCGAGGGCAGCACGCTCACCGAGCCGGATACCGCAGCCGTCTTGTTTGACAATGTCGCCCTACCCAATAAGAGCCTCACCGAACAACTGGAAGCCAAGAATCACCAGACGGCTCTCAATTATCTTTTCGATCATATCGTCAAAGGCGAAGCAATCAGTGAGGAATTTGTTCTCAAACTTCACGGCATTCTGATGAATGGCGTCCGTCCGGACGCTGGAGTGTATCGCAATCATGCCGTGCGGATTACCGGTGTCAATCTGCCGACGGCCAACTACATGAGAAAGTTCCGGAACTCATTCCCGAAGTTATGGCCAAGGCCGCAGCGCGGACTGACGATAGTATCGCTGCTTCAGCGAGCATACACAGTCGCTTCGAGCAGATCCATCCGTTCTCCGGCGGCAACGGTCGTATCGGCCGCCTGCTTATGAACGCCATGCTTCTCAAGGCAAATTTCGCTCCAGCCATCATCCGCCAGGAACAAAAACAGCCCTACTACGCTTATCTTTACAAAGCCCAGACCGTTGACGATCATAGCCAACTGGAAAATTTTCTGTGCGATGCAGTGTGGGACGGATTCAAGATTCTGGAGCGCATGGATATCGAATAAAGGTTCCCCGGGGCAAGCCCCGAGGTATCCGTGGAGCTCACTTCGCTCGCTCAATCGCGCGGCAAGCTGCGCGGTACTGAACCTTTTTTGCGTCTTCGCTCGGACGAAGTGTGACCGAGCTCACGCTTCGCTCCTCGCTAGCCGCAATAAATCCATTCCCGGAGGATTTCCTTGCATTTGCGTGAAAATAGCGAATAGGAGTTCCACATCGTTTTGCGTTGTATGATGAAGAGGTGAGAACGCACGAGGAATTTCACAAAGGCGCGGTCGGGTCCTGGCTCAACTGGCTGCGTGCCGCGGTCCTCGGCGCCAACGACGGCATCGTTTCGCTCGCGGCGCTCGTTGTCGGCGTTGCCGGAGCGACCGAGAGCTCGGGGGCGATCCTCATCACGGGAATCGCCGGTCTTCTCGCCGGAGCGTTCTCGATGGCGGTGGGGGAGTACGTCTCCGTCTCAAGCCAGCGCGACACCGAATTGGCGCTTCTCGACAAAGAGCGCTTCGAGCTCGAACACTATCCCGAAGCGGAGCTTGAGGAGTTGACGGGGCTGTATGAGAAAAAAGGTCTTTCGCGTCCGACCGCGGAGGCGGTCGCCAAAGAACTGACGGCCCGCGACGTCTTCGCCGCGCATGTCGAGGCGGAGCTCCGCATCGATCCGAGCGAGCTCATCAACCCCTGGCACGCGGCGTTTGCTTCTGCCGCATCCTTCGTCGCGGGCGCTCTCATCCCGGTGATCGCGATTTCGCTCCCGCCCGCCTCGACACGGATACCGATCACCTTCGCGGCCGTGCTCGCCGCGCTTATCGTGACCGGCATCTTGAGCGCGCGCACGAGCGGCGCGAGGGCATTCCCGGTCACCACTCGAGTCGTCGTCGGCGGAATAATCGCTATGGCGATCACCTTCGGGATCGGCCGACTGGTTGGCGAGGGTTCGTGGACGGGATAATGTAAGGTACAATCACATCATGTCATTGCAATCATATCCGGACGTTCGGCTGCTTCGCCGCGAAAGGAAAGTTAAAGACCGGGGCCGAAAGGAGCGTGCCAGAGGCGGGACGAAATTTATGAATAGTTCTGTGACGCAGAGTGAAAATGCGCTCGTACAACCATTCGAAAATCGGATCATGCAGGGAGACAGCGAACTGGTTCTGAAAATGATTCCGAACGACTCCGTCGACATTATCGTCACTTCGCCGCCGTACAACTTCGGTCTGGAATATAAGAGCGACCAAAATGAAGATGCAGTTGATTGGACGAGATATTTCGCGAAACTCAACATTATCTGGCATGAATGCGTTCGCGTCTTAAAGCCGGGCGGGAGGCTGTGTTTGAACGTCCAGCCGCTCTTTTCGGATTACATACCGACGCACCATCTCATGTCAAAGCAACTCATCGAACTCGGGCTTCTCTGGAAGGGAGAGATACTTTGGGAAAAAAATAATTACAATTGCAAGTATACCGCCTGGGGTAGTTGGAAGAGTCCAAGCATGCCGTACTTGAAGTACACGTGGGAATTTGTCGAGATATTCTCGAAATTGACTCATAAAAAGGTCGGAGCACGAGAGAACATAGATATTTCCGGAGACGAATTCAAAAAATGGGTATATGCGAAATGGTCAATCGCTCCCGAACGTAACATGAAACAATACGGACATCCTGCGATGTTTCCAAAAGAGCTCGTGAATCGATTACTGAAACTATTCAGTTATAAAGACGATGTAGTACTCGATCCCTTTAACGGCGCGGGAACGACGACATTATGCGCCGCTGAACTGGAGCGGCGATTCATCGGCATTGATACGTCAAGGGAATACTGCGCCGTAGCCGAAAAAAGACTCCAGGAACTTCGACAGACAAAACGATCCTGATTTAAATTTAATATGAGTGACCCGGGTCTTCCTACCGCGCAGCACATTGTCGACGCGTACAATCTGCTGGTTCGAAATATCGATGAAAACGCGAGCGCGCAAAGCGAGGCACGAGCTTATGGCGGCATAATCCGATCGGGAAAAGGGACGCTGGTAGAGGGTCTCGCTCGCACCACGGTAGAAATAGCATGGCGAAATCTCGGCGGTGCACCGGATCGGTTGTCCTTTGAAAAGAACGTCATATCAGTCCCGATGAAGAAAGAATACATCCAGTCAATCGAGGATGCGGAGATCCGAAAGCATATTCTGCAGCGCATAGAAGAATATGTGTATAAATTCAAAACTGATGTTCACGTCAACATCGACGGGAACATGGTGATTGGTATCGAATGCAAGGCATATACGGAAAACGCCATGATAAAACGCATCATGGTCGACTTCACCTTCTTAAAACATACGTACCCCGATGCGCGGGCGGTACTTTTTCAACTTGAGAGCCAGTTGGGTGGCGACTACGCGAATCCGGCCGCCGAGAAAACATTCGGCAGCCCTTCAACGCACACAATTATGTCGTATTTCGATGTCGATCTCTGGATCGTCACCTTGCTCGAGGGAGAACGGAAGGTTGATCGCCCGATTCATAAACCGGAGCACTATAAAGATCTACAACTCGCGTCAGTAACCAAGTCCATCAAGATTTTTGAGAAGCTTCTTTCGGAATTCATATGAATATTGCGTCTGTTTTTGCGCTATACTTCAGGCATATAGGCTAATCCATATACCTATGACACGCATGATCGGTGGGAAAGTTGCGGGTGGGGTAGTCATGGTCGCGCTCATGCTGCCGCTTGCGGCACTCGCGGCGGAGTTGCGCGCGGGAGAGCAGCCGAGCCTCGCGGCAAATGAGCGGATTGACGGCAACCTCTATATCGCGGGCGGCAGTGTCTCGAGCGCGGGGACGGTGTCGGATGATCTTATCGCAGCGGGGGGCAGCGTCCTTGTGAGTGGCCCGGTCGGCAAAGACGCGCACGTAGCCGGAGGCAATATTTTGATACTCGGAACGATTGGCGAAGATTTGCGCGCCGCGGGCGGCAACATTGTCGTCAATGCCGGCGTGAAGGGCGAGGTCGCGGCCGTCGGCGGTCAGACCACGGTCATGGGGAGCGGTATCGGCGGGGATCTCATGTGGGCTGGCGGCACGCTGCGCGTGGATGCACCGGTCGCGGGGAATCTCAGGCTTGCCGGCGGACAGGTGATGATCGACTCGGCGATACACGGCAGCGTTGAATTCAAGGGAGAAAAACTCACGCTCGGAAAAAGCGCCGTGATCGACGGTGCGCTCACGTATGAGTCGCCCAAAGAGGCGACGCTCGAGGACGGTGCGATCGTAAAAGGAAAGACGACATACACACCGGCTCCCGCTCGATCAGGCGGCAAGGCGCTATTCGCGGGAGTCGTTACGATCGCGATACTAATCAAGATGCTTGCGATACTCGCCTGCGCACTCGTCATCGGCCTTATCTTCAAGCGCTACTCGTCGACGATCGTCGAGGAAGTGATGGCGGAGCCGTGGACGCAGCTCGGACGCGGCACGATACTGATCATCGTACTTCCGGTCGCTTCGATCGTACTTCTTGCGACGATCTTTGGCGCGCCGCTCGGACTGCTCGGCCTGATAGCGTTTGCCGCGGTAGTCGTACTCGGCTCGATCATGGCACCGATAGTGCTCGGCTCGATCGTGAGTGCATGGATATTCAAAACGGAAGCGTCGAGCGTCACATGGAAGTCGATCCTGTTCGGCGTACTCTTGTACACCGTCTTGTCCCTCCTACCGTTTATCGGCTGGCTCGCAAAAGCGGTCATTTTTCTCCTCACGATCGGCGCGATGCTGAAGATCAAGCGAATGATCGTCCAAGAATGGCGATGAGCGCGTGAACAAAAAACACGCTGCTGTGGAATCGCAGTGAAAGACGCCGAAAAGATTGAATCGCGAGTGCCGCGCCGCGGCCCGCTATTTCTTCGAGATCTGCTGCCACAGCCAAATGCCGAAGAGCACCAGATCGACGAGAATAACAAGCCCCGTGAGCAGTCCGAAAGCGCCGAACCCGCCCATCATACCTCCATAACCCATCATATGCGCATGTATCCCCTGTTCGAGTAATCTCGACCCGCCCTTCAATAGTATCGCCCCTCGGAGCTTTGCACAAATACCCCCTAGGGGTATCATGGGGATATGAAACAAGACGCGAAGAAAAAAGCGCTCCGCCGCCTCAGCCTAATCAAAGGCCAGCTCAATGGCCTCATGAAAATGGTCGAGGACGAACGCTACTGCGTCGATATCATCACTCAATCGAGCGCCATCAAAGAGGCGCTCTCGGGAGTTGAGGACGTGATGCTTGAAAATCATCTGACGACCCATGTCGTTCACCAAATAAAAAACGGTCGGGGCAAGAGAGCGACGGCCGAGATTTTAAAGGTGTACAAGCTGGCGCAGAAGAAAAAATAGTATGGAACACAATCACTCGCATCACGAACACCATCAACGTACCGAGCAGCGCGACAAACATGCCGGGCATCATACAGCCGACTTTTTAACGAGGTTTTGGATTTCGCTCATTCTTACCATCCCTATCTTTTTCTACTCGGAAATGGCGAAGTCGGTCTTTAGTATCAGGGGCCCCGAATTCATGGGTTGGCAGTATGTTCTTCTTTTGCTCGGTTCGATAGTCTATTTCTACTGCGGCTGGGTATTTCTCCAGAGCGCGTACCGCGAATTGAAGGCACGCTTGCCCGGCATGATGACACTGATTGCGATTGCGGTAACTGCCGCGTATGCGTACAGCGCTTTTTCGATACTTTCGGGCGAGATGCACGACCTCATGTTCGAGCTCGTATCGCTTATCGCAGTCATGCTGCTCGGCCACTGGATCGAGATGAAATCGGTGCAAGGCGCGCAAGGAGCGCTGAAAGAACTCTCGAAACTTTTGCCGGACACGGCGGAAATCATTCGTGGCGACAAGACTGAAATTGTCGCGCTGACCGATCTCAAGATTGGCGACATCGTGCTCGTAAGGCCCGGCTCTAAAATCCCTGCAGATGGCAAGATTATCGACGGTCAATCAGATGTAAACGAGTCGATCCTCACCGGAGAATCGAAACCTCTTAGCAAAAAGACGGGTGATGCCGTGATCGCAGGCTCCATCAACGGCGGGAGTCTCAAGGTGGAAGTTACGACTATCGGCGAGAAGACATTTCTCGCAGGTGTCATGCGACTCGTCGCCGATGCGCAAGCATCCAAGTCGCGCCTACAGATGCTCTCTGACCAGGCGGCCTTTTATCTCACGATCATTGCCATTGTGGGCGGCGGCATTACGTTCGTAGCATGGCTTCTCGCGCAGGCCGGTATCGTTACGGCCACTGAGCGCTTGGTTGCCGTTCTTGTCATCACCTGTCCGCACGCCCTCGGTCTTGCAGTTCCTTTAGTTGCCGCTATTTCTACCACTATGGCGGCGCGAAACGGGCTTTTGATTCGGCAACGCATCGCACTCGAAGGAGCGCGAAAAATCGATACGGTTCTCTTTGATAAAACAGGCACGCTCACGAAGGGTGAATTCGGCGTTACATCCGCCACATCAGATGAAGTGCTTGCGCTCGCGGCGGCAGTCGAGACCAACTCCGAACATCCGATAGGCAAAGCGATTGTTGCGGAGACTCGGAACAGAGACCTGCCTATTAAACAAATACGGAATTTTAAGAATATCGCCGGTACCGGAGCGCAGGCGGAAGTTGATGGCACGACTATCTTTGTCGGTCATCGAGGCGGCGAGGACATTGTGGTTGAGAAAGACGGTAAACGAATCGGCACTGTTGAAGTAGCCGACATCTTGCGTCCGGAAGCTAAAGAAGCGGTGACAAAACTCAAGAGTGCAGGCCTCACAATCGCCATGATCACCGGCGACTCGGAGAAGGTAGCAAAGGAGGTAGCTGCCGAGCTCGGCATCGACCAATACTTCGCGCGAGTACGGCCCGAAGAGAAGTCGGCAAAAGTTAGATTGCTGCAATCCCAGGGCAAGAAAGTCGCCATGGTGGGCGACGGCGTGAACGATGCCCCCGCACTTACCCAAGCCGATCTCGGCATCGCCATCGGCGCAGGTACCAATGTCGCGATCGAGTCGGCGGGAATCGTCCTCGTTAAAAGCGATCCGAGGGATATCCCGAAAATCTTCAACCTTTCGCGCCTCACCTACAACA
>JBEEJY010000027.1:0-3070 GCA_041168925.1 Candidatus Parcubacteria bacterium | reverse complement strand
GGACCATCATGCGCGCCCGCGCCCGCGGGGGGGATTTCTCGTATTCGGGGTTGTATGGCCTTCTCATGCGCAGCAATCCGAGCATTTGTTATCTCACGTTCAATCGAAGCGTATGGCGCCTTCGCGAAGAGCCGGATTTCCTGGGCAATTCCCGATCTTCGCGTCCTATGTTGAAGAAAACCGACGAGGCGCTGATCGGGCTCGATGCACAAACGATCGAGCGTGTAATGAATTCCGGACTCATTCGGTTCCACGCATGGCGGAACGCCGAGGAGGATGCGGGCGGGAAACGCACCCGGCCGTAAAAAGCCCCCGTGATATACTCGTCATATGGCCTTCAGACGCGCGATATTCGCGTTGTTATCTGCCGCATTCGCGGCCGGCCTCGTCACGTTTCTTTTTTTTCGTAACATGGCGGATAGGCTCGTCGCGCCGCCGCAGCTGAAAACCACCTCAAACAATAAATGTTCGGATCCGCAAATCGCGGCCGAGGCGAAGGTCAATCCGAACAAACTCCTTTTCATCAGCTGCGGCGGATTTCTCGACTAGTTTTCTTGCGAGAAAAAAGACGGCGCACGAATGCGCCGCCGATTTCGATGCGAGGCGTTCGGCCCCGTCAATTTTTCTCGCTGACATGCAGATCGTACTCTTGCACGATCCGCGGCCACTCTTTCGACTGCTGAGAAAGGTAGAGCCCGTGCTCGGACGGAGTGGAGCACGCGGGTTTAGAGCCGATCTTCTCGAATCTCGCGACGACGTCGGGCCGCTTCAGCGCGGCGCAGATGTCGCGCGAGAGCCGCTCGGCGACCTCGCGGGAAAGTCCCGGAGGGCCGACGACGGTGCTGTGCGGCGCGACGAACGCGATATCCTTGAACTCCGGATACAGCTCCGCGATCGCGGGCACCCCGGGAAGTCCGGAGAATTGCTCGTTGCTCATCACCGCGAGCGCGCGGAGGCCGCCGCTTTGCACCTGCGGCAGCGCCGCAAGCAGAAACGACGTGTCGACGCGCTTGGCGAGAAGATCAACGATGACCTGCGGCTCGCCGGAGTATGAGATCCGGCGCATCCGCGCATTTCCGATCTTCGTGAACAACGCTCCTGTCACGCGGCCGGACGTGTTTCCGGCGCCGTACGTCGCATCGCGCGTCCCCGTCCACTCGATAAACTCCCGGATGGTCTTCGCCGGATTGTCCGGAGACACGACCATGAGCTGGGTGCTTCTCGCCAACTTCGTGATCGGCGAAAACTTCAAGGGATCGAACGGAAGACGAATGCCGTTCATCGGTTCGATGCCGAAAACGGCATTGGTCAGCGCGAGGATCGTGCAGCCATCCGGGTCCGCGCGCGCCGCCCGCTCGGCGGCGGTCACTCCGTATGCTCCCGGCGCGTTCTCGACGATTACGTTCCTGCCGAGCGTCTGCGCGAGATTCGACGTAGCGATGCGTATCTGCGCATCGGTTATCGTTCCCGCAGGGAACGGCACTATGATCTTTACCGTGCCGCGGCACGGATAGTCCGCGTCCGCGCGCGCCGCTTGCAGGCTCGCCGCGGCGATGCCGGCGGCGAGCAGTACTTCCGAAAGTCGCACGATGAGTCTCACCGCGATACCTCCATTGCTGTCCTGTGGGGCCATTCCCGCAGGCTGTCGATATCCTAGACGTCTCGCTTTTCGAAGTCAATCGCGCGCGAGTTTTTGGAATGACGCGCACTGACGTGGTAGCGTATCAGTATGACAGAACGCGGTGCCACGCTTGAGCGCGTAGATTTCCAACGGCTCGTCGCCGGTCCGGCGTTGCGCCGCTTCGTCTCAAAGAGTCCGTCGAATCGACTCTATTGGTGGGTACGCACGACCTCGGGCACGACGGCGCGAGAACCGATTGTGGTTATTTCTCCAATCCGCAATACGGACGAGTGGGGAGCAGGCGTTAGACGCCGCGTGCTTTGCACCGGACTTCTCTCCGTGCGATTGCACAACGTCATGCTGGCGAAACATCTCGGCCTCTCCCGGACGCTCGCTCTCGATATCGAGGATATGGACGGGCAGCTCGGAACGATCCTGCGCGACTTTGATCCAGACGCGTTCCATGGGACGCCTTCGTTTATCATGCGCGTTGCCGATTTTGCGCCGAAGGTGAGGACGTCGGTAACAGGTCTCTATTGCACGGGAGAGACGCTATCGACGGCGTTGCGCGATCAGATGCTGGCGCGCTTTCCGGCCGCGAGTCTTCGAGCGGTGTATAAATGCAACGAAATCGGCTTTCTGACCAAACCCTCCTGCGGGCGCTTGCCGCTCAACTCGTATCATTTCAGGAAGGACGTGCGATTCGAGGTCGCAGATCCCGACGAGCGCGGCATCGGCGAGCTCCTCGTAAGCTCCAGCTCTCCGGAGCTCCGGGTCTTGCGATACCGGCTCGGAGACTCGGGACGCTTGATGAAGGCGTGGTGCCGATGCGGCGAAATCGGCCACGTCGAGATCGTCGGACGGACCGGCCACGACTACATCAAGTTGAACGGCGCTATCCTGCGCAGGGAGGAGTTCGACAGAATCGCGCGACGGTGTCGAGCGCTTTTCGACGACTACAGAGTGATTGCGAGAATCGTCCTGAGGGGGGACAGGCGCTTCGGCCTCATAACGCTCTGCGTATTTCGAAAGGGGGGCGTGTCACCGAGAAATCTTCAGCGGATCAAAGACATCTTCACGCGGGAACTCTTTCTGGCAAAGACGCTCACGCTCGAGGACGTCGTACGGCGCGGGCTCCTGCTTCCGCTCCTCGTCGAGGCAGCCGAGACTCCATTCCCAAAAGCGCGCAAAGATATTAAATTGAGGTATGTCGAATAAGGGCACGCAATATTCCGATGCGAATCTCCGCGACCTCGTTCTCGAGGTGAAGCGCAGCTCCGCGTCGTTCTATAGAGATATCTGGGGGAATACCGATCGCTTCGAAGAGCTTCCTCCGGTCGATCGCAGCGTCTTCGTTGCGGTCCCGCTTTCGAAGCGGCGGTACGCGGAAGGCCGCTCACTCGTCAAGATGGTCCACGCCAAAGAGGGTATATTTTTGTCCGAGTGGCG
>JBEEJY010000026.1:0-15751 GCA_041168925.1 Candidatus Parcubacteria bacterium | reverse complement strand
AAGCAGGGCGGCATCGCGGCGCTCGACCTTGCGACCGGCGAAAAGAGATGGAGCCGGAACATTCCGACGCTCGTGCACTCTTCCCCCGCATACGCGAAGCGCCGCGGATTGGTCGTCGTCGGGAGCACCGAGGGAGTAGTGTATGCGTTTGACGCGAAAAGCGGGGAGCCGCAGTGGACATACAAGACCGACGGCGCGGTACGCGCCGGATTCTCGATCGACGAAGAACGCGGGTTCGTGTGCTTCGGATCTGAAGACAAGCATATCTACGTGCTCGACACGCGCGACGGCGCGCGCGTCCACGCGATCGAGACGCTCGAACCGGTGTATTCGACGCCGTTTGCGCGCGACGGGAAGCTCTACTGCGGCCTCCTCGACAAGCGGATCATCCGCATCGACCTCACCTCGGGGGCGGTCGAGTGGGTATTCTGGACAAGCTCGCGCGTCTTTTCCATGCCGATGATCGCCGATGATCGCCTCTACGCGGGCGGCAACGACGGCCGGCTCTACGAACTCGACCCCGAGACAGGGCGCGAGACGGGGTTCTTCCAGGCGACCGAGCGGATCGTCAACGCGATAGCGTACAACCCCCGGACGAAGCGATTTTTCGTCCCGACATACGCGAACGAGCTGTACTGCCTGAAGCGTGATGACTCAGCCGAGCACGATTGAGGTAAGCACCGACTCCGAAACGCCGTCGACATCGATGAGCTTTTCTATCGCGGGTTCGACCACGCCGTCGATGGCGCAGCATTTGATGCCGAGACGCTGGGACACGAGGTAGACGTTCTGCACGATCGCGCCGGCTTCGATGAGGATCTGCCGGTACCCGCGCTCGCCGTATTTGGCCTGGTTGCGGCGGAAGACGGCGGTGAGGACGAGCGCGAGCGACGCTTGCTGCGCCCACGGATACGTGAACAATTCGGCTGCGTCGCTTTCGGTGAACGCGCGCTCCCACAAAGAATCGAGTGCGTGCTCGCGTACGTTGTAATGATATACGCCGCTCGGGATACCGTCCGAGCCGACGAAGATGAGCGGATACGCCTCGATGGGATAGCGGCCCCCGCCCGAGGGTTGGGCGCGGCGGGTCCCCGCAAAGGTGCCGCATGAATATTTGAGGAGGAGCGATATGTCGCGTAGCGGGAGCGGGCGCGCCGTGAAATCGCGCTGCGATGCGCGGCCGCGGATCGCGTCCCACAGATCCCCCGACGGATCTTCGCCCGCGAGCGGTACCTTCGGAAATCGCGGATACGCCTTGTACTCGATTTCAGTCCATTCTTTCGGCCAGGCCGCCGGATCGAGCGGGATCTTCACGCGGCCTTCGCCCGAGCGGTCTTTCGACGACTGGTGGAAAAGCTCCGAAAAATCGACGTACATACGCTCTGGATTACGGAAACGGGTGCGGCCAGAGATTCGGCTGCTCGGCCGCCTTGTAGCCGAGCGCCTCCGGAACATCGCGCAGCCGCGAGGCGGAAAGCGGTGCCATGTTTTCCCGCAGGTAGAGCGACACGAGTTTCGGGACGATCACCTTAACCGCATGGTAGCCGAGCCTCTCGAGCGCGGGGTGGCGCGCTTCCCGATAGTAGATCTCGTATCCCGCTCCCAGCCTCTTGAGACGATGCACGATATACGCGAGCCGCTTCGCGGGCGTATCCTGCCACGCCGCCTCTCCAATGAATCCCTCGAAGCTCTGCAGCGGCCCCTCGAGAAACTGCCGCAGCCGGCCGAACATCTCCTCCCCGCGCCAGAGCGTCAAACGCTCGTCCCGGCCGACGCGCCAGGAGGAAAAGGGACGGTAGCGCTCCGGAAGGCGGTACGTGTCTCTCCCGGCGACGCCGCCATGCACCGCAAGCGCTTCGCCCGCGCTCTGAGTGATAAGTTCGCGCAAGGAGAAGCCCGCCGCGCCGCCGACCGTGACGAGGGGGCCGCCAGGGGCGCGCTGATCGACGAGAAAACAAGCGCACGACGGCACGCCGATGTCGGTGGTCGTGTTGAGGAAATACGCGTCGAGCCGATATCGCCGCAGGTACTGGAGAAGGTCTTTGATCTCCGTATCAACGATCGTCGACGGGTCGATACGCTTCGGCGGAAGGTTGTTCAGCCAGTAGATGAGAAAGCCATCGCGCTGGATCAGCTCGAGGAGTCCCGACAGGATCGCCTCGTCGCGCGTGAAGTGCCCGGCGCCCCCGTTGGTGTTCGGTTCACCAAGCGCCATTTCGCCTTCGCGGAACCTGTAATTCCAGTATACGAGCTGCGCAGGAAGATGCACCGGCGCGCCGCTCGGGAATTCGAAGCCGCGAACCCAGGCGACCGGGCGCGAATCGGCGCGCGCAAGGTTCGGAAACATCTCTTTTTGCCATGGCAGAAAATCATTCAGCGCGAATATGTCCATCGGCCTCACCCGCCACGCGCGCGCTTCTTTGTAGGGAGCTTCGATGAGATCCGCTCTCCGGTACGTGGAAAGAGAATATCGCTCGAGCACCTCCCCGACGGCGCGCGACATCGCCTCCTCGGCCGTCGCCGCGCTGCCGAAACCGTAACGGCTGACCTCTCTGCCGTCGGTGTCCGACATGCCCGAGTGGGCCGTGAGACGCACCGACGGGCGTTTCGGCATATCGTTTTCAAGCTGGTCGAACGCGAAGCGCGGGGAGTCGATGATCCCCTCGGCATGCAAATACCTGACCAGTATTTCCCAATTGAGCGGTGCTGCGTCCGCGAGGATGAGGCGCTCGCCGATCGGACCCGCCGAGAGAGCGCGCAGTTCGGATCGCAGCCGCATGCGCCCGCTCCAGGAAAGCGGCGACCGGAAGCGTCCGCAGGGACGAATCGCCTCCGCAAGCGCATCGCTCTCGAACACGATCCTCGCGTGCGGAAATGGCCGGTACGGCGCGCGGATCGCCTCTTTTCCCCTATCCGGAAGCTTCATGCGCCGAGTATACCAGGAAGCGATCATGCGAAAGACGTGGATGGACGAAAAAGAACGCCATGATGATAATCGGACCGAACGCGCATATTGAAGGATCGGACTTGTGGGAATCATACTTTCCACAATGACGTAAAAGCCAAACATCGACACGGATGCAGCCAATGGTATCGATAAAGGTGCGTGAAGCTCTCCAGCCATTCCCGCCGCAACTCAGTGTGCTCAAAACGTTTCTCTCGCCGTTCACGAGATAGCACCGTTTCGCGCTTTCAGGCCGACTATCTGAACCTCCAGCTCGCACAATTTTGACTCGTTATCGGTCTCTGCGATACAGATTTGAAATATACTATATTAATAGGTATCATGTCGGCATGGCAATTGGCTTTTCTTTCCTAAAGAACATATTCAATACCCTTTCGGAGGATAGAAAAATATATTATGGAGCTGTCATTGATTCGAGTGACGCGACTCTCATATGTATCGGGACAAATCGTGCCGGATTGCTTTTTTTGAACGAATCATTGTTGGACACTAGGTATCTCCCCCGCATAAGCTCAACGGACGAAACACTCCGCATATTCAGTGCCGATCCGAGCAGCTATCCGGAATGGTCATGGGATCACGCGCGTAAAACATTCAAAAAAACGAACCCCGCCATCATTTCCGATACTATGCGTGAACGCGCCGTGCTTTCTGAAAAAAAAGCGAGGGCCGTCGATGTAATTAGATTTCACGTGAATCTCATGAGGAGCAAAATAAGTACCGGCTTATGGTTCCAAGAGACCATCTATGCGGAAAAAGTGAGGCAGGCGCGAAGTGTATTGGGTGGAGGCGACGATATGCATCAGCTCGCTTCGGCCCCATACGTTGCGCAATATGCCGAACACAGCGGCGTGCCGCTCCGGCAAGCCGCCGAAGAAATTATTTTCCAAAATCAGCTTGACCACGACTTTTTATCAAAAACCGAGAAGATCCGACTAGCTTTTTATAAGAGCATTAGGCAAGCGAGATCATCGGATGAAATCGAAACTTGTCTGAAGAAGTTTCTCGAAGACGGTTTCGTATGACGCGACTCGCGTACTGCCTGCCCGCGATCATCAAGCGCGCATCACGGCAGCAAAAATACCCGGGATTGCCGCGATTTCTTCAAATATTCGACCTGTACGGGCACTGGGTATTACCGGTAGACCGCACGAGCACCGTTACATTTCCGATTCGTACGATCTCGCACTTTCCAATACCGCGATTTCGGACATTTACAAAAAGCTACGAGGATATCTGCGACGACCGCGCCGTGCACATACTCAAAAAAGTTGATGAGCTCGGAGTGACGATGTATATACTCTATTCCGGCGGTATTGACAGCACTTGCGTCATGGTCTCCCTTCTCAAACATGCGACTCGTGCACAAAGGGAAAATCTCGTCGTGCTTCTTTCCCATGAATCCATCATCGAAAATCCACGATTTTATGAAGATCATATAAAGGGCAAGCTTCGCACAGGATCGAGCATTACGTATCCAAATCTCATCGGCGAAGACGTATACCTCCTTAGTGCCGAACACAATGATTTGATCTTCGGATCGGACAAGATCGGAAAAATGATCGCAAACTTCGGCCAGGCGTCCGTGCACCGGCCCTACGATCGCCAACTCATCACCCGGTTGTACAGCGAGCAACTGAACGATGATCTTGCGGCAGCGAGTTATCACGTCGGTTTATTTGAAAAAATCCGCGCGACTTCACCGGTGCCTATCGAAACAAATATGGATTTCTTGTGGTGGACGAATTTCGCCATTAAATGGCATGCGTGCTACTATTATATGCTGCTTTTCACGCCCCCAGGAAACGCACACAAGGTCACGCGTGACTATCTTGATTCACGATTCATATCTTTTTATAACACCGACGATTTCCAGCTCTGGAGTATGAATAATCTCGACAAGCGTATCAAAGACACATGGAAAACTTATAAATGGCCCTGCAAGGATATTATTTACGAGTACACGAAAGATGCTGATTACCGCGATCACAAAACAAAAAAAGGCTCGCTCCTAAGCCTGACGGGGTTCAATCCGCCGCATTATTTTATCGACGAAGGTCTGCGCTTTGCGACGACGCTGGATCCAGATTCTTATTTGACCCCTAACAACGACTACATTGCCGTATGACCAGCGAAATGTGCCGATCTCTACCAGATCTGTCTTGATTAAAGTAACTGCATGGCTAATTTAGGAAATTTAATAGATCCAGAAAAAGATCCGGAGAAAGTCGCCGTCATTGATGAAGAATCCAGTGTCACGTATCGGAAGCTGCATCATATGTCGAATTATGTCGCCTTTGATCTGCAATCGAGGGGGTACAAGCCCGGAGACAGGATCGGACTCTTCGGATATAACACGATAGGGTATGTTGCTGCCTATTTAGGAATACTAAAATCAGGCGGCGTCGCGGTTTTGATCAATGTAAAACTTCCCAAGACTCAGATCGAATATATCGCTGGAGATAGCGGCGTTAAATTTTTATATGAAGATCCGAGAGTTCCTGATGATGTAGTCTGCAACTTTGATGCGTACGATGCGCATGAGACTGACCCTGCCATTATTATGTACACGTCCGGTTCTACGAGCGCACCGAAGGGAGTCGTTCTTCCGCACAAACATAAGTGGATACTGGAACAAAAATCGAGAAATCCGGCCGCCAGCCGACGCCGGGTTATCGTCGCCGCACCGCTCTACCATATGAATGGATTATCCAGTGCAGAAGCCACCATTTTAGGTCATGGAACACTGGTTCTCCTGAAAAAATTCGACCCTATAACATTTTTAAAAAGCATACGGTACCACAGAGTGAACTCAATCACCTCCGTCCCTACGATGTTAACGATGCTGCTGCGAGAAAAAGAACTCTTGAGAACGCTGAACCTGGATTGTGTGACACATGTGAAAATGGCATCCGCTCCGGTGAGCAAAAACTTATTCAATGCGTTGAAAACTGTATTTCCAAAAGCCCGTATTCAAAATACGTATGGCGTCACAGAGGTCAGTCCCGGCATGTTCGGACGCCACCCTTCCCTGCCTACTCCCGATTTGAGCGTGGGGTACCCTGTATCAGGAATAGACTACCGGATCGTCGACGGAATATTACAGGTACGCAGTCCGTCTATGTTTTTAAAATACAGCAATGTCGATCGTAACAACGTTACAGAGGATGGATATTTTATTACGAATGACCGGTTCAGAGTGGATGAGGACGGGTTTTACTTTTTCTTGGGCAGGGCGGATAATATGTTCGTCAGTGGGGGGAATAATGTCTACCCAGAGCAAATAGAAAGTATATTGGAAAAACATCCTCTGGTGGAATCGGCAATTGTCGTCGGATTGGAAGACGAGATTAAAGGAATAAAGCCGTATGCATTCGTCTTATCATCATCCAATGAAAGTGACCTGAAGCAATACGTTCTTGATTTTTTACCCCCTAGTCATTGCCCGAGGAGGATATGGGTACTTGATTCGATGCCTTTAAACGCGGTAAACAAGATAGATAGGGCTCTATTGAAAGAAAAGGCCTTGCATGAAATCAACCGATAAAATTGTTGTCATCACGGGCGGGTGCGGACAGGTGGGCTACGCCATCGCAAAAAGGCTGGCTGCACAGGGAGCTACCGTAGTGGCACTGGTCAGGCGCGATGTGGAAGACGCGCAGCGCAAAATGGAATTACTGTCACCCGCGTGCTATGCGCTGTTGGCGGATGTGACAAATTCAAAAAGCCTCTATGAGGCAGCTCGCAAAGTGGAGCGCTGCGATATTTTGATAAATGCCGCGGGATATACCCGCAACATTGAACCAGCCGACCTGCAGGAGTTAACGGATGAGATATTTGATACGATCATCAGCATAAACCTCCGGGGAACATTCGCGGCTATACGAGCGTTCGCACCTCGCATGGACGAGGGACTCATCATTAACATCTCATCGACCTCGGGCCTGCGCGCGAGCAAAAGCAATCTGGCCTATGGTGCCGCCAAGGCAGGAATAGATCTCATCACAAAGACACTCGCAAAAAGCCTTGGGCCGAAGATCAGAGTCGTAGGAATTGCACCGGGATATCTGGTAAACCCAACCTCAGGCGTTATAAAGGGCGCTCAAGCAAATGTTACTATTGCCTGCATGACGCCATTAAGAAGGGTTGGTGACGCAGAAGACGTCGCCGATGCAGTGGAATGTGTGATTAAAATGAAGCATGTGACAGGACAGACGCTGGTCGTGGATGGAGGGATTATGTTATGACCACGATTATTACCTGCGCAGTAACCGGTGCAGTAACGACCAGGGAACAAACCCCCTACCTGCCAGTGACTCCGGAAGAGATAGCGAGCAGCGCATTAGAAGCCGCAGAGGCTGGCGCCGCTGTCGTCCATATCCATGTCAGGGACCCGAAAACCGGCAAGCCGAGCAGCAATATAGAATATTATAAAGAAACTGTAGATAAGATCAGAAAACAAAATAGAGACGTATTGATCAACCTTACTACAGGGCCCGGTGCGGTGTACCTTCCTAATTTCGGCATCAACCTCGCACAGGGAGCGCCGGGGTCGTTTATGGCGAGTGCGATAAAAAGAGTCGAGCACATCCAGCTGCTAAAGCCTGAACTCTGCAGCCTCGATTTTAATACGATGCACCAGGCAGGTGATGGTATCAGGATCAATCACAAACGCGTAATAAAAGAGATGTTGCGCATGATCCAGGAAGCGGGAACAAAACCAGAACTCGAGATCTTCGATAGCGGTGACCTGCGCATTGCCAAGGAATTCCTTGCGGAAGGCCTCATAAAAGGAAAGCCGTTCTGGCAACTTGTTCTGGGAGTCAAATACGGCTGGGGTGGAGGCATCAACGTGCTGACCTATGCCTACCGGGAATTGGAAGCGGGTTCTGTTTGGAGTGCCCTAGGGATAGGCAAGGATGAGATGCCCACGGTAGCGCACGCGATGACACTGGGCGGTCATGTGAGAGTCGGCATGGAGGACAATATATATACAAGCAAGGGTGTACTGGCAAAAACGAATGCGGAACTTGTGACTATGGCTGCCGCCATCATCAAATTGCTGGGTGGAAAAGTCGCATCGTGCAGTGAAGCGCGAGAAATTTTATTACAATAACAATGTTTCCCCGTCAGCTTGCTGCGGGGTATGCCGCTGTTATGCCAGTCGCGGTACACGGATATTTTAGTAATTCACAGTCACTCATAGCATGATATGCTGCCGATGATGGACCGCAAAGAAATCGAGGCAATTCTTGATGAACGACTGGAAAAGCGGCAATCACGCAGGCGACGGTGGCTCCGGAGTCCGTGGCGCGTCGCGCCGCCGCTCGTCGCAGCATACATAGGGACAGGCATTTACTACACCTTCGCGCATCCGACCAATCCATGGTCCCGTGCAATGGGTCCCGTAATCACCGTCGTGACGGCCCTCATTGTGCGTTCCTTAATCCAACGCCGGTGGTTCAAACGCGAACAGGAGCGGAACGAACAGGATGACATGATTTAGAGGATCGGCCGCCTCGCGGGCGGCCGTCGTTGGTTGAATGAGAATCACGGCTTCATGCCGAGACGCTCAAGCTCCGACCTCCAGAGCTCCCACTCTCGCACATGGATTCTCCCGAGATAGGCGGCGGACTTCCACGCCGGTCGCAACCCCACCTTCTTGAGCTGTTCGCCGGACATCGCCGATGCCCTGCGGAAGATATCCGACATGCGCGCCACTCCTTCCTCTGACATCCCGGCCGGGGTAAAGATCCCCACCCAATATTCCGCCTCGATGCCATTGTCTGTCTCCGCCACGACATGCAATCTGCCCGCATGCGCAGCGAAGTCGGGGTACGGGACGATGGCCATGGAAACATTGCCACTGAGCACAGCCAGCATTGCCGGCGCTGCCCCTTGATACGGGACATGCACCATTGAGAGGCCGGCATTGCGGAAAAGCCTTTCCCCGATGAGATGGGGGACGCTACCGCCGCCGGGAGTGGCTACATTGCGTAATGAGTTGTCCCGCCGTGCAGCATCGAGATACTCGGAGAGCGTCGCAGGCGCACTCTTGCCTGCGACGACAACGAAACTGCTCGATGCAACCATCGCAACCGGCACCAGGTCCGGTGCCGGAGGAACTTTCGGCACGGAGGTCGAGGCCATAAAGAACAGGACCTTCCCGCCCGTTTGACGCCGCACCCAGTCCGCCGCAAGAGCTCCCCCCGCGCCGGGTCTATTTTCCACTATCACTGCGGATCTGGTGATTTTCTCGACCGAATCCGCGATGAAGCGCGCCGCGACCGAGGACGTCCCGCCCGGAGCGAACCCGACGACGAGCGTCAGGGTCTCATTCTGTGCGGCCGCAGCGGTGCTGCAGAACGCGAAGATGAGCGCGGTTACTAGTCTCATTTCCAACCTCCATCAGTGTTGACGATATGCTTTTCACTAGAGCTCCATGTACAAACATGAAGCACTAAACACATAGTACACGAAATCTCTCATCGCCAAAATCCGCCCATAATGGGCGGAGAAAGATCGCACGAGATGCGCGGTTTATGCGCGTAACTTCACATCCATATACACGTCGCTCGGTTGTATCTTGGCTTTCAGCATTCCCGCGTCTTGCAGCATGTCGATGAGGAATTGCAATTTGTCCTCGCGAACGCACCCAAAACCATATTTTTCTGTATCTGCGCTCGCGTAGTATGCGTATTCCCCACTGATCTCCGGATGTTTGCCCGCTGTGATGTCGGCCTTTATTCCCTCGATCTCATCATACTCCGGTCCGAAATCACGCATCTCGTTCATGATTCTCACGGAAAATCGCGGATCGTCAATGCATTCCGGCATTGCTTTATCGATCGCTTTCAAAAATGGAGCGATCATGTCGGCATGATCCCGTACGAAATCCCTTCTCGCCACGATGCCAACGCCATAGAGCGGCGGTAAGCCGGCGTCTATCGTGCTGAACGCCACGTGTTCTAGGCCTTCGTTCGTAGTTTTTGCCCTGCCGATAAACTGCCCATGCCCGAAGGTCGGTTTGCTGTAAACATCCAATTCCCCTCTCAGCATGAGATTGCTGTAGGTCTTGACGTCGTATTCCTCTACCCACGACAAATTGATTTTACCGGGATCGTAGCCATTCTCTTCGAGAGATGGATTCACCTTGTCTTTCAATCCCTTTTTATGCGCCAGTATCCAAAAAAGGATCGTCGGCGTGCCGCCGCCGGTGCGAACGCGTTTTCCTACCAGATCCTCGAATGTCGTTATGTTCTTCGGATAGGTGGGAAGTCCCAGTTTTTGTCTGTAGTTATTCGACAGAGAGTAAAAGGCGCTCGAGTAGCTTTGGTCGCACTGGTAGATGATTTTTACCGGATACTCTTTGGGATCATTCCCCTGCGCCGCCCACTCAGATGTCGCCAAGATGACACCGGTAGCGGTGGCCGTGCCTATCTTGTGTACGTCGTGGAACAAACTTTCGATGACCTTCGGGCTATGATTTGTCCTGGAAAAGACGGGGTAGATTTTATTTTCTTTAAAATAGCCTTTGCCAAGCGCATGGAAAAGATAGAGCACGTGACCGCTCGCAAAGTGGTGGCACAGAATGTCCAGTTGCGGCAGATAGTCGGCCGTCGCAAGTTCGACTTTAGGCAATGGAACTTTCGTCAGCGTCGGCATTGCATATAGTATAGTACATATACGGACGTAAAAGAAGGAGCTGCGCCGTGCATAAGTTCTTGGAAGGAGTGCGCCGTAGGATAAAAAGATCCGTCCTGTGGCTACTCAGAAAATACTCCTACCCGGATGGGGTAGAAATCCTGTAAGAGGCAGGGTCACCATGAAGCCCGGCAACGCCGGGCTTCCCGTTCTCACCATTACTATCTTGACGCCCATACTGATAGGCTCTGGAACGACAGTGTTACTCTTCAGCCTTTGATACTCAGAAATTCTCTTGACCGCCACGCTTTTTGGCCAATAATTGACCAGGGATGCACATCGCGTGCGTCCAAAAAGCAGGAGTTGACCATGCGCATGGATGTTCTCCTTCCGGCCATCGCATTCACGACCGTCCCAGTCATTGTCTATTCCGGACCGATCCTCTCGCTGACCGTAGGATTCGCGCCCGGCGGGACATCATCGATTGCTGCGCAGATCATCGCCGAGGCGTTCCCTAAGATCGCCGGATATACAGTAATCGTCGAGAACAAGCCTGGGGCAGGAGGTGAGATAGCGGCACGATGGGTGCGAGGCATGAAGAGCAGGGCGTTTCTCTTCATGTCTTCTACCTCGACGCTGCAGGCGCCGCCCGGCCCCGACCTTGTACCTGTCGCGCTTGTTGCGAGATTTGACTATGTCATCGTGTCCCGTCCCGAAACGGCCGCTACGCTCGATGCCTATGTGCGCGCATCGCGTGATAACCGGTTGCTGCAAAACTTTGCGACCGCCGGCTCGAAAAGCATCGCGCACCTAATAGGGGCGAAATTGTTCCGTGACGCGGATGCTCAAGGGGTTCACATTCCCTTCAAGAGCTCCCGGGAAGCTGTGGACGCGATACTCAAGGGTGTCGTCGGAATCGCGATCGTCCCCGAGCCCGACGTTGTCGGCCGGACGGATATCGCGGAAATTGCCCGTACCGGCAGGGACATCGACATCGGCGGATGGCTCGGCGTATTCGCTTCCTCGGCAACGACCCTGGAGGAAATGCGAGATGTCTCGCGTCTTCTCCGAGAAGCATCGCTCGCTTCAGTGAAGAAATTCAGAGCGCTTGGTCTACAAAGCGTGTGGGCCGACGGAACGGCGCTTGGCGCGCTGCACCGCTCTGACTACGAACGTCTGCTCCCCGTCCTCAACTCTCTGGACTTGGCACAGTAGTTGGGCCAGGAAAAATAAGAGTGGCCGCCCGGAGGTGGCCACTTTTTCTTATTCGCTACCGCTCGTGTCATTCAGAAATACCAGATTTCATCCGAGATACCGAATCTCTGGTAGAGCTTTGCGCGCGCGTACAGATCCATGAGCGCGATCGGCACGAGCCCAAGCACGGTGAAGAGCAGGGGAAGTTTCATGATTCCTCCAATCAGATTGCCACGACCCTATAGTCGCATCCTACTATCCGTCGGGCACCGCGAAAAAAATCCCGACAATACTATCGAAAGCTTACATCATTTTGACGTCTATGGAAGCGCCGGACGGGAGATCAATATTCATCAGCGCCTCGATCACTTTCGGCGCGGGATTCAGGATGTCGATCATGCCCGCTTCCTTTTCGGGAGCTTCCGGCTGTTCCTCTTCAGCCACATCGCGATATTTTCAAGCGACAATTTTTTCTCGATGCATAGAAAGAGCGAATTTTTCCACGCCTCCCTTCGGGGTGGTAACCTGGTACCCATTGAGCTGAAGAAAAACGTCTGCCGCAGCCATCGCCGTGCGTTTATTTCCGTCGATAAAGGGGTGCCCGCCGATGATGTTGCGAACGTACACGGCCGCTTTGGTGAAGAGATCGGGATATAACTCTTTGCGGAACGAACGCAACCGCGGCAGGGCCTCGAGCGTCGAGAGTGCGCCTCTATCGCGAATACCGTGATTTCCGCCGGTTTCGTCGACTACCGCGGCGTGCACCCGCAGAATATCCTCCGCGGCGAGGTAGAACATGCGCTACTTGCGCGCGAGCGCCTCGAGATCCTTTCGATACCGCTCGATGAAATTGAGCGCAAGACTTGTGATCTTCCGAGCCCGAGCGGATTCCTTGCAGACAGGACGAATGAGAACGGTTGCCGATGCCGGATCAACGTCTACGTTGACGGCATCTCCAGGCCGCAGACCCAGTTCCGGAAGTGATTTTTTCGGTATCGTGACTGCCACGGACGAGCCGACTTTAAGTACTTTTTGTATCATGGGTTCATTATAGCGGCATTATAATGCCCGTCAACGGCGCGGCTACATCATCTTTACGTCGATACTCACCCCCGAGGGTAAATCTATATTGGTCAGCGCTTCGATCACTTTCGGTGCGGGGTTGAGAATGTCGATCATGCGCTTGTGGATGCGCATCTCGAACTGCTCGCGCGAATCCTTGTCGATGAATGCGGCGCGATTCACCGTGTACTTTTTGATATCGATCGGGAGCGGTACCGGGCCGATGATGGTCGCGTTGTGCCGCGCGGCCACATCGATGATCTGCTTCGTCGCGCCGTCCAAGACGCCGTGCTCGTAAGCGCGCACGCGGATGCGCAGACGATGAGAGACGTCTGATTTCTTGGCTCGGGGAGAAGGTGCAGCGGAAGACTCGGCGCTAGTCGCCTTTTTCGCCACGCCTTTGCGGGGCTTCTTTGCCGTCTTTTCCGCTGTCATAGAACCCGAAGAGTATGCACCGAGTGTGAAAAAAACGCAATGCGCCCAGATTTCAGCACGTGCACTTGGTTTCCGCTTCCTTACACGCCGCGCATTTGGGGACGCAGTGCTCGCCGCCGCACTTATGAGTATCTACGTGGGCCTCCGACTCTTCTCCGCACACGTCGCACTTGTGCCCGTCGGCCGGACCTCCGCACTTTTTGCAGTTCATACGTCAATTAGAGTTTGCTTTTAATAAAAGCAACGACCGCCGACCAGACGAGGAGAGCGCCGTCACCTTTACCCATTGTACCGTATTCTGCATGAGCCGCCATTACGTCCATCTTGCGCGACGAGCGTCGCGGCCGACTCGATTTCTTATGAAAAAAGCGGCCGCGCGACGGCACTCGTCGCGCGGCCGTTGACGCCTCATCGGACCCTGTCATTGCAGGGGCGGAAACTCCTTGAGAGACCGCTGGAGATCTTCGAGCGTCTTAATGCCCTGGAGCGCCGGGTGATCGGAAGGGAGCGCCCGCAGCCGGTCGATCCCGCGCTGAATGCCGAAATGGTTCTCTCGCAGCCCGCTCCGGCGCTCCGGCATCGCGACGCCCAACTGCTGCGCGAGCACCCGCGCGTAGTCCATGTCGCCCACGGCTATCGCCGATTCGAGCATGCATTTCTTGAGCGGCGGCTCATCCGGCCCGTCCGGCGGGCGCTGCGTATTTTCGACGACGCCGCTGCGGATAATGCAGACCTGCCGGCGAGCCTTGCGCGGAAGATCGTCCTCGTCCGTGTTGCGAATGTACGCCGCGGTGACGTAAATCCCGTAGGTCGGCGGGATCGACACTATGCCGGCCGACATGCCGTTGTGCAGCTTGATAGCCCGGATCGCGTAGCCGAAAACCGGACAGTCGGCGACGACGACCACGATCTTGCGGCCGTCGAAGCCTTTCAACGCGGCCTGAACGGCATCGTTGAAAACAGCGACACGCCGCGTAAGATTGCGCGCCGCGATGTCAGGCTCCTTCAGCGGGTTCCAAACGCCGTCTTCGCAAACCGTCTTCTGCGGCTGCGCGAGCGATGCCGTAGCGAGCGACCCGAAGGTCGCGGCAATACAGATGATCCTTTGGAGCATGGCTCCCTCCGTGTTTGCGCCCTTCGTGATTCAAAGAGCGATCCAGGCTACTTTGTTCCCCTTTCAGACTCGTGTCAATTCCTCACTAGTGAGGGAAAGGTGGACATCAGAAAACCCGTCCTCCGACAAGGCCTCGGAGGACGCAGCGCGGATATCCACACCATTCTATCTTGCATTGTAACACGAACGTGCTACACTCATGGACATGGCTAAAACAGGGTACATAAATGCTCGCATTGAGCCTAAGTTGAAGAAGGAGGCAGAAAAGGTCTTGCGCAACGTCGGAGTAAATACCTCTGATGCTGTGAGTATGTTTCTTCGTCAGGTTGTTTTGCAGGACGGTCTTCCCTTTGAGGTGCGGGTGCCAAACAAAGCGACACGAAAGGCCATCGCGGATCTCAGAGCTGGTAAGGGCAAGATCTACACTGGTAGTACAAAGGATATCTTTGATGTGCTAGAAAGAGAACGCTAGAATCAGATGGTGAAAAAGCTCGAGCTCCTCGGACGTTTCAGAAAAGACCTCAAACGAATTAGAAAACGTGGGTTGAATCGCGATAAACTCGATGCAATCGTTACTCTGATTCGTTCTGGCGAACCGCTTCCGACAAGTGCTCGTGCTCACAAACTCGCGGGAGAATGGTTAGGGTTCTGGGAATGCCACATCGGCCCCGATTGGCTCTTGATCTACGACGTAACTGACTCTGAAGTATTGCTTGCCGGGACTGGGACACACTCGGACCTATTCAAATAGAGACCAAGCCCGAAAACCCGCCGTAAGGCGGGTTTTCTCGCTGGCTTAAACCTGCTTGGAGTTAGGCAACGATCTTCGTAACGACGCCGGCACCTACCGTCTTGCCGCCCTCGCGGATAGCAAAACGCATCTGGTCTTCCATGGCGATCGGCGCGACGAGCTTCACCTTGAACGTGACGGTGTCGCCCGGCATCACCATCTCCACTCCTTCTTTCAGCGTCACTTCGCCGGTGACGTCGGTGGTTCGGATGTAGAACTGCGGCTTGTAACCGGAGAAGAACGGCGTGTGACGGCCTCCTTCCTCTTTGGTGAGAATGTAGACTTCGGATTCGAATTCCGTGTGCGGTTTTACCGAGCCCGGCTTGCAGAGCACCTGGCCGCGATGAACGTCTTCTTTCTTGGTGCCGCGCAGAAGGACGCCCGCGTTGTCGCCGGCCTGACCTTCCTGCAGTGATTTGTTGAACATTTCGACGCCGGTCACCGTGGTCTTCGCGGTGTCTTTGATACCGACGATCTCGACTTCCTCGCCCACCTTGACCTTGCCGCGTTCAATGCGGCCCGTGACGACGGTGCCGCGGCCTTCGAT
>JBEEJY010000025.1:0-9216 GCA_041168925.1 Candidatus Parcubacteria bacterium | reverse complement strand
AACATCCCCACGAGGCCGCGCGCGGCGCGTTCTACCGACCAGATTCTTCCCGTGAGCGCATAGAGCGGACGCAGGGTCGCCTCCTGCCACGCGAGAGCGATGGCCGTAAAGGCCGGAGTAGCGCCGTACCGAGCGTTTTTCAAGACGAAGGTAGCGTATACGCACGCGACAAGAATGACGCAAACGCCGAGCACGGCGGCTGTCTTGCGAAACGTAAGATCGATATACATATTTTTCAGCGAGTCCCCCATCGTGAATCGCGTATCGTAATGACCGCCCAAGGCAGTTGCCACATGAGGAAAACGGTGTTGAACCAGAAATGCAGAGTCGGGAGGAACCACCTTCGTGCGCCTACATTGATTCGGTAGAAGAGTCCGTGCAGCAGGAGCATGAGGAGAAGTCCGATGAGATACACCAGCGGCAGAGTGCCGAACAAGAGCGGGTGCCAGATCATCGCCCGGAAAAAAACGATCGGCGAAGCGAAAGCCAAAAATACGTACGAGTAGAACGATATCGCAGCGAGGATGTTCTTGCGCCACATGAACGTCGAGGCTATAAACGTCTCGCGCACCCAGGATTTTTTCCACCGCTGCTGCTGGCGCATGTATACATCGAAAGAATCGGGTACGACCGTATACGCTTTCGCTTCGGAAGAATAGACGGCGCGGTGCTTCCGCACCATAAAGTTCGTGAGCGAGCGGTCGTCGCCAAACGTGCATTTCTCGCCGAAAAAACGCTGATTGAGCCACTCCTCAACGAATTCCATAAGATAGGAGCGCCGGTACGCGCTGCAACAACCCGGACAGCACGTCACGTTGCCAAAGACCGATTCCGCCGCCTTGTACACCTTGAACGCGATGTAGTAGCGGATGGCCTGCATCTGCGTAAGAAGGTTCGTATCGCGATTCCACACGTCGGAGTGACCCGATACGGCGCCGACCTCCGGATCGGCGAAGTATTTCGTGAGATGCCTCACGCAATCGGGCTCGATGAAGCTGTCGGAATCGACGAAGACGACGATTTCACCCCGTGCGCGCTTGGCGCCTTCCGCCATCGCCGCGCGTTTTCCGCGATTTTCCGGAAAATCGATAACCTCGACGCGAGCAACGCGTCCCCGAATCTTGTCCGCGGCCGCGCGCATGTGATCGAGAGTGCGATCGCCGGAGCCGTCGTTGATCGCGATCACCTCCACTTTGGATCGGGGATACGCGACTTCCGCGAATCTCGCGAGCGTGTGTTCAATATGCCTTTCTTCATTCTTCGCCGGAACGACAAAGGTCACCGTGGGCTCATATCGAACGTCGTAGCGCAGCGGTTTGTGGACGTATGAGAGCAGGAAGCGCGAAAGGATGTACGTCGTGATGACGATGCTGTAGAGGCCGAAAAAGAGATGGTCGTAGATCGTGCTGAAGGTGATCACTTTCAGAACCAAGATGACGTACAGAACGAGAAAAAACAGGAATTGCGGAGCGAGATCGTCGAGCGCGGATCTGCTCGCGGCAACGATTCCGCTCAAAAGGCGCCGCGCGAAGTGGGCCGTATTTGGAAGCGCCTTCATACCCATTTAGCGTCCGACTCCGCGGTAGAAGACGCCGGAGCTTCGGAAGGAATCTTTATCGAGTAGGTTGCGGCCGTCGACCAGGATCTCGACGCCGCGATTTAAAAAATCGCTCGGCTTAAGAGAGCGGAACGCCGCGTGGTCGGTCGCGATTATTGCCGCATCGGCGCCCTCGAGCGCCTCTTCGAGCGTACGGGCGCTTGAGCCGAGCACATACGGATCGTAACTTCTGACTGATGCGCCGCGGCTTGTCAGAATATCGCGTATCGCCAGCGCGGGACTCTCCCGGATATCCGGTACGTCCGGCTTGTACGTAAGACCGAGGAGCGCGACGCGGGAGCGAAGCAGCCGTTTGTTTTTCTCGCGGAGCGCACGCTCAAGCACGCCGACCGTGTAGGTCGGCATGCCGCTATTGATTCGACGGGCAGCCATGAGAAAAGTGTGCTCGAAACCGTTCTCGCGCCCATACCGAATGAGATAGTACGGATCGACGGGAATGCAGTGTCCGCCGACCCCGCAGCCGGGATAGAACGCCATGAATCCGAAGGGTTTCGTGGATGCCCCGCGTATGACGTTCACGATGTCTATACCCGCCCGCTCGAAAGCCATCGCGAGTTCATTGACAAAGGCGATGTTGACATCGCGGAATGAGTTTTCCACCATCTTCACGGCTTCGGCCTCTTTGATGGAACCCATCGGGAGAATCTGCGCGTCGATAAGAGTGTGATAGAGATCCGCCGCTCGGCGAAGACTATCCTCTTGCAATCCGCCTATTACGCGCGGAATCGTGCGCACGTCGAACCGCGTGTCGCCGGGATTGATGCGCTCGGGACAGTGCGCGAAATAGAAGTCCTCCCTCGGGATTCCGGAGACCTCTTCGATGAGAGGGAGTGCGACTTCTTCGCACGCGCCCGGATTGACGGTTGACTCGACGACGACGAGCGCTCCTCGCTTCAGCTGACGGCCGACGATTGTCGACGCGCTCTCAAGCGGCCCGAGATCCGGAAGGTGATCCTCGTGTACGGGTGTCGGGACGCAAATGATGAACACGTCGCTTCTCGCGATGTCGGCTTCGCGCGAACTCACCGTGAGCTCATGCAGGGCGCGAAAAGATTCGGATTCTTCCCTGTTGAGAAAATTGGCCTCGCGCCTCGAGAGCTGCGCGATTTTCACCTCGTCGATGTCAAACCCGATCACTCGAAAGCCTCTGGAGGCGGCGAGGATCGCCAAGGGCAATCCCACGTAGCCAAGACCGATAACGGCGATAGTCGTTTGTTGAATGGGTAACGCGCTCGTTACCCTGATGCGGCCGTGTGCCGCTCCTCTCGCTTGTATGTGATTGTGTTGCATGGTTGATCCGCAATAATGTTGGAGCGATCTGCAGAACGATCGGCTCTATCGGATGCGACGGCATGACCTTCATTCGACTTACGATGCCTTTCATGAAGCATTCAGAAAGCGCACATTAAGTAAAAGCATGCGATATACGCGATGAACGCGAGGTGAACGAGAATCACTTTCGAACGCCGAGAATTCGCGCGATCGCGGCACCGAGTTTTTGCGGATCGTGACGCACGAGCGAACTCTCGGTACGCGCACCGCCGACTTTATTCGCTTTCGGCATCACCCGCGGAAGGAAATTACCTGAAACGAGCACGCGTTTCGGGAGCTTTTTCCATGAAGTGAGCGTGTCACCTTCGCGCGCATAGCGCTCGAGCAAGCCGGGCTTCGGCAGTGCATTGTTAAAAAGAACGATGTCGACGCGTCCGCCGAGATATCTCTCGAGGATGCGCGTGTGCGCTTCGACGGAGTAGCCGTCGGTGTGTTCCGATTTCGTCATGAGATTGCAGACAAATATCTTTTTCGCGCGACTTTTGCGTATCGCCTCGGGAATACCGCGTACCAGAAGATTCGGGACGAGGCTGGCATAGAAATTCCCGGGTCCGATGACGATCGCGTCTGCATCGTGGATCGCGGCGAGCGCTTTGGGATTTGCGCGGGCGACCGGCTCGAGCCAGATATACTCGAGCGAGCCTTTGAGGCGCGTCCTCTGAATCTTTTCTTCTCCTCGGATGAGATCGCGCCCGACTTTCACCATCAGATTCACCTGATCAAGCGTCGCCGGAATGACGCGTCCTTCGATGCGCAGCACTTCTCCAACCTTTTCGACCGCGCTTCCGAAATTACCCGTCACTTTCTCGAGCGCCGAGAGGAATAAATTGCCGAAGCTATGACCTTTGAAAGCTCCTTGCTCGAAGCGGTAATTCATGAGAGATCGCATCAGCGCATCTGAAGTTGAGAGCGCAACGAGGCATTGGCGAACGTCTCCGGGAGGCAGCACGTCGAGCTCGTCGCGCAGTTTGCCGGTCGAGCCGCCGTTGTCCGACATCGCGACGACTGCCGTAAGCTCCAGCGGATATTTTTTGAGGCCCATGAGGATAGTATGCGTACCGGTGCCGCCTCCGAGCACGACGATGCGTTGTTTCTTTTTTCGAGACATAGCTATGACTCGCACACGCGTGCGCCAGCACTGATGAAGACGATCGTGCGGGGCGTCACTTTCTCGCCGTAAACAACATCCGGAGTTGATATCCGATCGTGGACGACACGATTCCTCCGACTACGCCCAGCGCGCCGAGAATAAGGAGAAGAAGCCCGAAACTCGGGAGTTGTTCGGGCGTGCCGGAAAAACCGGTGATGAGGAACGAGAGCGAGAGCGTAAATCCATACGCGGCGCCCGCGACAAGAGCGAGGCGCCACGTGCCGAGATATGCGCCCACGAGTGCGCCCGCGATACACCACGGGATGAGAATGTACCACGACGGGAGCAAGAGTCCCCGCGCGCTCGCGAAACCGACGACGAGCCCGAGGAGCGTCGAGAGCAATACCGATGAGAGGTTGTTCATGCGTCCATTATGCCCATGCCAAGCGCTCGCGCCAGTCTTTAGACAATGCGTCCGGAAAAATGACAAGTGCGAGCCCGATTGCGCGTTATTTTTCGCGAGATTTCGCTTCGCTGATAAGCTTTACAACCTCATCGTCCGAAACCTGCGCAAAATGCAAGTAATGGGCGCCGACCGCGCCAAGGAATTCCGACGGCGGTTCGAGCGTGACGACGCTTGCTTCTTCTCGCAGGATCTCGGCGGATTCTTCGGGCGCGATTGGTACCGCGACGACTACTCGCTCCGGCTTTTGCGCCCGAACGATCCGGACCGCGAGCCGCATGGTCAGTCCGGTCGCGATGCCGTCATCCACGAGTATCACGATCTTGTGCTTGAGCGCCGGCGCGCTTGCGCCGGCGCGATAGAGCCTCGCCCTGCGCAGTGCTTCTTTTTGCTGCCGCTTCGCTTCTTCATCGACCCCTGTTTTCTCGTACTCGCGCGAGATCTCGCTCGAAAGGCGATTCCCGCGCTCGTCGATCGCGCCGATCGCATACTCGGGATTCCCCGGCGCGCCTATTTTGCGCACGATAATGACATCGAGCGGAAGCCCGAGAGTCTTCGCTATCTCGTAGCCAAGCACGACTCCGCCGCGAGGGAGGGCGAGCACGATCGCGTCCGTGCCTCGGTATTCCTCGAGTCTTTTCGCGAGCAGTTCCCCTGCCTCGCGCCGGTCCTTGAACATGCCTAGTGACGCGCGCTTCGCAGCTGGTAGCTCTTGCGTTCGGCCGCGCTATATCCTTGCCTTTTTTTCGACGCCGTCTTCTTCCGGGGTTGTTTCTTTTTGCGCACGGGGTTCATCATCGCGTTCTTCGCCTTTCCTTCCATGCGCGGAGGCACGGTCTGGTGCATCTCCATTCGCATCAACCGCTTATCGGCCTTGCGAGGGCGTAGCTTTCTCATACGGCGATCCAGAGCCCGCCGGAGATCGAATGATGCTCGATCTTGATCTTTTCCATAGCCGGTACAGCCGCGTCAGTGTCCGCTCCCCTTCGTGATTTCACCGTCGAAGATCGATTTGTCAGCGTCTCCGCTGACGTGAAGGACTCCCCATGCGCCGCGGTCGAGCCGCGCGAGCGCGTGGTCGACGAGAACGAAATTGCCCGGATACTGCAGCGTCAGATCGGCGACTGTCGCGCCGCCTGCCGGCACGATCGTAGTCTGAACATCGCGTATCGGATCGCGAAGCGCCGCTTCCGGATACACGGTGTCGAGGATCTCGCCGATAACGTGGAAATTGGAGACGAGATTCACGCCGCCATTGCCGACATAGAGACGGATCTTTTGTCCGACTGCGGCGTTCATATTCTTCGCGAGCGCGCCCGTGCGTCCGTTGAAGACGATGTACTGCGGTTTGCCGTCGAGCATGGCGGGCGCATCGAAGATCTGCAGACCCTTCTTGCCGAGGTCTCCGGTCGTGTAAAATTCGCCCTGCATTACATAGAATTCTTTGTCCACTTTCGCCATTCCTTCTTTCGGCTCGACGAGGATGAGACCGTACATGCCGTGCGCCATATGGTTGGCGACGTTCGGGTGTGCGCAGTGATAGACGAAAAGGCCGGGATTCAGCGCCTTGAAGGTGATCGTCTTCGACTGGCCGGGCTCGGCGATAGTCGCGGCAGCGCCGCCGCCCGGGCCGGTCACCGCGTGCAGATCGATCGAATGGTGATGCAAACTCGTCGCGTCGTTGTGGAGCGTGAGGACGACCGTATCACCCTCGCGAACGCGAAGGAACGGCCCCGGTACCCTGCCACCGAAGGTCCAATAATTGATGAAAACGCCCGGCGCCATTTCTGAAATGACTTCCTTGGCGGTGATGTCGATATGCACTGTTTCCGGTTCGGTGCGCGTGATCGGAGGCGGTATGTCATTGGGATCACGCGCGATGTCGCTCACCTTCTCGAATCGATTGATGTTCCAGAAAAAATCAATGACGTTTTTGAAGGGCAGGACCGGCCCATCGGCGGGGCCGTACGTCGTGAGCGAAAACGGATACTGCAATCCATGCGGAAGTCCGATCGGCGCGTAGATGAAAAGCGAGATGCCGAGAAAGACTGCCGCAAGCAGAAGCGCCATGAGGCGCGAGTGCATGCGTCGCAGCACGAGATAGATGAAAACGGCTGCGGCGCCATAGGCGATGATGAGCCCGAACGATTGAACGAGAACGTACGAGACAAGCGAAAGCGGCCAGAGCATAGGGTTATTATTGCATAGTTTTGAGACTAGTAAACGATACTGTGGATTGCCGTCTTTTGAGCGCGATCGAGAGAATGAAGACCGCGAGCATGTCGACCTGGCACGCGAGACACACCGGACAGACGACGCCAAGCCCGATGAGTTCGCGGTATCCGATCCATAGACAAAAGAGCACTCCGAATGCCGCGGTCGCGATGAGAGGCAGGGTCTTTCGATACAGCGCCGCGAGGAGGATCACAGCGTAGCCGACGAGCCCGTAGAGCGGCGTCGGGATGCCGAACGTATGCGCGAGCGGCCCGGAGATGATCGGGTCGCAATTGATGGTGCTCGAAAGGCTGCAAAAGGGCCGCAGCGGGCGCATCCATTGTTCGTAGAGAAGGTAGACGGCCAGCGCGACCCCGATCAACGCCAGTATGATGATCGACTGACGAATGACATCTCGCTTCATACGAGTCATAGTAGCACGCGAATGCGGCCGCGAGCCTACCGGCTCGCGGCCGCATGTTTTCACTGTCCGATAACGTGCATCTTTTGTCCCATGGCATGTGATGATTTTTTTCGATCAATTGAACCGGAGCTCGATCCGGTCTCCATCATGCATGACGTAGTTCTCGAATTCGGTATTATCTTTGCCGTTGACCGTCATACGCATACTCGATCCGAACGAGCGCATATCTTTGCCCCAGATCTTGAAGAACTGTCCGAGTGTCGCGTCTTCTTTGCGCACCGGACCGCTCATGAATTCGAGGTGGATGAGCGGCAAGTCGTCGTGCGTGTGCATGGCCGCCATCTGCATTTGCGGATCGTAGCCGCTGGTACCGGCGAACCGCGGGCCGATGCCGATATTGGCGGGAATTTCGATTTGCTGGCCCTTCACGTAGATCGCGAGTCTCGGATGCCAATGGATGCCGGCGACCGAGACGACGTCCGGATCACTGCCGGCAATGCTCCTCGACCAAAGCGTGCCGCCGATGAGAAGGACGGCGGCAACTCCGGAGAGGATAAAGATTGTTTTCATAAGGTAGTTTTTATGAGGTTATTTATCCGCCAAGGCGGCGTCGATCGCCGACTTGAACGCCGAATACGGCTGCGCGCCCTCGACCAATTGCTTGCCGATAATCGAACCCGGAGTGCCATTAATGCCCATTTCGGTTCCCTCTGCCTTATCGGCATCCATTGCTTTTTGGTACTCGTTTCCTTTTGTTTTGACGAGCTGGTCGACCTTGTCTGCCATGCTTTTGCCAAGCACGCTTGCCGTTATCGACATGATCTTTTCTTGCGTCGCCCATCCCGTATTTTCTTGACCCTGCTTGTCGTAGACCACTTTGTGCCACGCGTAGAACTTGTCGGGCGCGACCTCCCACACGGCGCGGGAGAACTTGCCGAGCGTCTGAGAATCAGAACCGAGGAACTGGTAATCTTTGAAGACGATCTTGAGCTTGCCTGTGTCGACGTAGTCTTTGATGATCTGCGGCATCGTCTGCTCTTCGTGGCGCTGGCAGAACGGGCACTGGTAGTCGTACCAATACGCCATCGCCGGAGCTTTCGCATTGCCGATGTAGGGCTCGCCGTCGAGTCTTACCTTTCCGATATCCGCGGCCTGCGCCGTCGGTTGTGGCGATCCGTCGCCTGCAGCAGGTAGGGAATCTTTGCTCCGGAGCCCCATAAAGAGCCCGCCGGCGATGAGCGCCCCCGCGATAATGATCGCGACCGGCGTGTTGATGCTGAATTTCGTTGATCGTTGAGATTCCTTGGTGAGTTCTTCCATGATGATTTCCTAGCTATTAAGCGACGCAAAGAGGCGCCGCAAGAAATCGCAGCTAGAAAATCTTCGGATGCATTAGTCCGCGCGCGATGAATCGCCGCAGAGGATCATGAAAATTGGTTTCAGGGTCATATGAAATGCGGACTGGTTGGGGCGAGGGGTGCAGAAGCCGGAGATATCGGTTGAACCGCAACAATAGAAATGTCGCAAGAAGAAGCAGAAGAAGTGTTGCGACGCCTTGAACCGGAACCGCAGCGAACATGTTCTGCCACCTGCTCAAATGCTCGAGCGGATTCATATTGCATACGGCGGCATCGTGGCCCATCAAAGGACAGCCGACCATATCGTCCATATTATGGCCCATCATCATGCCGGGGAATGCCATGCCTACCATGCCGACGAGCAGGAATGCGATGATCGCTATAGAGGTGAAGATTTTACCCAAGCTCATACGATAATTATATAGTTTTACGGCGCAGTAATACAGCGTTAACGGAGACGATGACCGTACTTGCCGACATAAACACCGCCGCGAGCCATGGTTGCAGAATGATACCTTTTGATGCGAGCACTCCTGCAGCAAGCGGAATCGCCACAATGTTATAACCCGTTGCCCAGAAAAGATTCTGAATCATTTTGTTGTAGGTGAGGCGCGAAAGGTTGAAGATTTTCGGGATATCCCTCGGATCGCTTTTAACGAGGACGATTCCCGCCGACTCGATCGCGACATTGGTACCTGCGCCGATGGCGATGCCGAG
>JBEEJY010000024.1:0-25807 GCA_041168925.1 Candidatus Parcubacteria bacterium | reverse complement strand
GTACTCTCGAGAAAAACTAGTTATATTTACGTCGCTGCGCAGGTGGCGAAATTGGTAGACGTACTACCTTGAGGTGGTAGCGCCCGCAAGGGCATGGGAGTTCGAGTCTCCCCCTGCGCACTCGTTTGCTATCATTGATTGATGGCTCTCTTTACGGGCAAAGGAGATGGAGGGACGACGAAGCTGTTTGACTCGAAACCCGGGGCGCGCGTGTCGAAATCCTCGCCGATTTTTGAATGTTTGGGTCAACTCGACGAACTCAATGCCGTCGCGGGATGGGCTCGGATCGGATGCGCAGATAATTTCGATCTTGAGGGGGAGCGGGTCAAAGACATCTTGCATGCGGTGCAGAATCACCTCTTTACGATACAAGCCGAAGCCGCCGGCGCGGGAAAATCCGTGCCGCAAGAGAGCGTCGAAAAGCTTTCACGGTTGATCGATTCGATAGAAGCGCAATTGCCTGAAACGAAATCATTTCTCATTCTGGGGCGGACGGAGCTCTCGGCCCGTTTTGATATCGCTCGCGCGATCTCGAGGCGCGCGGAGCGCAGGCTCGTAGCGCTTCACGAGAGCCGTGAGCGGCTCATAAGCGAGTCGAGTCGCGCGTATGCCAACCGCCTCTCGTCACTTTTTTATGCGCTCGCGCGCCTGCACAATGCCCGCGCGGGCATCATCGAAGAGCCGCCAACCTACCAATGATCAGACGATATCTGCCAAAAAGCGCCGAAGAACTCGTACATTGGTACGAGCGCTACATTTCGCCCGTTTCGCTTATCGCCGGCTTTCTTGCGGACAATTACATCCTCTTGCGTCGCGTCGATCTCTGGCAGAGCAACCTGCTCCTTTTTTCTTATCTAGGTATCGCGGCGCTCGGCATTCTGGCGATCAACCTCATCGAATCGGGAAGATTGCCATCGCGCGCGATGTTTCGCGAGCGGGTGATCGGCGTTTCGCCGTTCATTCCGGTTGTCGTGCAGTTTTCCTTCGGAGGCCTTTTTAGCGGCTATCTTTCGCTCTATTCGCGAAGCGCCGCGTTCCCCCTGAGCTGGATTTTCGTCATCGCGCTCGCGGCGCTCCTCCTCGGCAATGAGCGGTTCGTGCGCCTCTATCGCAGATTCTCCTTCCAAATCAGCCTCTACTTTGTCGTGCTGTTTTCCTTTCTCATTTTTTTCTTGCCCGTCGTCACGCGCACCATCGGCCCGGCGATTTTTATCATAAGCTCGCTCCTGAGCGTTTCGCTCATCACGCTCTATGTCCGGGTGATCAATGCCTTTGCGCCCGAACTCGTACGACGCGAGAAAACAAAAGTCGCGCGCTCGATCGCGGTCATTTTCATCGTGTTCAACGTCCTGTATTTCTCCAACGTGATTCCGCCTTTGCCGCTGGCGCTCAAAGACGGCGGCGTCTACCACTCGGTCGCCAAAACAGGCGCCACCTACGCGCTCACCGGCGAGCCGCTGCCGTGGTACGAATCATTTTTTCGCTACAATACCGTATTCCATCAAGCGCCGAATGAGGAAGCGGTCGCGTGGAGCGCTGTCTTTGCGCCGTCGGGTCTTTCGACCGTGATTTTTCACGAGTGGCAACACTACGATGAAGGAGCAAAAGAATGGCTGACGACCAATACGGAGCGGTTCGCGATCACCGGCGGTCGCGACGGGGGATATCGCGGGTACTCGATCAAGGGCAACCTCGCGCCGGGCTCTTGGCGCGTCAACGTCGTCACGCAGTACGGACAGGTGATCGGGCGCATCTCGTTCATTGTGGAAAACGTCGCGACGTCGACTCCGACGGTCGTGTTCGAGAAGTAGCGTCCTTTTTTGTGAAGCAATATTCAAAAATCTATACGACCGTGATCATTTTTGAATATGCGGCGCTCAACCGGTACGCATACGCTCGGAGTTTTCTGCTTGGGGGGGTTGACGTCGCGCCGAAGCGCGCGACAATTCTCGTATGTGGCCTGCGGCACGCAGGGGGTCGAATTTAGCATCAGTAAGTTCGTAAACCTATGCTTCAAAAGTTGGGTTGGACGTTCGGTATCGTCTTCCTTGCAGTAGGCGTTCTCGGGCATGTTCCCGGCATCACGAGCAATGGAATGTTGCTTGGTATTTTCGAGATCGACGGCTTGCACAACGTCATTCACCTCCTGAGCGGTGTCGCCGCCATCGCGGCGGTATATACGAGTGCCGCATACACACGTCTCTACTTCAAGGTATTCGGTATCGTGTACGCGCTCGTCGCCGTCGTCGGGTTTTTGCAGGGAGGTACGGTGCTCGGGCTCATCGCGGTCAACATGGCCGACAACCTGTTGCACCTCGTCATCGCAGCTGTGGCACTGTGGGCTGGTTTCGGGATGAAAGATGAGGCGATACCCATGGGAATGGGTTCCTCTACGAGTGCGGCAATGTAGTATTTGTTTCTCGTATCTCTAGCGGCCGCGCACTGCGCGGCCGCTCTTTACATGAGTGGTTGTTACGAGAGATTCTGAAGAATAATCCACAGATCATAGCTTTTACTTTGCAGATAATTTTCTATCATTACATTGATGGCAGTCCTCAAAAAGTGCCTAATTTGCAGCAAAGAATTTCGGACAAAACCGTACTTCATTCGGCGTGGTCAGGGCAGGTTTTGCTCAAATGCCTGTCACTATCGGTTCATGAGAACGGGTCAAATGGTTAACTGCGGAACATGTGAAAAAGAGATATACCGAAAACTACGTTCGCTTCGAATAGCAAAAACGAAGAATTATTTTTGCAATAAGTCGTGTCAGACAGTTTGGCGGAATCAAGTGTACTCGGGGTCGAACCACAAAAGTTGGAAACATGGTCGGTCCAGCGCTGCAAGTAGAAGCGCGCTGAAGCGCGCAGGGAAAGAAAAAATATGCGAGGTTTGTCACACGAAAGATATTCGTGTTCTTGCCGTCCATCATATCGATCGTGATCGCACGAATAATACAGGAGGTAACCTTGCATGGCTTTGCCATAATTGCCATTTTCTTGTGCACCATTATGATGTGGGACGTGATCGCGGACTCCTAAAACCGAGATCATAGGATGGTGCCTATGGTGTAACAGTAGCACTTCAGCTTGTGGAGCTGGCAGTTCCGGGGCAGGTCCGGATAGGCACCCAAAAAGGATATACTAGAACGATGTCGACATTAATCCTGCGATTACTGCGAGAGGCGGTGCCGATCATTGTGATGATCGGCCTCATACCTTTTTTCACTGATGATACGTATCTCGCGGCGATATACATACTGATGTGCGCGCTTATCCTCGCAGTGAGGCGTGATAAGCATGATCTTATCTTTTTCGCGTTCGGGTTTATGGCACTTTTTATCTCCGAATATTTTTTTGTCTCGACCGGCGTCGAAGTCTTTTTGCGCAACTCACTACTCGGCATCATGCCGCTGTGGCTCCCGATTCTGTGGGGATATGCGTTCGTGGCTATTCGTCGTAGTATAGGTATTCTTGAGGACCATTTGAAATAAATATGGAGATTTCACTCGTCATTCCCGCCTACAACGAAGAGGCCGTCATCGGCACGTGTCTTGAGACGGCGATAAAAAACGGGAAAGGTCGTTTTAAGGAGATAATCGTGGTCGACAATGCTTCGACCGACCGCACTTCCGAGATCGCGCGCTCGTATCCGGGCGTCACGGTAGTGCGCGAAGAGCGTAAGGGTACCGGTAATGCCCGACAGACGGGCTTCGAACACACGACCGGCGACATCGTCGCTTATATCGACTCGGACTCCCTGATCCCGGAGCACTGGGTGGATATGATCGAGTGGTGGTTCAACGGGGATCCGAATCTCGTTTTTTTGAGCGGGGCATATCGCTACCATAAGGGTGATTATTACCCTGCGTGGTTTTTGGATTTCATCTGGTGGTTTTCGATGCCGGCGTATTGGGCGGTGGGCTACATGGGCAATACCGGCAACTGTGCCGTCCGCAGCTCGGCACTCAAGAAGATAGGCGGCTTCGACCGCTCCATCCTTTTTTACGGCGACGACACCGACCTCTCGCGCCGTCTGCACAAAGTGGGTCGCACCGTTTGGAGCCTGCAATTCTACAATTATTCTTCTCCGCGGCGTTTCGAACAGGCCGGCATCTTTACGACTTCATGGACCTATATGCTCAACTACTGGTGGCCGGTGCTTTTCCACAAACCTTTCACGCCCGGCCATCATTTCATCAAGGCGCACAAAACCGCCGCGCGCGGGACGGAACGATAATTTAAAAAAGATACCCGCCCCGGTTTGCACCGCGGCGGGTCTCATTGAGATATCGAACACAACGCTACTGCATCGGTGCTATCGCCGGAGCCATGAGGTCGTGATAAGAAGAAATGCGATGACGATCGGCATCCAGACGTAGAAGTCCGGGAGCTTGAAGAGCCCGAAGTCGATCCATCGCGGATGCCAGTTTGCCTCGCCGCGCAGCAAACGTGCGAGTGCATGGGGGTATGGCGCGCCGAAGAGCGAGTTGAACACGAAGAACAGAAAGTCTTCGAGTGCCATGACACCGAGCACGCACGCGACCATGAACGTCAGCCACGCGCTCCAGTTGGTAAGCACTAGCAGGCCCGAGCGCTGCAGCACAAAGACTGCGAGCGCACTCACGACAGGCACTTTGATAAGGAACATCACGAGGTGGTACCTCGTGAACAAGCGCACGTCGACGATGTTCCACGGCACGTGTTCAAGCGCCGGCTTGCCCCAAAAGGTGTCGGCCGGAAGCGGTTGCCCCCATCCGATACCGAACTTGGCGATTCCCCAACGCTCGAACAGAGCGAGCGGAATGGAAATGCCAAACACGATCACAAGATAAAGTGGGACGATTCGCACGGGGTCCTCCCATGGGTTGAAGTGAAAGAGCTGCCTTTTCCGCTAGGAATCAGGAAGCGGGGAAAGGTTCAAATATTACCATTATTTTATTAATATGTCAATTTTTCATTCCTCCGCCTCGCGTTCGAATTCTTTCCTCATGTAGACGCCAAAGATGTAGTACACTATGCCCGACACGGTGATACCAAGAATGAGCCACTGGAGGACGTCTATGATATGCGTGGTCGCGCTTCCGACCGCGTTTCCGAAGAAATAGCCTATTGCAAGGAGCGTCCAGTATTGTGCGACGGCGACGGCGGCACCCCAGCCGAAGAATTTCTTAAGCGGCATTTTAATCGTACCGGCAAGTACCACGAAACTTGACGCAATGCCGTATGAGAGTTTGCCGAGGAACATCGTCTTTCCCGCATGTTTGTCCCAGAGATGCCGGATATGATCGAGGTGGCCATGGAGCCCGAGTTTCTTGAGAAGATTATGCACGATACGCGTATTGCCGCCCCAATAACCTAGGCTGTAGTAGAATGCATCTTTCGCCATGTCGATTAGGAAAAAGAAGAGTGCGAGCACCAAGACGTTGAAATAGCCTAAGCTAGCGAGCGCTCCCGCGGCGACCGCGGCCACGGGACCCTCAAAAATACTGAGCGGCAGCAAAATGAGGTAGCGATATTGGAGGAGCAGCTGCGTTATGTGATCGGCATCCATACTTACTTCCAGAGGAAATACCACGAAAGAATCGCGATAAGGATGCCGACGACGTATCCAGCAGGGATTATCTTGCGTCCGCCGATGCGAACCCACGGGTAGTAGTCCGAAAAATCCGTAAACCACTCTCTGAATTTCACGACGGGATTTGCAAGATACCAAGCAAAATCTTCGATGATGACGCCGCTTGCGTATGCACTGATCATTACGCCGAAAAGCTTCGCGTTCCAGCCGGTAAACACGAAAGGAAGCGCGAGGAGGAGCGGGTACATGACCCAAAACAGCCAAAAGTGATATCCGGTCAGGACGAACGAGCCGATCTTCGTTTTCCAGCCGAGCTTTCCTCTGTCCCATGCGTTGCGGCCCTCCACGTATGATTCCCAGATACCGGAAACGCCGAGCGCTCCCCAGATCAATCCAAAAACAAGAACGGTCTGTGCCGGTGTCGGATCCATGCAAAAAGCTTACCACGTAGTAATATGCACGCATGAGCGCATCGCTTCCGCTCCACCGCCATCCCGCACCGCATCGCGAACTCGCACGGCGCTACCGCTACTACGCGAGGACTCGGGAATTTCGCTCATCGGTATTGGTCGCAACCCTCGCGCTTGTCGCGGCGTGGTTCATTAATTACTTCGCGATCCGATTCGCGACGGAACACGCAAGCAATGCCGTTACCGATGTAATCCTTTCCAACATCCCGGTCTTCGAAGTCGATGCGCTTTTTGTATACGGCACCTTTTTCTTCGCGATCATGGGACTCGGCATCGTGCTGGCGCATCCAAAACGCATCCCGTTCGCGTTCAAGACGGTCGCGCTCTTCTGGCTGATCCGCTCGATTTTCGCATCGCTCACGCATGTCGCGCCGTTTGAAACTTCATACATGAGCGATTTCGGGCCGGCGATCACCAACGCCTTTTTCGGCGGCGATCTCTTTTTTTCGGCGCATACGGGCATGCCGTTCCTCGGCGCACTCGGGTTCTGGAATGACAAGGGAATTCGCTACACGCTGCTCGGCGGTTCGGTCTTTTTCGCGGTTATCGTGCTGCTCGGCCACGTGCACTACTCCATCGACGTGTTGTCCGCCTACTTCATCACCTACGGCATCTTCCAGATAGCGCTCCGGCTTTTCCCGAAAGATCGCAATCTCTTTTACTCCGATCTTCCTCCCGAAACGACCTCGCCATGACATTTTCTACTCAGAGCGAGCGACGCGTCCACCAGATATTCGAGATCAGCATCCTCCTGAAAGGGGCCAATGCTCTCGTCGAACTCATCCTCGGGCTCGTGCTCCTCGTCTCGACGCAGCTCAACGATCTGCTGCTCGCCCTCGTGCAAAACGAACTCGTCGAAGATCCGGGCGATTTTCTAGCGCGGCACGCCGAACAATTCGCGCGCTATCTTACGCCTGAATTTCAGCTCTACAGCGCTCTTTATCTCCTCTCGCACGGAATCGTGAAGATGGTGCTCGTCTGGGGACTTCTGCGCGATAAGCTCTGGGCATACCCGGCATCGATCGCCGTACTCGCGCTGTTCATCCTCTACCAGGTTATCAAAATCGTGCAAAATCACTCGATACCGCTCATCGTGCTCACACTCTTCGATCTTCTCGTCATGTGGCTCATCTGGCACGAGTACCGGTTGTTGCAGAGAAAAAATCCCTGATACACTCATTGTCATGGAAGAAACGGAATTACAACGGCGGCTCGATGCGATCGAGCAAAAGATCGACGCGACACATGCGGCGGCGGAAAAGTCTCGCAGGTACATCCTTTGGATGCTCATCATCTCGATCGTTGTCGTCGTGTTGCCATTGATCGGCCTTTTCTTCGCCGTGCCGACCTTTCTTTCCACATACGGCGAGGCTTTGAATATGCAATAGGGATGGTACGCTGTAAGAATTAGTCATATTCATCGTCACTCCATCGAGCCTTATGGAACCCGAAAAGAAAGAATTACACATCATGCCGCCCCTTAGGATTCAGAATGCAGGGGTGTTCGTGCTGACCATGCTCGGCGTTTTCCTCGTTATCCTTACGATGTCGACGCTCAAGCAGTATCGTTTTATCGGGTCGGGCGTTACCGCCACGAATACGATCACGGTGGAAGGAGAGGGTGAGGTGTTCGCAGTGCCGGACACCGCTACATTTTCGGTGACGGTCCAAGAAGAGGCGAAGGAGGTGAAAAACGCTCAAGAGACGGCCACAAAGAAAGGCAACGACATCATCGCCTATCTCAAGTCGCAGGGTGTCGACGAAAAAGATATCCAGACGACCGACTACAGCGTCTATCCGCAATACGACTACGTGCAGGCGCAAACGTGCCGCGAGGGTTACTGCCCGCCGGGCCGCCAGACCTTGCGCGGATTCCAGGTGTCGCAGACGCTCACGGTGAAGGTGCGCGACACGCAAAAGGCCGGTGATTTGCTCTCGGGCGTCGGCTCGAAGGGCGCTTCGCAGGTATCCGGACTCTCATTTACGATCGACGACCAAAAAGCGCTCGAAGCGCAAGCGCGCGGCAAGGCAATAGATGACGCGCGCGCAAAGGCGGAAGCGCTCGCGAAGCAACTCGATGTCGATATCGTGCGCGTCGTCGGTTTCAATGAGGGTGGTCGCGGCGGGCCTATCTACTACGCGAAAACGATGGCGATGGACGCATCAGGCATGGGCGGCGCTCCCGAGGCCGCTCCCGCTCCGCAACTTCCTGTCGGGCAGAATAAGATTACTTCCAACGTCTCGATTGTCTACGAGATCCGCTGACGGAAAAAATGGAGGGCCGTCCGCATCACGCTGGCCGGCCCTCGCACCCCTGGGTTAAGCACAATCCAAGTTACACATCAGCGGTGCTTCCCGATGGGTTCACCCAGTTAAGCCGCCATGGGGCCCATGCCCATTGCCTCCCTAGGTCCGCGTCCGACATCAGTGAACCTTTTGTCCACTTCCGTCCAACGGCAACACTATACGGGCGGAGGGATATTGCGCAACTTGACTCCATTTTCTTTCGGAGTAATATATTTGAATCAGCCGCCGGAAGGCGGTTTTAAAATGGCAAAATAACAATATGGCAAGCATCGGACAATACTTGAAAGATACCCGGGGGGAATTGCGGCACGTGGCATGGCCGACACGCATGCAGACCATAGTCTACACCATCCTCGTCGCACTCATCTCTATCGTCGTTTCTTTCTACCTCGGCCTCTTCGATTTTCTTTTCACAAGTTCGCTCTCGCGCGTCTTGCAATCACTCCCCGCAAAAGCGCCGATCGAGCTGACGCAAACCAACGGCTCCTCGACGCCGATAACGCTCACTACCTCGACGAGCACTCGATAGCGCTATGAAGCAAACCCATGGAGGAGAAAGGCAGTGGTACGCGGTCCACACCTACTCAGGCTATGAAGATGCTGTCGCGCGCAATCTAAAGCAGCGCGTGGAGAGCTTTGGCATGAAAGATAAGATTTTTCAGGTCATCGTGCCGAGCGAGAAAAAGATAAAGATCAAAAACGGCCGCCGTACCGAGACGAGGGAAAAGATTTTTCCAGGCTACGTGCTCGTCGATATGATCGCGAGCGACGATGCGTGGTCGGTCGTGCGCAACACGCCGCAGGTGACAGGTTTCGTCGGCACAGCCAACCAGGCTGTCCCGCTCGAACAGGAGGAAGTCGACAAGATTCTGAAACGAGCTTCGGGCGATACGGTGCGCCACGCGATCGATCTCGCCGAAGGTGACGCCGTCATCATCATCGACGGCCCTTTCAAGGATCTCGAAGGGAAAGTGGGCGAGATTGACGAAGAGCGCGGAAAAGTTAAAGTACTCGTGCCGATGTTCGGGCGCGAGACTCCGGTGGAGCTCGAAGCCGATCAGGTTCAAAGAGTCTAATTTTGTATGGCAAAAGAAATCACGAAGATAATTAAATTGCAGATCGCCGCTGGAGCGGCGACGCCTGCGCCACCGGTCGGCACAGCGCTTGGCCCTGCCGGAGTGAACATCGGTGATTTCGTAAAGCAATTCAACGACCGAACGCGTCCGCTAATGGGTAATTCCGTACCGGTCGTTCTCACGGTATACAAAGATCGCAGCTTCACCTTCATCGTCAAAAAGCCGCCAGCCTCGCGCGCGATCCTCAAGAAACTCGGCATCGAGAAAGGCTCCCAGAAGCCGCAAAATAAAATCGCGAAGCTCACCAAACAACAGCTCCAAGAGCTCGCTCAGGACAAAATGGAAGATTTGAACGCCAACGATCTCGACGCGGCCAAGAAGATCATCGCTGGCACAGCCCGCTCCATGGGCATCGACGCGGAACTCTAACTCGCTGCTACAATACGGGCTATGAACGTGGCCCAGAACATAACGGATACCCTCTTGAGGGCGTTGGGTAGTGTTGGGACGGAAGGTTCGCACGCCTCTCTTGAAAGGCCCGCTGATCTAAAGAATGGAGATTATTCTGCTGGTGTTGCGCTCCAGAGCGCAAAAAAACTTGGTAAGAACCCCCACGATCTTGCACAGGAAATAGTTGCCAAGCTCGGGACGATAGATGGCGTCGAAAAAATCGAGATCGCAGGTGCGGGATTCATCAATTTCTATCTCGCGCCGGAAGCGCTCGCTGCATCGCTCGAAGAAGCGCGTTCTCAGGATATGTGGGGCGCGAACGAGATGCTGAAGGGAAAGAGGATAATGGTCGAATACACCGACCCGAATCCGTTTAAAGAATTTCACATCGGCCATCTCATGAGCAACGCGATAGGCGAGAGTATTTCGCGTTTGCTGCAATTTTCCGGCGCGGAAGTGAAGCGTGCGAATTATCAAGGCGATGTAGGGCCGCATGTGGCGAAAGCCATTTGGGGAATGATACGGCTCGGCATCAATCCCCACGATTCCGCCGAGCTCGGGCGTGCGTACTCATTCGGCGCTCAGGCATACGAGAGTGATACGAGCGCAAAGGCGGACATCGATTCCATCAACGCCAAGATATACGAGGGCTCGGATATGGAGATAAACGGCCTATACGCAGCGGGGTGCCAAACATCGCTCCGACATTTTGAAGAATTGTACAAGATACTAGGCACCAAGTTCGACTTCTATTTTTTTGAAAGCGAGACCGCGCCGCGGGGCCTTGAACTTGTCCGGAAAAACCCGAAGATATTCGTGGAGAGCGAAGGTGCTATCGTCTACCGCGGCCCGCACACACGCGTTTTTCTCACGTCGAAAGGGCTACCGACGTACGAAACGAAAGAGCTCGGTCTCGCCGAATTGAAATGGGAGAAGTGGATGTTCGATTCGTCCATCACGGTGACCGCGCACGAACAGGCGGATTACTTTGTAGTCGTGCTCACGGCTATGAGAGAAGTGTTGCCGGAAGTTGCATCGAAGATCTCACACATTTCGCACGGCATGATGCGCTTTGCGGAAGGCAAGATGTCATCGCGCACTGGCAATGTCATTACCGGAGAGTCGTTGCTCAATGAACTCATCGAAGCGGCGAAGACTCGCGCAAGTGAGAGCCGCGCGGATGACAAAGAAAAACTTGCTGAGTACATTGCCGTCGGCGCCATCAAGTACCAAGTCCTCAAACAGCAGATAAATAAAGATATTATTTTTGATCGCGACCGCGCACTCTCGCTGGACGGTGATTCAGGACCATATCTGCAGTACGCGCATGCACGTGCGCATCAGATTTTAGAAAAGGCGAAGGAACAGGGAGTTGGCGGGAAGGTAAATGCTAACAAAGCCTCTGACGACCTTTCGCGTACGCTCCATCGTTTTCCTGAGATTATCGAATATGCCGCGTCGCTCTCCGAGCCGCACATCCTTACTGTCTACCTGCTCGATGTCGCGTCACGTTTCAACAGTTGGTACGCGCAGGTCCAAATTCTCGACGGCTCGCCCGAGCAAGCACATAAAGTCGCACTTGCGGATGCTGTTCGCAAGACTTTGAAGAATGGGCTTTGGGTTTTGGGTATTCCAGCTCCTGAAAAGATGTAGTGCTACACTTTTGCGATGACGCAGGACGAAGCACTCGCCATCCTCAAAACCGGCTTAAACGTGTTTCTCACCGGCGAGCCGGGGAGCGGCAAGACGCATACGATCAATCGGTACATCGCGTGGTTGCGCGAGCGCGGCGTCGAAGTTTCCGTCACCGCATCGACCGGGATCGCCGCGACGCATGTGAACGGCATGACGATCCACTCGTGGAGCGGCATCGGCGTGAAAAATAATGTGAGCGATTACGACATCGAGATGATCCAGAGCCGCGAGAAAACGGCGCGGCGCATCATCGAAGCGAAAGTGCTCGTAATCGACGAGATCTCGATGCTCGATGCGGCGACGCTCGAGAGCGTCGATCGGGTGCTCCGGACGCTCCGGCGACGGCCGATGCAGGAGGAGCAGCCCTTCGGCGGACTACAGGTCATATTCGTCGGCGACTTTTTTCAATTGCCGCCGGTCTCGAAAGTCCGGCAGTCGAAATTCGCGTTCGAATCGAGCGCGTGGAAAGAAGCGAATCCGGTCATCTGCTATTTGAGCGAGCAGCACCGCCAGGAAGACGGCGATTTCCTCGACATGCTGACCGCGCTCCGCCGCGGCGCCTTTACGAGCGCGCACGCCAGCCGGCTTCGTTCGCGCATGGGCATCGAATCGAAAACGGCGGTCGCGACGCGCCTCTCGACACACAACGAAGCCGTCGACCGCATCAACGCCGAATCGCTCGCCAAGATCGGCGAGAAAAGCCGCACGTTCCATATGGAATCGCGCGGCTCGAAGAAGCTCGTCGAAGCGCTGAAGAAGAATTGTCTCTCGCCCGAGACGCTCGAATTGAAAGTCGGCGCGGCGGTGATGTTTACCCGCAACAATTTCGACGAGGGCTACGTCAACGGCACGCTCGGCACCGTGACCGGATTTACCGATCTCGGACTGCCTGTCGTGCAAACGAAGAAGGGGCAGGTCACGGCTGAGTACGTGACGTGGGAAGTGATGGACGGTAACAAAATCCTCGCGCGCCTCACGCAGGTGCCGCTCCGGCTCGCATGGGCGATCACGGTACACAAGAGCCAGGGCATGTCGCTCGATGCGGCCATCATTGACCTCTCGCAGGCGTTTGAGTTCGGACAGGGTTACGTCGCCATCTCGCGCGTACGTACGCTCGCCGGGCTTTTCCTCGAAGGTTTCAACGAGCGCGCGCTCGAACTTCATCCGAAAGTCGCCGCTGCCGACAGGCATTTCCATGCGTACTCCGACGCCGCGCGCAAAAAATTTGCCGGGTTGCCGCAAAGCGAGAAAGATAAATTGAATCAGAACTTCCTGCGCGCGATCGGCGCGAAGGAGCCGAGCGATCGGCAGCCGATCGACGCAACGGCGACACGTTCAAAATCGCCGACATCGTTCGACGAACTGCGAAAAAAGTATCCGAATGTAGGGCGGCCGTGGAGTAAGGCCGACGATGCGGCGCTTGCCGAGATGTTCGCCGAGAAAAAACCCAACAAAGACATCGCCAAACATTTCGGCCGAAAACCCGGTGCCATCCGCGCTCGTCTTGGCCATCTCGGCCTCATCGAAGATTTCTGGTCGAAGCGCAAGAAGCAGCAAGCAGCATAATGTTGCAACGGGCGCAGAGTAGGGGTAGGTTGGTGTCAGCGAAGGGATGTTCCCGACGCTCTATACATAGAGAGGTAACAATGTCGAACGCGCTGTCTAGCGACGAGCGTCGGCTCGCCGGGAGCGACCAGTCTGTCACCGATGCGCCTGCCCAATCCGCGAGTGAAAGCTACACGGTGCGGCCGTGGCGCTTGCACGACCGATACCCCGAAAAGCCGACGGAGGGCACGTCGAGGTTTCGTCTGCCCGGCGAGCCACTGGTGACCGCCGAGGGCCACACCATCGGCTACGGCTGGACAACGTTTAAGGGTCGTGGAACCGTCTGGTGGTGATCGTTCCGTAACGATTTGTTCTGCGTGCGAAGCCCGCCCTCGTCGGCGGGCTTCATGTTTGCTACGATGGCTGGTAATGCCTGAAATGCAGGATAAATCCGAAGTCGCGAAGCGGGAGGAGGAAGTCCTCGCGCTCTGGAAGGAGCGCGATATTTTCAAGAAAACGCTCGAAAAAGGCGCTCCACGTGGCGAGTTCGTCTTTTATGAAGGGCCTCCTACGGCCAATGGCCGCCCCGGCATTCACCACCTTGAGAGTCGCGCGTTTAAAGATGCCATCCCGCGCTACCGTACCATGCGCGGCTATCATGTGAGGCGCAAAGCCGGATGGGATACGCACGGACTTCCGGTCGAGCTTGAGGTGGAGAAGGAGATAGGTTCGAAAAATAAAAAAGATATTGAAACATTCGGCATTGCCGAGTTCAACAAGAAGTGTAAAGAGAGCGTTCTGCGCTATATAGATGAATGGCAAAAGTTTAGCGATCGCATTGCCTTCTGGCAAGACTACGATCACACCTATTTCACTTTCGATAATTCCTATATCGAATCAGTGTGGAATATTTTGAAAACCGCACACGAAAAGAAGCTCCTTTACAAAGATTACAAGGTCGTGCCGTGGTGTCCGAGATGCGGCACTGCACTTTCTTCGCACGAAGTTGCGCAAGGCTACGACGAGGCGAAAGACCCAGCAGTCTACGTGAAATTTAAAGTGGTCGGCAAAAACGAGTACATACTCGCATGGACGACGACCCCCTGGACGCTTCCAGGCAACGTCGCGCTCGCGGTCGGCGCTGACGTCACGTATGTAAAAACGAAGATAGACCACGCACTCGTTTGGCTCGCGAAAGAGCGCCTTGCCGTCGTAGCGCCGGACGCCGAGATCCTCGAAGAAAAAAAGGGGAGTGATCTCGTCGGTGTCGCGTACGAACCGCTCTTTCCGTACTTGAAGAATTCCGCTCCGGCGAAAATGCATGGAGCTTTCGAAAAAGCGTACCAAGTGTACACGGCTAATTTTGTTTCCACCGAAGATGGTACCGGCGTCGTCCACACCGCAGTCATGTATGGAGCAGACGATTTCGAGCTCGGCACGAAGCTCGGGCTGCCGAAGCATCATCTTGTTAACGAGGACGGGACTTTTTCCCATAACGCAGGAGCGTTTGCCGGAATATTCGTGAAGCAGGCAGACGCCCTGATCGTTGAAGACTTGCGCTCGCGCGGCTTGTTGTTGAAACACGAGACGGTCACGCACACCTATCCGTTTTGTTGGAGGTGCAAAACGCCGCTCCTCTACTATGCGCGCGATTCTTGGTACATCGCGATGTCGAAGCTCAAAGACGACCTGATTCGCGAAAATGACGGTATTCATTGGGAACCCGAGCACATTCGGGAGGGGCGATTCGGGGAGTGGTTGCGCGAGCTCAAGGACTGGGCCATCTCCCGCAGTCGCTACTGGGGCACGCCGCTCCCGATCTGGGAGTGCGTTTCGTGCAAAGAGGTAAGAGTGATCGGCGGCATCGAAGAGCTGCGCTCAAGCGCGAATTCGCTGCCCGGAAGCCTCAATCTGCACCGGCCGTATGTCGACGAGGTTACGATGAGTTGCATATGCGGAGGTGAGATGCGCCGAGTGCCGGAAGTTTTGGATGTGTGGTTTGATTCGGGCGCCATGCCTTTTGCGCAGGACAATTATCCATTTGCGACGAGAGAGATCCTCTATCCGGCGGATTATATTTGCGAAGCAATCGACCAGACACGCGGGTGGTTTTATACCCTGCACGCCGTCGGCGGAATTATGGGCCGCGGCAAAGCGTTTAAGAATGTCATCTGTCTCGGGCACGTTCTCGACAAGAACGGCAAGAAAATGTCGAAGAGCCTCGGCAACATCGTGGAGCCGTATGCAATGATAGACAAGTACGGCGTGGATGCGCTGCGTTTTTTCATGTACACGGTCAACGCGCCTGGCGAGAGCAAGAATTTCGACGAACGGCTCGTCGATGAGATCGCAAAGAAACACATCGGACGGCTCGGAAACGTGCTTGCCTTCTGGAAACTGTACGATGACGGCACGGTACGCGATTGGAAGAGCAAACACGTGCTCGATCAATGGATCATTGCGCGATTCGACGAACTCGTCGTAGAGGCGACGAATGGCTACGAGAATTTCCAACTCGACGTCGCAGTGCGCCCACTCGCGGGATTTATCGACGATCTTTCGGTGTGGTATCTGCGCCGTTCGCGTGAGCGCTTCAAGGAAGATACGGCCGACAAGCAAGCGGCGCTTGCGACATTGCGCTATATCTTGCACCGAGTCTCGCTTGTCATGGCGCCCTCGATGCCGTTCTTTGCCGAGCACCTATTTCAGTCGGTGCGCGAGGGAGAGGACGAGGAAAGCGTGCATCTTGCAAGCTGGCCCGAAATCTCGCCGCCCGCGGGATTCTTCGCGCGTCTCTTCGCTGCGAAACCGGAGCAGCTCCTCGCATCGATGCGGACGGCGCGCGATATCGTTTCGCGGGCGCTCGAGGCGCGCGAGGTGGCGGGTATCAAGATCCGGCAGCCTCTGAAAAGGTTGACGGTTGACAGCGGACAGTTGGCAGAAGAATTCCTCGCGCTTATTCGGGCGGAAGTGAATGTGAAGGAGGTTGAGAGGGGAACATCGCTCGCTCTCGACACGGCCATCACGATCGAACTCAAGGAGGAAGGTATGGTTCGCGATATCGTACGCACGATCCAGCAGTATCGCAAGGAGCAGGGGATGAAACCGGGAGATCGCGCTCCGTACGTGTTTTCCGGGGCGTATGACCGGCAGCTAGTCGAGAAGTATCGCGCGCGTATAGAAAAGGCGACGAATACCGCGTTAGAATTGCGGTGATGTACCAAAAATACCAAACGGAGGCGATTGTGCTCCACTCGCGCGAGCGCGGCGAGAGCGATCGGGTGTATGCGCTGTATACGCGTGATTTCGGACTCGTGCGCGCCCGCGCGAGCGCGGTGCGCGCCGAGAGATCGCTCATGCGTTATGCGCTGCAGCACTACTCGCTCGCGAATCTTTCGCTCGTGCGCGGAAAACGCGGCTGGAGAATCGCGGGAACGGGCGCGATACGCTGCGGCGTCGGAGATGCGCGCGCAATCGCGGCCCTCGCCCGCCTGTCGCATCTTGTTCTGAAGCTGATTGCGGGCGAAGAGCGCAACGCCTATCTTTTCGCCGCGCTCTCCGAAGCGCATAGTGCGCTCACCATCGGAAGATGCGACGCATTTGGCACCATTGAGATTGTTTGCGCGGCCCGCATTCTTTACTCGCTCGGGTATATCTCAAACGAAGCGTTGCGCACCGCGCTTTTCACCCATACCGCGTACACCGGCGAGTCGCTGCTCGAAGCGGAAACAATGAAAGACAAACTGCTTTCTTCCATAAACAACGCGATTGCGCAAACGCAGTTGTAAGAGTAGTCTCTTTATATGGTTGAAGTTCGACAACTTACGTCAGCGTCCGAACACGCATTACATGACCTCAACGAACTTCTTTCACATTTGCGTCGCGAACCGACCCCCGGGTCGCTTGAAGATCTGTCGAGGATCGTGAGCGACGGTAATACGGTCGCTGTCATTGCGGAATCAGACACCGGTATAATCGGACTTGGCATGCTTTTCATCATTCAAAAACTGGGCAGGAAACTCGGCTTCATCGAGGATGTCATCGTGGACGCATCCTACCGAGGTCAAGGGTTGGGCACGAAGATTTTGGGGCGATTGATCGAAGCGGCGCGCGAGAAAGGTCTCCGCACTATAGATCTCACATCGAATCCCGAGCGGGGAGCGGCAAATACACTGTATGGAAAACTTGGTTTCGAAAAACGGGAAACGAATGTGTATCGGCTTAAACTCTAGCTGAAAGAGGATGGTAGAATTGGAGGGATGCCTCCCTCGGAGCATGAGAAGGAGAAGGTAGAGCGTTTGCGGCGCGCGATGTATTCGCGCTCGCTTTCCGACAAGCTCAAAGACAAACCGCGACGCGAGCTAATCGAGCACGAACCGATTGTCGGCAATGAATTTGTGCGTCACGACGAAGCCTCGCCGCGCTCGATCGTTGCGCCGCGCGTGATCGGTTTTGCGCGCGCGGCTCTTTGGTGGCTCCTCGGCGGTTCGATCGTATTTTTCATCATCGCGATCGGATTTTTCACCTATTACTTCGGCTTTGGCCCGGGAAGCATACCGGCGGCTCCCGGCAACATCGACATCTCGATTGCGGGGCCGCCGCAAATCGAAGGCGGAATCCCGACCGAACTCCAGATCGTCGTCGCCAATCGCAACAAAGTCCCGCTTGAGCTCGCCGAGCTCGTGATTACCTACCCGAAGGGCACGCGCTCGCCGACGGATTTTTCGACTGATCTGCCGAATCAGCGCATCAGCCTCGGCACTATCGAAGCGGGCGGGACAAGGCAAGGTACCGTTTCCGCCGTTTTCGCGGGCGAAACGGGCGAACACGCGGACGTCGGCGTCGAGTTAGAATATCGAATCGCGGGCTCCAGCGCCGTCTTTGCCGCATCATCAGGTTACAGCATCGTTTTCAGCTCGTCTCCGATCTCGATCGCGGTCACGGGCAATCACGAAACGATCTCGGGCCAGCCGGTGCAATTCACGATTTTCGTCGCTTCGAACGCCAATGCGCCGGTACGCGACGTCGTGCTCTCCGTCGACTACCCATTCGGATTCAAATTTTCCTCGGCAAATCCAGCTCCGAAAATCTCGAATGGTTCATCGAACTCGACCTGGGAACTCGGTGATTTTCCGCCCGGTCTGAAAAAGACGATTACCCTCCAGGGCTCGCTCACCGGCGGGCAGGGAGATGACAGGGTTTTTCGCTTCAGTGTCGGAACGCGCTCCAATGCGACGTCAACGACCGTCGCGCGCTCTCTCGCGACCAATGCGTTCAATGTCGCGATCTCAAAGCCGTTTCTCGGACTTAGCGTGAGCGTAAATGGCGCTTCCGGTCCGGGCATCGTGCTATCCCCCGGAGACAACGTGCCCGTCGTGATCGGCTGGCAAAACAATCTCTCCACCGCCATCACCGACGCTGTCATCGTTGCGCGCCTTTCTGGCTTGCAGATCGACGGCACGACCGTGCACACGACCGACGGATTCTATCGTTCGACCGACAATACGATGCTCTGGGACAAGACGACGACTCGCGGGGCGCTCGCGGACCTCGCCGCCGGATCACGCGGCGTGGTCGGCTTCTCGTTCCAGGTACCGAAAGGGGACGTGCTCAAAGATATCGTAAACCCGCGGCTCAGTATTTCCATCAACGCCGCGGGGCATCGCGTCTCGGAGACCGGCGTGCCCGAAAATTTGCAGTCGACGACCGAACAAAAAGTCGCGATTGCGAGCGACCTCACGCTTACCGCGCAAGGACTGTATTATTCCAATCCCTTCGGAAGCGTCGGCCCGATGCCGCCCAAGGCGGGTTCGGAAACAACCTACGCGGTCGTCTTCACCGTGACCAATACGACCAACAAGATCACGCAAGCGAAGGTGACGGCACATTTGCCGCCGTACGTGCGGTGGACCGGCGTGTACAGTCCAAGCTCGGAGAAGATCTACATTGACGGCAAACTCTACCTTCAAGGACAGTCGCAAACTCCGCCGCCCGGCGATCCATGCCAGGGCACGTCGGATATTTGCTGGAGCATCGGCGACATTGAGCCGGGAGTGGGGCTCAACGGTTCGGCGCCGCGCCAGGCGGCGATCGCGATAGGGGTCACCCCCTCGACATCGCAGATCGGCCAGGAGCCCCCGCTCATGCAGACCATCCAATTGAGCGCTACGGATAATTCCGGCACGCAAATCCTCAAGAGCGTCAAAGACGTGACGACCAATATCGCGGGAGACTCGGGCTTTAGCTCGGCCAATGCGACGGTTGTGAAATAGACCGTCTTGAGTACACTGCAACACGATGTCATCCGAAGTCACCATGGAAAAGATCGTATCGCTGTGCAAGCGCAGGGGCTTTATCTACCCCGGGAGCGAGATTTATGGCGGCCTCTCGGGCACTTGGGACTACGGGCCACTCGGAGTTGAGCTCAAGAACAACGTGAAGCAGCTCTGGTGGCGCATGTTCGTCCAGGATCGAGACGACATGTGCGGACTCGACGCTGCGATTCTCATGAATCCGGAGGCGTGGAAAGCGTCCGGACACGTCGACGGTTTTTCCGACCCGCTTGTCGAATGCAAGAAATGCAGGCGCCGCTTCCGCTCCGATCAGGTAGGGGAGACATGTCCCGAGTGCGGCGGTCAATTCGGAGAAGTACGGCAATTCAATATGATGTTTAAGACCCAAATCGGTGCCACCGAGGATGCCGGCTCTGTTTCGTACTTACGCCCCGAAACTGCCGGGGGGATATTCGTCAACTTTAAAAATATCGTCGACAGTTTCCATCCAAAGCTGCCATTCGGGATTGCGCAGATCGGAAAAGCGTTTCGCAACGAAATAGCGCCGCGCGATTTCATTTTCCGCGTGCGCGAGATGGAGCAAATGGAAATCGAGTATTTCGTGCGGCCCGCCGAATGGGAGAGCGCTTTCGAGGAGTGGCGCGAAAACACACATGCGTTTAATGAGGAGGTTGGTATTCCGCGCGCGGCCGTGCATGAGCTCGAAGTCGCGCCCGAAGATCGAGCGCACTATTCGAAGCGCACGATCGATTTCGAATTCGACTGGCCCTTTGGCCGCAAAGAGCTCTACGGGCTCGCCTATCGTACCGACTTCGACCTTTCCTCCCACGCCAAGGCTTCGAGCACGGATCTTTCATACCTCGATGATTCGACCGGAGAGCGATTCATTCCGCATGTCGTCGAACCATCGTTCGGTGTTGATCGCACCATCCTCGCGCTTCTCGCTTCCGTGTATACCGAAGACGAGCTCGGCGGCGAGCCTCGCACATATCTCAAGTTCAATTCGAAGGTCGCGCCGATCAAGGCGGCCGTGTTTCCCTTACTGAAAAACAAGCCCGATCTTGTCGCGAAGGCGCGCGAAGTTTATCTGATGCTCAAAAAGGAAATTCCGCAGATCATGTGGGACGACAACGGCAACATCGGCAAGCGCTACCGCCGCCAGGACGAGATCGGCACTCCGTATTGCATCACCGTCGACTTCGATACCCTCGGCGAGAAGCCGGAACTCGAAAATACCGTTACTTTGCGGGACCGCGACAGCGGGAAGCAAGAGCGGATTTCGATAGGCGAGCTCTCAAGCCGGATCGTAACCTGACGCGTGGTCGTTTGAAGCCGTCGTGCTACGATGCGGGAGATGGAAGACCGCCACATCAATATTTCCATAACGACGGGGACGGTCGTCAAAATTCTTTTCGTCTTGGGCGTGGCATGGCTCCTCTTCGAGCTGCGCTCGATCGTGCTCGATGTCGTAACGGCGATCGTCATCGCCTCGGCCGTCGAACCGGGGGTGCGCTCACTTTCGCGCTGGAGAGTACCGCGCGTGGCGGGAGTGCTGATGGTCTATCTGCTCGTCTTCTCGATCTTTGCCGGCATTTTCTACTTATTCTTGCCGCTCGTCCTCAGTGAGCTTGCTTCTTTCATATCCTCGCTGCCGGGCTATCTCGACGCATTTACCCACACCGAGGCCTTCGATCAGTATTCGCGCTTGCTCGGACTTCCGAGCACGTCGCTCTCCTCAAACGACATCATCGCCGGCGTGCGAGACGCGCTCGATCTTGGCGTGTTCGACAACGTCTTCACTGCGGCGTCCAAGATATTCGGCGGGTTCTTTTCTTTTTTGATTATCGTCGTTTTTTCCTTTTACTTCTCCATGGTCGAAACGGGCGTCGACGGCTTTCTCGCAGTGGTGACCCCGAAGAAACATCAATCGTACGTGCTCGGGCTCTGGAAGCGCTCGCAGCACAAGATCGGGCTGTGGATGCAGGGACAACTCATACTCGGTTTTCTCATGGGCGTGCTCATGTATCTCATCCTCACGGTCTTCCAGGTGCCGCACGCGCTCGTGCTCGCAGTCATCGTCGCGGTGTTTGAAATCATTCCGGTATTCGGTCCGATCCTCGCGGCGATTCCGGGCGTGCTCATTTCGTTTGCCGCGGGCGGTACGGTGCTTGGTATCACGACGCTGTGCATTTATATTCTCGCCCAGCAGTTCGAGAACCACCTCATTTACCCGCAGGTCGTGACGCGCGTCGTCGGGGTACCGCCGCTCCTCGTGATACTCGCGCTCATTATCGGAGCGGAATTGGCGGGATTTTTGGGTATCATCCTCTCGGTCCCCATCGCCGCCGTCATCCACGAACTGGTAAAAGACATTGAATCGGGACGATTGCGCGAGCACGCTCATGTGGCATGAACCGCCCCCTGTACCTCACAACGACACTTCCGTACGTCAATGCCGATCCGCACATCGGCTTTGCGCTTGAGCTCGTGCAGGCAGACATTATCGCCCGGCACCGCAAACTACTTGGCGACGACGTGTTTTTCAATACGGGCACCGACGAGCACGGACAGAAAATCTTCCAAAAAGCTGCCGAGACCGGCAAAGATCCGCAAACGTACACCGATGAATATGCCGCGAAATTTCGCGCGCTGAAAGAAAAGCTCGGACTCCATCCCGACCTGCATTTTATCCGCACGACCGATCCGCACCACAAAGCGGCCGCGCAAGAGATTTGGCGGCGATGCGCGGCCGCAGGCGATATTTACAAAAAAAAATACAAGGGACTCTACTGCGTCGGTGACGAGATGTTCCTTCGTGAGAGCGATCTTATCGACGGCCGCTGCCCCAATCATCCTACGCTTGAGCCGCAGGAGATAGAAGAAGAGAATTATTTTTTCCGCTTGAGCCGCCATCAAAACGCTCTTTTGAATTATCTCGCGCAGCCCGGAGTTATCGTTCCGGAATGGCGGCGCGAGGAGGCGATCAATTTCGTCAAGCGGGGACTTGAGGATTTTTCCGTTTCGCGCGAGAAAGCGCGTCTTTCGTGGGGAATCCCGGTGCCCGACGACGACTCGCAGGTGATGTACGTGTGGTTCGACGCGCTCACCAATTACATTTCGACGCTCGGCTGGCCGGAGGACAAAGCGGAGAATTTCAAAAAATTCTGGGTTAATGGAGAAACGATCCAGTTCGCCGGCAAGGATCAGGTGCGATTCCAATCGATCATGTGGCAGGCGATGCTCATGTCGGCCGAGCTCCCGACGACCAAAAAAATCGTCTATCACGGCTTCATCACAAGCGGTGGCCAAAAGATGTCGAAATCTGTCGGCAACGTTATAGACCCTATCGCCGTCGTCGAGGAGTATGGTGCCGATGCGCTGCGTTATTTTCTCGCGCGGCACGTGCATCCCTTCGACGATTCGGATTTTACGATGGAGAGGTTTAAGGAAGCCTACAATGCTGACCTGGCGAATGGCCTCGGTAATCTTGCAGCGCGCGTCATGCAACTCGCGCAGAGCAATCTACCCGCACCAGCGAGGGTAACATTCACGCCATACCCGCAAGAGTACGTGAACGCATTCGATGCCTTCAAAATAAACGAAGCAGTCGAATATGTCGTTGCGAGGATACAGGCTCTCGACCAAAAGATAAATCAGACGGAACCGTTTAAAGTCGTAAAAACGGATGCACAGAAAGGAGAAGCGCTGATCGAAGAGATGGTGCACGAACTTGCGGCCATTGACCTTATGCTCGAACCACTTGTGCCAGAAACGAGTAAAAAAATAATCGAGGCCGTCATGGCGAACAAAAAACCAGCCAACCTTTTTCCGCGCAAGGAATGAAGTACTTCGACGCACATACTCACGTGAATTTCGTCGCATACAAAGACGACCGCGACGAGGTGATCGAACGGGCGAGGGATGCAGATGTCGGAATGAACGTGGTCGGCACGCAATTTGACACCTCGAACGCCGCAGTCGAACTTGCGCGGAAGTACGAAAATGTCTGGGCGACAATCGGCCTGCATCCGGTGCATACATCCAAGTCATATCACGATGTGAAAGAACTCGGCGAAGGCGGAAAAGAATTCACCTCGCGCGGAGAGCAATTCGACGCGCGCGCCTACGAAACACTCGCGAGAGAGATGCGCGTGATCGCCATAGGCGAGTGCGGGCTCGACTACTACCGAGTCGAAGAAAAGACCAAAGGTGTCCAGTCGAAGGCGTTTATCGAACAGATCGAATTGGCCAACCGATTGAACAAACCGTTGATGCTGCATATCCGCAACGCATATGAAGATGCGCTCGAAATATTGAAGGCGCACGCGAAGGTGAGAGGCGACGTGCATTTTTTCGCGGGCGATTGGGATACGGCCAGGAGATTCCTCGATTTCGGCTTCACACTATCATTCACCGGCGTCATCACCTTCACCCACGACTACGATGAAATCATAAAAAATACTCCGCTCGACATGCTGCTTTCCGAAACCGACGCACCTTACGTTACGCCCGCGCCTCACCGCGGCAGGCGCAATGAAAGCGCCCACATACCGATTATCGTCCGCAAAATCGCGGAAATCCGGGGCGAAGACGCCGAGAAAGTACGCGAGCGACTTCTGGCCAATGCGAAACGAATGTTTTCGATCGTATGAGCGTCCCACAAGCCGATCCTGACAAAGCGCGCGGCCTTGAGGCGGCGAAAGAAAAACTCATGGGCGAGGCGGGAATGTCGCTCGATGTACATAAAATACTTGCTGAAAATAGAATCCGAGAAGATCGCAAGGCGCGCTCGAGGAAAGATGCCGCGGTAAAACTGGAAAAAGAACTTGCGGCCGCGCGGGAGCGAGGCAGTCAAATGCGGATTCGGGAGCTCGAAGCGAAACGCCTGAAAGCCGCGCAGGAACAATCGCGAGAAGTGGAAGCGGTACGGCAGGCGCTCGACGATGAGAGGGCGAAGCTTAAGAAACTTGAAAACGACCGAGAGAGGCAAAAGCCCGCTATTGAAATTCCCTAAACATCCTTGTTTCTTGCGACGCACAGGCGCCTGTGATACAGTGCTGCCACGTATGGAAGGAGAGGTGGTAGCGACGGCGAATGAAACCGCTGAAGAGGCGGCCGTTGCGCGTATTTACGAAATCGGCTACCACATCACTCCGATCGCGAAAGAGGAAGATTTGGAAAAGATCGTCGGCGGTATTCGCTCCGTGATCGAGAAAGCGGGCGGATCGTTCATCGCTGAAGGCGCGCCCGCACTCGTGAAGCTCGCGTACGTTATAAGCGTGCGCGAAGGCGAGAAGCATGCCGACCATGACCGTGCGTACTTCGGCTGGATAAAGTTCGAAGCGACGATAGAAACGGCCGCGACTCTTGAGCAGGCCCTGAAGCGAAGCGCCGACATCATGCGGTATATTCTCTTTCGGACCGTGCGCGAAGATACGCGCGCGAAAATGAAAGCGCCGCAGCTGCGCGAGGTTAAGCGAACCGACACGATCAAAGCCGCGCCTCGCCGCGCGGAGGAAAGCGCCGCGCCGGTTTCCGAAGAGCAGCTCGAGAAGGCGCTCAAGGATATCACGGCCGAATAACGAACCAGGATATGTATCTCAACAAAGCATTCGTGTTTGGCAACCTCACGCGCGATCCCGAGCTTCGAGCGCTCCCGAGCGGAATGAACGTCGTCAATTTTTCGGTCGCGACGAATCGCGTCTACCGCGACCGCGATGGCAAGAAACAGGAGCAGACCGATTTTCACAATATCGTCGCCTTCGGACGCCAGGCGGATACCGTCGCGCAGTACCTCAAGAAAGGGCGCTCGGTATTCGTCGAAGGGAGAATGCAGACGCGCAGCTGGGAAGGGAAAGACGGCGAAAAGAAGTATCGCACGGAGATAGTCGCCGATCGCGTTCAATTCGGCCCGGGCGGAGCGAGGGAAGGAGGCGGCAAGCGCGGATCCGAATCTCCGGACGAAGAAGCGGGAGCAAGCAACGGCGGGCCCGGCATCGAATATCCAAAAGACGATATTAATCCTGACGACATACCGTTTTAACCATGTCCAACAACATTCTGACGCAAAACGATATCCGACACGTCGATTACAAGGACGTCGACCTCTTGAAACAGTTCATCAATCCGCATGGGCGCGTCATGAGCCGTACGAGAAGCGGCCTCACGGCCAAACAACAGCGGGCAGTCGAAGCGGCGGTGAAGCGCGCGCGCTTCATGGGCCTCCTCCCGTATATCCAGAAGTAGCTTCCGCTTTTTCAAACATGACTTCCCGGCTTCGAGCCAGTGGTTTTACGCGCGAATTCTCAGTTCTGTATGTTGACCCAGCCGCGGGACTGCAGGAACGAAGTTGTGCAAGTGCTGAGTGAGTCCATCGTATATGAGGCGTCGTACGGGC
>JBEEJY010000023.1:0-20479 GCA_041168925.1 Candidatus Parcubacteria bacterium | reverse complement strand
GAGATGGGGTACGTGCACACCCTCGTCGAGCATGTCGCCGAGGTGGCAAAACGGGTATAGCGCATGAAGATATACTTCGCGGCCGATCACGCAGGATTTGAACTCAAGAACGAACTCGTTGCCTTCGTCAAGACGCTTGGTCACGAAGCGGAGGACCATGGCGCCTTCACGTTCGATAAGGACGACGACTATCCGGAATTCATCGCCGCGGCGGCGCGCGCGCTCGCGCACGACGCCGCGGCCGGGCTCGATTCGCGCGCCGTTGTCATCGGCGCTTCCGGCCAAGGAGAGGCCATCGTTGCAAACCGTTTTCACGGTGTTCGCTGCGCGCTCTATTACGGCGCGCCGACAAAAGAACAGACCGACATGAGTGGCAACCAGCTCGACATGCTCTCATCGACCCGCGAGCACAACAATGCCAATGCCATTTCGCTCGGCGCGCGGTTCCTTACCGCAGACGAAGCGAAAACGGCCCTCGAAAAATGGCTCAACGTTGGGTTTACTGGAGAAGAGCGTCACGTCCGGCGGATTAAGCAGATCGATGACGCGACCTAATCCCCAGACTGGCTGTACAAGGAGGGAGGCTGATATATAATCGAGCTCATGCCGCCGCAGGAAAACATCCAGTTCGATACCGACAACCAGAGCGAATTTACGCGAGCTGCGGCTCCCGAAGGGTTCGATCTTTCGGGCAAACTCATTGATTGGGGGCTCGTCACAAATCGGCAGCAGGCGCAATACGCGCTCACCGGAGTGCTCGTCGTCGTTCTCATGATCACGTTCTACGTCGTTTGGACGTCATTTTTTTAACATTCCCCAACATCTCTCCGCCATGATCAAACGCCGCAGTGAAAAAGGTTTTACGCTCATCGAGCTGCTGGTCGTCATTGCGATCATCGGCATGCTGGCGGCGATCGTACTCGCTTCTCTCAACGGGGCGCGCCAGAAGGGCCGCGACGCGCGCCGGCTTTCCGACCTGAAACAAATCGCGAATCAGGTCGCGCTCCTTGACACCGGAGCCGGCGCGACTGCGTTCGTCGGATGCACCACCGCGGGTTCGAAAGTGTATACCTGCACGACGCCCGACCTCACCCATTTCAAGGATCCCTCGTCGCCCTCGAATGCCTGTACGACCGCTTCGAGCGCGACGTGCGAGTATGCGGTCGGAAAGAATAGTCTTTCGACTGCAAGCCCGGATTCGCAAAACTGGGAAGTGTGTACGTACCTTGAAACGAAGTCGGGGCCACTCACCACCAGCGGCGGATTAGTGTATATCGACTCCAACGGTACCATACTCGCCGGCTGCAACTGACGTCATATTTCGACGCGTTATACTCATCGGTATGATAGAGATCATACCGACGTGCGTACCGTCTCGCTCGGACGAGCTTTCTGATTGTGCGCAAGTAGCGCGGAAGTTCGCTTCTTCGCTTCATATCGACATCGACGACGGAGTCTTCGCGACGCACCGTACCTGGCCGTACGCGGAAAACGGGCGTTTTGAGGACGTGACGCTCCCCGATCTTCATGGTCTCGCGCCTGAAGCGCATCTTATGACTCTAGAGCCGCGCGCGCTCGGCGAAGCATTCGCCCGCGCGGGCGCCGCGCGCGTCGTCGGTCATGTGGAAGGATTCGCCGATAATCGAGAGATCTATGCCGCGCTCGCGTCGTGGCGCGCCCTCGGCGCGGAGGTCGGGCTCGGGCTTCTTTTCCACACGCCGCTCGACGTCGTCGCCCCGTACGTTGCCGAATGCGACACCGTGCACCTGATGACGATCGCGACGATCGGCACGCAGGGAATTCCGTATGAGAAAAGCGCCCCCGTGCGCATCGCCGAATTCCACGCGCGCTTTCCCGGCGCGCTTATCTCGGTCGACGGCGGCGTGTCGGAATCGAACATAGAAGATCTGGCGCGCGCGGGGGCGCGCCGCTTCGGAGTCGGAAGCGCCATCTTCAGGGCCGATGATCCCGCCGGAGCGTATCGGAGACTCAAATCGCTCGCTGAAAATGCGTTAGAATAGTTTGATGGAACCGATCGGCGATGGCGAGTTGCGAGAGCTCTCCCGGAAGGCGAACGCAGTGCGTCAAACTATCATCGAGATGCTCGTCGCAGCTGGCTCCGGTCACACCGCAGGGCCGCTTGGTATGGCCGACATTTTCACCGCGCTCTATTTCCGGGTGCTCAAGCACGACCCGAAAAATCCCGGCTGGCCGGAGCGCGACCGGCTCATTTTGAGCAACGGCCACATCGTCCCTGTGCGCTATGCGGCGATGGCGCACGCCGGATACTTTCCGGTGGAAGAGTGCATGACCTTGCGCAAATTCGGCTCGCGTTTGCAGGGGCATCCCGAGCGGACGCGTTTGCCCGGCCTCGAATCCACGTCCGGCCCGCTCGGAAGCGGCCTTTCGCAAGCGGCGGGCGTCGCTTACGCGGCGCGGATGGATAAAAAAACATTCCGCGTTTACTGCGCCATGTCGGACGGCGAGCATGATTGCGGCAATCTCTGGGAAGCGGCCATGTTCGCCGGAGCGAACAAGCTCTACAATCTGACAGGGATTATAGATCGCAACAACATTCAGATAGACGGCTACACGGAGTCGGTCATGCCGCTCGAACCGCTGCGCGACAAATACGAGGCATTTGGCTGGCACGTGCTCGAAGTCGACGGCCACGACATCGCGCACTTTATCGCCGCGTGCTCCGAAGCGGCGGCGATCTACGAGAAACCGACCGTGATCATCACACACACGATTCCGGGCAAGGGCGTGCGTGAAATCGAGCGCGATTACCGGTGGCACGGCAAGCCGCCCGATGCAGCGGAGGCCGCGTCGTTTTTGAACGAGCTGCGCACTCTCCAGGGCAGGATCGCGAGCGAGCACCAGTAGTATGCAGCACGTCCAGATACACAACGGATTTTTCATCGTGCTCGCGCGCGGCGAGGAGCTGATGAGCTCGCTCCGGCAGTTTTGCGAAGAACAAAAGATGCACTGGGGACAGTTCCAGGCGATCGGCGCCGTCGAAGACGTCGAGATCGGGTACTACGATCTCGAAAGCCGCGAGTATGTCTTTCACCATGAAGCGGGGCCGCTCGAAGTCGCGAGCATGGACGGCAATATTTCCGAAAAGGGCGGGGAAGAGCCGGTCGTGCATGCGCATGCCGTGCTCGCCCGCTGCGACGACACGCTCTCGTGTATCGGCGGGCACCTTCGTTCCGCGCGCGTGGCGCTCACGCTTGAGATATGCCTCTGGGAAGTGACGCAGCCGCTCCTGAGGCAGTTGGACGAAGAGACCGGCCTCAACCTTCTTCGTCTATGATCGACCCGGACGCCAAATTGACCGGAAATGTGTTCGACGCACCGGAGGAGAAACCGACTCGCGACGGATTCGGCGCAGGGCTCGTGGAAGCCGCCGATGCCGACCCGCGGATCGTCGCGCTCTGCGCCGATCTTACCGAGAGTACGCGCATGGAAGCGTTTGCCAAAAAGTATCCGGAGCGCTACGTGGAGATCGGGGTTGCCGAACAAAACCTCGCGGCGCTTGCGGCGGGGTTTGCCGAGTACGGCAAAATCCCGTTCATTACCTCCTACGCGACTTTTTCGCCGGGACGCAACAATGAACAAATACGCACCACGATTTCCCTCAACAACGTGCCCGTGAAAATCATCGGCTCGCATGCCGGCGTCTCCGTGGGGCCCGACGGCGCGACGCACCAAGCGCTCGAGGATATGGCACTCATGCGCGTGCAGCCGAACATGACAGTGCTCTCTCCGTGTGATAGCGAAGAAGCCCGAAAGGCGACGATCGCTGCGGCGAAAGCGGACGGTCCCGTCTACATGCGCCTCGGCCGCGAGAAAAGTCCGATCATGACGAGCGCCGAATCGCCGTTTCAAATAGGGAAGGCGAATGTCGTTTGGAATTCCGAGTCTCCTGCCGTCGCGATGTTTGCGACCGGTCCATTGCTTCATCGCGCGCTTCTCGCCGCGCGCGAGCTCGAAGCGCACGGCGTGCAAATCGTCGTCGCCAATATTCACACCATCAAACCGCTCGATGCCGGGAAGATTCTCGAGCTCGCGCGCGGCGCAAAAGCCGTCGTGACCGTCGAAGAGCATCAAATCGCCGGCGGATTAGGAAGCGCGATAGCCGAGCTGCTCGCGCAAGAGTGCCCGGTACCGGTCGAATTCATCGGTGTCCGCGACCGATTCGGTGAAAGCGGCGAGCCAAAGCAGCTCATCGAACATTACGGCATGGGCGTCTCGCACATCATCGCCGCCGCCGACAAGGTCTTGCAGCGGAAAGGTTAGAGTGCCGTCGGGACAAAATCAGCAGGCCGCTTCGCATACCACTCTTCGAGCGCGTCGCGCTTCAGCGTGCCGAGCTGGGCGTGGATCGCTTGCACGCCGGCCGCGGCATTGATGAGTCCGCGCATGAGCGCCTCCTGCGGTTCCATGCGAAGCGCAAGATACGCGACGGTCGTCGAGGCGGTCGCGTCTCCCGCACCGGTACGGGAAACGGGCGGCGCCGGATCCGGATACATCGGGACGTGCCATGCGCCCTTGTCGGTCATGATCGAAGAGCCGTTGCGGCCGTCGGTCACGACGGCGATCTTCGGACCCAATGCGCGTATACCGGACATCAATTTTTTGACGTCGTGCTCTTGCGTCCCGAGAATTTGCTGCGCTTCTTCCTTGTTGCAGAAAAAGATTTGCGACGCTTCGTAGACGGGTTTCATAGCTTCCACGCCGGCGTTCATTTGGAAGGTACCGGGCTGAAAGGCGAGCAGCGAACCCCTCTCGCGCGCATACCCCGCGATCGCGAGTTGGTAGTCGAGCGTGCCTTCCGGAAGCGAGGTGAGGTAGAGCCACGCCGGGGGATCGGCAAAATTCGGGAGCGCGTAGGGGTAAGCTTCGTGTTTGATGAGAATCGTGCGCTCCGCCTCGTACTGGAGGATGTAGTGGTAGTTGGTGCGCATGTCGGCGTGCGTTTGCACGTGTTCGAGTGCGACGCCGCGCTCGGTGAGCGCTTTCAGGCACTCTCCGCCGTTGCGGTCTCCCCCGACGTGGGCGACAAGCGCGCTCTTGAGGCCGAGGCGCGCGCAGGCGACGGCCGCATTCGGGGCATTGCCGACCGCGAGCACTTCGGTCGCGGACTCGAATGGGATCTTTTGTCCGAAGCGGACGCAGAGCATGCAGTTCTCGTCGTTGATATCGCAGTTCACGCGAGCGTCTTTGAGGCGGATAAAACAATCAGTCGTGATGTCTCCGAAGGAGACGATGTCGTATTTCATGCGTGGATTGTAACACGCAATACGTTGCAAACTCGGCTTAAATCCGTATACTGCTCGCCATGTTGGCGCTGGAAGTACGGGCAAGAGGAGACAAAGATTCCGCAGAATCATTGCGGAAGCGCGGAGCCGTGCCGGCCGTATTCTACGGGCCAAAGGAGGCGTCGACCGCCATTGAAGTCGATGCGCGAGCACTCGAACACGTCTGGCGTGAAGCGGGAGAGACGACCATCGTCACCCTGGAAGGCGTGGGAGAGAGCAAGGACGCGCTCATCCACGACGCTCAATTTCATCCGGTGACCGGCAAGCTCCTGCATGCCGATTTCTACGTGATCGAAAAGGGCAAGAAGATCAAAATCAAAGTACCGCTCGAATTTACCGGCGTCGCTCCGGCGGAAAAAGCGGGGCACGTCATCGTCAAGGCGCTTCACGAGGTCGAAATCGAAGTGGCCCCGGCAGAACTACCGCACCACCTCGTCGTTGATCTCGCGAAGCTTACCGATATCGGCTCGCACGTCACGGCCGCGCAGATCTCGCTTCCGCAAAGCGCCACTCTCATCACGCACAAGGATGAGATCGTCGCTTCCGCAACGGCGTTCGTGGAAGAGAAGAAAGTGATCACTCCGGTGCCGGAGACGGAAATTTTGACCGCGAAGAAACCTGATGAGGGTGCGGCATCTGAAGGAGCAGCAGCCGAGGAAAAGAAAGCGGAATAAGTTTGCTATACTGTTTTGTATCAAGCAGTATGCGCTCGCTACGCGCAGTTTTTTTTGCCGTCGTACTCTGCGCGAGCATCATGCCCGCGCGCCTGTTTGCCGACACGACCGCCGACCAACGCGCGCAGCTGCAAGCCCAGCTCGACGCGATAAATCAGGAAATCAAGTCGAACCAGACGACTCTGACGCAGCTGCAGCTGCAGCGCTCGTCGTATGAACGCGATGTGGCGATACTCGACTCGAAGATTCAGGCAGCCCAGCTCGCCATCAAAGCGCGCAACCTCACCATCCAAGGTCTCAAAGCCGATATCGCCGCCAAACAAAAGGGGATCGGAACGCTCGATACCAAAGTAGCGGCCGGACAAGCCTCCCTCGCGCAGATTTTGCGCGAGACCAGGGCGCTCGACGATCTCTCGATCGCCGAGCTCGCGCTTGGCGGTTCTCTTTCCGATCTCTTCCAGGAGATAGACGACTTCCAGACCATCCAGCGCTCGCTCGGCGACGCGTTTACGGAAATGGCCGCGGTGCGCTCCGATCTTTCGGCGCGAAAAAAGGCCCTCGAAGACCAGCAGCAGGAAGAGCAGGATCTTCTACAGATCCAGGTTCTCCAGCAAAACGCGCTCAAGGCGACCCAAAAGCAGAAGCAGGACCTGGTGAATACGGTGAAAGGTCAGGAATCGCGCTATCAGCAGATAATTTCCGGCAAGCAGCAAACCGCGGCGCAAATCCAGGCGGCGCTCTTCGCGCTCGCCGGCGGCAGCCGCCAGGTTTCCTTCGGCGACATTTACACCTACGCCAAAGAGGCTTCGGCAAAGACCGGAGTGCGCCCCGCGCTTATCCTCGGCATTCTTTCGGAGGAGTCGAATCTCGGGCAAAATGTCGGAACGGGCAATTGGCGCACCGACATGCATCCCACCCGCGACAAGCCGGCCTTTCAGCAAATCACGGCCGAGCTCGGGCTCGACCCGGATTCGATGCCGGTCTCGAAAAAGCCTTGCTACGGCAACCCCTGTTCGGGTTGGGGCGGAGCCATGGGACCGGCGCAGTTCATACCCTCGACCTGGCAGCTCTACCGCGATCGCATCGGGAATGCGACCGGCCAGAATCCGCCGAGTCCGTGGGATCCGCGCACGGCGGCTTTCGCGGCGGCGATTCTCTTGATGGACAACGGCGCCGATGCGCGCACGCCTGCGGCCGAGCGCCTCGCGGCGCTCCGCTATCTCGCCGGATGGAAAAACGCCTCGAAAGCGGCGTATGCGTTCTACGGCGATGACGTCATGGATCTCGCCGCGAAATTCCAGAGCCAGATCGATATCTTGGGCGGATAACGCGATGCACGGCACGGTTGGCATTTTGGCTTCTACATGGTAGAAATGCTCTGATGAAAAAGGATATTCATCCTGCGGAGTTCCGGCCCGTCATCTTCGAGGATGTCACCTCGGGGAAGCGTTTTCTCATTGCCTCGACAGTCGCGACCGAGCGGCAAGACAAGTGGGACGACGGAAAACAGTACCCCGTAGTGCAGGTCGAGATCTCTTCGGCCTCCCATCCGTTTTATACCGGCCAGTCAAAGATCATCGACACCGCCGGGCGCGTCGATAAATTCAAGAAGCGCGCCGCCGCCAAGAAGACTCCCTCGAAGAAAAAATAACGCCGCGAGGTAATGGCAGCCCCGCCCGTCGGGGCTGCGGTACACTATTCATATGTCCGAGCGACGCATCGACCCGGAAGAATACGCCAGTGATCATCGCGTGTCGTACCTGGTCGTCGAGTGGCAGCGCCTCACTCAGGCCGAAAAAGACGCGCAGGAACTCGTCGAGGTCGATCCTGCGATGAAAGAGTTGGCGGAAAAAGAGCTCGTCGAGATCGAGCAAAAAAAAGACGCGCTCATGCGGCAAATAGAGGCGATCGTCGGCGTCGTAGGCGAGCGCGAATGGCCCAATGAGATCGTGCTCGAAGTCCGCGCGGGAGTCGGAGGCGAGGAGGCTTCGCTGTTTGCCGAGGAGCTCGCGGCGATGTACCTAAAGTATGCGGAGGCCCGCGGCTGGAGCCGGCGCACGCTCTTTGAATCGCGCGCCGCGCTTGGCGGGTACAAAGAGGCGCAATTCGAGATCAAGGGCGAAAATTGTTACCGCGAATTTCGTTTTGAAACGGGCGTGCACCGCGTGCAGCGCGTTCCCGCGACCGAAAAACAGGGCCGCATTCACACCTCGACCGCTTCGGTCGCGATCTTGCCTATCTACAAACGCACGAAGATAGAGATCAACCCGGCCGACATCGAAATCGAGACGTCTCGCTCCGGTGGGGCGGGCGGACAAAACGTCAACAAAGTCGAAACGGCCGTGCGCATCATCCACAAGCCGACCGGCATCGACGTGCGTTCGCAGTCCGAGCGCAGCCAGGTCCAGAACAAGGAAAAAGCCATGAAGCTCCTCGTGAGCAAGCTGCAGCAGATGAAAGACGAGGAAGAAGACCGCAAGCGTGCCGCGCAGCGCAAGAGCCAGGTCGGCACCGGTGATCGCAGCGAAAAGATCCGCACCTACAATTTCCCCCAAGATCGCGTGACCGACCACCGCATCAAGGAGTCGTGGTCCAATCTCCCGAAAATCATGTCTGGCGGTATCGGCGAAATCCTTACGGCACTCTCAAGAGCCGAAGGGAGCGAAGACGTTGCGCAGTAAGGCCCTTTTTGCTACTATCGCCCGACATGGCAGCAGACATCAAGACGCTTTTCGACGCTGGCGCGCACTTCGGCTATGCCAGGGCGCGCCGCCATCCTTCCGCCGCGAGCTACCTCTTCGGGACGAAGGATCGCGCCGACATTTTCGATCTGGAGGAGACAGCCCGAAAGCTCGCGGCGGCACGCGCATTCGTCGCCGCGCTCGCCGGTTCGGGCAAACAACTTCTTTTTGTCGGCGGCAAGCACGAAGTGCTCGCTTCTTTGCGAGATGCCGCGAATCGCGTCGGAGCGCCGTATGTCGCCGGCCGATGGATCGGCGGCACGCTGACGAATTTCAAGAATATCCGCAAGCGCATCGATCGTCTCCAGAAACTCATGAGCGAGCGGGAATCAGGCGAACTTGAGAAATACACGAAACGCGAGCGTCTCCTCATCGATCGCGAGATCGACGAATTACTCGCGCGTTTCGGCGGCTTGGTTTCTATGACCGATTTTCCGGGCGCTCTTTTTATCGTCGATTCGCGCCACGAAGACACGGCGGTGAAAGAAGCGAACCAGCTCGGTATTCCGGTTGTCGCGCTTAGCAATTCCGACTGCGATTTTTCTCTCGTTCAATACCCGATCCCCGCAAACGACACGTCGGTTCGAAGCGTGAGCCTGATCATCGGCGAAATCGCCGATGCGTACACGGAGGGGAAGCGGGGAGCTGCGCAAAAGTGACCGGTGCAGTACAATAAGTGCGACTATGGCGACGACGGATGAAGTGAAAGCACTGCGCGACCTTACCGGCGTCTCCATCATGCAGTGCAAAAAAGCGCTGGAAGAAGCCGGCGGCGACATCGAAAAGGCGAAAGTGATATTGCGCAAGGCGAGCGCGGCGATCGCGAGCAAGAAATCCGACCGGGAACTCGGCGCCGGAATCGCCGCAGCCTATACGCACGCGGGCGGTTCTGTCGTCGGAGCGATCGTTCTCGCCTGCGAGACCGATTTCGTCTCGAAGAACGAAGAATTCGCCAGACTTGCCTACGATATCGCGATGCATGTGGCGGCGATGCGGCCGCTCTTCATCTCGCGCTCCGACATACAGGAGAGCGATCTCAAAGCCGCCCGCGAGGTCTTTGCCGAGGAAGCGGCCAAAGTTCCCGAGGTAGTGCGCGCGAAAGCGATAGAGGGCAAGATCGACAGCTATCTTTCCGAGCGCGTCTTGCTCGAGCAGCCGTTCGTGAAAGATCCGGGCATGACGATCAAAGAGCTTATCAATTCCGCGACTCAGAAATTCGGAGAGAAGATCGAGATCATACGCGCCGAGCGCCTCTCGGTCAGATAGATTAGTATGGCCGTAGCTGCCGCGTTCCTCCTCATGTCATGTGCGGCTATTGCCGCGCTCTTCGGGCTCAAGCACTGGGAACAAAAGCGCGGCCGGACACTCCTTGAAAATAAGCGCGAGAGATTCGATGCCCATGCCTTGCGATTGAAAGCGAAACTCGAAACCACGAGTCTCGATATCCTGCGCCTGTTGCCGCATGCCGTCCGCATCTTTCGCGTGCTGCTCCACGAAGCGGCGCTCGGTCTCGCGGTAATCGCGCGTTATGCGGAGCGCCAGGCGCACAAGCTCGCGGATCTTGTTTCCTACAAACACCGGTTCGAGAAGCGCGAGACCAAGTCGGAATTTCTGAGAAAGATGTCCGAGCATCGCGGCGACTTGGGACTTGATACAACATCTATAAACCGGCAAAATGAGTAAACGCCGAGATAGCTCAGTTGGTAGAGCAGCTCACTTGTAATGAGCAGGTCCCGGGTTCGAGTCCCGGTCTCGGCTCAAGTAATAAACACGAGAGCTGCTGTTTATACATTCTAGGTGTGATATTCTATAACGATGGGCAAAATTGGGGATGAACGAACCATTGTCGAGGCATATTCAAAGCTTATGCTGTCCGACACTCAGGTTGCGCAACACATCGGGACTACCGTGGGACGAGTTCGCTGGGTCTTGAGAAAGAATCACGTGCCAAAGAGAAGTATCAGCGAAGCAATAACGCGTTTACATATAACAAAGTTTGGTAAAAAGCCGTTTGCGCTAAAGAAAAAACTGAATAGGAAGGAGCGGTTATTAAAAGTGGCTGCAATCATGTTGTATTGGGGAGAAGGCAACAAAAAAGGTAGCACAGTTGCACTAAGCAATTCAGACCCTCTAATGGTTGAGGTCTTTTTGAAGTTTCTCAGACTGATCTGTGGAGTAGACCAAACAAGAGTTCGGGTTGGTTTACACTACTACCAGGACCAAAATATGGACACACTCTTGAGTTTCTGGTCCAGAGTCACCCGTCTCCCTATACAACAATTTGATAGACCTTTTATGCACGTACGTAAGAGCGGATCATATAAAACCAGATCGATTTATGGTACCGTTGCCATTCGCTACTCTGATAAGAAGCTCTTAGAGACGATCATTAAATGGATAAAGGAGTACCAAGTCTTCTTATGCACCTGACTTTATGAGTCGAGGACACATACACCCCATCTCATCCCTCATCCGCGAGGCGAACAGGATCTTTTTTGATATGGGCTTTACCTTCGCCGAGGGGCCGCTCACCGAAGATGAATGGCACAACTTCGATGCGCTCAATGTGCCCAAGGATCATCCGGCGCGCGACATGCAGGATACGTTTTTCATCAAGGACGAGCCTGGCATGGTGTTGCGAACGCACACTTCGCCGGTACAGATACGCTATATGGAGTCGCAAATGAAAAAGGGCATTGAGCCGCCCTATCGCGTCATTGCGCCCGGCAAAGTCTTTCGCAACGAGGCGACCGACGTGACTCACGAGGCGGAATTCTTTCAAATCGAGGGTTTCGCGGTCGGCGAAGATATTTCGCTTGCGAATCTGAAAGGGGTTCTCGAAGCGTTCTTCAGGCGACTTTTTAAAGGAGCCGATGTCAGCATTCGTTTCCGTCCGAGTTTTTTCCCGTTTACCGAACCTTCAGTCGAGGTCGATATGCGCGCCGAGGGGGCAAATGTGCCGGAGAAATTGCGCGGTAAATGGATCGAGATGATGGGTGCCGGCATGATCCACCCCGGTGTATTGCACAACGCCGGGCTCGACCCCGCGAAGTACCGCGGTTTCGCCTTCGGCATGGGTCTTGACCGGCTTGCCATGCTTCGCTGGGGGATAGACGACGTGCGCCTTATGCACTCGGCCGATCTCCGGTTCATCAATCAATTTTAGGTATGGAATTTGAAATGCCTCATCCAAAACACGAAGCTCCTCGCGAGCCGTCATATATCGATCCGACGGCCCTTGCCATAGAGAATCAAAAGAAGGCGCTCAACGCTTTCATCGCCACGAAACTCGCGAAAGGCATGAAACGAGAAGATATCGAAGGACTTTGCCTGTCGGAGCGCCTCGTCGTCGACCCCGACGCAAATGAACTGGAAGAATCGGGAAAAGTGGTCCGCCAGATCCTGACTCCTTCGGCTTGGAAGACGCTTACATCGGCGCAGATCGATGACTACTTCGACGAAACCGCACAAACGACATGAAAATCTCCCGTAATTGGCTGCAGGATTATTTCGATGCGCCGCTTCCGGGCGCGCAAGCGATTGCGGACGCCCTCACGTTCCACGCATTTGAAATCGAGTCGGTGGAGGGAGATATCCTCGACGTCAAAGTAACGCCCAATCGCGGGCACGACTGTCTTTCGCACCGCGGTATCGCGAAGGAACTTTCCGCCATTCTCAAGCTATCGATGAAAAAGGATCCTCTTCGCGAGAGTGTCTCGCTCGGGCCGCGATGCGGCGACATATCCGTGCGCATCGAAGATCCGCGACTGTGTCCACGCTTCAGCGCGGAGTACATCGCTGGCGTGAAAGTCGGGCCGGCACCCGCCTGGATGAGGGAGCGTCTCGAATCGGTGGGGCAGCGTTCGATCAACAACATCGTCGACGCGACCAACTACGTCATGTTCGATATCGGACAGCCGCTCCATGCGTTCGATGCCGGTAAGTTGTCGCGAAAGAGTGGAAAGTACTCACTTCTCGTTCGCCGTGGCAAAAAGGGCGAGCGCATGCGCGGGCTCGATAACAAAACATACTCGCTCACAGACGAAATGGGTGTCATCGTTGACGCCGGCACGGGAGAGGTAGCGAGCATCGCGGGGATCAAGGGAGGCATGCAAACGGGCGTCGATGAACGGACGACGAGTATCGTGCTCGAAGCCGCCAACTGGGATCACGTCGCGATCCGGAGGACTTCGCAGGTACTCAAGCTGCGCACCGACGCATCGCAGCGATTCGAACAAGACATGTCGGCGGAATATCCGCCCTACGGCATCTCATCCGCCGCGGCTCTCATTGCAAAATTTGCGGGCGGTACGGCAGTCGGCTTTGCGGATGAATATCCGGAAAAGCAGCGGGGAACAAGAGTCGACGTATCGCAGGAGAAGATCAACGCGATACTCGGTACCGGGCTCTCGATATCCGACATTGCCGACGTGTTCAAGCGGCTCGACCTCCCCTGCGTCGAGAAAAGGGGAACGTTCACCGTAGGCGTTCCATTCGAGCGGCTCGATCTCGAGATAGGCGAAGACCTTGCCGAAGAAGTCGGCCGGATCATCGGCTACGACAAAGTCCCCTCGACTCCGTTGCCGCCGCCTGGAAAAAATCCCGAGATCGATGCGGATTTTTATGCCGCGGAACGCGCACGCGAAGAACTCGCGGAAAAGGGATATTCCGAAGTCTTCACGTCGGTTTTCGCGGACAGAGGCGAGCGCGTCGTCGCCAACAAAGCGGACGGCGTGCGGCCGTACCTGCGCGGCAGTCTGATTCCCGGTCTTACGGAAGCGGTCGAGCGTAATGTTCTCAATCGCATGGAAAACGTCAGACTCTTCGAAATCGGAACCATATGGAAGGGCGGGAAAGAAATGATCGTAGTCGGAGCGGCTGATGCAAAGAGCGCAAAAGAAGAACCGCTCGAACCGGCCTCGGCCGACTCGTATGGGCAGCTGCCGCTTACCGGTACGGAGCGCTATCAGCCTTTCTCTCGATTCCCGTTCATAAGGCGAGATATCGCAATGTGGTCTCCGGAAAATAGTGAAATGACGACAGAGCAGATCGGGGATCTCATTTGGAAAGCGGCGGGGGATCTTTGCATGCAAGTTGTCTTCTTTGATCGGTTTGAGAAGGGCGGCAGAAGCTCATTCGCGTATAAACTCGTTTTCCAATCGCCGGAGAGAACCCTGACCGACAATGAGGTGGATGAACGCATGAAAATCGTGATGCAAGCCATGGAAGCGCGCGGTTTTGCAATACGCTGAATACCCCACATGTGCCGGGATTCTCCACTGGTAAACAGGGTTATTTTCTGCTACACTGTAACGACTCAAACATGGCTGAAACTAAGGGAAAAAAAGCGAAAGTCACTGCCCCCAAATCGGGGCAAACCCGTTCAACGGGGTCGTACCGAGCCGAAGACATCACCGTTCTCGAGGGGCTTGAGGCGGTGCGGCGTCGCCCGGGCATGTATATCGGGACGACCGGGACGGCGGGTCTCCATCATCTGGTTTGGGAAGTATTCGACAACTCTCGCGACGAAGCGATGGGGGGATTCTGCAACGATATCGAGATCGCCCTTTTGCCCGGAAACCGTCTCCGCGTTGCCGACAACGGCCGCGGCATTCCCGTCGACATCCATCCGAAAACGAAAGTCTCCGCACTCGAAACCGTGATGACGAAGTTGCACGCGGGCGGGAAATTTGGCGGCGAGGGATACAAGGTTTCCGGCGGATTGCACGGCGTCGGCGTATCGGTCGTCAACGCGCTTTCAACCGCGGTTCGCGCCGAAGTGCATCGCGATGGCGGCGTCTACGAACAGGAATACGGACAAGGCGGCAAGCCGCTCGGGAAGGCCAAGAAAACCGGAGCCTCGAAGCTGCATGGCACGATCATCACGTTTGAGCCGGATGCCTCTATCTTTCCCGACCGCGATTTCAATTGGGATACCATCGTCTCGCACATGCGCCAGCAAGCCTACCTCGTCAAAGGCCTGCGCATCTCGATACTTGATCTGCGGAAAGCGGCATTTTCGGAAAGCAAAGCCTTCAAGGAAGCTTTCTACGTGCGAGAGATAGGAATAGACGCGCCCTCCACCACCTTCTATTTCGAAGGCGGTCTCAAAAGCCTGATCGCGTTCCAGAACCGCTACCTCGAACCGATCCACAAAAACATTTTTTACATCGAGAAAGAACAAGACAGCGTCGTGGTCGAAGTCGCGCTCCAGTACGTGGACGACGTCACCGCGCGGCTCTCCGCCTTTGCCAACAATATCTACAACACGGAGGGCGGCATGCACGTCACCGGCTTCAAGGCCGCGCTCACGCGCACGCTCAACACGCAGGTCAAAAACGGCGGCAAAGAGAGCGACACTTTCACGGGCGACGACGTTCTCGAGGGTCTCACCGCCGTCGTCTCGATCAAAATGCGCGAGGTGCAATTCGAAGGACAGACGAAATCCAAGCTCGGATCGGTCGAGGCGCGCGGCGCCACCGAGACGGTATTTGCGGAATCATTTACCGCCTTTCTCGAGGAGCATCCGGACGACGCCCGAGCTATTATCGGCAAGGTGACGCTTGCGATGAAAGCGCGCAAGGCGGCGAAAGCCGCAAAAGATTCCATCTTGCGCAAGGGCGCCCTTGACGGGCTTTCGCTGCCGGGCAAGCTCGCCGATTGCCAGACCAAAGCGGCGGAAGAGGCGGAACTCTTTATCGTCGAGGGAGATTCGGCTGGCGGTACGGCCAAAATGGGGCGGGATCGCCGCATCCAGGCGATCCTCCCGCTTCGCGGGAAGATCCTCAACATCGAACGAGCGCGCCTCGACAAAATGCTCTCCTCAGAGCAAATCAAGAATCTCGTCGTCGCGCTCGGCACCGCGATCGGCGATATTTTCGATATCGGAAAGTTGCGCTACCACAAAGTCATCATCGCAACCGATGCGGACGTCGATGGCGCGCACATCCGCACGCTCTTGCTGACGCTTTTTTACCGTCACTTCCGTCCCGTTATCGAAGGAGGCTATCTCTTCATCGCGCAGCCGCCGCTTTTCAAGATTCGCAAGGGCAAGGAGGTCCACTACGCGTATTCCGATCAGGAGCGCGTGAAATTGGCCGGAAAAGACATGGAGGTTGAAGAAACAGGCAGCGAGGATCTTTCCGCAGAAGGAGAGACGGACGAAAAGGGGAAGAGAGCATCGAAGATGAGCGTGCAGCGGTACAAGGGCTTGGGTGAGATGAACGCCGAGGAGCTCTGGGAGACGACGATGGACCCGGCAAGACGCATCTTGAAGCTCGTGACGATCGAAGACGCCCAGGAAGCCGACATGATATTCGACATGCTCATGGGCACCGACGTACCTGCTCGGAAATCATTCATCCAGTCGCACGCGAAAGAAGCGACACTCGATATATAATCACGAGCATGGAGCGCATTCCCGATCCTGCCGAACATTCGAGATCCGACCGACAAGGGGAAAGCGCATCGCGCAGAAATTTCCTAAAAAGCCTGGGCGCCACTGCGGCGCTTGCCGCATTCCCCGGAAGCGCCGAGGCCTTCCGCAGGCTCGACGCGCTGCGCGAGCAGCGGGACGAAGAGTACTTCAACACGCTGATCGCCGATCCCGCGGCCCGGCGCGCATTTCGCGAAGCCCCGACGCCCGATCAGCGGGGGTCGCTTCTGCGCTCGCTCGCGAAAGTGAAGCCGCAATGGCTCCAGGAGTTCGAGCGCGACGAAGACCTCTTTAATCGGCACACGCTGCCGCAGTGCAACAGGGTAAATGGAAAAATCTGCGGAAACGCGACGATCATACGTATTCCCGTTCAAAAGCCCGGCGAGCGGGGAATTACCCATCATCACCTCTTGATCACCGCATCCCACGTGGCCGACCAGGTCGATCCTCCTTCCGGTACGAGCTGGACGAGGCACAAGAGCGGGCGCGACGTCGCCGTGCGAGAATTGGACGAGCGAGACCTGGCGGTCGTGAAGATCAGTCCGGATAAAGCGTTTCCGTTTCATCCGCTCAAACGAGGGCAAGACATAACTGGCGCGGTGGGAGCCGTTATCGCCCTTGGCCGCGATAGGGACAGGAAGCTGTATCCCTCGAGAATTTCTCCGACGCTTTCCACGAGATGGGTACGCCCTCCGGATCTTACAAAACTATACGAGCGTCCCGAAGACATGGAAGCCATTCGCATGATCGTCCTGCCGCCCGGGCAGGGCACGCCGGTCAAAGAGAATTTCCATGGGAAGACAATGGATATTGCTCCCGCCGCAGGCGTCTCGGGCGCCGCGTTTGTGTATGTTCCGGACGGCTCAAGCGAGCTGAGTTTCGGCGGCGTCTTTACGGGTGCGGGGGTAATGCCGGCCGATGGCAGCACCTACGACACGGGGTACGTGTTAGATCCGACATATGTGCAAGAGGCGATCGAACATCATTTCAAAACGACGTTGCGCTCCAAGGTCACGCTCTCGGTATAACTGTGGCAAAAAACGGCCCGGGCTTCTTCGCCCGGGCCGCTTTTCTCCACGCAAGGCAAGTTAGTAGGCGTAGTACGGGTACCCGCTGTAGTTGTAATTGACGTTCGGGTATGTGTAGGTCGGGTACTGGTAGCCGCTTGGGTAGTACTGTACGGGCGGCACCGCGTAGTTTGGCGCGACATCGTAATTCAGATACGACACAAAGAGAGAGCGCGATGCGTAGTTGTTGGTTTCATTCTCTTCGCGGATCGCGTTGCTCGGATCAACCGTGACGCTCGCCGCGCCCGATATCGCGTCGGAGAAGGTGAGGGTGTTGGTCACGTGAGCACCCGGAGCAAGTGGCGTCTGCACCGGCGAGACATAGCGGTACTGCTCGCCGCTCGTGGGGAGATGCGCTTCGAAGACATAACTTCCCGTCGAGCTCCTTCCTTCGTTCGAAATGTCGAAGACGAAGGTCGCATTGCCGTAGCCGTCTGATGCGAGCGACACGACGCGCACCGAGAGATCCGCAGGGCCGCTCGAGACGGGTTTTGCGACTGGTTTCGAGGCCGCCGGCTTCGCAAGTGGTTGCGATGTCGCCTTGGCCCCGGGCTGAATCGTTACGACGGCGGAGCCCTGCATGCGCTTCGCATTCGTCGCGCTCGGAATAAAAGTCATCGATACGGTCACCGGAGTGGCCGCAGTGCCCGCAAGAAGCGGTACGACGCGCAAAGAATTGCTTGCGCTTGAGACGGTGTAGGCGGCGCCGCACGGGACGGTGTTGACGATGCCGTTATCTCCGATCGCCTCTATTTTGAGACCTTCTTTGCACTGATACATAAAGGTGTAAAAACCGCTTTGGCCCGCGCTCTTCCAACTTACCGTAAAGGGCTCGCCTGAATTCGCGCTTGAGGGCGCGCTCACTTGCAGGGAAGCGGGAGCCGAACTCTTCGAAAAGAGGGAGGAAAACCACGGAGAAGAAATGCTTGCGAGATGTATGAATCCCCACACGACGATCACGATGACGATAATGAATCCGATTATCGCGAGTACGCTCGCGAGCATGCCCGGTTTTTGTTCTGCCATAATGTCGGAATCCTACTACACGAATATTGATTTGTCAAGTAATAGGGATTGACAACACTGGTTTTGCAGTGTATTATTTTGACGACTATGACGCCGACTATCGGGGCTGCAAAACCGCCCAAACGCGTCTTTTTTGCCGCCATCGTGGTGGTTTTCTTCTGCACGGTAAGCGTGGCCGACTCCATCGGTTTCGTCCCGTGCTACATCGACGCAACGCCTTGCGAGGCGGCCGCGGCTCCCGTGGAGGCGAAAACGCTTACGCTCTCGGATCTCCCCCAATTAGGCGAGGACGCTCCCGCAGCAGATCCGGTCCAGGCTCCTGTCGGAGTACTTCCGGAACATCTCGAGATTGATGCAATCGCACTCGATCTTCCGGTGCAAAATCCCGAGACACGCGATCTCGCGGTGCTCGATCAACTGCTCACGAAAGGTCCCGCGCGGCACCCGGATTCCGGCAAGCTCGGCGACGGCACCAATATCATCATTTTCGGACACTCCTCACACCTGCCGATCGTGCACAACAAAATGTTCCAAGCATTCAACCGCGTGCCGGAGCTCGATTCCGGCGATTTGATCACGCTCAAGGGCGAAGATGGCAAGAGCTATCTCTACAGCGTCGTTTCGGTCAAAAAAGAAACGACCGATTCGTACAACGAGAATTTCCTCGCGCATCCCGACAACAAACTTTTCATCGTCACCTGCGATACGCTGACGGGCAAGAGCGCGCGCTACATCCTCGAAGCGGATTTTGTCGGAGCGTCCGCGCAATAGCTTCAGCCCATGAAAAAAAGCCTCATCTCGATCCTCGTCATGTCGGCCTTCGGCATGGCGACGACGGCGTACGCCGACGCGTATCCTTTCAGCTACGCCTTTCCCGCGCAGATCGCGTTTCCCGCGCCTGCCGCCATGCCTGATACTTCAGCTGCGTCCGCGCAATTCGCCGCGCCCGATATGAGCGCATCCGCAGCTTCGGTCGCCGCCCCTGCAGTGGTCGGCGTGCCCGCGAACATCGGGTATCCCGTCGGGATCGGCTACCCGGTGAATATCGGCCATCCCGTTGCGGTCGGCCATCCCGTCAACATTGGATACCCGGTAGATGTCGGGTATCCGGTTGACGTTGGCTATCCCGTCGAGGTCGGGTATCCAGTCGACATCGGACACGTCGTTGATATCGCTCATCCGGTCGATATTGCACACGCAGTCGATCTCTATGGCCCGGGCAAACTCTTCGCGCTTGTTGATGTGGGCGTTGGAGTTGAAGTCGGCCATGCCGTCTCGATCGCGCACGCTGTCGAGATTGCTCACGCAGTCGAGATTGCGCATCCGGTAGAAATAGGGGAGGCGACCGAGGTAGGGTACGGCTGGACCCTTGCGAAATAAGCCATATATTCAGTCACTTGACTGAATAATATTTATATAGTATAATTACAATAATCCGTCGGCCATTCCGGCCCATGGAGTGCTCAACCGCAACAGGAGGACAACCAATGTTGCGCAAGACTTCGATCGCTCTCGCTGTCGCAGCAATCCTCGTCACCCTTTCTTCGATCTCTGCAACGCCGGCTTTGGCCGCCTGCTCGATCTACCAGGGTGGCGCGTGCGGACAAGACGCGGTGTTCAATCGCTGGGAGCCCCGCTGGCGCGGCGGCTATCCCTACGAGAATCGCAATGTCGGTCACGGCAGTCATGGTATGCGTGGTGGCGCTTACGGCGGTGGACACGCGACCGGCACGCACAGCAGCCGGACGGTTTCCGGTGCCGTGCTCAATGTCTACACGATTGAGCGTCGCACCTGTCACGACTGGGTGATGCGCAATGGCGTGAAGACCTACATCGGCTCGCCGCGCGCGTGCTGACCGTTCTTCCCGATGATTTGGGACAACTCATGAGGGCGCTGCCATGTGCGGCGCCTTCTTCTTTTTATATTTGGACTCGCATACGCGAGGTGTGATAGGGTAGCGACATGCGCATGGAAGGTCCTTGCGCTTGTTCACAAGGAGGATCATACCTTGAAACTTTCGGCTCTGCTCTTGAGCACCGCGCTTGGCGGCGCCCTGCTCTTCGCCAGCTCTATCGCGTTCCCCACGGACGCCAACGCGCAATGGCGGCATCATTACCGGCCGCACATCATGATGCACTACGCGCCGCCGCGGTACGCCGTTCATCACCGGCATCATTATTTCCGGCGGCACGTCGTGATCCATCGCTGGTA
>JBEEJY010000022.1:0-44359 GCA_041168925.1 Candidatus Parcubacteria bacterium | reverse complement strand
GGAGCGCGCTTGTGGAGGTCGCCGTCACGTTTGTCGACGTTGCGCTCCCGTTTGGCACCGGGAGTACCGTGACCGTGGCCGTGCACACGGTAGAACCGTTGAGGCCGGTGAAGGTGCCCGTGTAGATCGTCGTTTTCGCCGGGCTCACGGGCTGCGAATCGGAGAGCGGCACGGGGCCGAGTTCGGAGATGGAGGCCGTGAGAGCGTGCTGCGAGGACCACGAGAGGAGAGCGCTTTGTCCTTCCTGGATCGACGACGGGATCGCGTAGAGGGTGCAGAAGGGAGTGCCCGCGTCGAACGCGTACGGCAGCGTTTGAGATGCTGAAGCAAGCGGCTGCGAGGCACCTTGGCTTGAAAGCGCCGCCTGGAGCGACTCGATGATTTTTTGCTGCAGCGCTATCACCTGCTGCAAAAGAACGATGATCTGAGTCTGCGTTTCCGTCGAGACATCGGCGCGGACGGCGACAGGAGCGAAAAAGATGACGAGCAAAAAAACTGCAAATTGTCTTCGCCTCGAGCGCATGTCAGCGAGTTCCCAATGTTTCAAGTATCGTCTCGATCGCTAAGAGCGTGCTTGCGAGCTGGGAGAGCCGGTCGTTCGCGCTTGATGATTGCAGAGGCGACCATACGTTGTTGTGGCATGTCAGGTACGTGCCTCCCTGGAAACAATTCGCCATAAAGGGACACGCGGTAAACGACTGCTGTCCTTCGAGGAAGCACGGCTGGCCTTGCACGCCGCCCCCGTAGCTCCCGTAGGGCTGATCTTTGGGGTTCGCGGGTGTTTGCTGCGGGCTCTGGACGGTCGTCGCGACAGTGCTCACGTTGACTTTCTGCGTCATCTGGGTTGTCGTCCCGATGGGATTTTGGATCGTAAAGGTAACCGTGAAATCTCCGGCCGAGTTATACGCATGCGTGGCGCCCGGAGAGATTTCGAATGCCCGCTCGGTGCCGTCGCCCCATCCGAATTTATACAGAAGCGTCCCGCCTCCGGGATTTGTCGCGACGACAGACCATGAACCCGTAGCACCGACGGTGAGACTCGTTGGTCCCATCGCGCTCAAAATAACCGGCGATTGGCCGGTGAACGAGACCGAGGTCGTCCCGATGCGCACCGTAATATTGTTCGAGCTGGAGGGAGGATTCACCGTCGCGCTCGGGCACACCCACGCGGTGACGCACCCGTTATCGCCCCGCTGTCCGAGCCACGGCGTGAGACAATCGCTCGAAGGCCGCGGCATGGGAGCGCACCTTCCTGGAAGCGACAAAGACGATGTGGCGACATTCTTGCCGGCTGACGGTTTCGCAGGAGCGGTCGGCGTCGTGAAAAAATTCGACAAGCTCGGGGAAGCGGTCGTCTTCGGAGCGGCCTGCGGCGGACCGTTGGTCGCCCATGAACCCGATCCGGCGGTTGTATCGCACGCTTTGAGGAGCGCCGCGCGCGTCACGGGCCCGACGATTCCCGCGCCCGTGGTTTCGTCGTCGTCGCGATTCACGATCTTGTGCGCGATTTGCCATGCGCGCACCGCCCGTTCGGTGACGAGCCCGTAGGTACCGGTGACGTAGTCCTTGCTCTGCAACTCCCCGTCGTCGTAGAGAAATTGCTGCAACTGCTTCACGTCGTCCCCGCTCGAACCCGGCCCGAGCATGCGCGCGATCGTGAGGCACGCGGCCGAGGCGATCTGTGTCGAACACGCGAGCAGAAAGAACGCGAGCGAAACCGCGACTGCCGGCTCTGCGTAACGCGCGACGTGTCTCATTGCGACGTAATCGTAAAAGAAGGGCTGTCGTACGATGCGAGGTACGTCGGATACACGATAGACGCCGGCGGGTAGCCGCCCAGGTAGGCATTGGATGGCGTGTAGAGCTTGCCGACGATCTTATACTCTCCCGGATTCGTGAAGTAGACCATGGGGCTATCGGCAAGATACTGGCATACGCCTTGCGCGTTGCACTGCGGACCGGGAACGGTCCACTGATACGAGCCGCTTGGCGCCTGCTGGCCGGCGATAATCCCGTACGAAGTGCTCGAGGTTGCGGAAGCGAGGTAGAGCGCGACGGCGGCATTGCTCGGCGCGTTGGTACTCTGCCACGTGATCTGCATGGTCGAGCGCTGTGCGATTCCGCTGCCGATCGTGAGCGAAACGAGAATGCCGGAGGTGGTCGTCGTCGCGACCGTTATCGTGGCGCTGCCGAGCGGATACGCGCCGCTTCCCGAACATGGCGTCGAGAGGTACGGATAGTACACGCCAATCGAGCTGTAGGTGTGCGACGTGGTCCATGCCGAAGTGATTTGACACCCGGTCACGTCAGACGAGCCATCGCCGAAATAGAGGATCTTGTATTGGCCCGGCGTCGAGGCTATGGAAAACGCGACAGAAAGAGGCGGGGTGCCCGAGGAAGGCGAGGCTGAGAGCGCTCCCCCGCCGGAATTCGACTGGCTTGAGACGACGACGGTCGCCGTTCCAAGCGTTTGCGCGCCGCTCGGCCCGGTCGATACGAGTGTGGCGTTGTACGTACCGCTCGTGGTGTACGTGTGCGAAATGCCGTAGGTGCATATCAGCGGATATGAGTGCGTGCACGAGGTCGCCGTGAGCGCCGCGCTTCCGGTCGTATCGCCAAACGCGATCGAATACGTGTTGCCGCTTCCGAGCGTGATCGGGCTTGTCGCGAACGAGACGGTAAGCGGTGCCTGACCCGTATTCGGCGAGGCGGAAAGCGAAACCGTTTGTCCCTGACCGACCTGCTGCCAGCTGCGCGAGCGCAAATATGCTTGCGTGCACGTGTCGCCCGGCGTGATGACATACGCGCTGTCGTAGGGGCAGCGCAGAGCGACGTTCGCCTGCGAGCAGATCTGTCCGTACGAACTGCCCTGTGCGACCGCGACGTCCGTCGCGCACGATCCGCCGGTGACGCTGGTCGCGGCGACGCACGAATGAGAACAGTTCGGTCCTATCTGATCGCGCGTGCCATTGGGACAAATGAGCGATATCGCGCTGCACATCGTGAGCGGCACATTCGAAGACGTCGGGTTTGTCGCGGGCTGAAGCGGGACGGCACACTGCCAGCTTGTCGTGCAGCCGTTGACATTGGTGATTGCGCTCCACGAGCCCGCGCACGGCACCGACGGGCGCGGCGCGAGCGGACACTGATTCGCTGCGCTGCTCGGCGCCGCGCTTGCGCAGTTGAGGCCGACCAGGGTGCGCGTGCGCGGGCCTACCACTCCGAATCCGTTGCTCTCCGGCGTGCCGGAGGTTGCGATGCCGTATTTCGATTGCAGCTGTTGTACGGCCGATTGCGTCGCGTAATCGAAATATCCCGAGGCGCCGCTGGTCTGCACGAGACCTTGCGAGACCAGAAATTTTTGGAGTGCAAGTACGTCGGTACCTTGCATGCCAAGCGAGAGCGTGCGATAGAGCTGCGGACAGGAAGGCGTGGACGGCGCAGGAGAAATAGGCTGCGCAATCGGAACCTGCGCCGGAATTTGGGGCGGGGGCTGCGATTGCGGCATGCCGAGTTGCGCCTGCAGTGCGGCGATTTGCGCGAGAAGCGATTGTACTTGCGCGCCGAGCTCGGTCACCGATTGCGCGTTTGTCCCGAGCGGAATGAACGAGAGCGCGGATACTGTGAGCGCAGCCAACAAAGTTTTTTTCATACGGATGCTAATTCGTAATGGTGAGCGAAATGTCGTCGGTGCGCGAAAGCGTCGGCCCTCGACGCAGTATGATCGTATAGGCGCCTGCTCCGGGATACGTGTGCGAGAAAGACTGTACGATCGGATTCACCTGGCAGGTGTTGCTTGCGTCGGTCTGACGCGCGTTTGCGGAAGAGTCGCCCCATGCGAGATCGAAGCCCGTGCAAGAGCTCGGCACATCGAACTGGATGGTGAAGGCGAGCGAGTTGCTGGGATTCGTGGTCACCTGCGGCGGCGTGTACGAGAATCCCGACGTTCCTCCTCCGCTACCGCCTCCGGTGCTGCCGGCGCCGGCGATGATCGTGACGGCGCCGATCGTCGGCTGGCCGGGCGTGGCGCCGCCCTGATAGAGCGTCGCGCGAAAGCCGCCCTGTTGGGTATAAGTATGGGTGAGGTTGTAATTGAGCCAACCGCCCACGCTTGCCGGAAGCGGCACATTATCGAGCGTACCGTCGCCATAATCCATCGTTGCAACGCAACCGCCGGTGCAAAAGCCGGCATCGTTGCTTGTCACGATACCGCTGAAGGTGACCGTAAGAGGCACCGCGCCCGATGTCGGGCTCGCGTTGAACGATTCGCGCGGAAGTCCCGGGGTGAAGACCGGCTGCGGCGGGGCCGCAGGTCCGGTCACCGAGATGTTGGCGGTCGTCGAGTGCGCTCCCGCGGAGAGTTTGATCACGTAATTGCCGCCATACTGATACGTATGCGGGTAGGTTTGCTTCGTCTCGCCGCAACTGTTCGCGGGCACTGAGATCGAGACCGGATTCGTCGAGTCGCCGAAATCGAGATTGTACGTCGCGCCGGCGCACGAATTCACCGTGTTGACGGTGGCGATGACGCTTACCGTGAGCGGCGCATTACCGGAAACGGGTGTCACCGTAATGTAGCCGCCGACCGCGGGTCCGCTTCCCGCAGCGGTTGCCGAAACGCCGTTGATCGACCCTCCCGCGCAAATGATCGAGATAGCGGCGGCAGTGCGCGGGCCCACCACGCCGAACCCGGTCGAATCCGGCGTGCCTGATGAGACGATGTTGTATTTTGCCTGCCACTTTTGCACGGCGGTTTGGGTGAGCGAGCCAAAATATCCGGTCGGCTGCGACGTAAAGCCGGTATCGGAGTCGAGTGCAAGAAATTGCTGCAAGCGCGATACGTCGTCCCCGCTCACCCCCCGCTTAAGGGTGCGCCCGATGAGCGGACACGAGGCCGCGTAGGTCGATGGCGCGGTACTCGATACGCTCGTTACGTTGGTTGCGTTGCCAGTGCCGCCTTGCACCTGTCCTTGCAGCGCGGCGATTTGCGCCATAAGCGCTTCGGCTTGAGCTTGGAGCTGTGTTGCAGTCGATCCAGAAGCGGGAGTCCCGACGTAGTATTGCGAACCCGTTCCGCCTGAGTATGTCGGATACGTCGGCTGATAGGAAGTACCCGTACTCGGTGCGAGGACGGTGATCGTACCCGACATACCTCCACCACCGGGTGAGCCGTGGAACTTGCAGTAGTAGGCATACGTACCGGCCTGGTTGAAGACCGCGCCAAACTGTTGGCCCGGCTGCACTGAACCTGAATCGAAAGTACCGTTGTCTGCTGTCGCCGTGTGAGGCGCGTTGCCCTGATTGACGAAGGTCACCGTGTCGCCCGCATTGATCGAGATGTTCCTCGGCGAGAATTGATTATCGGTCATCGTAACAACGACCTGAGCGGCGCGGGCCGCATGCGGCACAAAGAGAAGGCTTGCGCCGCAAAGAATGAACGCGACCACTGCCGGAAACCGGAGCGAAGTGTACATGGAGACATTCTCGCATGCTCACCCTATGCCGCAAGGCGGCAATACACAGGGAAATCTATATCTGCCCGGACTCGCCCGCCCGGCTAGAGAACTGGGAAACCTCGGAACATTCTTCGTTTGAAAGGTCCTAGGGTTGTCTGAAAAATGCGTGTGTCCGCCCGCTTGGACTCGAACCAAGGACCCTGGAGGTATAAGCTCCATGCTCTAACCAACTGAGCTACGGGCGGCTCACGGGATTATAGTCTCAACGTATTACTTTTGCGACCGCTTTCGCGACGCGTTTGTCGAACATGTCGGGGACGATTTTGTGGGCCGTCGGCTTCTTAATGAGAGCCGCTATCGCCTTCGCGGCGGCTATTTTGTGCTCGTCGGTGATCTTTCGCACGCGATGATCGAGCGCGCCGCGGAATATTCCGGGGAACGCGAGCGAATTGTTGATCTGGTTCGGAAAATCGGAGCGGCCGGTACCGACGATCATCGCGCCGCCGCGTTTTGCCTCGTCTGGCATTATCTCCGGCGTCGGGTTCGCCATTGAAAGCACGATGGCCTTATCGTTCATGAGGCAAACGTCCGAAGCCTTGACGAGATCCGGACCGGAAACGCCAAGCAGCACGTCGGCTCCGCGTAGCGCGTCCTGCAAATTCCCGCGAATCCTGTCGCGATTATATTTCGCGAGTTCCTTTTTATGTTTCTCTGAGCGCGAGGGCTCGATGATCCCTTTGCTGTCGAGAACGATTATGTTCTTCGCCCCTGCGGCATGGAGCAGCTTGGCAGCTGCGGTGCCGGCGGCGCCCGCGCCGAGAATCACGATACGCGCATTCGGCATCTTTTTCTCGACCACCTTGAATCCGTTGAGAAGCGCCGCAAGCACGACGACCGCGGTCCCGTGCTGGTCATCGTGCATCACCGGGATATCGAGCGCTTCGACCAATCGCCTCTCGACTTCAAAACATTTCGGCGCGGCGATGTCTTCGAGGTTGATGCCTCCGAATGCGGGCGCGACTGCGAGCACGACTCTCACGATTTCGTCCGGATCTTGGGTATCGAGCACGAGCGGGAGCGCATCGACATCGGCAAACGTTTTGAACAATGCGCACTTTCCTTCCATAACGGGGAGCGCTCCGAGTGCGCCGATATTACCGAGCCCCAAGACCGCCGAGCCGTCGGAAATGACAGCAACCATTCTTCCTTTTATGGTGTACTCGCGGGCATCTTCGGGATTCTTCGCGACGCGGGATGAGACCGCCGCGACACCCGGCGTGTACACGAGCGAGAGATCCATGCGGTTGCGAATCGGTGCCGCCGGCTCTACGCGGATTTTCCCGCCGAGCTTTTTGTGCAGCGCCAAAGCCTTTTTCGCGACATCCCTTTTTATCATGCGGCCAGTGTATACTTGCTGCGTGGCAGACACAATCACTATTAAAAAACCCTTCGATTCCCACGTCCATTTCAGGCGAGGCGCGATGTTGCGCGCCGTCGCGCCGTTCACGGCCGAAAAATGCTTCGGCGCCATCGTGATGCCCAACACCGATCCACCCATCGAGACGGCAGCGCAAGCGGAGGAATACAAAAAAGAAATCGTGGCTGCTTTGCCGACAGGAAGTACGTTCAAGCCACTCATGACGTTCTACCTGACAAAGAACCTAAAGCCGGCGGAGATCGAAAAAGGCGCCGAAGGCGGCGTATATGCGGTCAAATATTATCCCTATGGCGCGACGACGAATTCGCAGTGGGGCTATCGCGACATTCTCGAAGCGAAAGACGTACTCGAAAAAATGGAAGAGGTCGGGATGCCGCTTCTTTTGCACGGCGAGGTGCATCTTGGCGCACACGATGAAGAGATTGATCCCTACGAGGGAGAACGGGTGTTTATCGAATCGGTGCTCCCGCGACTCTTGGAGGGTTACCCGAAGCTCAAAGTCTCGCTCGAGCACATGTCGACCCGCGCGGCGGCGGATTTCATCGAAAAAAACGGACATGAAGACCGCCTCGTCGCGACAGTAACCGTGCATCATCTTATGTACGCGCGCGAAGATATCGAGAAAGAGCCGCTCCTTCGCTGCAAGCCGCTTATCAAGAGCCGCGCGGACCGCGAAGCAATCCGCGCGCTTGTCGCAAAGGGCCTGCCGTTCGTTTCCGCCGGTACGGATTCAGCTCCGCATCCGGAGAGCAAGAAACTCGGAGCGAACCCCTCCTTCGGCGTCTTCAGCGCGCCCGCCGCCGTCGAGCTCTATACCCAAGTATTCGACGAGCTCGGAGCGCTCGACAGGCTCGAGAGATTTCTTTCCCTCAACGGCCCGAAATTCTTCGGCATCGCACAAAGCAGCGAGACGATAACGCTTGAAAAAAAAGACTGGGAAGCGCAGCCGGTCGTCACTGATGAAGGCGTCCGCGTCGCTCCGATGAGCGGCGGGGAGACTATCCACTGGCGCGTGCGGCGTTAAGCCCACCACTGCCCTTCCTTCCACCCGAGCTCTCGCGCGTGCTGGTTGACGAAGCGTTTCAAAACATCTTTTGCCTGTTGGTTGTTAGCGAGAGATCCCTGCTCAATGTCGTGCCGGATCGCCTGCAGCGCTCCGACCGTGCGGGCCATCTGGATGCGCTGTTTGAACGCTTTTATCTGCACTTCGATATGACGCTTGAACGTGACGGTGCGATTGCTTTCCCACTCATTGGGCTCACCCTCATAATCCGGCATGCTGTGGTCGGTCACTTTTTGATTATAACTCTACTCATTGAGGTCCCTTAGAAGTTCGTGAACATTCTTCGGCTCATCCCACGTTGCACGGCCCGAGATAATTCCCAAAGTTTCCGCAAGTTCTCGCCATGCCGGATAGACACGCACCATTGTGGCGGGACTTGTTTCGTCTCCGTAGAATTCCTTATCAGACAAATTATGCTTGCGCTGTATCTCGGCACAACGTTCGTTGAACAAAGCAAGGGATGAGCTGGAGCCGAAACCAAAAGAAACAACACCGTCGGAGTGGATAATTATATTTTTTGAGAATTTCTCCTCGTAGGCCTGAGATAGAAAGAACAACATATCCCCTATTGAGGGAGTGTCCGCATTTGGACCCGCGAATGGCGGATGATTGTGCAATGTCGAGTGCGCATTTTGGAGGCGTCTTCTCGTTGCCTTGTCCCAAGCATGAACGGTGGTATCCTTGTTACCAGTCGTCATAAGCAACCCTTGCTCATCGCGCGTGATTAAGAGCTCGTAAGGAAGTTCACAGAGTTTACGAAGGTTGTCTGGATCAATCGGGCCCTCGATACGGAAACTACGCGCTGAGTTAACGACGTCCTCAGATGGTGCATGTAGTAACTGATCGACCACCCGCTTGAATGGAACAGTCCATTTTTCTTGACTGCGTTCCGGCATATCTTCCATAGATTATGCCAGCGGGGCGTGTTCGATATCCTCTTTCTTTTTGGGCGTAATGCCGTGTGCGATGAGTATCTTCTCGAACTCGTCCCGCTCGATGGTCTCCACTTCCACGAGCTTTTGCGCGATCGCATCGAGCGCGTCGCGGTGTTTTTTGAGCACCCCTTCCGCTTTCTTATGAGCGCCGTCGATGATGTGGCGCACTTCGGCGTCTATTGCCGCGGCGACCTCTTCAGATTGTTCGCCCCCTTCCACGCCGGAGCCGAAAAGCGTGCGACCCTGCGCGGCATCAAACGCGATCGGCCCCATTTTTTCCGACATGCCGTAGCGAGCGACCATATCCCGCGCGAGCGCGGAGAGCACCTGCAGATCGTTCGAGGCGCCGGTCGTGAGATCATCGAATACCATTTTCTCGGCGACGTAGCCGCCGAGCGAGACGGCGATATCATCCAGAAATTCTTTGCGCGATTGCATTTTGCGATCCTCAAACGGCAGCTTCAGCGTGTAGCCTGCAGCGCGTCCGCGCGAAATGATCGAAATCTTATGTACCGGATCGGCATACGGAAGCACCGATGCGACGAGCGCATGGCCCGCTTCGTGATAGGCGGTGATCTCTTTTTCCTTTTTGTTGAGCACATGAGAGCGGCGTTCGGGCCCGAGCATCACCTTCTCGATGGAGCGGATGAGGTCGAACTGCGCGATCTCTTTTCGATTCTCACGAGCCGCAAGGATCGCACCCTCGTTCATCAGATTGGCGAGGTCGGCGCCGGAAAATCCGGGCGTGCGCTCCGCGATGACCGGAAGATTCACATCCGGACCGAGGGGCTTCGTGCGCGCGTGCACTTTCAGTATCTCTTCCCTGTCTTTGCGGTCAGGAAGATCGATCGTCACTCGCCGATCAAATCGACCCGGGCGCAGGAGCGCGGGATCAAGGACGTCGGGGCGGTTGCTTGCCGCCATCACGATCACTTTTTCATTGGGTTCGAAACCGTCCATCTCGACGAGGATCTGGTTGAGCGTTTGTTCGCGCTCATCGTTGCCGCCGCCGACTCCGGTGCCGCGCACGCGCCCCACAGCGTCGATCTCATCGATAAAAACGATCGCGGGGGCGGCGCGCTTCGCGGTCTGGAAAAGATCGCGCACGCGGGAGGCGCCAACGCCGACGAACATCTCGACGAATTCCGATCCCGAAATCGAGAAAAACGGCACGCCGGCTTCTCCCGCGACAGCGCGCGCAAGGAGTGTGTTGTGATTAATAAATCCGTTCGCGATAAAATTGTGATGGGTGGGAACAGTGATATCGTATACGACGGATCGGCCGGATCCGATGCGCTTGACTCGCGTAAAGAAAAAATCGCCCGACGCGAGTCGAGAGAGCTTCGTAATTCCTGCCGACGAAACAAGCGTCGGCGAGAGTGTCGTTGCGCCCGCAATAAACGTCAGCATACCGGCTTGCGAAGGAGAGCGGTCTCCGGAAATGTAGCGCTTTGTATTTTTATACAGGCTCTGAGCGTAAAAGGCGCGGTTGCGCGTACCTGCCGACGCCGCGTTTTGCCATATCGTTTGTATTGTTTGTCCTTGATTCGGGATTATATTTACGTTCGTATTGCGCTGTCTCTCTATCGATGCGGCAAGTTTCTCGCGTTTGCGAGCTACCGAAAAACCGATAGTTTGGTCGAATAATTCTATAAAATCACCGTATACGGCAATGTAGTGCTGGAGCTGATTGTTATACCGTTTTGTACGGACATAGGAACGAGCGACGATTCCTGCATTTAAGAGCATCGCGTGCACTTCGTTGATGAGCTGTTTACTCGCGCTTGAGAGTACGACGCTTCCGGTGCGTTCTACGTAACCGTCCGCGTCAAACAGCCCGCGCAAGAATGCTTCTATGTGTTCTTTGGGGCCCAAACGAATCCAGTCGGGCACACGTTTGTGACGCGCGTACGTTTCTTCTATGCCCCAGGATCGGAGAATCCGTTTTGCCTCTACGGAACGAAGTTCGTAATCATACGGGCGCGATGAGGTCTTCTGAAATTCACCGCCGAGATGATTTTGCGCCGCGCGCTGAATTCGTTCCAACACTTCGGGATCGGCTGTCGTGACGTTTATCCGATCTTTAATCGTCACGCATCCGTCTCCGACCAATACACCGAGGAGATACGCGGCGTCGCTATGGGGAACGCGCGTATACGAACCGTACACACCCGCACCTCGATTCATCGCAACGTAATCGTTTTCACACACCTGATCCAATCGCTTGAATTCAAGATTGCCTTCGGCGCTGACGACGACGATGGGGTGCTCCGACGTGCCTTCAACCCGCATTCCCATTTCTGTTTCCACAATGCGCGTATCTTGTTCGCCGAGATTGTACCAATGCGATGCGGATTGTATGTTGAACGTGAGGTTACGCTGATCAACCGAGACCACATCCAGGCCTTCAGTTGTCCCATCAGGTCGAACAGTGAAATATTTCGGTACATCTTCAATCGCGACGATACCTTTATTCGTGAGCATGAGTGTGTCCCCCGTGACGCACTTTCCCGTCCCGGGCGCACCCATGAGGAGTACGCCTTTGGGGATGCGTGCACCGATTTGGATAAACTTCTTCGGGTTTTTCAAAAAGTCGACGATCTCGGAGAGTTCGATTTTCGCCTCTTTCGCGCCGGCGACGTCGGCGAAAGTCACGCGTTGCACTTGATCCTCCGGCGAGATGAGACGCGCCATGGAGCGGCCGAAGGTAAAGGCCTGCATGCCGCCCTGTCGAAGCTGGCGAGAGAGGTACCAAATGATGCCGAAGAGGAAAATAACCGGCACGAGAATGGGTAGGAGCGTCAGAGCCCAGAATCGCACGCCTCCTTCGTCTTTGATTTCGATCTTCACCGTCGCCAGTTTTTCAGGCGCGATGTCGTATGCTTTCAGAGTCTCGGTAAACGATGCTTCCGTCTCCTTGCGCGACGTCTTTTCGCTCTTGTCCGCGTAGGTAGCGGTGATATTGTCGCCGGACACCTCGATCGAAGTAATCTTACCCGCAGTGATATCCTGGGCGATCTGTGAGAGCGGTACCGATTCGCTTTTATTGACTATGTATTCGCGCACGAGCGAGTACCCGGCCGACAACGCGAGGAAGATGGCGAACGCTGCCGCAATCTGTATCCAAATGCCCGGACCACCGCTACCTCGCGCGGGTTTCTGATCTTCCGCGCGGTTTTTTCGCGGCTTCTTTTCCGAGCTCACCATATGGACGCGTATTATACATATTTGACGCATTTAGAAAAGCGTGGTGACTGCGATATACTTGATCGAATGACACTCATTGAAAACAAGAAAGCGAGCTTCGATTACACGATCCTCGAGGAGATCGAGGCGGGTTTGGAGCTGTATGGATTCGAGGTGAAATCCCTGCGAGCCGGTCGCGGATCGCTGAAGGGCGCGCGAGTCGTCGCGCGAGGCGGCGAGGCCTATCTGGTCGGGGCATCGATTCCTCCGTGGCAAATCTCGAATGCCCCCAAAGGCTACGACCCCGAGCGGCCTCGCCGCCTCCTTCTTTCGCGGAAAGAAATCGCATGGGTCGCCTCTGCGGAGGGCGAAAAGGGCTTGACAATAGTGCCCCTCAAAGTGTATAATTCCGCGCGGAAGTTGAAACTTTCGATCGCGATTGCCCGCGGTAAGAAAAAAGAAGACAAGCGTCAAAGTATACGGGCGCGCGAGGAGAAACGCAGAATAGATCGAACGTTGAAAAACAAATATTGACGTCAGCCGTTCGCGAAAAAGGAAATGAAGTGCTTTTTTCGGGGGTGACTGGCTTCGACAAGGAAATCGACATGTGCGTGCGCGGGCAAAGCTGCAACACGCTTTCAAAACCTGCTGCACAAATCCAAGTGCCAAAAACACTGGCGGGGTTCTTTCCCCGATTCAGCCTGCTTACGCTTTTGCCTAAGCGGCCGTCCACGGATCCGATGCTTGATTAGGGTTCGCCGGGCGTCACTTCACTCAAGCGCTGATGTCGAAGGCTCGAGCGATATCTAAGACAAGAGCTCGGCGCGGCGTCGTTTCGTCCATCTTTAAGACGACGCGCCTAAACTTCAAGATGTTCTACGCCTCGTAGATACACGCATACTGTTTTTCCTTGGACGGGGGTTCAATTCCCCCCACCTCCACCATCGGCATACACGTAAGATCAAAGCAACCCTTTGGGCCTTCGTGTATGGATTCGAGCTGGCTCTAGTATTTGGAGTAATAGTCCGAAAAATCAAAACGGCGAATTCTTCGTAGAGACTCGCCGTTTTGATGCTTGCAGCTTCTAGTTGACCGAAACGGTTACTTGCTTACTGTCCATCGGCGAGCCGTCTTTCGCTCCCGAAGAACAACGCAATGTGTAAGTTGCAGTAAATGCAGGGGTGTACGTTATAGAACCGCTCGCGCCGCCGGTTTGGCCAGCAGACACATACAGAGCCGTATTATTCCCAAGACCTTCTATATTACAGAAACCCCCATAATACGAGATGTCATTGTTCGTAAGGTTGGAGTTCCAAGAAAACGTGACGGGCTGTCCCGACTGCACTGATGTTTGTGATGCGTTGAAAGAACTAATCACTACCGGATTTGTCTGCGGCTGTGCGACATTTACGGTTATTTGTCTGGACGCGCTCGGCGAGCCATCTTTCGCGTTGGAAGTACAGCGCAAGGTATACGTTGCTGTTGCTGGCGGTACAAACGTAATTTGACCGCTCGCACCTTTGAACCCTGAAGTGACGTAGACTGCCACGTTATTTTGAGTAATGCCCTCAATGCTGCACCCGCCGCCGTAATACGAGACATCATTTTGACTAAGATTGGAACTCCACATGAACATCACGGCTCCACCCGCGTTTACCGACGAGGGCGACGCTGTGAATGAATTGATTGCGACAGAGCTGGTTTGGACGTTAGAACCCGCTTGGAACGAACTGCTTTGTGCAATCGTGGTGTTTGGATTGTAGTAGTCGGTTGCACGCAAGTAATATGTTCCGTTCGGCAAGTCATTTGGAATAGTAATGCTAAGTGGCCCGTTGCCTCCCGACCATACCATTGTGCTTTGCGCGTCGTATCTCGCCCCTGTCGAAGCGTTGACGAACCTGATTTGCGAGTTTGCAGGAAGATTGGCGAATGAACCGATGACGTTACCGGATGAAATGTAGCTAAATGTAACGCTTGGTGTGCTGTTATTGGTCGTTGGCGTCGTGTTTCCGCTCCCAACTGTAATCACTGCGCTACGTGCAGGATACGTGCTGTTGTTATGGCTGATTGAGAGAAGTGCTTGATAGGTACCGGCCTCACTTGGCGTCCAATCAAAGCTATACACACCACCACTTACTGACACAGGAATATAACCAGACACGCTCGTATCTGTATCTGCTTTTACAATCTTGCGTTCGACGATAGCTGGGTCATTCGCAACAATGTTATTACCTACACTGTAAGAGACTGTGATTTTTTGTCCCACTCCGATATTGATGTCGGAAAATGGAGACGTAATTTTCAGCGTGTCCGGCAGAAGATTCGATGTTGTATTCCCTGATGTAGAGCCAGACGTTTGAGTGTTGTTTTGGGTGGAATTGGAACCAGTGTTGGTATTTACGGATGTGCCTATTGAGCCGCAGGCCATCGCTGCACGAGTTCTTGCACCGATGAATCCGTAACCAGTCGAATCAGGGTCCCCGGAAGAGACTATATTGTGCGCTTTCTGCCATCGTTGTACTGCACGTAGCGTTGCAGGTCCAAAGTAGCCGGTGATACGACCTTCGGGATATATCGAGGAGTCTTGTGCGAGGAACTGCTGTAGCTTCGAGATTTCACCATCGTTGTCAGCATCGGTGTCATCAACAGAGAAGCTATTTGTAAGCATTATGCAGGAAACGCCCGATGTGCCTGTCGTTCCAGTCCCTCCCATTTGTGTCTTTAACTGAGCGATCTGAGCAAGAAGTGTTTGAATCTGTGCCTGGAGATCACTGATGACGTCTGCTGACGCAAATAATGGGGTCGCTAACATGAGAACACCTGCACCCGATAGGGCAATTTTCCTTATCATAATAATTAAAAAGCTACGTGAGCTCGTAATACCGAAATCATCCCACAGGTTAAGCCTTCTCACAATTCCTTCGTAATGGCTGTTCACGCACTATGGGGATAATGAACAACGCGGGGGCAAGCCCCCGCGTTGTTCATTATATCGACTTGCGTGTGTCTTCCTGATGAACGCGCGGCAGGGAGACTTCCTGCGGACCGGCAGCGTACGAAGCGACCTGATAGGGCTGAAAAATGAACGTGACCGCATCCTGCGAGATCGTAAACGAGCTGAAATTCTCTGGATTTGTATTCGCGCCTTCCTCGAACATGGCGTCTCCGAGTTTTGCCTTTAATTGGGCCGTCGCCTCCGATGAAATCTCCGTGATCGTCTTGCCGATCAGCTTGAGCGCATCGTCCTGCAAGAGTCTTTTACCGCTCGCGCGATCGAAATTCATTCCGCTTAGAAGCGTGTTTGGATGGGCGCCGCCCGTATACTGAGAGATTGAGAGCCTGATGGAGATAACATCAGGTCCGATGTAGGGAACACCGTAGCGAATGGTGAGTTCGTTTTGCGGCGAGGCCATGTCTCTCGGGTTTGTCGGATAACTTTTGATCTCGCCGACCGCGCCGTCGATGTCGCGCCTAATCTCGGCGTTGATCGTATCGATCGACGTATACGATGCGGTGCCGGTGGCCGCAGCGAATTGCGGATACTGCACGTCAATCTTATAGACTGTGGTCTCATCCTCGGTCGTCTCTCCTCTCACGGTAAGCTGCTCTTCGTTCGCAGGCAACACAGGAGTGGCGAAAGAGCGCCAGAGTAACGTGCCAGCAATGGCGAAGAGCGTCACGCCAACAAGCAAGAGAGCCGTTCGACTCATGTCGTCAGTATAGCAAAAGGCGCCTCCTGGCGCCTTTTGCTCACGAGTGCAGGAGAGGTTAGTCGCGCATCCGCATCGCAAGGCGGAAACTCATGTACGAAAGGTAGGCCGTCGCCGCGGTGCCGATCCATGAGAGCCAGATCGGTACCGCCCATCCGGCGATGACAAGATCGATACCTGCAAAGGAGCGCGCGAGGTGCGCGAGCGACACGACCGCGAATACGATCCCCGCCGTAACGAGATAGGCGCGTTCGCGCATCATCGGGGTGCGGCCGGCGTGCCAGCCGTAGTGAATGAGGATGATGAGGAGCGCCACGTCGAAAATGAGCGTCGGGGCCACGACGTCGGTCGTCATCTTGATCCCGAGAAACATGATCGGGAACATTTTTTGCGACCACATCCAGAGGATCGCGATGAAATCCCCCGCGACGAGGCCGGCGGCAAACTTTGCCAATTCATGCAAACGCTGATGTCTCATAAAATTAAGAACTGGTGGCTAGCTAATATCAGGAAAGTATAGCAGCCGCATTTGCAAGGAAGCCTTGAATTACGGGGCGCTGTGGAAAGCCGATCGCCTTTCCCTTGATAGCCTGCTTCGCCCGCCTACACTTATACGTACCGGTAGGAGATTATAAGTGTATATGGTCGTATGGTGCTGAATCATGTGCAAATGTCGTGCATAGAAAGCGTGCCGGACAAAGTGTCCGGCACGCTTTCGAAAAAAATCTCTACATTTCAATACCGGCCGTAACCGAAACGCCGGCATCTCCCGCCGAGGCTATGTAGACCCCGAACGTCCTGTTATCCTTCTTCGCGGAAAGTACCGTCGCCGCCCCCGTGTTGGCAGTCGCCTCGATCGTCCAGCCCGCCCGAGTCAGTTCCGTCTTGTAGTAATCGGCGACTGCTTGCGTCGAAGCATTCACTGTATAGACAACTGCCGCGCCAGGCTTCCCCGTTTGCGGATTCGAAGAGCCGGAATATTGGATCGAGGCATTCGCATAGTTTCCCGGCGCATCGGAAGGCCAAGTCTCGGGCATCGACGCCCCGCCCACCGTTACGCTTCCTTCGCTATTGCTGTATGTGGCCGAACCGTCAGCATTACGGTCGACGCCAATCCCTGAGCCGGGCATTGCCACTCCTCCAAGACCTTTCGTTACGATCCAGCCAAGAATGATAATCACCACGATACCACCGATAACGTACCACATTTTCTTCCCCGCTCCAGCGGCAGATTGAACATTTCCTTGCTCGTCCGGCATAAGAATTCTTCTTCTAAATTGCTAATTGCACCAAGTGTGACACCTCACATACCCGAACGCAAGGACATTACTCATTGACGCCTCGCCGATGAGGAGCGATAGTCTGCAGGGTTCAACAGGGAGCGAGATCATGATCACACCTGACAAACGCATCTTGATGGCTCGACTCAAGCGAACCATCAACGACTCCGTTGATCGGGCATTCGCGAGATTCGAGGAAGAGGACGCGCAAAGCGCAACGCTTAAATCGATTTCGAGTCTATTGAACGCGCAGATCGCAAGCATGCTCGCTGCGAACCTGCAGATCGTCGAACCCCTCGAGATCGAGGCGAATTGGTGGGCGTGGAGACTTACGATCCGCTTTCCCGACGGACAGTGCATGCGCATTGCACAGCGCGTGCCGAGCGGATACGAGGGGCTGGCCTAGAGAGCGGCGCGCCGGGATTCTTTCCCGGCGCGCCTAGATTTTTGCGCCTATAATTCTTCCATGATACTCCCTCGAGCGCTTCGCGCTTTCGCCGCTCTCGCTTTTCTCGGCGCGCTTTTTGCCGCGGCAGTTGCCTCGGAGCAAAATACCGAGCCGATGGCTTCCCCCGTCTCGGAAGTTGCAGCCGCCCTCCCGGCAAAGACAACGCAGGCGGCCGCGCCCGAGATGATCGATGAGAAAAGAGACCAGCACGAGTCGTTTGCGGTCTTGAATGTGGTCGACGGCGATACTATCGACGTTCTTTTGAACGGGACAACGACGCGGCTGCGTCTAATCGGGATGGACACGCCCGAGACGGTCGATCCGCGCAAACCGGTGCAGTGTTTCGGGCGGGAAGCGTCAGCAAAGGCCCACATGCTTTTGGATGGAAAGCGGGTCCGGCTCGAGTATGACGACGTCGCGGGCACCTACGACAAATACGGCCGCGCGCTTGCGTACGTGTTCTTGCCCGACGGAACCTTCTACAATAAATACATGATCGCCGAAGGGTACGCGCACGAGTACGATTATCAGAATCAGCCATACAAGTATCGAGATGAGTTGCGCGCGGCGCAAACGAGCGCGAGATCCGCTCACAAGGGGTTCTGGGCGGAAGGCGCGTGCGCAGGCAACACCACAAAGCCCGCGGCGTCCACATAAGCCGATCGGTTGGCGGTTTCGTTCGGTATACTTTTGAAATGCGTCTATCGCTTGTTGCCGCGAGCGCCATCGCTGCGAGCATGATCGTCGCTTCCTTCACGCTCGCGCAAGCCATTCCGAGCGCGGCGATTACCGGCATCCCAAATGCGACATTCGCGACGCCCGCCGACGTGGCGAAGATCAAAGAGGCGACCGGCACAATCGTACCGGTCGGCACCGCGCTCACGCCCGATATGCAAAAAATCCTCAAGGTCGACCAGTCGGCCGAGGCGGTTCGCTACCTTCAGAGCAAGGTATGTTCCGGGTACCAGGTCGGGTACGACAAATCGATACCGCCCGCGCGACTCAAGGAAACGCGCGTATACTTCACTGCCGATCAATACGGCATGAGTCCGCAATTTCTCTCGTGCATGCAAAAGCTCGTGCAGACAGCCGATCAGCGGGGCCTGCAGCCGTGCATCACGGCGGCACTCCGCACACCGGATCACCAGAAGGCCTCCTGCCTCGACAAAGGCAACAGCGTCGTATGCGGACGTTCGAGCGGATGCGCAAACGTTTCGACGTGTCCGCACGTGAGCGGTAAAGCCATGGATATCAGATCGCAAAATGGCAGACAAAGCGAGCTGCAATCGCTTGCCGCAAGCATGGGAATCCGCATGGACATCCCCAACGACCCGGTCCATGCGTATCCGGGGTCTGGAAATTGCAACGGCCAGTCGATCAACCCACAGGATCCTACCCCTTCACCTGGCCCGCCATTTTCCCCGCCGCAGCAGCCGCCGATGCCCCCGCAACCGCAACTGCCGCCGCAGTCACCCTCGCCGCAGCAACCTTCCCTGCCGCCTCATCCAACCGCCTCCGCACAGCAAACCCTTCCCGCGCAACCCGCCATATCGTCCGAGGCTCCGGGAGCGCAGTCGGTATCGAGTCAAATAAGCACGAGCCCGATCGGTTCAGCAGGGACTCCCCCCGAGAACATGGGAACCTCGACCAATGCCACTTCCACCTTCGATCAAATCGACGAATTCGCCAATCCGGTGAGCCAATCGATCGACATCGGTACCCCCGTAGAGATCGATCTCAATGCGAACACGTCGGAAGACACGGTCCGGCTCGAAAGTCCTGCGGTCATGGTCTCCCTCCCTGCGGGCGCAACCGCATCGGGCACTACTGCCTATGCGCCGCCGCAAACGTTCTCCTCGGAAGATCTAGCGGATTCGTTTCCTTCCGCAAACTCCGCGCAGGCGAGTTTTACCGCGCGCATCCTTGGCGTGCTGCGCCGCGTTCTCGCGTACGCGCTCAACTATCTGCGTCCATTCGGCGGCATACCGGCGAACCAATACGTCGACTAGCGCGAGTAATTTGCCGGTATACTTCTCGTGTGGATGCGCAAAGACTCTCACGTACGGTGATTCGGCCGACCGTCGTCGGAACTTTTGGCGCTCTCGCGCTTCTCCTGGCGCAACAAACGCTCGCGCAGGCTCGCCAGCCGACGATCGATGAGGCGATGCAGCTCAAAACGCTCGGCATCAATGCCGGCATGATTCAAAAAGGAGATACCAATATCCTTTTCGGCGGGTGCGAGACGAATCCCTATCCTATTCTCGAACGCGTGAAAGGAAGCGGGAGCGTGCAGATCACGCCGAGCGGCACTGCCGGATCGCTGCGCAACGGAATCAATCCGGGGCTTGCCTGCAGGCTCTCGAAACTCATCCAAGCCTTCGCGGCAAAAGGGTGCCAGATCAGGATCACGAGCGCGTATCGCAGCGCGCAGCAACAGCAAGACATGTGCGGAGCGGGGCGCTCGGGATGCGCTCCAGCCGGTCGCTCTTGCCATCAATACGGGCTCGCGGTCGATATTTCGTCCAACTGTACCGCGCAACTGCGCTCTTATCTCGGAACAAGGAACTCAAGCGCGCCCGGAGCGCAACAATTCAAGCTCCATTTCCCCTACTACGGGGATCACATTCAGTGTATTGAAAACGCGGTCGCCGCATGCAGTCCTTCGACGAAACCGTGTGACGGCAGCACGCCGATCAACCCCGACCTCTCGACCGTGCCAAGCCCCGGAGCGTTGCCGACTTCCGGCCTTGCTGATCAGATCCGCCAAGCGCTCGGCATGCAACAACCTCCTTCCCAGCCTCTTCCGCAAACGTCGTCTGCGCCTATCTCGCAGCAGCCGCTCTCAAACGAACAAACGCCGATCTCGAGCTATATCTCAACGACGCCGATCACGGCGACGGGCACGATCGAAGTCGCGTCGACAACGCCGGAAGCGCACGCAACTTCGACGTTCGACGAAATCGATCAAATCGCCAATCCGGTGAGCGAATCGATCGACATCGGGACGCCGACCGAAATCGACCTCAATGCGAGTACCACGGCGGACGTGATCGCGCTCGAAGGAGTAGAGATGGCCGATCTCCACGGGAGTACTTCGAACCCTCTCAATCCGACGTATTCGCCGCCGCATACATTTGTTTCCGAAGATCTTGCGGATTCCTACGCTTCCCCGACAAGCGATCAGACCTTTATCGCCCGTTTTCTCGCCACGATGCAAGGCATTCTGAACTACGCTTCCTCCTACTTGAAACCATTCGGCGGCCGGATCCCCGGACACGCTACCGTGGAGCTCGAATAGTGTTGTACCCTCTCGCGTGTTATAGTGGCGCGACCGATGGGATTCACCAAGTACACGACACAGCAGGATAAAGAGCGCGTCCGCATGAACGATGGCATCCGGGCGCCGGAGGTGCGCGTCATCGGTTCTCAGGGAGAGAATCTCGGCGTCTTGCCGATCCGCGAAGCGATCCAAAAAGCGCAGGAAGCCGGGCTCGACCTCATCGAGGTCTCCCCGCTTGCCAAACCGCCGGTGTGTCGAATCACCGACTACGGCAAATTCAAGTATGAACAAAAGAAAAAGGACAAGGAGGTGAAATCGCGCGCGCGGGTGACCGAGACAAAAGAGGCGCAGGTGAAGATCGGCACATCCGAGCACGATATGCAGATCAAGGCCGCGAAGATCGCGAGCTGGCTCAAGGAAGGCCATCGCGTAAAGATCGATCTTTTCCTATGGGGCCGCTACAAGTACATGGAATTCAATTTCCTCAAGGAGAGACTGGAGCGTTTTCTTGCCATCATTCCCGAGGGCTACAAGATAGCTGATCCGATCGCAAAGAGCCCGAAGGGACTTGCGGTATCGCTCGAGCGCGACGCTTCGAAAAAAGCAGCCGCACCGAAAGCGACGAGGCCCGAGGGTGAGCCGGAAACCGCTCAAGCATAAGGGGTTGCCTTCCGGCGCTTTTTCGGGCATACTGCCACTACCGCGCTTTGGCGCGGTTTCAACATGAAAAGCAACAAATCATTCCTGAAGCGCCTGCGTCTCACCAAGCGCGGCAAGATCGTAGCACGCACTCCCGGCCACAATCATTTCAACGCCAAAGAGAGCGGCAGCGGCCGTATGCGCCGCCGCCGCCAGGGAGCATTCCATGCCGCACTCGACAACACGGCGAAAAGCAGGTTTTTGCCCAACTAACCTATGGCGAGAGTCAAACGAGGAGTCAATAAAACGAAGCGCCGGAAATACATTTTGGCGCAGACCAAAGGGTATCGCTTCGACCGGAAGAGCAAAGAGCGCGTCGCGAAGGAGGCGATCCGTCACGCCGGCATCTACGCTTTCCGTCATCGCCGCGCGAAGAAACGCGAATTCCGGCAGCTCTTCACGCTTCGCATCAACGCGGCGGCGCGAGAATTCGGTTTTCCCTACTCGAAACTGATCGGTACGCTAAAGAAACGCAACATCGCACTCAATCGCAAATCGCTCGCGCTTCTCGCGATGAGTCACCCGGAAGTCTTCGCCCGCGTATTGAAGCAGCTCGCGAGGTAGGACGAGATCAAAGTACGACTTCGAAATCCCTACCTGTTGCCCCTCTGCTATCGTGCGTGTTGTAGACAAGCGGCGCGCTCTCTTTTTGCTTTAGTACGAGCTCTATAAGCCGTTCAACGAGCGCCTTCGGATCGGAATCGAAAATGATCTTCTGATTCGGGCGGTGCGCTTCTTCGATGATCTTTTTCAAGAGCGTGTCGGTCTCCCACGAGCCCTCGAGAACGCCGATCGGGCGACGATCTTCGAAGGCGACCGCGAACTCGTTGATTGTGCCGATCCTGCCGCAGCCGATCACGACGGCATCCGACGAGCGGATGAGCAGGAGATCGCGTCCCGCGTAGCCAAAACCGGTGTACACGACGACATCCATGAAATCGAGCGGGAGTTTGTAGACTTCCGAGTGTTCGCGTTCGTTTGCAGCCGGTGAAAAACCGATCGAGAAACCGCACTCGTCTTTGGCACCCATCGCGGCATACATGGGAAAACCGGTGGTGGCGCCCGTCACGATGATGCCGCCCTGCTTTGCGATCTCGCGCCCTATTTCTTTCGCTTTCTCATACGCATCGAGGCCGCAGTAGCCCGTCTCGGCCGCGCCGGAGACCGCGATTTTCACGACGCCGTAACCGTCGGGCAAACGGCAAAAATTAAGCGGGACGGCTGTGTGCTTCGGATTGTAGATTTTGCGAGCCATGTCAGGGGCAGTATACCGCATTTTGCGTGCGGTCTTTGCTTGCGAAAGAACTTCGCGTCGCGCGAAGTTCTTTCAAGCGGCAGGTACGGCAAGCCTGGGATTGATACCAGGTGGGTGATCTCAGCAGCGTTTCCGCTGAAATCCGCGGAGCGGCTTTCATTGGAAGTGTGCGATTCGATCTCCCTTACTTGAACCAAGCAGGTTTAAGTACCGGCCGCTGCTTCCACTATAGCACTACCTTCTCAAAAACGCCTGTGAATATTACTCTAAGATTCCGTCGAGGTTCACGTCGTAGAGTATCTTTTCGTGTATCACGCCGTATTCGATGAGTTCTTCCGGCTTGAACCAATGCGCGATCTCGTCATCGGCTTCCGCGACCGAGCCGGACATATGGATGAGGTTACGCACCGCGCGGTTGTCGTTGTCGGCGTTGCTGTACGAGTCGAGAACGTAATCGCCGCGAATCGTGCCGACGTCCGAGGTAAGGGGCTCCGTGCCGCCGCCGAGCTTCCGCACGACCGCAACCGCGTTCGCGCCTTCCCATGCCATGATAACGACCGGTCCGCTTGTCAAATACTTCTTCAGATTAGCGAGTATCTTCTCCGTGATTTTCAGGGGATCGTCCGAGGGGGGCATGAGGCCTTTCGCTTGGTAGCTCTTTATCGTCTTCTCACCCGTGATGCGCCGCCAGTTCGGATCGAGCGTGTAGTGCTCTTCGACGTGACCGGCGTCCGGTACGAGCATCTTGAGCCCGACGAGCTTCAGGCCGACTTCTTCGAAGCGCCTCACGATCTCTCCGATAAGTCCCCGCTGTACCCCGTCGGGCTTGATGATGACGAACGTGCGCTCTTCTTTAGGATGTTTCATTGCGTGGGAGTTTAGCACGAAATTTGGCCGGGTACAGCGCTAATTTGCGATCGTAAACCGGCCGCTCGTTGTCACGGTGCCATTTGTTCCATTTCCGGTGAGTGCTGCAACGACCGTGTAGGTCCCGGCAATGGTTGGGAATCGATTAGAATCGACGACTTCGATCGGAAATTGAACTGACTCGTTTGGTTGTACGGTGATGGAATAGAGTCCGTCATTGCATGTGCGCCACGTAGAGTCGTCGACGGTGTCTCCAGTGGGACCGAGTATTTGGTACGAAACCGGACAACCCGTCGGGTGCGTGACCGTGAGGGGTACGCTCGAAGTGTTGCTTATGATCAGTGCCGCTCCCAGTCCATTGTCGGTCGTGATCGTGGCGAGAAAATTATTTGCCGGTGCATGCATGACGGTGGGAAGACGTAAGCTGGCCATAAGACCTCCAGATACGCCAGTGATACTCGGGGCAGTGATAGCGGGGATAACACTAACCGTAACCGGACGCGTCGCATAGGTCATATAGTTCTGAGTGGTGAGCGCAGCGGAGCTGTAGCAGCGGAGATTATACGTCGTTGTCTGGCCCGGATATACGGTGTACGTGGATGCACTGCCAGCACCAGATTTTAAGTTGCTGCCATCAACTCCCCAAATGCTGCAATTCGTACCATTTGAACTCCAAGAGAGTGTTGTGGATTGCCCGGCTACAACACTTGTCGGATTCGCGGAAAAATTATTGATTGTCGGTACATCTCCTCTCGAAGTCACGCTGGCATCGAGATTGATCGAGAAGGTATTACTGCGCGCAACTTCGCGGGCTGCGTTATCGTGAGCGATCGCCTTGAGGTAATAGTAGCCGCCGCGCATGTTGTGCTCGTTGACAGATGCGCCGCCGCTGCCCGAGACGTTGTCATCAACATCAAACTGTTGCCCCGAGGCGGCATCAACGAGCACGATCGTCGAAAGCGGGAGGTTTTTATATGCGATGTTCAAGAGAACATTTCCGTCGACATCCACAACGAGACTCGAGGTATTGCTGTTCGGCTGCGTATGTGTCGTTCCCGTCGATCCGGCACAGCCGTTCATCGCGGTGCGCGTCTTCGGGCCGATATAGCCGTAGCCGGTAGAATCCGGATCGCCGGAGGCGACGATATTGTGCTTCGCTTGCCAGCGCTGGACCGCACGCATCGTTGCAGGGCCGAAGTAGCCGGTGATGCGCGCTTCAGGGTAAACGCCCTGTGTCGAAAGCCATTTTTGCAGTTTGGTCACTTCGCCGCTCGCGTCCGCATCGGTGTCGTCAGGCCCCATGTTTTGTGTGAGCGAAACACAGGTTTCGCCAGACAGGCCCATGGACGAAGTTGTCGGTATTGTTGCTGTTGAAGGCACAGAAGTCTGCAGGGTCTTCAACTGCGCCATAAGCGCATTCACTTGCGCGATCAAGTCGGACAGCTGATCGGCTGAAGCGATAACGGGGCTGACTGCTAAAAGGAGGCCGATTGCGAGCGCTGTTTTTTTATGCATGGATAAGGCTGCAAGCCAATAGTATAAAAGTATAGCATGCCTTTTCGAGGAAGAATTTTGATGGCTACGAGGCGATCGCGACCGCAGCGCAAGAGGTTTTATTCCCCTGCGCATCGTAATAATCCTGCGATAGGCGTAGCGGCCGGGCTTATCGAGCGCTATGGTTTGCACACCATAAGTCGGCCACTGCATGTCACCATGCGCGACCTGCTTATTCGATCCGTTCGAGAACGACCATCCGTTTTTCATGCCTGACTATGGTTTCGGCGTCTTTGTCGACTGCTTTTTCGAGCGGCTTAAGAATTTCTTCTTTAACGCGCTCTAGATCTCCTTTCGTGGCCAGATTTTTCAAATCCTCTTTTGTCGCAAAATCTTTCAGATCTTCTTTCGTAGCGAAACTCTTTAAATCCTCTTTTGTAGCAAAATCTTTCAAATAGTCTTTTGTAGCAAAATCTTTCAGGTCTTCTTTGGTTACCATCCGTTCATCCATATCAACAAGAAGTCCCATTATCTTCTCGTTCGTCACCCACGTCGTACCACCCTTTTTCGCCATGCGGGCAATCATACCATGATCGATACGGGAGGAATACTGATTGAAAGAACGGCGAGAACGGCCGGACCTGCGCCCACTATTGATATAAGGACGCTGGATCGGGCAGATCGAGCGGCGATGGTGCCGCTGGCTTCTTTGCGTACGCGGCGTCGAATTTGCGGCGGATTTCGGCCTCGACTTCCTCGCGCGGTTTGCCGTACGCGAGATACGAGAGTTCTTTCAGCGCATCCACTTTGGAGTAGTCGAACTTCGGGAGTTCTTCGGTCTCTATCGTGAAGGGCCGCGCGGGTACTCCGTTGACGAGAAGCGCCAAAACGGCCGTGCGGTTGGGCAGGTTCTCAAGATCTTGCTGGGTGAAAATGGGCTGGAACTGTTTTTCAAGAAATTCCGCGTCCTGCGTGCCGATGCGAAATGCCGCCTTCGTGCCGACGTTGCCGATGACGGCGTCGCGGATGTCCTCCTCCAGCTGTGCGATGAACTGGTGCGCGACGACGAGCGCGAGCTTGTACTTGCGGGCCTCGGAGAGGATGGTCGCGATGCTCGGTGTCGCGAAATTCTGGAACTCGTCAATGTAGAGGTAGAAAACCGGCAAGTCGCCGCGCGTATCCACGCGCGAAAATGCGGCCTGCAAAAACTTTGAGACGAGAATGAGCCCGAGGAGCGCGGTATTCCTGTCGCCAAGACGGCCTTTCGAGAGATTCGCGAGGAAGATTTTGCGGCTGTCCATGATCTCGCGGAAATTGAACGCCGATTTTTCTTGGGAGACGACCGGCCGCATGATGTCGTTGGTGAGAAAGACATCGAATTTGGATGTGATGTAGGGCGCGACGTTTTCGAGGCTTGGATCGCCCTGCGCCTGTTCGGCGATCTTCCGCCAGAATTGCACGATGATGGGATTTTGGCAGCGAGAGAGTTTGAGGTTGCGGAATTGCGCGTCGGCAAAGACCCGCGGGATCTCGACGAACGTCGAACCGGTATCCGGATCTTCGACGACGAGCTGCACGGCATTGCGGTAGTACTGCTCGAACATCGGCCCGAATGCTTCGGGCACGTCGGCATAGAGCTTGCGAAAGATTCCGTAGACCTCGTCGACCACAAACGTTTTCATCTCCGGCCGCGAACGATCATATTCGAGCATGTTGAGCCCCATCGGCCGCGCGGTGTATGCCGGATCGAAATATATGACGTCTTTGGCACGCTCCGGCGGGATGCTCGCGAGAATGTCTTCGATGTCGTTGCCGTGCGGATCGATGAACGATACTCCTTCCCCGTTGCGAATATCCTGGATTATCATGTTTTTCAAAAAGCCCGTCTTTCCGGTACCCGTCTGTCCGATGACGTATGCGTGGCGCAGCCGGTCGGCGGCACCGAAGCGTACTTTCGTCTCGTCTGCGCCGTAACGATTGATCCCGACCGTGATGCCGTCTTTCGGCGTTTCGACCGGCGCGGGCGCTTGTTTGGCGAAGCTTCGCTTCAGCTCGCGCGACGTTGTCACGCGCTCCGCGGTGAAATGGAAAATAGAGGTGACTTCCTGCAGCGAGAGCGGCATCGTGATCGAGTGATCGAATTCGCGATAGGTAAAGCTGCGCAAGAAGTCGTTCATGCCCCACCTGCCGATCCTTTTGAAGACGAGGCGGTTGCCCTTCGGGTCGTCATACTGGCTGAAGGGCGACTCGAGATTGCTCAAGAGCTCGTTCGCGCGATGCTCCGTCGGCGCGGAGGCGATAAGACGGATCGAAACCGGCGCGATGCGCGACTTTATCTTTCGAGTGATCTCTTCCGTGACCACCTGATCGGAAGATCGGCGAAACTGCTTTTCCACTTCGAGCTCGTATTCTTTGGGCGTGAAAATCTGCTTCGCCATCGTGTAGATTGCTTCGCCAAGCTCGCTCTCGGGCACGCTGATCGCCTTGCGGAAATTCTTTCCTTTTTCGAGTTCTCGAATGATTTTTTTGTAGTGATGGTTGTAGCGATCGCCTTCGGTCGAGACGGTGATCTGAAGGGCCGCACCTTCGCCGTGTTTGGCGATTTTTGCAAAGGCCGCAAGCAAAATGTTCATCGGATCATGCTCAAATAGCTCGGGCGTCTTGAGCGGAAGCGAGGGGTGATCGGCGAGAGTCGCGTAGCTCGCCGCGTGATGGCCGTCGTAGTTGAAGATGTTGTAATCCCCGCGCGCCTCCGACATTCGCGCATTGGGAAAGACCGATGAAATGAGTCGCTCCGCGAGGACTTTCTTGATCCGTGGCACCGCAAGGTAGAGAAAGGCTTCTTCGCTTCCCTCCGGAACGGCGATCTCGAGCGAAAACCCTTCGTGACTGTCTATAAGCGAGGTGAGTCCGGCATACAGCTGTTCGGAGGAGCTCAACAGCTGCTCGAGCTTGTGTTGCTGGTTTTCCTGTTTGTCGCCTTCGCCATGCGCTTGCGGCTGGATCTCGAAAAGCACCATGTTGAGCGCGCGGCGCACTTTTTCCGGAAGCGATTTGCCCGCATCGGGGAGCCCTTCGGCGATGTAGCGAACGAGCGCGCGATGTACGTCGTCTTCGAGATGGGGATTTTTCATGCGCGCGGCGACTGAAAGCGCGTTGCGAATGCCGCTTTGCTGCACGAGACGCAAAATTTCGTCCACCTGTTTGTCGTGCGTCTCGGGCTCGAGCTTGAGCACATGGTGAAGGACGTCGTGCTCGGGCATGACGATCGCTTCGTGCAGGATCGTCGCCGCCGGGACTCCGGCGTAGGCGGCCACTTCTCGCCGCGCGATGCGGTCTTTTTCAAAACGATCGGGTTTTGCCTCAATCTCCTCTTCTTTTTCCCGCACCCGCTCGCGCAAATATGCCAGTTCTTCTTCGGGCGTGCGAAATCTCTCGTGCGCCGGTATGCGCGGCCGCTCGCTCATCGCATGCGTAGGCATGCAAAAAGTATAGCATTCGGCGTGCTAAACTCTTTGATGATGAAGTACCTGATTGCCATGGTTCTGCTGTTGTGCATCGGAACCGCCGTATTTATATATTTGCATCATGATTTAGCTTCGTATCACTGGGACATCCAACAAGTCGGTTATAGTCCTGCGGATCAGACGCCGCTAAACAGCATCACTCTGATGAGCGATGCGACGTCGGTCATCTATCCACTTCCAGGGAACTACATCGGATCTTGCACTGTGATGAACGCTTCTCAGCTGCTCCCAGGTGAACTTTCCGGAGTTATTTGCATATCAGGTGCCAGTGGTATTGAACTCGGCGTCTTCGACAGCGGAGGATACAAGCGAATTCAAAAGATTCAACGAGTCGGCATTACTGATACATCGTCTCCCGGAACGAGAGCAGAAACTCCGCCGGAATTTGTGATGGTTTTGAATTCCAGCGAGTAAAACTTACAAGGCTTTTGCGCCGATGTCGCGGCGGTACTGCATGCCTTCAAAGCGAATCTTGCCGGCCGCTTCATATGCGCGGTCGAGAGCCTCTTTGAGTCTCATCCCGGTGGCGGAAACGCCGAGCACGCGGCCGCCGTTGGTGAGCAGCGATCCGTTTTCATATTTCGTCCCGGCGTGGAAGACGACGATGCCTTCCATGGCATTCGCCTCGTCGAGGCCGGATATCGGCAATCCTTTTTCGTATACGCCCGGATAGCCGCCGCTTGCGAGCACGATATTGACCGCGAATCCCTTTTCCCATTCAACGGTTTCCTTCATTTCGGAAATGCCGCCATCGACGCTCGCTTCAAACAGATCGAGTAAATCATTTTTCAAAAGCCGCATGTAGACTTGGCACTCCGGATCGCCGAAGCGCGCATTGAATTCAAGCACGCGCGGACCATCGACCGTCATCATGATGCCCGGATAGAGTACGCCTTTGTATTCGACGCCTCTTTTTTTCAATTGTTCGAATGCCGGAGTCACGATCTCGGCCTCTATGGCTGTCATCATGTCGGCAGTCACCCACGGAACGGGCGCGATCACCCCCATACCGCCGGTATTCCCGCCCATGTCGTTATCGAGCGCGCGCTTATGATCTTGAGAAGGCGGAAAAGTGATATGTTCCGTGCCGTCGGTGAGCGCATGAATCGAAACCTCTTCTCCCCGCAAAAAATCCTCGATCACAACCTCTTTGCCCGCGTCTTTATGGACTTTCTGCACCATAATCTCGTCGATGGCGCGTTCGGCTTCCCCGAGAGTTTCGCATACATATACTCCCTTCCCGAGCGCGAGCCCGCTTGCTTTTATTACGATCGGCGCGCCATGCGTTCTGACGTAGGCAAGCGCTTGCGTGGCATTGGCAAAAGTCTTGAATTGCGCCGTAGGAATCTTCGCATCCTGCATAAGCTGCTTCGCGAACGTTTTCGAACTCTCGATCTGCGCCGCGTCTTTCGAAGGGCCCCAAATACGAAGACGTCTTGAGCGGAAATAGTCTGCGATACCGCCGGAGAGCGGATCGTCCAAGCTGCAAATCGTGAGACCGATCTGTTTGTCGCGAGCGAAATTCGCCAACTTCTCGAATTCCAGTACCCCGATGTCGACATCCTCGCCGACGAGCCTCGTCCCCCCGTTGCCAGGTGCTATGTAGAGCTTCCCCACCCGCGGCGATTGCCCCAACTTCCACGCGAGCGCGTGCTCCCGCCCGCCGGAGCCGACTATCAAAATATCCATCCAGGCATTCTACCTTACTCCTTCGTCAAAATCTCCGGGCCATCTTTCGTGACCAGGACAGTATGCTCGAAGTGCGCGGTGCGGGAGCCGTCTTTGGTGCGGTAAGAATGGCCGTCTTTATCAATGTAGAGCTCGCCCGAGCCGAGCGTCATCATCGGCTCTATCGCAATGACTTCGCCTTCGTGCAGGATCGCGCCATTACCGGGCTCGCCAAAGTTCGGCACGTGCGGTTCTTCATGGATTTTGAGTCCGACGCCGTGCCCCGAGAGATTTTTCGGATAGCCGAAATGATACTTCTCCGCCACTTGCTGTATGGCATAGCCGACATCTCCTGTCGTGTTGCCCGCTCTCGCTTTTGCAATGCCGACGGCGAGCGCTTCCCGGGTGCCTCGAAGCAATCGTTCGTCGTCGGGGTTCTTCGCGCTCCCCGCGATCACCGTGTAAGCATGATCCGTATAGAGTCCTTTGTGTCTGATCCCGAAATCGAGACACACGACATCGCCTTCCTCGATGGGACGACCGCTTTCGCTTGCGGGAGAGTGCACGATGATATCGTTGACGGACACGCAGAGCCCCGAAGGATACGGCTTGTCGCCTTTTCGCTCCTTGTGGCCGTAAAACGCGAGCTCATCCCCGTCAGCTTGCACCATCGCGCGGGCTTTTTCCTCAAGCTCGCGCGGCGTGATGCCTGGCCGCACCATCCCGGCAAGGGAGCGCACATGCCGCGCGAGACGCCTGCCGCCTTCTCGAAGGGCATCGATATCGGCTTGGCCTCGGATTATCATGTTAGGCGAGCTTGAGCGCCGTGAGAATGCTCTTGTGGATCGTGTCGACATCCGGCTCGCCGTCTATGACGTGCAGGACTCTCCCGCGGCCTTTCAAGAGCTCGAGTTGCGGCATGACATCGGTCTTCGTCCAGGCGAGGCGACGGCGGATCGCCTCCTCGGTATCGTCGTTGCGGCCCCGCGCGAGCAGGCGCTTCACGGCCGTGTCGTCTGAGATGACGAGGTTGATGACCTGGAGGTCGGCGCGCTTAAAGAACTTCATCATGTCGTCAAAGGCGCGCGTCTGATCTTCTCCGCGCGCGAGCCCGTCGGCTATGATATGCTCCCCGCCCTTCAGATTATCCACGAGCTTTTTCGTTTGCAGATAGATCGCCATGAAATCATAAATGCGGATGCCGTTGTCGATGATCTCCCCGGTGAGCCTCCCCGCAAGGGTGCCCGTGTCGCGTAAATTTCGCAGTTCCTGCCCCATGTCGATGTTGACGATCGGCGCATCCGAATTCGCCTTCAAAAAGTCTACGAGCATCTTTACCTGCGTGCCTTTCCCTGCCCCTTGCGAACCGAAAAACAGTACCGTGACTGGCTGCATAGTATTAAAAGAGATTGTATCCTTCCTCGCGCATTATCGCTATCACCTCCTCGACGCTCTGCGGCAGCTTTCCGTCGGCGTTGACGATGCGGTAGTCGTACTGCGGCGCATGTACGCGCATCTCTTCCTCGGTGATTTTCATACGCGCGTCGAATTCCTTCTGCGACCATTCGGGATTGCGCGCGCGAAGCCTGCTTCTGAATTGTTCGAGTGATTCCGGCATGATGAAGATGGTCGTCGCGTCGTACTTCTCCTTCAAGAGCCGGGCTCCCTCGATATCCACTTGAGCGAAGACTATTTTGCCGCTCCTCATCTTCTTATCCAGATCGGGAAGGTACGTGCCGTAGTATGTGTTGAGCGCAGGGACGAAGCGGTGTTCCCCGATGTGTCCCGCAGCAAGTTCGGCATCGAATTGCTCCTGCGACATGAAGTAGTAATCGACTCCCTCTTGTTCGCCAGGACGCATCGCTCGGGTCGTTGCGGTCACGAGCCGCACGCAATTCGGGTGCCGTCGCATTATCTCGCCGATGATCGCGTTCTTGCCGGAGCCGCTCGGCCCTGCGATGACGATGACCTGCTTGCCACCCGTATGCATTGGGGTTAATACTCGCGTATCGAGGTCTGCGCGTCAATCTTTTTTACCACGTCAAGCACCACGGAAACGACTATGAGGAGTGCCGTGCCGCCGATCGTGATCGCGGTAATGCCGGTTACGCCTTGCAAAACGAGCGGCAAAACCGCGAGGACGCCGAGAAAGAGCGCGCCGACGAGGGTGATACGCGTGATGATGTTGCCGAGGTACTCGGCCGTCGTCTCGCCCGGACGCACGCCCGGGATAAATGCGCCGTTTTTCTGGAGATTTTTCGCCACCTGATGCGGCTCGAAGGTGATCGCGGTGTAGAAGTAGGTAAAGATGAAGACGAAAAAGAAGTAGAGCGCGCCGTAGACCCATTGGTTGGCGAGCGCGGAAACGACCGATCGGGCCGCCGACGCGATAAACACGATAGAGCTTTTGGCGAGGAAAGTCGCGATCATTTGCGGGAAAAGGAGGATCGAGAGCGCAAAGATGATCGGGATGACACCGGCTTGGTTGACGCGAAGCGGTAGGTAGGTCGAGATTCCGCCGAGAACGCGCGTGCCGCGCACGCGGCGCGCATAGGTAACCGGGATCGGGCGCTCGGCTTCGGTGATGAAAACGACGCCCGCGATGATAAGGCCGGCGGCGGCGGCAAATCCAAGGTAGGCGGGAAGCTGCGCGACATCGAAGGAAAAGACGAGTCGCGAGATGTCGCCCGGGATGCGCGAGACAATACCCGCAAAGATGATGAGCGAAACGCCGTTGCCCACGCCGAATTCGGAAATTAATTCGCCGATCCACATGACGAGAAGCGATCCCGCGGAAATGACGATCATGTTGGTCAGAAGCTGCGCAAACGAGAGCGCCGGCATGATCCCGTTTTGCTGCAGGAGGAGAAGGAATCCGAAAGCCTGGACGAACGCGAGCGGCACGGTGAGGTAGCGCGAGTACTGCATGAAGCGCATTCGGCCTGCATCGCCTTCCTCCTGGTACATTTCTTTGAGCTTCGGCACGAGGATGGTCATGAGCTGCATCACGATCGATGCAGTGATGTAGGGCGAAACGCCGAGCATGACGATCGAGAGGTTGGAAAATCCGCCGCCGGAGAATATGTTGAGAAGTCCGAGAAACTGGTTGTTGCTTAGAAAGGCTTCGAGCTGCGAGGCGTTGATGCCGGGCACGGGAATCGCCGCGAGGAAGCGGAAGACGACGAGAGCCGCGAGTACGAAGAGAATGCGGCTGCGCAACTGCTCATCTTCGATGATGAGCTTCAATTTGCGTGTGAATGCTTCCCACATACATTATGCGACCGATCCGCCCGCTTTCTCGATCGCAGCGCGTGCCGAGGCGGAGACCGGAATGCCTTTGAGTGAAAGCTTCTTGGAAAGCGAGCCGCCTCCGACGATCTTGATAGGTCGCATGAGGCGCCTGTTGACGATCCCCTTCTCGATGAAAGATTTGTACGTGAGCTCACTCCCCGTATCGAAGAGTGCATCAAGGCGCTGGAGTGGTATTGCAACCGCGTCTTGCTTCGTGCCGTCGACGGTGCGCCCGCGGTTCTTGCCGTAGCCGCGGCGCTTCGGGATCTTCTTGATGATATCGCGCAGCTCGGGGCGGCGTTTATTGCCAGCGCGCGCGGTCTGTCCCTTACCGCCCCGGCCGGATTGCTTGCCACGCGTCGAAGACTGCCCGCGACCGACGCGCCGGTACGGACGTTTGATGCCTGCGGGTCGTTTGATGTCGTTGAGCGAAGCCATACTCATTTGGAAATCGAGATGCGTCGGAGCGCCTTGATCGCCGCGCGCGCATTGTTGATCGGATTATGGCTGCGAGAGAGAATCTTTGCCGTCACGTCGGAGACACCGGCGAGCTCGAGCACGGTACGCACCGACGAGCCCGCGACGAGCCCGCGACCCGGCGAGGGACGGATTTCGACGCGTGAAGCGCAGAATTTCGCATCAACGTCGTAGGGAAGGCTGCGATTCTTCGTGAGATTCAAATTGAGCATGCCGCGTTTCGCGGCGCGAGTGGCTTTGTCGATCGCGGCCGCGGTATCCGCCGCCTTGCCGAGGCCCACACCCACACGACCCTTTTTGTCTCCGAGCACGAGCGCCGCGGAGAAATTGAAGCGGCGGCCGCCGGCCATAACACGCGCAACGCGGCGAATCCCGATCAGCTTCTGCGCGAATTCGGAGCGGCGCTCATCTCCCCCTCCGCGCCCCGGACGACCGCCACGGCGGCCGCCGCCCGTCCTTCCGCGTCCGCCCTGGAAAGGCCGGCGCTCCGAAACCCGCGGCTCCATTACGCTACGCTCCGCTTCTTGCGGGAGCGGCGCTTCGTTTGCCGTATTTCCCTGAATGTTTTGATCGTCTGCCATAAATAATGAGTGATTAAAACTGTAATCCTGCGGCGCGTGCCGCGTCGGCAAATGCCTTGATGGTGCCCACGTACTGGAATCCGCCGCGATCGAAGACGACCATGGTGACCCCTTTTTCACTCGCGCGCTTCGCGAGACTCTTCGCTGCTGCCTCTGCGCGCTCGCGAGGAGTCTTGCCTTTCTCGGATGCGGAGGAAACGGAAGCGAGCGTGACTCCTTTTCCGTCGTCGATAATCTGCGCGACGATGCGCGTATTCGATTTGTAGATCGAGAGACGCGGACGCTCGGAAGAGCCTGCCACTTTCGCGCGCACCCTTGCGTGCCTCCGCTGTCTCTTGAGTTGTTTCATCGAGATGCTCATAGACTATACGGCGGCGGCTGCGGCCTTTTTGCCTTGTTTCTCGCGGACGACTTCGCCTTCGTAGCGAATGCCCTTACCCTTGTACGGCTCCGGCTTCTTCTGCGCGCGCACCCTCGCGGCGAATTCTCCCACCTGCTCCTTGTCGGCGCCGGAAACGGTAATGACATTTTTATCCACCGCAGTCGTAATGCCTTGCGGAATCTCAAGAATGATCGGGTGCGAGAATCCGATCTGAAGCTTCAGTTGTTTGCCGGCCAATTCGGCACGATAGCCTATGCCTTCCACTTGCAATTTCTTTACGAACGGCGCGTTGACGCCCGCAAGCATGTTGCGCACGTGTGCGGCGTAGGTGCCCCAGAGCGCGCGAGAAATGCGTGAACCTCCGTTTGGCGCGACGACGACTTCACCGTTTTGCACCGAGACCGTCACCGCGTTGTGCAAAGCGCGCTTTAGCGTACCGCCCTTGCCTTTCACAATGATCTCATTGCTCACGACAGACACATCGGTGCCCGCCGGGATCTTGATTGGATTTTTGCCGATTCGTGACATATGATTTACCAGATTTCAAACAGCGCCTCGCCGCCAACTTTTTCTTTACGCGCCTCCTTATCCGTCATGACACCTTTCGGAGTCGAAAGGATGAGCGCGCCGTGGCCATAGCGTACCGGCACGATCTCGTGCACGCTCTTGTAGAGGCGCCGTCCCGGTTTCGAGATGCGCTTCACGCCTCTGATTGCGTGGCGGCCGTCGTCGTATTTGAGCGTGATGTCCAAAACCTTTTTCACCTTTTTCCCTTTTTTCTCGATATTGGAAAGATAGCCCGCCTCTTTGAGCTTCTCAGCGATTGCGGCCTTGAAAGAAGAGTACGGAACCGAAACCGTCGCGGACTTCACCGCTCCGGCGTTCGTCAGGCGTACTATGAAATCACCGACAACATCATTTACCATGAGCTCTTTTTGATACCGGGAATATTTCCTTCGAGGGCCTCTTCGCGGAAGCAGATGCGGCAGAGGTTGAAATCACGCATGAAACCGCGCGGGCGGCCGCACTTGAAGCAGCGTCGAACCGTGCGCGAAGAGAATTTCGGCTTTCGATTCGCTTTTACCACCATCGATTTCTTCGCCATTGAATGTGCCGAGAGGAGAAGCTGGAAGTTGGCACCCGCCTTTCGGCTCGGGTTAAAACCTTCCATGCGTGACCTCGTTCCCGCGATATCGCCTGACTTCAGTCAGGGATCATTCTAAAAAACAAGGCCCCCTGCGAGGCTCGAACAATATATGCGAGATGCTCTTCAAAGTCAACGCGTGCCGCAACCTAACGGTGTGCACAACAAAATTTGACAGAGTTATACCAGAATATATACTACAGTATATGCAAACTACGGTGATATTTAAGGCGGATAAGAAAGTGAAAGAAGCCGCGCAGAAAACGGCAAAAAAGATGGGCATTCCCTTCTCTGCGGTGATGAACCGGCTCATGGAGGAGTTCACGGAGCGGAAGGAAATCTCCTTCTCCGCGCAAACATACGAGCCGACGCCATACTTGAAACGTATCTTGGCGCAGGGTGAGAAGGATTTTGCAGCAGGCAAGTACAAAGTATTCAATAGCATCGAGGAACTTCGAGCGGATTTGGACAAGTAGCGCATGCGGATCGTTTACGAGCGGCCATTCGAACGACAGTACAAAAAGCTCTCAAGAGGCTTGCAAGATAAAATATGGGAGCGATTTAAACTTTTGACTTTGCATCCTATTCACCCTTTGCTCAACGATCACAAACTCAACCCGCCGTACGTAGGGTATCGAAGCATCAATGTCACTGGAGATATGCGTCTCATCTATAAAAAGGACGGCGCGCAGACATACTACTTACGCGCCGTCGGCACGCATCATCAACTCTTCGGAACGTAGCGCTACTGCTCGCGAAGCGGCAATCCGATGTGGCGCAGATAGCTTTCGGCTTCTTTCTTGTTCTTGGCGGTTGTCGTGATCGTTATCGAAAGACCGAAAATATCTTTGGCATCTTCGTCGGAAGTCTCGGGAAATACCGTGTGCTCCTTGAGGCCGATCGAGATATTGCCCATTTCATCGATGCTCTTCGGATTGATGCCGCGGAAGTCTTTCACGCGCGGAAAGACGATATTGATGAGTTTGTCGAGGAAAGCCCGCATGCGCTCACCCCGGAGCGTTACTGCGTAGCCGACGATATCGCCCGCGCGGCTCTTGAAATTCGCGATCGATTTCTTGGATGCGCGCGGTGCGGGAGCCTGGCCGGTGATGCGAGAGAGGCGGTCCACCACGAGTTCCAGGCGCTTTTTGTCTTTGTTGACCTTGCCGACCCCGCTTGAGACGACGATCTTCACGACGCGAGGCGCCTGCATGAGGTTGGTGTAGCCGAGATCGCTTTTCAGCGCATCGAATGTCTTCGTGTGTGTGGCTGTATCCATACTAGTTCAACTCCTGGCCGCTTTTGACCGCGACTCGAGTGCGACCCCCTTTGTCGTCTCGTACGATTTTGATGCGTGAAGGCTTGCCGGTCTTCGGGTCTGCGATCATCACGTTGGAAGCGTGTACGGGCATCACCTTATCGACGATCTGACCCTTGCGGTTTTGCGCATTCGGCTTTCGGTGTTTCTTGGAGAGATTCACCGCGTCGAGAACGACGAGATTCTCATCTCGCAGCACGCGCACGACGGTCGAAGTTTGTCCTTTCGACTTCCCTGCGATCACGATCACTTTGTCTCCTTTTTTGAGTTTCATAGCTAGACGATTTCCGGCGCGAGCGAGCCGATGCGCTGGTAGCCTTTTTCGACGACTTCGCGCGGGATCGGACCGAAGACGCGGTTCGCCTTCGGCTCTTTGGGCTCTTTACCCGATCCGACGATGAGCACGACGGCATTTTCATCGAAACGCACGTACGAGCCGTCGGGGCGGCGAAGCGCCTTGGTCTGGCGTACCACGACGGCGCGGTGCACCTCTTTCTTCTTCACGGATTTCCGCGGCTGCGCGGTTTGGATCGAGATGACGACCTCGTCGCCTACTCCTGCGTAGCGGCGCTTCGAGCCGCCCAAAATCTTAAAGACGCGGCCGATGATGCCGCCTGAGTTGTCCGCGATTTTTACCAATGTGCGATCTTGTATCATAGATTATTTTGAGTGCGCGCTTCGCCCTGCACGAGAGCAAATCGTTTGCGCTTCGAGATCGGGCGAGTCTCGCGAATCGTGACCTTGTCACCTACTTTGGCGCTGTTGCCGGGATCATGCACGAGAAATTTCTTGCTCAAACGCAGGTACTTCTTGTACTTCGGATGCTTCACGTAGCGCTCGACGGAGACCGTAGCGGTGTCTTTCATCGCCGTCTTTACGACGACACCGACGAGGAATTTGCCTTGTTTTTGTGCAGAGTCCATAGGTGCGAAATACTACGATACCTTCGCGCGGGAATCAATCTCTCGCTTGCGAAGCTCGGTCAGAATCTGCGCGATCTCTTTGCGCAAATTGCGGCCTTCGCGCGTGTTGCGCGCTCTCGTGCCGGCACCGCCAAAGCGAGAGACCCGAAGCGCTTCGCGTTTGTCGGCGACGAGCTTGCGCAATTCGGGAATGTCCTGTTTGGAAAAATCATTCATAGGTCATTCGCGGGCGACCACGCGGCCCTTGAGCGGCAATTTGGTCCCGGCTTTGCGAAGCGCTTCGCGCGCTACTTCCTCGGGCGCGCCGTCGATTTCGAAAATGACGCGGCCCGGGCGCACCTCGGTTACATAGCCCGCGACATCGCCCTTGCCCGAACCCATGCCGACCTCCGCCGCCTTCTGCGTGTACGGCCGATCGGGAAAAACACGCGTCCAGATCTTTGCACTCTTGCCGCCCGCACGCGTGAGCGCGCGCCGCGCCGCCTCGAGTTGATTCGAGGTTACGCGAGCGTGGGTGATCGCTTTGAGGCCGAACGAGCCGAAGGCGACCGTGATTCCGCGCGTTTCCGGCGCGTTCTGGCGAGTGAGGTGTTTTCTTCCCGTCTGCCACTTGCGATATTTTGCTTTTTTCGGCGCGAGCATAGGTCAGTTCTTTTTCTCTTTGTCGAAAATCTCACCGCGGTAGATCCAAACCTTGATGCCGATCACCCCGTACGGGAGATAAGCTTCCTCGCGCGCAAAATCGATGTCGGCGCGCAATGTCTGGAGCGGCACACGACCCTTCTTGATCTCTTCCGCGCGCGACATTTCCGCTCCGCCAAGGCGGCCCGAGATCGCGATGCGCACTCCTTGTACGTCGCGATTCGCCATCACCTTTTCCACGGTTTGCTTGAGCACCCGGCGGAACGTCTGCCGCTTTTCCAAGCCTTCAGCGACCATGTACGCGACGACCGGCGCCTGGCTTTCAGGCGAGCGGACTTCTTCGATGTCGATCTTCACGGCCATCTTCGGGGCGCCTTTGACCGCGCGTATGATTTCCTCAATCTCATTCGTGAGCTTGACGGAGCCTTCTCCACCGCGACCGATGACGAGACCCGGGCGCGACGTCTTGATGAGGATGCGAACTGCCTTTTGACTTCGTTCTATCTCGACGGAGGTGACGTAGTTGCCGCGCAATCGCTTGCGAAGGTAGCGACGAATCGCCGCGTCGACCATGACGTTGGTGCGGTATTCCGCCGGCGTCTTCGCAAACCAGCGACTCTTCCAATCGCGAATGATCCCGAGGCGATGCGCGTATGGATGCACGGTGTGTGTCATATTATTTTGCTTCGACTTTCGTCTTTTTGGGACGCGACTTTTTCGCGGGTGCGGCATGCTGCCCAAGCTCGAGGTAGACGATCGACATGGTCTTGCGCACGGAGCCGGCGCGGCCGCGGGCAAACGGGCGGGAGCGGCGCATGACGGCACCCTTGTTGACGGTAATGGTTTTTACGAACAATTCGTCGGTCTTTGCGCCCATCGCCCTGGCATTGGCAATCGCCGAGTCAAGCAACTTTGAAATAACCGGAGCGGATTTCTTCGGCAAATACATGAGCGCTGCGCGCGCATGCGGGACGGATTTGCCTCGAATGAGCGAAGCGACGAGGCCGACTTTGCGCGGCGACTGGTGATAATTTGTCAGCGTAGCTTTCATAGAATGCTCGTAGTGAGTATGGTCGGATTATTTCTTCGCTCCAGGAGAGGCGGCGGTCGTCGCGGCTTTTGCTGCTTGCGCGGCCGCGACTTCGGCGGCTTTCGCGGCCATTTCCGCCTCTTTCTGCATGCGACCGCCGTGCTTGATGAACTTCGTGGTCGGCGAGAACTCTCCGAGCCGATGCCCGACCATGTCTTCGGTCACGAATACTTCTTCGAAAGACTTACCGTTGTGTACCGCAAAGGTAAAACCGACGAATTCCGGCGCGATCTGAGAGGCGCGCGCCCATGTCTTGATCGATCCCTGCGCGGGCTTGCGCGAGCCGACTTTTTTCATCAGCTTCTCGTCGACATACGGGCCTTTCTTGAGACTGCGAGTCATAAGAGTGCAAATATACAGGATTTACGCGCGTTTTCCAACTTTTCGCCTTGAGACGATAAAGACGTTGGAATACTTCTTCGGCCTGCGGGTTTTCTGACCCTTGCCGGTCGGCTTGCCCCAGAGAGATTTCGCGCGTCGAAGTCCTCGACCCTGGCGGCCCTCGCCTCCACCGTGCGGGTGGTCGACCGGATTCATCGCGGAACCGCGCACCGTCGGCCGCACGCCCATCCAGCGCGTGCGTCCGGCTTTGCCGAGATTCGCGAGCCGGTGTTCATCGTTGGAGACTTCGCCGACCGACGCCCACGCGGTGCCGATGACGCGGCGCACCTCGGTCGAAGGAAGTTTCAGGTGCGAATAGCCGCCGTCTTGCGCGACAATCTCGCAGAAATTTCCGGCGGAGCGCGCAAGCACCGCGCCGGCGCCCGGCTTGAGTTCGATGTTATATACGAACGAACCGACCGGAATGTTCGAAAGCGGCAGACGATTGCCGGGTTTGAGCGGCGCGTTTTCCGATACGATGAACGTATCGCCCACTTTGGCGTGTTTCGGTACGAGCATGTAGCGTTTCTCGCCATCGGCGTAGATCGCAAGACCGATGAAACCCGAGCGGAACGGATCGTACTCGATCGAGGCGATGCGCGCGAGGATGTTCTTTTTATCGAATCGGAAATCGACCGAGCGATGACGACGTTTGTGACCGCCGCCTTGGTGGCGCATCGTGATGCGGCCGAAAGAATTGCGGCCGCCGAAACTGCGGGCGCCTTTGAGGAGCGGCTTGTGCGGAGCGTGCCCGCTCAAAAATTTGCGGTATTCGACGGAAGTATGCTGCCGCTGCGATTTGCTCGTGGGTTTGTAGGATTTCATATGCTTATGCGATAGTGATCGTCTCGCCTTTTTTAAGATAGACGTAGGCTTTTTTGCCGCCGTGCTTGATGCCGCGCTTGCCGGTGCGCATCGAGCGGCGGATTTTCGAAGGAATCCGCGTAATGCGGACCATGCGCGGGGTCACGTTGTACATGGCCCGCACCGCCTGTATCACGTCGCGTTTCGTCGCGCCCCCGTCGATATCGAAAGTGTACACGCTCTCGTTTGAGTGCATGGTCGCCTTTTCGGTGATGCGCGGGCGGCGCAATACGTGCGCCCATCCTGCGCCAAGGCTTCGGAGGGCGGGCGAGGTTGAACTCTGCACCGCAGCGACATTCGTCTCTTCCGTTTTCTTTCGCGAAAAAAGAGCCATACTATTTTCCCGACTGGGCGGATCTTTTTGCGGCGCGTTGCGCGACTATCGCGACCGCGGCTTCCGGATTTTCGATCACCAGGTATGAGGTACCGAGCACGGCAACGGGATTGAGATCGCGGACGGATGCGGTGCGTACGTTGCCGATATTGCGGAAGCTTTTGTGGATCGCCTCGGTCGGATCGGCAAGCGCTATGAGTGCCGCGTTCTTCGGCTTTTCGACAAGCTTTTCAAAACCTTTGATGCCGCCGAGAGCCGCGAGCGAGCGCTTCGCGAGCGCGGTTTTCGGCTCCGTGATACCGAATGAATCGACGAACAAGAGCTCTCCGTCCTTGAGCTTCCGGGAGAGCGCCATGAAAAGCGCTTTCGCGCGCATCTTGCGCGGGATCGCTTTTTCGTAGATTTTCTCTTTGATCGGGCCGTGCGTCACGCCACCGCCTCGCCAGATCGGCGATCGGATCGAGCCGTGTCGCGCGCGGCCGGTGCCTTTTTGCTGCCACGGTTTTTTGCCGCCTCCGCGTACTTCCCCGCGGCCCTTGGCGTGCGCGACGGGGCCGCGCGCATTGCTCTGCATCGAGGTAACGACCTGGTGCATCAAAGAGTCGTTCCACGCAACGCCGAAAACATTCTCCGGCAATTCGATGGAACCTCCTTTCTTTCCGTCCTTCGTGTAGATGTCGGTTTTCATAATTATTGCAAAAATTATCCGCGAATTTCGACGAGCGTGCCCGGTCTTCCGGGAACCGCGCCCGAGATGACGAGCGTATTCGTGCCCGGGTCGACTTGGAGCACCTTCAGATTTCGAACTGTTACTCGATCGCCGCCCATGCGGCCGGCCATGCGCATTCCCTTCACGACGCGCGCTCCCGCGCGGCCTCCGCCGCCGATCGAACCCGGGGCTCGTTCTTTATTTTTCTGACCGTGCGAGCGCGGACCGCCTTTGAAACCATGCCGCTTCACGACGCCCTGGAATCCCTTGCCCTTCGAGATCGCAGAAACGGCGACGACGTCGCCCGGCGCAAAGATAGAGACGTCGATCATCGCGCCTTGCTCGGGCAACGTCTCGGCCGCGTACTCGCGAAAATAACGGAAAGGTTTCCCCTTCTGCGCGTTGTTGATGCGCGATTCTCCGACGGTCATAAAGCCGACTTGCGCGGCCGCATAGCCATCTTTTTCCGCGTTGCGAACCTGCGTGACCATGAGAGGTCCCGCGGTGAGTATCGTCGCGGCGCAAGACACGCCCTTCTCGTCGAAGATCTGCGTCATGCGTCCTTTTGTTCCCAACATGAATTTCATACTTCCAAAAGAAAAACGCGCCTCAACAGCGCGGATATTCTTATGCCGCACCATTGGTCCCTATGGGGACGTGGCTTACCCTCCAGCATATGGACGAAGGAGGAGTGCGGGCACTATATACGCTTTCGCGTCCCCGCGCAACTTCAAGGCACGGCGATCGGCGCGCCGCTTCGATGACGCACCTCAAGCGCGATGCCCGTGATGAGCACGAGGAGCGCCGCGATGATGCCGAGCCACACGGGAATCCTCGAATCGGAACCTGCGAATCCGAACGAGCGATTGAGCGCGCACAGCGGCGCCGGGATGTTGCCGCAGGTATCGGAAGGAGTCGCGGCGGCGGCCGTATTCGCGGGACGCCAGGTGATGTCTTGCGAAGTGAGTCCCTGCTTTTGCGCTTCCTGCGTGAGCGCTTCTACCATCGCATTGAGATCGGTCTCCGAAAGGCCCGAGGTTCGCGGATCGGAGAGCAATTCCGCTCGAATGGTCGCTTTCAATTCGCTTTGCGCATCTGCTTGCGCGCCCGCCGCGGAGGGCCGCAGGAACACGGCGACGAGCAATATCGTTGCGAGCGCAAAAATTACGTTCGCCAAACTTTGAGCTCGTGTCATACCTATGGCTCATTGAAAATGGGGATGATGTTGACCGTCGTCGATCTCGTGACAGACGAGGGCGATCCGCCCGGAAGCGCCTGGCAGGTGATCGTGTAGATCGTTTGCGCGATAATCGGACTCGAGGTCTTCGATCCGGACTTGGTCGTCCAGGCACCTGTTGCGTTGTTGCCCGTGCCGTCGCCATTCGTACCCGTGACGACGCATGAGCTTACATTTTGCGCTTCCCATTGCACCGATACGGTACTATTTTTTTGGACGAGCACCGGATGGACGTCCCACGTCACGATGAGCGGCGAAGGCGTGCCTCTGCACATTCCGTTGAGACAGCCGTACGCGCAACTCGCGTAAAGAGTTGCCTGGCAGGTCGTCGCGTTGCGCACATAGAGGTCGTTGCCCTGGCAGAAGGCCAGCGCGCCGCATTGATTGACGCACTCGCCGTTTTGGAGCGTGTAGCCTGCGGGACACGAGGTCAAGACACAAGATCCGTTTTGGAGCGTGTAGCCGGCGGGGCACGACGTGAGAACGCATACGCCGTTCTGCAAGGTGTAGCCGGCGGGGCATGCATTTACGACGACGGTGCGCGAGCAGGAGAACGGCTGCGACCACCAGGTGACTCCGCCCCACATCTGTTTCCACGTCCCGCTAAATGTGTATGTCGTCGTCTGGAGCGGATGCACGATGCTGGAGCCTTGCGGCCCCACGGAGCCGACATCCGGACT
>JBEEJY010000021.1:0-3242 GCA_041168925.1 Candidatus Parcubacteria bacterium | reverse complement strand
GCTCTCGAGATCGAGCCCTTCGGCGGCAAAGAGCGGATCACGCGCGACCAGCTCGCTGAATTGCGCCGGCGCTTCCCTTGTCATACGGTAAAGGTCCTTCGCTCGACTTCCTGGACCGCGCTCGGGCGAAAATATGCTTTTGCGCCCGCGAGGAATCGCTGTGCTTTAGCGTGATTATTTTTGGAATAATGACTATAGAACAGTCTGATGTGGGCCGCGGAGAATTCGGGCCACGTATGTACGTCTAGGCTCGATTCGCCGATGACCACCGACACGGTGACCCCGCCTTTCTCGCCAAATTTCCTGCTTGCGATCGGCTTGTACACGGCGAAACCCGCTGCCTTGGCGATCCTCGAAAATTGCGCGCCGAGAGCCGCGTCAATCAGTCCGGCATGATTGGCGCACCCGCGGAAAATCCAGCCCCGGTCAGTGCTCGTAATGCGCCTTCCTGCGATAATTTTTCTCATATCTTTCTATATCCGCGGCAATCCGGCATCGTATTCCAACTCTCGGACGGCTTTGTAACCATACTGCCGCTGTACGAACTGGAAGAGCGCAGGATTGCGATCCGTCGAGATGATATCTCGATGCGCGTCGAAAAACCAGCGCTCGAACGGCGGCATCTCAAACAATTCCATTTGTTTCTCGGACTCGTACCAGTGGTCTCCTTCCACGGGTTTCTTGCGGCGGATTATGCGCGGGTCGTAGGCGTCGCTCGCGATGATCTTCGCCTGGATCGCGTTGGCTCCGACGTTGCCGTGCGCATACCGGTACGCATGCGCGAACACGGATCGCACCGTAGCGAGTATCACCGCCTGCGCCTCCAAATACTGGTCGCTCGAAATGTGAGTGACGAAAATCCCGCCGGGATTCAGGTGCCGCTTGGCGAGTTCGTAGAATTCTTTCGTCCACACATGGTTGAGCTGGGCCTTTCGCGGAAGCGGCACGTCTACGATAATGATGTCGAATTTCAAGTCTGTGTCTTGCAAAAACGCGCGGCCGTCCATGTATACATTCTCGACGCGCGGGTCGTCGAGCGCGCCGCCGTTGACCCCGCGCAGGTATTTTCGCGCGAGGTTTACGAGATTCTCGTCGATATCGACGTGAACGATATGGGGTATGCCGGCGCGAACGAGCTGGTAGACGGCGCCTCCGTCGCCTCCTCCTATAACGAGCACCTGTCGCGCATCGGGGTGCGCGTTGACCGCGGGCAGGACGCTGTACTCATGCAATTCCCTCGACGCCGTTCCCCGGAAAATCTGGTTGTCGAAATAGAGCGAGCGGCCGTATTGCGGATGATCGAGGATCGCGCTGTATTGAAACGGCGAGTGCGCGGCATCGATCGGATAAAACCCCGTCGCGAGCCGGAAGAACGAAAGATTCGCTTCCGCATAATAATTCCGGGAGGCGGCAAAAACCGCGCTTGCGCCCGCGAGAAACGCGACGGCAAGAATCACTGCGATCGTCGTTGCCCTTCTTTCGAGCGCAACGATGAGAAACAGCGCCGCGCCGTTCATTATCCCTCCCGCGATCATAGCGCCTTCGAGGCCGAACATCGGGATGAAGAAAATGCCGGCGGTAAGCGCGCCGAGCACGCCGCCGAGCGTATCTCCCGCGTATATGATCCCCGTATGCAGTCCTGCGCGGGCTCCTTGATATCTTTCCATCCATTCAATCGCTATCGGAAGCTCAAGGCCCATTAAAAGCGCCGGACAGATCAGCGACCACGCGATGAACAGCATTTTTTGCAGTGGATCGAACGAATAGACCCCGACGAATTCCGCGAGCGCGAAGAAGGAAACGCCGTAGAGCGCGATGAGAGACTCGGCCGCTGAAAGCGCGATAAGGAGCGGCAACCTCCTCGATACGTACCAAGCCCCCAGAAATGCTCCGAGCCCGAGACCGGCCATGAAGCCCCCGATCACGAGTCCGGACGAGAGCTCGGTGATGCCGACAAGCGCGGTAACGAACGACAGAAGCACGACCTCGTACATGATGCTCGCCGCGCCGGTAAAAAACAGCACGAAAAACAGGAGCGCAAGCGCGACCGGATGACTCACGGCTTCAAACGGGCGCGAGCCGGATAAACGCTTCCACGGTCGCGCGAACATCGCGAAAATATAGCATACTTCGCGATACCGCGTCTGCGTGTTTTCATTTCCGCCGCGAAAAGACGCGCATTATCGTTAGAGCCGCGAAAGTTTCACTTCCTTGTTTTTTTCCGGAAACGGCTCTTTTACGAACTCCGCTTCGAGCGGAAGGAAGATCCCTCGCGCCACGAGATCGGCGAGCGTCTTCGTCGGCGTAACGAACAGCTCCTGCGAAAAACGTCGCCCGATCTCGCGCGCGAGATCTTCCGTCCCGGGACCGCGCGAGCGGTACATCCGCAAATGCACTTGTCCTTTCGGAACCGAATCGACAACGACTTCTGATACCGCCGCGCGGTAGTCGTCGATGACGTTCGGAAATAGCAAAGCGACGCGGTCGAACTCTTCCCGCCGCAGGAGCGCTCCCTCGAGCTTCAGATAGTCGAAACCTTTCCTGCCCTGTACTTCAAGCGCTTCCGTGGCGCCGCACGGGCACGCGACCTCGTAGAGGCGGCCGACGTCGCCTACGCGGTACCCGCGGATCGCAATCGCGCCGCCAACGCGCGTGCTTACGAGTATGTCGCCAAACCCGCTGTCGTCCGGTTCGTCTATTTCAATTCGAATGGTCTTCCTCGGATGGTAGTGATTGGGAGGCAAATGAGCGCATGAGGGCCTCGTGATGGGCCCTATTTCGGTTGCTATATACATCGAAACGATCTCCGCGTTCGGAAACGATTCCGCGAGCGTCCGCATCTTCTGCGAGGTAAGAAGTTCGCCGGCCAGACGCAGCGCTTTCACGCCCGAGCGCGCCTGCGAGTCGAGACCGGCTGCAAGCCGAAGCACGAATGAGGGCGCTCCGATCATCATTTCCGGGCGGAATTCGGCAAGTAGCGTTGTCTGCGCTTTTCGTGACACGGATACCTCGCGACCGTCCATGGGTAATATTCTTTGCGGTGAGTCGCCGCTCATTTTCCGGTATAGCAAGATGTTGTTGAGGCGAGCGTTGAGAGATCCGTAGCACAAGGCGACGCGCATCGCCCCGCCAAACCAGCTGGCCGGCGGGTCTGCAGGCAGTGTCTGCATTATGACGAGCGGCTCACCGTTTGTCGTCCCCGATGTCATCCGGATGACCCATGTCCGCCCGTCGCCCGGAGG
>JBEEJY010000020.1:0-7858 GCA_041168925.1 Candidatus Parcubacteria bacterium | reverse complement strand
TTGAACGTCTTGGTGTTGCCGATTCGCTGGCCGTCCTGGAGAAGAATGACTCCGGAGAAGACCGCGTCGTGAGCAAGACCGCCGCGCTGGACGGTCACGCTGTTGACGGTGACCGCTGCCGCGGAGTTGTTGGTGAGCGTGAAGGAGGTGAACGGTACGCTTGCCGCGCTCTTAGGAACGAGCGAGTTGGCCGGCTGCGCTCCCGCCAAGACCATCAGGTTTCCGCCTGTCGTCGGGGGAGGAGGGGTCGTGCCGCCGGTTGTTCCGCCGGTCGTGCCGCCCGCGCACACGTTGTTGGCCTTCGAGCGAGTGGACGGGCCCCAGTTGCCGGTGCCGGCCGTGAGGCCGACCGGAGCGAGGATGTCGGCTGCGTTCGCGTTTTGGAATGCAATGACCGCCGCCTTCGTCTTTGCGCCGAAGCTCGAGGTCTCATTGCCGGGAGAACCCGCGCCGCTTGCCGAGACCTGGAAGCCGTGACCGTTAAGGAATTGCTGGACCCACATCACTTCGCCGCCGGTCGAACCCTGTTTGAGGTTCTGCGTGAAGGTGTGGCATCCCGCGCCGCTCATCGTGCCGCCCGTCGAGCCGATCGTCGAGCCGCCCTGAAGAGAAGCGATTTGTGCGAGCAATGCCTGGACCTGCGCCTGGAGATCGGAAACCGTGTCGGCCTTCGCCGGAGTGGCGAACGCGAACGCGAATCCGAGAACCATCGCAAGAGCCAAAGCGATCGTCGCAACATTTTTTGTTGCTAATGCTTTACTCATAGTTAATTGATGAACTTTCCCCGTCGCTTTCCAAAGTAATGTTCAGAAAGCGCCGAGCGCACACGACACCCTTTCGACGAGGAGTCGTCTGCGTTTCGTGTCTTCTACTAATACCTAATAACTGAAGACAACTGATAATTTTGCTAACCCCGAAGCGCCTTTCAGCGGACAGGATGAGCAGCAAGAATGGAAGTGGAAGTGCGGTTGTTCGATCGTGACCGGACATTTCTGGATTGCAGGAAGCCTCACGAATACTCATGAAGCGAAAACTTGGGCGATATCTCGCCCGATTGATTCACTATGCAAATGTCAATGAACTGCACAGAGGACATCACGCCCCTATGCGTTTCTGACATCTCAAAGAGATGTCGTAGCGCAATTATATACTAGGGCGCTTTCAGAACCTCTGTGCGCGACTCTGCGATTTGTGGATAACTTGTGGGCTAAAAACGTCGCTATTTCGAACATTCTTCGCTCACCCGTTATCGCCCGGCACAATACCCTAGGCCATATACAGAGTCAATTGCCCTGACGGCCCGTAAGTGGCATTCTTTCAGCCCCCATATTATTGAATGTTTTAGGCCCGGAATCCCCTTATTATGCCTGCCGCATCAGGCAATATTTACTCCAACGCTTCAAGCCTACCCTTTGCACTTTACCCTCTTCGACAAGCTCGACAAGATCCCGCTGTATCATTTTCTCGCTATATTCAGGAAGATTTGCCGCTATATCCTTGATTCCTAGATCTTTCGATAAAGAAAGCACATCCAGTATGCCGCGCTTTCGGACAGAGACAGATAGAGCTATGGGAACTATATTAGACATGTCCTTTTTGTCCTTTTCAGGCGCGATGTTCTTTACAACAGACGTGTCCTTTATGTCCTTTAGAACTTTTCTTCCGATATCTTGAAAATCGGTCTCGGAAAATGGAAGGGATTCCGCCAATTGAGATCCCTGCGAGGTTGTGAGGAAAGAAGCAAGATCATCCAGTGCGCGTGTGAGAATTGACGCATTCTGCTCCGACAGGTAGCCTCCGACGGTCAGGAGTAGTACTTTCGATGCGAGATTCCTTATCAAAGCTGCGCAATTTTGAGAACGAGTAGAGTTCGACGCCCTAAGTTCATCTCTGAGCGCAAGGGCATGTTGGAGAAGCGCGAGCGACGAGCGTCTGACCGACTCGCGAAGAGGCTCTTCCACTCGCACATGATTGGTGGCTAGGTAGAGACCGGCGCAAATGCGCTCAGCCCTCCGGTACGCTCGATCCGCAGACTGGTTTAATCCAAACGTGTTGGCACGAAAATGAAAATTCTCGAAAAATCGGGATAAGATCTCGAGATGCTGAATGTCCTTTCTATCGTCCATTATATGTCCGAGAGAGATATATCATATGTCCGATATAAATCTAACGGACAAAATAAAGTATATATAGGACATCGCGTAACCGCAAGGCGCCTTCGTTTGCCACTCATTTTGAATCGCCGCGTCGCCCGCTCGCGCGAACGTCACGCGTGCTATGATTTGTCCATGAAAAAAAGAAAGAACGGCGGCAAAGATGCGGATGAGACCTTCGGCCGCCGCTCACTCAGCTCCGAGGCGCTTCGCAGCATCGGGGCGATTTTTTCTTTCGCGATAGGGGTTTTCCTCATTCTCGCCGAGATCGGAAATGGGGGCACGTTCGGGATGGTGGTGTACGACTGGCTCTCGTGGCTCCTCGGCGTAGGTTATACGCTCCTACCCCTCTCGCTCGGACTACTCGCGGTTTTGATCTTTCGCTCCTTCGAGCGGCATTTCGGCTTCCTCCAGCTTTTCAGCATGATCGTGTTCCTTCTCGCCGGATTGGGCCTCGTCAACATCGCTTCCCCTGGCAACGGGGGCGTACTTGGCGGATTTGTATCGGATCCGATCCAACACTTCGTGGATACGATCGCGACCGTTATTTTTCTGCTTACTTTTTTGATCGTCTCTCTGATTGTCGCTTTCGACGTGAACCTCGGCGCCACAGCGCAAGCCATCAAGGATCTTTTCCTCGGCGACAACGAGGATGAACTGCTCCCCGATGTAACGGCGAGCGAGCCCGCGCCGGTGGCCGAATCGAACCCGCAAGAACAGGCGCAAGATCAAGACGAGGCCGATCAGCTGCAGAGAAACCTCGTGACAAGTTTTTTCGGCGGATCGAAAAAAATCGAATCGGACGGATTTCCCATCATCGCGGCGACGAGCAGCACCTACGTGCCGCCTCCAATCTCCATCCTCGCGAAGAACAAAGGCAAGCCTGAAGTGGGCGACGTAAAGGCCAACATGAACATAATCAGGCGGACTTTGCAGAATTTCGGGATTCAAGTCGAGATGGACGAGGCGTCGATCGGCCCCACGGTCACGCGCTACGCGATGAAACCGGCCGAGGGGGTGCGGCTTGCCAAGATCGTCGCGCTGCAAAGCAATCTCGAACTCGCCCTCGCCGCCTCGCCGGTGCGCATCGAAGCGCCGATACCGGGTAAATCGCTCGTCGGCATCGAAGTGCCCAATATCGCGCGCACGACCCTCGGACTCGCGCCGCTCATCCAGGACGAGCAGTACGTCTCCTCGGACAAACCGCTCCTCATGACGCTCGGAAGATCCATAACGGGCCAGGCGCATTTCGCCGATCTCGCGAAAATGCCGCACATACTGGTTGCTGGCGCTACGGGCGCGGGCAAATCCGTCGCGATCCATGATTTTATCGTCTCCCTCCTCTACCGCTGCGGCCCGGAGCGGCTGCGATTCATCATGGTCGATCCGAAACGAGTCGAGCTCACGCTCTACAACTCCATTCCCCACCTCCTCACGCCCGTGATTACGGACGCGAAAAAGGCGATCCTCGCGATCAAATGGCTCGCGAAGGAAATGGAGCGGCGCTATACGATCCTCGAGACGGAGGCAGTGCGCGATATCGCCTCCTACCACGCCAACGTCGTGCGTCCGGCTGTCGAAAACGGGCCCGAGGGCGATAAGCCGCTTCCGGAAGCGATGCCCTACATCGTCGTCATTATCGATGAGCTGGCCGATATCATGTCGACCTATCCGCGGGAGCTCGAGGCGGGCATCGTGCGCCTCGCCCAGATGAGCCGCGCCGTCGGTATTCACCTCGTGCTCTCGACGCAGCGGCCGAGCGTGAAGGTCATCACCGGTCTTATAAAAGCAAACATCCCGGCGCGCGTCGCGCTGCAAGTCGCCTCGCAGATCGACTCGCGTACGATTCTTGACGGCAGCGGCGCGGAGAAGCTTCTCGGCGCGGGTGACATGCTTTTTCTCTCCGGCGAGATGTCGAAACCGCGCCGCTTGCAGGCTGCGTTCATATCGGAAGAAGAAGTGAAAAAGGTGGTCGCTTTTCTCGCGAAAAACAGTGAGGGCGAGCTTCAAAGCGAGATCGACTTCTCCGAGGGTGCGGGCCGGGCGAATGATCCGATCTTTTCGAGCATGGCAAGCGTCGAAGAAGAGGAAGGAGACGAACTCTACTCTAAGGCGAAACAGACGGTCATCGAAGCGGGAAAAGCGTCGACCTCATACCTGCAGCGAAAGCTCGGCGTCGGATACGCCCGCGCCGCGAAACTCATGGATATGCTCGAAGAGCGAGGTGTGATCGGCCCTGCCGACGGTGCGAAACCACGCGACGTGATCGGTGCCATCCGGGATGCCGGCAGCGGCGAGATTGACGGCGAGTCGGAGGAATCCGCCGAAGAACGCGTATAAAGCCAGGCCGAACGTGTAATGCGTCGCTATGCTTCCCTACCGAGACAGTCGAATCACGAAGATCGCGCTCGCCGTTTTTTTTCTCATCGTCGTCGGGTACGGATACTTCGAGGCCCAAGGATTACTCTTTGGTCCGATGATCGCCGTGGAATCGAGCGTCACGAGAGTTCATGACCCGCTTATCAGCGTCAAAGGAAAGGCCGAGCGCATCGCATCGCTCACGATGAACGGCAGAGCGATCCCGGTCACCGAGTCGGGCGCGTTCGACGAGCCGTACATGCTTGCACCCGGATATAACCGGATCGTGCTGGATGCGAAGGATACCTACGGCCGCTCGAGCCGGAAAGTCATTGAAATCGTGTACGCGCCGCTGCCGATGGTCGGGCCGGCTGAGGAAACGGGAAATGCCTCCTCGTCCACGCCTCACCCTTGATACTTCGCGCGCAGTGCTTGATACTTACTTGATTATGGCCCTTGGAGCGAAGCGAGAAAAAACGGCTCAGAAAGAAACGGGCAAAGGATCGGATGCCGATATCGAGCGCGCGCTTGCGCAGATCAAGACGAAATTCGGCGACGAAGCGATCATGAAATTGGGCGACCAGCCGAAAGTCGACGTGAATGCGATCCCTACGGGCTCGATCGGCGTCGATTGGGCGCTCGGCATCGGCGGCTTGCCGCGCGGACGCATCATCGAGATCTTCGGCCCCGAGAGCTCCGGTAAAACCACGCTCTCGCTCCACGTCGTCGCGGAAGCGCAAAAGCGCGGCGGGATTTGCGCGGTCGTCGACGCGGAGCATGCACTCGATCCCGAGTATGCGAAAAAACTCGGCGTGGATATCAATTCCCTTCTCGTTTCACAACCGGATACCGGCGAGCAGGCGCTCGAGATCGTCGAGAGCCTCGTGCGAAGCGGCAAGATAGACGTCATTGTGATCGACTCCGTCGCCGCGCTCACGCCCAGAGATGAGATCGAGGGCGATATGGGCGCGCAGCATGTCGGGAAGCAGGCGCGGCTCATGAGCCAAGCCCTTCGCAAGCTCACTGCCATTGTCTCAAAGACGAAGACGGTCGTTATTTTCATCAACCAGATTCGGATGCAAATCGGCGTCATGTTCGGCAATCCCGAGACGACGCCGGGCGGCAAAGCCCTGAAATTTTACACTTCCGTGCGCATCGATATCCGCCGCATCGCCCAGATAAAGAAGGGCGACGAGGTCATGGGCGGGCGCCACCGCGTGAAGATAGTAAAAAATAAAGTCGCAGCGCCATTCCGCCAGACGGAGTTCGACATGCTCTACGGCGAAGGCATCTCGCGCGAGGGCGAAGCCCTCGCGCTCGGGGAAAAGCTCGGCATCGTCGAGAAATCCTCCGGCGGCTCGTACTCGATTGGCGAAACGAAACTCGGCCGCGGCTATGACGCTGCGCGTACCTTTTTGCGCGAGAACAAGGCGGTTCTCAATCAATTGCTCAAAGATATCCGAAAAGGTCTCCAGGATGGCGGCAGCGCCGCAAAAACTGCTCCGGCAAGCGCGGAAGAATAGAGGCAGTTGCACAATACGCATTGTGCGACCTGCTACTGCAGGCGTTTTTTCGCGCTGGGTGGACAAACGGCGGTATTTGAATAGAATGCCCAGCATCATGTTGAACTACAACGAAGTGAAGCCCGGCGTTGCGGTGCTCGTCGAGGGCGAGCCGTATGTCTGCACGTGGAACAACATCATGCAGAAGCAGCAGCGCCGTCCGGTGAATCAGACAAAGCTGCGCCACCTCATTCGCGGCAACGTTATCGAGCATTCCTTCCAGCAATCCGACAAGCTAGATGAGGCCGAGATCGAAACGAAAAAAGCCGTGTTCATTTTCCACGACACCCGCAAAGGTGAGTGGATCTTTCACGAAACGAGCGACAAATCAAAACGTTTTTCGGTCGACGACGAGAAGGTCGACGATGCGGGACAATTCTTGAAACCGAATATGGAAGTCGAGACGCTTTCCTTCGATGGCAATCTCTTCCGCGTCAAAGTGCCGATCAAGGTCGAGCTAAAAGTCACCGAAGCGCCGCCGAATGTCCGCGGCAACACCGCGCAAGGCGGTTCAAAGACCGTCACGCTCGAAACAGGTGCGACATTGAACGTTCCACTCTTCGTCGAAGAAGGAGACGTGATTCGTATTAATACCGAGACGGGCGAATACGTCGAGCGAGTTTAAGACAAACGCTGCATTGCGCTCGCCATGAGGTAGATACCCGCGGCGTTCGCCGCAAATGCGAGCGGAATGAACTGGGCGAAGCGGATATGCGACCAGCCCATCAATAGAAGCCCGAGCTCATCCGGAAGCGGCGAGGAAATCACGACCGCGCCCAAGATCGGCGATATCCACCACAGCGGGGAGAGCGCCACCATGCGACCGAATCGCATCACTCTGGGGCTAAACGCCGCCCGCAAAATATGCTCAATGAGCCGGCTGCGAACGAACCGAAAGAGCAACAGGTCGCCGCATACTGCTCCGGCTGCGCCAACGAGCGCGAGTTCCCACGCGGGAACGTATGAAGCACTTTCGAGTATCGCGACGATCGAGGGCACGGTCGTGAGCATTGAGGTAAAAAAGAACCCTTCTACGAAACTCCCGACGAGCCGGAATTGGCTCGTATGAGCGACGACGGTTGCGATGAGATCGCTCTTGATGATCCACACCGCAAAGACGATGCTCATGAGCAATATCCACGCCTCGATGGTTTCCGAGAGCGGAATGCGATCGCGCGGAAAGTGAGGGTGCCGCAGCGCCATCATACAATTATAAATGCTACTGCAACGATCCAATAATGGCGCGCAAAACATTGCCGGCATGAACAAAGCCGTCACGGTTTTTCGGTATTCACCGCCGTCCGCCATGCGTGCCTGTTCGGCGTGGTATCGTTATCGTATGAACACAATCTACGGCTCGATCGCGCTTATCATTCTCATCGTGTTCTGCGTCTTCGCACTGCCGTTTATTTCGCACGCCGATGTGGCCGACGTCCAATCGCAGCTCATCACACTGTACCGGCAGCTCATCGCGCTCCTCATGCAGGAGATCGCGCTAATGCAAACAGTGCCGCAGACGACGCCGGCGGTTCCGGAACTCCACGTTCAACCTCCCCCTGATTCCTCGCACACGACGCAAACGCTTTACTTCACCTACGCGCCATCGCCGTCGGTCGCGGCTGCGACTTCTACCGCGATGAAAGCGAGCACGACGCCTTTTGGCGGCTCGTGCACGAGCGCCGACGGCATAACAATTCCGAACGGAAAGCAACTCATCCCGGCGGACCAAGGCCTCGGCGGACATGCCATCTCCTTCTATTACACCTGCGTCGACGGCAAGTGGTA
>JBEEJY010000019.1:0-70614 GCA_041168925.1 Candidatus Parcubacteria bacterium | reverse complement strand
GTAGAAGGTGCGTGATTCGCCGCTTTGCAGCGTGAGGCTGTCGAGGGTGCAGGAGGCGTTCTGCACGGTGTGGTAGATGATGGTGGAGGTCGAGAAGAGGCCGGAGGCGTTGGTGCACTCACTCCACCAGTGGTGCTCGCCGACGGCGGTCGGTGAGGCGCTCTGCGATCCGGAAGGATCGGTCGTCGAAGACCACGAGCTCGTGCCCGCGATCGGAGAGACCTTGTATACTCTGCAGGAGGTCGCGTTGTCAGAGCTCCACGTGACGGTGAACGGCTCGCCGACGGCGGAGGTGGTGGTGGACTGCGAGATGGTCGCGCGGGGGCCGACTTGCAACATTGCGTTCGAGGTCGCAGTCGTGGTCGCGCCGGTCCAGGATATGGTAACGCGGCCGGAAGCACCGGAGCCGCCTCCAAATTGACCCGCAGCACCGGCACCAACCACCACAGAGACCGAGCCCCCTGCGGTAAGCGCACCAGATGAATACATTTTTGAAACATAGGCTCCAGAGCCTCCGCCTCCGCTGTCGTTGCCGCCTCCGCCTCCGCCACCGGGAGCAATGCCGGGGCTTCCGCTCATTTCACTTCCCGCACCTCCCGCGCCACCGTTCGGCGCAGAACCTCCCGTACCGCCGACGGAATTCTGGACATTGCCTCCCGCATTACCATTCGTGTTCGTATCGCCTCCCGACGCAATGCCGCCCGCGCCACCACTCCCATCCTGAATCCCTTTCTTTCCGCCGCCCGCGCTCATCGTGTCGAAACTCGAATCACCGCCGTTCGCGCCGTCGGAGTTTTTTCCGCCGCTTCCTCCACCGCCCCATACCTGCGCGGTAAGCGTGTCATATGTCGGGACGGTGAACGAGTACGTGCCGGCGGCGGTGTACGACTGTGTGCCGCTCGTGCCGGCGGCTTCGGCAGTGCACGTGTAGCTGGTGGCAGCGAGGGGGCCGATGCTTGTGGATCCCGATGCGGCGACGTACCCGACGTTGGCGATGTAGAGCAGGGTGGCGTTGGAGGAAGACCATGTGAGCGTGGTCGAGTTGCCGTACGGAATAGGATTGGTTGCGAGCGTAACGGTGCAGGAGGGGGGCGAGATGGGGGTGTAGGTGATGACGATGATGCCCTGCGATCCCGGAGTCGATCCGCCTGAGCTACCGCCGCCGCCGCCTCCGTATAAACCGCCGTTTGCCGTCATGCCCTGGCCGCCGCCTCCGCCGCCAGCGCCGTATCCGTTCCCGAATTCTGATCCATTTCCGCCGACAGTCGACCCGTTGCTCGGGTTGGGCGTCCCGCCCGCGCCTCCGTAGCCCGCGTCACCACTGCCGCCAACGGGACCGACGACGCACCAGGGAACGCCGTTTGGAGGTGTGTTTCCGTTCGAACCGTTGCCATACGGGCCCGCAGCGCCTCCACCGGAGCCGGATACATAGAACGTCGCATAACCGATGCCCGGGTAGTTGCAGGCATATGTTCCGGGAGATCCCCCGTTTCCGCCGGAGTACCTTGTTGATCCGACTGCGGCGGCAGCGGCGCCGCCTGATCCGGCGTTGCCCGTGCCGCCTTTCGCGCAAACCGATGAGCTGGAACAGGCGCTTCCATTGAAATACGTATCTCCGCCAGCGCCTCCGGCGCTAGCCCCGCCAGCGCCAACGGTATATGAGATAGATTGTCCGCCGGTCAGCGTGAGATTTGTGACTTTCGAATATCCGCCGCCTCCGCCTCCGCCTCCTCCGTAGTATGCGATTCCGCCTCCTCCGCCGCCGCCGATTACCTCGATCGTGTTGGCGGAGTTGTTCCAATCGCTCGGCACGGTCCAGCTGCTGCCGGAGGTAAGGACGATCTGCGCCGCCGACGCATGCGACGGCGCCAAAACAAAGAGTACGAAGAGAATGTAGAGCGATCGTTTTATCACTGAATAATCGTAACATTAAAAAAGCGGCGGCTGCGTACGCAGCCGCCGCAACTAGTGCATTGCATTCACTCCTGCTCCTTACCGGCTTCAAATACCACGAACGACGCGACGGAATCACCCTCCCGCAGCTTCATCACGCGCACGCCTTGAGTGGCGCGGCCGGAGGAGCGGATCTCGTCCAACCCGGTACGGATGGTCTGACTCTTCTTAGACATCGCGACGAGTTCGCCGTCGCCTGTAATGACCGCCGCGCCGATGAGTTGTTTCGTTTTCGGCGTGATCGCCATCGTCCGGATACCGGAACCGCCCCGGCCCTGCGTTTTGTACTCAGTAAGCGGAGTCTTTTTGCCAAAGCCGGTCGAAGAGATGACGAGCAGTTCGGCGTCTTTCGCGCCTTTGGGAATAACGCCGGTGCCGACAATGAAATCTCCCGTGGCAAGTCTCATCCCGCGCACCCCTGCCGCCGGCCGGCCCATCTCGCGCACGGTCTCGGCCCGGAAACGGATCGATTGGCCTTTGGCGGTCGTCATGATGACGTCGTCGCCCTTGTAGACAAACTGCGCGGAGATGAGTGCGTCGCCTTTGTCGAGCCCGATCGCGATGAGCCCGCTTCGGCGCACTTCGTGGAAATTTTTCGCGGAGACGCGCTTCACCGTACCCTGCTTGGTCGCCATGAAAAGCGAGAGCCCTTCGACCGCTTTCTTTTCTTTCGGCATCGCGAGGATCGAAGTGACCGTCTCCCCTTGCTCGAGCGAAATGAAGTTCATGATCGATTTGCCCTTGGTAGCGCGGCGGCCTTCCGGCAGATCGTACATTTTGAGCTGATAGACTTTGCCGCGATCGGAGAAAAAGAGCAGGTCCGAGTGCGCGGAGGCGGTCAAGAATTGAGTGACGAAATCTTCGTCTTTGGTGTCGAGATCGACGACTCCGACGCCTCCGCGCCGCTGGCGGCGATACTCGGCGGGATTCGTCCGCTTGATGTAGCCCCCCTGGGTGAGCACGAGCACCGAATCTTCATCGGCGATAAGGTCTTCGGCGGAGAGGATGGTCGCGCCGCGTTTCACTATCTTCGTGCGGCGCTCATCGCCATACTTCTCGATGATCTCGCGGAGTTCTTTCTTGATGAGATCCATCAGTTTTTTCGGGCTCTTGAGGAGAGATTCGAGTTCGGCGATGAGCGCCTGCACTTCTTTCAGCTCGTCCTCGACCTTCTTTCGCTCAAGCCCGGCGAGCTTCTGCAGACGCATGTCGAGGATCGCCTGCGCCTGGATCTCCGAGAATTTGAATTTCGACATCAATCCGGCGCGTGCATCGTCGACGTCCTTGCTCTTCTTGATGAGCGCGATGATCTCATCGATGTGATCGAGCGCTTTCTTGAGCCCGAGTAAGATGTGCTCGCGCTCTTTGGCGCGGGCGAGATCGAATTGCGTGCGCTTCGTCACCACGTCTTCGCGATGCGCGATGAAGTACTCAAGGAGCGCCTTGAGCGAGAGCGTTTGCGGGACGCCGTCCACGAGCCCCACGACGTTGTAATGGAAGGTCTCTTCAAGTTGCGTGTGCTTGTAGAGATAATTGAGCACGGTTTGCGCGTTGGCGTTTTGCTTCAGCTCGATGACGACGCGGATGTCTTTCGTCGATTCGTCGCGGATATCGCGTATGCCTTCGAGTTTTCTCTCATGCACCAAATCGGCGATTTTTTGCAAAAGATCGGCTTTCACGACGCGGTAGGGAATCGAGGTTATGACGACCTGATAATCGCCTTTTTTGTTTTCGCTGATCTCGGCGTCTCCTCGCACGACGACCGGCCCGCGACCGGTCGCATACGCATGCGCGATGTCTTTCTGGCTGAACGCGATGCAGCCCGTGGGAAAATCGGGCCCCTGCACGAACCGCAAAAGATCCTCGGTAGTCGCGCCTGGCTGCTCAATGAGGTGAATTGCCGCCTCGCACACCTCGCGCAGATTGTGCGGCGGGATGTTGGAAGCCATCCCGACCGCGATTCCGAGCGTGCCGTTCAGGAGTAAATTCGGGATCGCCGCAGGCAATACTTCCGGTTCTTTCTTCGTGTTGTCGTAATTCGGGCGCCATCCGACCGTTTCTTTTTCGATGTCACGCAGCATATCTCCCGCGAGGCGCGCCATCTTTGCCTCCGTATAACGCATCGCCGCCGCATTGTCGCCGTCGATCGAGCCGAAGTTGCCCTGGCCGATGATGAGGGGGTAACGCATCGCGAAATCCTGCGCGAGGCGCACCATCGCGTCATACACCGATGCGTCGCCGTGCGGATGATATTTGCCGAGCACTTCGCCGACGACCGTCGCGCTCTTGCGCGTCTTCGCGCTCGCGGTCAATCCGAGCTCCTGCATCGCGTAGAGAATGCGGCGATGCACCGGTTTTAGCCCATCACGCACGTCGGGAAGCGCGCGGGCGGTAATGACCGACATCGCATAATCGAGATAGCTCTCGCGCATCTCGGCCGAAATACTCCTCGTCACGATGCCCTTCGACGCAGGGACCGGGGCGAAATTCCCTTCATGTTCCTCCCCTTTTCCGCGTGCCATAATATTTCAAATTATATCAAATACTGACGTCAAAATCCAGTAAAATCGGCGGAAAATTAAGCCGTTTTGCAAGCCGCGAAATATAGGATCGCCCGGCTCAAACGGCTGCCTTCTTTGACGTCCGCGTCTCCCATATCATTCGCATAAATCGTGCACCATTGCGCATATCATAAAAATATCCAAAAAAATTCACGACCGTGAGTGTTTTTGAACAAATCGCGCGATATTTTCATCATCCACGCCTGTGAGTCACTGCGATGTGCCGAACTGATCCGGAGTCCTGCCTTGGATCTGCTGCGATGAATTCCGCAATTGCGTGCCCGTCTGACCGGAAGCTGCGGCATCGCGCACTTCCAAGAGCTCGTCGTTTTTCGCGCCGGTGCCGTATTCTTGCCGCAATCGCAGCTGCGCGTCGCGAACGTTTGAGAAATTAAACTGATCCTGCGCGCCGCCGCCAAGATCGAGCTGCTGCGAGCCGCGCTGAATATTGCGGAAAAAGAAAATCGCCCACGCCACAAGGAGCACGACGACGACCGATACCGCGATGCCGCTTGCCACGGCTACTTTGTCCTCTTTCGGGCCTTGCTTGAGGTTGTTGATCTTGTCGCTGACTGCCATACACGATGCGGAACGCTCGCTAGGCGCTTAAAACGACGACTTCATTCTCCTTCCCCGCGAGATCTCTCGGCTTGACAGTGAGTTTCTCTATCGGCCGTACGTCTTCTCCGGCTTCTTTCAGGAATTGCTTGAGCGATTTTTCGTCGAAAAGAATCGGGATGATGAGCTTCGCCTCGAGCTTCACCGCGAGTTTTTGCGCCTCCGCCGGCGCAAGCGCGCCTCTTCCGCCAACAGGCGTGATAAGAATGTCGGGTGCGTCCATCTCGAGCACGTGAGGCGGCAAATCAAGATCCCCGAGCGCGCCGAGATACATAAGTGACATGCCGTCGAAATGTACGGAGTAGATCGTATTGATGCGCTGATCGCCTCCCCGGCCGCTTGCAGGATCCGCGGGCAGGCCCCACTTCGAGTTCGAAGGGAAACCAGCGGCGCTCACGTCTTTCACTTCGTATTCCCCAGGCCCGGAAATGACGAACGGCTGCTTGTCTCCCCTGCCCGCTTCTTCGGCGCCGTTCATGTCGGGATGGTTCAGGCTGATGAACGCGACGTCCGCGCCGAAATTAGTCGGTTTGTATTCCTTCGAGTTCTTCGAAACCGGACCGAGCACGAGCGTCGTGTCGCCGGCTTGAGCGCGTACGCACGCTCCTTCGTGAAATGTCAGAATCATATGAGGTAGTATAGCGCCAATCGAGCATCGGCTAAAGTCGTTGACCGCTCGCGGAAGCGCGCTACGATTGAAGCGGCCGCGTGTTCTTTGCGCTCATGCAAAACACGACAGGGCCGCAACCTGGAGGACTGTATGAAATGGTCTGCAAGACTTGGGACTGCCGCGATCGCGTCCGCGCTCACGGTCGCTACGATCCCCGCAATCGCAGAGCCGGATTTCCTGAAGCAAGCCCGGGCCGCGGTTGAAGCGCTGAAGGCAAAGATGCCAAACGGCCTCGATCTCGATCTCGTGTTGAGAGATGGCAAGGCATTCATCTCGGTCAACTCGCAGGACAACGTCACGTCGATCACGTGGGAGGAGCCGAGCAAAAGGATCCTCAACGTGGTGGTCAATCCGAATAACGAGCCAGGCGAGCCCGGACTCCGGATCAATCTCTCGCGCGAGCTGACCAGCGCTTCGATGAAGAGCATCGCGAGAAAGCTGGAGGAGATGGGCGTCCGCGTCGGCGAGATCGTCGAGATCGACAAGACGCCGGATAAGGCGCCCGCGAATAACGGCAGTGAAGAATAGCGCGCACATAGCGCTGCGAATCGATCCCCGGCGGCAATACCCGCCGGGCATTCTTTTTGAGATGCGCGGCATTCAAAATATCCGCCACCGCGGCCCGAGCCTCCCCGCAGGTCGCGTCGCCGACGGATGCGACCGGTCCGGACCGCTCTCTCGCGGCCTGGACTTTGACTTTAACGACGCTTATCTATATACTCCGGATACAATTTAATAGTGCGCAAGGGGTAGTGCCTCGCTTCCGAAAGACACGGTAGCGCAAGAAGCGGGGTCCCGAAGCGAACATTTCATGTCGGATAAAGAATCCGTAGTTGCGTTGGGAGACGAGAAAGAAGTGGTCGGCGTGCAAGAAAAGAGCGGCCCGATGGCCGAGCTTTTGCAGAGCGCGGGTTCTCCGCCGGCGCTCGACGATGTCGTCGAAGGGCCGGTCGTGGCGCTCGGCCGCGCGCGCGTTTTTGTCGATTTGCATCCGTACGGCACCGGTATCATTTACGGCCGCGAGTACCTATCGGCGCGCGAAGCCCTGAAAAACGTCAACATCGGCGACACCGTTACCGCGAAGATTGTCGGCACCGACAATCCGGAAGGCTACATCGAGCTCTCGCTTCGCGAAGCGCGCCAGGCGGTCATTTGGAACGAAGCCGAGACCGCGATGCAGAAGAAAACACTCTTCGAATTGCCCGTCGCCGATGCCAACAAAGGCGGCCTCATCATCAACTGGAACGGCATCCAGGGATTCCTTCCCGCCTCGCAGCTCTCGCCCGCGCACTACCCGAGAGTGCCGGACGGCGACAAGGAAAAGATTTTCGCGGAGCTCAAGCGCATGATCGGCACGAAACTGGAGGTGATGATCATAACCGCGAGTCCGAAAGAGCAGAAGCTCATTTTTAGCGAAAAAGGCGCCGGTGTTTCTGAACGCGCCTCTCTCGTCGAAAAGTACCATGTCGGAGACGTACTCGAGGGCCTGGTGACCGGTGCCACCGAATTCGGCGTGTTCGTGAAGCTCGAAGAAGGACTGGAAGGTCTCGTGCATATTTCCGAAATGGACTGGGCGCTCGTGGAGAATCCGAAGACGCGATACAAATCAGGCGACGTCATCAAAGTGAAAGTGATCGAGATCAAAGACGACAAGATCTCTCTCTCCATCAAAGCGCTCATGGAGGATCCGTGGAAAGCGGCGTCCGGCAAATATCACAAAGATCAAAGAGTGGACGCGGTCGTCATCAAGTACAACAAGCACGGCGCGCTCGCTTCGATCGAAGAAGGCGTCGCGGGCCTCGTGCACATTTCCGAATTCGCGAATGAAGCCGAACTACGCTCCAGACTCGAACTGGGCAAGGTCTATCCATTCACGATCACCTTCTTCGAGCCCAAGGATCGGAGGATGACGCTCAAACCTGTCAACTAGTTGAATTGGTTCATAGCTTTCATCGGGCCCTCGGCGACGATGTTTTCAAGCGCTTCGGCGACTCTTTTGAGAATTTTCCTGATCGCTTCCGTTTCCGCAGGCCGGAATTTTGCGAGAATGAAATCGACGACTTCTTTTTCGCCGGAGGGCTTGCGGAGTTTGCCCGCAGCACTCGAATGCGAGACGCCGATGCGCACGCGCGTGAATTTTTTGGTGCGAACCGACTTCATGACCGACTCGACTCCCCTGTGTCCGCCGCTCCCTCTATTAAATGAGAGCTTGATCGTTCCGAGCGGCAGATCGAGATCGTCGTACACGAGGATCATTCGCTCCGCCGCCTTCTGATTTTTGACGAATTTGGTGACCGCTTCGCCCGATTTGTTCATAAAGGTATCGGGCATAACGAGCACTGTCGCCGTTTTTCCTATGATCCCGCTCGAGACGCGTGCTTTTGCCTTCGTATCCTCCTTCCAGTCGGCGAAATCCGCGGATTTGCGGAAAAAATCGAGCGCCATGCGCCCGCTATTATGCCTCGTGTTCTGATATTCCTCGCCAGGATTGCCCAAACCGACGATAACCCACGTCATATAGCCGCGTATTCTATCCTATTTTCCCTCCTCCCACCATGTTTTGAGGCGCAGTGCGGGTTGCGGAGGCTCGTGAGCTCGACGGAGCGAGCGCCGAGAGATTTTTTAGCAAAAAAATCTCGTACTCTGCGACCCGCATTGCGCCGAAAAGACATGCAACACTCCCTTCACTTGGTGTCAATCCTCTCCGCACAGTACAATATCGCGCATGTCTCTGCCCGAGATTGAAAAAAATTCATCATCGGGTACTCAACCAAGCGCGCAGAGATCTCTCATCAGTTATACGGTCGTCGCACTCGGGCTCGCGCTTTTCGTTCGCTTCTTCGTCGCATCTCCGTACGTCGTCATCGGCGCATCGATGGAGCCGAATTTCGACAATTACCATTATCTCATCATCGATCGCGTCACCTACCGCTTCTTTGAGCCCGTGAGAGGTGACGTGATAGTACTCGATCTTCCGCAAGAGACGAGTCGGGCGCTCATTAAGCGGGTGATCGGACTCCCGGGCGACACGATCGTCCTTTCCGGGCAGAACGTGACTGTCATCAATACGCAATATCCCGATGGGCTGAAACTTTCCGAGCCGTATCTCGATCCGAAAAACCTCGGCGGTGTCAACGAGCTGCGCGTAACTCTCGGGAAAGATGAATATTTCGTGCTCGGAGACAACCGCCGCGTTTCATCAGACTCGCGCATCTGGGGGACGCTGCCACGCAATGACATCGTCGGACGCGTGTTCGCGCGCCTGTACCCGTTCGGCAAGATCGGCCTCTTCCCGAACGAGGCAAGATACACTCAATGATTCGTTTGAAGGACACGCGATTCTCGAACACTGCCGCATTTCTGGGCAGCGCGATCCGCGTCGCCGAATATTACGGCTTCGCACCGCTTGAAAACATACCGCGCATTCCTTCGCACGTGCAGAAGCGACCGATCATGCCGCTTTCAAAAGTCGAGTCGGAGATTTCATTCGCGCGGCGCGATGAGCGCACGCTTCTTTCGGCTGCGCGCAAGTGCCTCAATTGCATTCCGGGCGAGGGAGCGGTCTTGGCGTGGCGTATGGTTCCCGGTTCCGCGGGCATGCCCTCGCTTTCGCTTGAACTTCATATCGTCGGACCATCGAGTGCCATCGCCGAAGCACTGCTTATCGTCGTCGGCAGCGCGATCGCGGAAGAAAGCGGAATCGACCGGAGGCTGCTTTCCATCAACAATATCGGCTCTTCCGATTCTTCCGGTCGTTACGTACGCGATGTCGGAACTTATTTGCGCAAACACATCGAATCGATTTCGCCCACGCTTCGTCCGCGCGTCGTGAGCGATCCGCTCGGAACGCTCGTGCAATTGATCGAGCGCGGCCACCCGGCGACGCCTCGCGCGCCGCAGGCAATGGAGTATCTCACCGAAGACGAGCGCCGGAGGTTCTGGGAACTGCTCGAGTACCTCGAGATCTTCGGGCTGCCTTACGAGCTAAATCCGCAGATTTTGGGAAGCCGCGATTGCTGGTCACATTCGCTTTTTGAAATATCGAGTGTCGATGCCGAGACCGGCGTGCGCGTGCCGCTCGCCTTTGGCGGCCGTTACGACCCGCTCGCCTCGCGCTTCACGCGCGCCCCCGCCTACGGCGCGCTTCTCTCTATTACCTGCGAGCTGCGCGGCAAGACAAGAGTGAAGCGAGAGATGCGGAAAGCCGATTCGCACGTCCAGCCCGCAATTTATTTCGCGCATCTCGGCACCGAAGCGAGGCGGCGCGTTCTCTCCGTCCTCGAGATGCTCCGGCGATCAGAGATTCCCGTGCACCAGGGTATCTGGCACGAGCGTATCGGCGAGCAAATGATGACGGCGCGCCGCCTCGCAACGCCATACATCCTCATCATGGGCCATAAAGAAGCGATGGAAGGTACGGTCCTCGTGCGCGAAGTCGCGACCAACTCGCAAGACGCGATTCCCCTTCCCGAATTGCCGGGTTACCTCAAGCGCCGCCGCGTCGGTGCGTGGCGAAGTGAAGCACGTGCGTAGAATCTCTTTCATACATCATTTTGCCTTTGCAGTGTTTTGTGGTATGCTCTCGCGACATGTCTATTAATGCCGAAGTCTCGAAGAGCGGCAACGAAAGCACGCTTTCCACCATCCGCAAATTCTCCCGTCGCGTGCAGGGCACGGGACTCGTGAAAACGGTGCGCGGTTCGCGCTATTACTCTCGCAGCGCCTCAAAGACCGTCAAGAAAAAACGCGCGCTCAAGCGACTCAAGCGCCGCGCCGAATACCGCAAGCTCGTCAAAGAAGGCAAGATCATTCCGGAGACCCGCATGAACGCTCGCCCGTTTGCAAAGACTTCGCAGACCGAGGGTGCCTCGCAATCGAAACTCGGCGAGACGACTCCGATCGCCCGCTAGAGAATGCTTGAGATACGAAAGACCTCGCTCGGCCCGATGCCGCCTATCCCCTTTGAAAAGCTTGCCCGAGCGGCGCTTCCTTCGCGCTATGAGCTCTCGCTTGTCATCTGCGGAGACGCACTGGCTCAAGAAATGAACGAGACATATAGAAAGAAACGCTACGCGCCGAATGTGCTTTCCTTTCCTCTCACCAAAACAGAGGGTGAAATTTTCCTCAATGCCCCGAGGGCGAAACGCGAAGCGAAGCTCTACGGAATGTCGTTTTCCGATCGTCTCGCTCACCTTTTTGTCCACGGATGCCTTCATCTGAAGGGTCTCGCGCATGGGCGTATAATGGACAGCAACGAACGCCGGATACTCCGACGATTCGGTTTTGAATGGCACAACGAATCTACACAGGGATCGACATCGGCACCTACCACGTCAAAGTAGTGATCGCCGCGCCGGCAGAGAATCCTGAAATGCCGCTTACGATGATCGGAAGCGGGAGCGCGGCCTCCCGAGGCCTCCGCCACGGCTATATTATTGATACAAAAGAAGCGGCAAAAAGCATCCGCGAGGCGCTTCAGCGGGCCGAATCGGCCGCCAAGGTAAAAGTGCGCCGCGCGCGCGTGGGGCTCGGTGGCGTCGGGCTTGACGAGATACGCTCGACCGGAGAAGTATCGCTTACCCAATCGGGCGGGATAGTCGGCGAGCGCGATATCGAACGCGCGCTCAAGGAGGCCGAGAAGCGCGCTTCGGCGCGCCTCACGAACCGCAGCGTCATCCATGCGATTCCGCTCGAGTATCGAGTGGACGGCAATAAAGCCTACGGCAGACCGCTCGGATTGCAGGGCGCGAAACTCGCCGTCGATTCGCTCCTCATCACGATGCTCTCGCAGCATCAGGACGACAGTATCGACGCCGTCGAGGCGGCGGGCGTGGAAGTGGAAGGCGTGATGGCCTCCCCGCTTGCGGCTTCGCTCGTAACTCTCACCAAGGCCCAAAAGACGGCGGGAGTCGTGCTCGCCAACATCGGTGCCGAGACGCTCTCGATCGTCGTATTCGAAGAAGACATACCGATTTCCCTCAAGATTTTTCCGACCGGTTCGAATGCGGTTACGGAATCCATCGCGCTCACATTTCAAGTGCCGCTCACCGAGGCCGAATCGCTGAAACGCGGCGGAATCACGGGCTCCGATATTCCCGAGCGCAAGATGTATACGATCGTCGCGACTCAGCTCAAAGAAATGTACACGCTCGTCAACGCGCATTTGAAATCGATCGGGCGTCACCGCCTCCTCCCTGCCGGTATCGTGATCACGGGCGGCGGATCGGGGCTTGCGACTTCTGCCGAGATTGCGCGCGCGATACTGCGGCTCCCGTCGCAAATCGCACAGATCGGACACTTGCCGCGGTCATCGTCGGTCGATGCGACATGGGCGGTCGCCTACGGGCTTTGCCGCTGGGCATATGCCGAAGACACCGCGAGCAGCACGGCATCCTTTGGCGGAGTACTTAGCGACGCATGGGACTCGATCAAACAAAGTTTGCGCAGTTTGCTGCCCTAACATTGCCTTCTCAACCGGTCGTATGCCACCAACTGACTACTATCGGAATGTTCAAAAACATTCACGACCGTGAGACATTTTGAACATGCTTCATATGCATAAAATAGAAGACCGCCTCGCATCGGGGCAAAGGTCGGTCCTCCACCCCTAGGACGGCGGTCAAGCGGCGACGTGCGGCCGCAAGTTTCGCATTTGACGAAGCAGGTGCGCGTTATTCACGAACGCGGCAACCTGTTGCGCCCGATCGTGACCGTCTGCCCGGATTTTCGTGCGCTGCGCTGCTTCGCTGACCACGACCGCGACGATCGAATCATCGTTTTTCAATTCGCGCAGAGCGGCATCGATGCCGCCCGCCTCGATCATTTCGAACCCCGACCCGCTCACGAAGCCGCCGCTTTGCAGCGTATTCCGAAGCAGAAACGTGTCCCTGCCAACGAGCAAGATCCGCCAAGCCATTGGAATTTCCTCCAGTTGTTGCGGTCGCTGAATTAAACACGGCTCCTGCAAAACGTCAAGTTTGCGCTTTGGCGCGAAATGGTACTATGTGCCAACTATGGTCAAAGCGATCAAGCCCGATGTCGAGTCGTTCGCGAGGATACGAGTGATAGGAGTCGGAGGTTCGGGAGGCAACGCGGTCAATCACATGATCGCGAGCCACGTGCAGGGAGTCGATTTTATCGCCATCAATACCGATGGACAAGATTTGCATAAAAACAAAGCGAAGCGAAAAATCCACGTCGGCAAAAATCTCACGCGCGGTCTTGGCGCGGGCATGAACGCCGAACTCGGCAAGCAGGCGGCCGAGGAAACACGTGAGGAGATCCAAGAAGCGGTGAAAGGATCCGACATGGTCTTCATCACCTGCGGTATGGGTGGAGGCACCGGCACCGGCGCCGCGCCGATCGTCGCGAAAGTCGCGCGAGAACTCGGCGCGCTTACGGTGGGCGTCGTCACGAGACCGTTCGGTTTTGAAGGCCAGCAGCGCATGCGCCTCGCGGAGCAAGGACTCGCGGAGCTTCGAAAGGCGGTCGACGCGCTCATCATCATCCCCAACGACAAGTTGCTCACGATCGTCTCGCGCGACACGGGCATCAAGAACGCGTTTGCGATGTGCGACGACATCTTGAAACAAGCAGTCGAGGGAATTTCCGACCTCATCACGCAAACAGGCATCATCAACGTCGACTTCGCCGACGTGAAGACGATCATGCACAACGCGGGAAGCGCGCTCATGGGCATCGGCACCGCGATGGGCGAGCATCGCGCCGAGATTGCCGCCCGCGCCGCGATCAACTCCCCGCTTCTCGAAGTCTCCATCCACGGCGCGAAGGGGGTCCTCTTCTCCGTCGCCGGCGGCGAGGATCTCGGAATGCTCGAGGTGCAGGATGCGGCCAACGTCATCACCGAAGCGATCGATCCCGATGCGAAGGTTATCTTCGGCGCCGTCACCGATCCGGCGCTCAAGAAAGGCCAGGTGCGCGTTACGGTCATCGCGACGGGCTTCCCGGAGACCGTCCAGCGCGCGACGCTTTTTGCGGGTGCCCAACGCCTTGCCGCCAAGAAGGATGCTGACGTACCGCCGGTCAACCCGCGCACTCGCGAGGAGATGAAGCGCAACGAACCGGAAAAAGCGAAAGAACCGGCGAAACCCGTGGAGCTCGCGAAAGCAGTTCCTGCGGAAGACGACGATTCGTGGGGCGGGCTGCCATCTTTTTTGCGCAGAAAGTAATCCGACTATCGCGCGCGCGGTATAATGGTCCGACCTATGGCGGATTCGTACGAGATTATCATTGTTGGCGGCGGCCCCGCAGGGGCCGCCGCAGCGGTATATGCCGCGCGCAAGCGCCTCAAGACGCTTTTCATCACCAACGAATGGGGCGGCCAGAGCACCGTCTCGACGGACGTGCAAAATTGGATAGGCACGCCCTCCATTTCAGGAGCCGAACTTGCGGCGAGCCTCAAAAAACACGTCGAGAGTTACGCCGGAGAATGGCTCACGGTGGTCTCTCCCGCGCTCGCGACCAAACTCGAAGCCACCGATGCGCTCGTGCGCGTCACGACCAAAGATGGTAAGACGTACGAAGCCGGGGCGGCGCTCGTGACAACGGGCGCAAATCGCCGAAGACTCGATATCCCCGGTGCCGCAAAGTACGATCAAAAAGGCCTTACCTACTGCGCATCATGCGACGGGCCTCTCTTTGCCGACAAGGATGTACTCGTCGTTGGCGGCGGCAACGCAGGATTCGAGACGGCGCTTCAGTTACTCGCCTACTGCAAGAGCGTGGCCCTGCTTCATAAAACCGACGCATTCAGAGCCGACAAGATCAGCGTCGATGCGGCGCTCGCAAACCCCAAGATGCACGCGTACACAAACGCGGAGCCCGTCGCAATCGAGGGAAATCAATTCGTGACCGGCGTGCGATGGAAAGACAACAAGACGGGCGAGGAACATCGCGCCGACGTGGAGGGTGTTTTCGTTGAGATCGGCCTCATCCCGAATACCGAGTGGGTGAAAGGCGTCGTCGACATGAACGAGTTCAACATGATCAAGATTGACTCGAGGACGCAGCGCACCTCGCACCCGAGGATCTGGGCGGCGGGTGATTGTACCGACATCTTGTACCATCAAAATAACATAGCCGCCGGCGACGCCGTCCGGGCACTTGAGGATATCTACATGAATCTCAAGAGAGCCTAGTGCCTGAAATGGCGGATGCCCGTGAAGACCATCGCGATGCCTGTCTTGTCGGCGGCGTCGATCGAAGCTTGGTCGTTCTTCGAGCCGCCTGGCTCTATGATGGCGGTCGCGCCGGCGCGCGCGGCTTCCTCTACGGTGTCGGGGAAAGGAAAGAAAGCGTCGGATGCCATCACGGAGCCTTTAAGCGTGAGCCCCGCGTCGGCGACCTTGAGCACGGCAATTTTCGAGGAGTATACGCGGCTCATCTGACCCGCTCCGATGCCGATTGTCGCGCCATTTTTCGCGTAGACGATCGCGTTTGATTTCACGTGCTTCACGACGGTGAACGCGAACAGGAGCTCTTCAAGCTCGCGGGCCGTCGGAGCGCGCTTTGTCACCACTTTCGGCTCGCCGTCGATAACCGAGTCGTCGGCGCTCTGTACGAGCAAGCCGCCCGCGATTGAGCGAACGACGGTGCGCCGCGCGGTCGGGTCGGGCATGCCGCCGGTGAGCAAAACCCGCGCGTTCGGCTTCGTTGAAAGTATCGCGAGAGCCTCATCTTCCGCATCCGGCGCGATAACGACCTCTAGAAAGAGCTTCACGAGCTCGGTCGCGAGCGCTTCGGTGAGTGTGGCGTTGAGCGCGACGATGCCTCCGAAAGCCGAAACGGGATCGCATGCGAGCGCTTTGAGGTACGCCTCGTGCGCGCTCTCGGCAATGGCGACGCCGCAGGGATTCGTGTGCTTGACGATGACCGCCGCCGGCTCGTCGAATTCCGCCACGCACTCGAACGCCGCGTCGGCGTCGAGCAGATTGTTGTACGAGAGTTCTTTACCTTGCACAATCCGCGCCACTGCAACGCCAGGGCGCGGATTCGCGGGATCGAAATAGAGCGCCGCGCTCTGGTGGGGATTTTCGCCATAGCGAAGAACTTCCGCCCGCCGCAAACGGAGCAGAAGTTCTTCGGGAAAATCCGCATTATTCATGCGGACACTCTACCGCATTTCGAAGCTATTGAACAATCACCTTGCCGAACGCGGACGCATTGACGTGATCGTGATACGACCAGGTGCCGGCTTTGTCGAACGTGAATGAGTAGCTGGCCCCCTTTGCGCACTGATCGAATGGCTTCGGGCCCTTGTAGCCAGAAGCGCAGTGTTCGGCCCGCGTCGTCTCATCATACCCGGCATGTTCCGGATGCTGACCGGACGCGACCCACATGCCGCTCGGGCCATTCCATGTCACCGTACCGCCCTTCTTGATCGTGACGGTCGAAGGCGTGAACGACTTGCCGTCGTAGGAAACCGCGGCACTCGTCTGTGCTGCGTCTCCCGGCATCGCGTTTGCATCCGAAGAGGTCGACATTTGAGTGTTTTCAGGCATATTCGCGTTGGCATCTTCCGCCGCATCGACTGCCGCTGGCGTACCGTCGTCGCTCATCGCCGGAGCTTGAGTACGCTGCATCCACCAATATCCGCCCCCGATCACGATGATCGCAATAACTACCCAAATCCAAATATTTCGCATATTACAATTCGCTAATTACTAATGGAGCGCCATTATAGCATGCCGGCCTAGCGGTTTCGCGCGCGCGCGAGAAATTCCTTCCCATGGCCGATGTCCGTATTGATGGCTATGCCGCGCGCGCACAGTTCGCACTCTTTTCCCTCCCAAGATTCGAGATGCACCGTGAGAAGCGATTCGAATCGCGGCGGATTGCCCACGGCCTCCTTGGTGACGTCGCCGCGATTGACGAGCGCGATCGCGCCGACGACTTTTGCTCCGACAGCGCGCGCGGCTTCGACTACTTTTCTGATCGAGCCGCCGGTCGTCGTCAGATCTTCGACTACAAGCGTATTCTTGTCCCTGATCACCTGATCATAGCCGCGCTTGATAATGAATCCGCCCTGGCCGTCTTTGTCGGCATAGACGGCAAAGACATCGCGGCCGGCCATCTCGCTCAAATGATGGGCCGTCCACTGCGCCAGGATAGCCGCGCCGATCGCCGGACCGATGACGGCTTCGATACGGTCGTTTTTAAAACGTTCTGCCATCTCGCGACATACCTGCGAGGTCTCGCGCGTATAGGCGTACATCGCGTCTTTCAAGACATAGGTATCGCTGTGGGCGCCGTGGGTAAAAACGAAGTGGCCGCTTCGAAATGCGCCGACTTTCTGGAGGAGCGCGAGTACTTCATCTTCGGTGAGGGACATACCGAGCCATTCTACAGCGCTTTCATAATCGCGCCATGAAGTTCCTGCGCTTTCGCGCGCGCGGCGGCGGCGAAGTCTTTTCCGCCGGAGGCGAAGATGACGGCGCGCGAGGAGCTGATGATCATACCCGCGCCTTTCATATCCGCCGCCGCGCGCGCGGTTTTCTCGACATCGCCCCCTTGCGCGCCGATACCCGGTACGAGGATCGGCATATCTCCTACCGCCTCGCGAACTCTCGCAAGCTCCTCCGGATACGTGGCGCCGGCAATGCAGCCGCAGTTGCCTCTGCCATTCCATTTTCTTGAAAGCATGCGCGCGACGACGATGTAAAGAGGCTCTCCGTTCACCGTTAGATCCTGCAGCTCGCCGGAACCGCCGTTGGAGGAACGGCACCACACGAAGATGCCTTTGTCTTCGCGCTCGAAGAAGGCGGAGAGCGCCTCGTAGCCCGGATACGGCTGCGTCGTGAGTGCGTCGGCATGCAAGTGATCGAAGGCGGAAGCCGCATATGCGTCGTTGGTGTTGCCGATGTCGGCGCGCTTGCCGTCGAGAATCACGGGAATTTCCGGTGCTGCATCGTTGATGTATTGAATCGTCTCGCGCAAAGCGTCCCAACCTTCGTCGCCGTGCGCTTCGTAAAAGGCGGGATTCGGTTTATATGCGCACACGATGTCTTTGGTGGCGTCGACAATGCCGCGGTTGAAGGCGACGATCCCCTCGCGCGTGCCGCTTGAGCGAAGGTGTTCAGGGATCTTTTCGAGATCGCTGTCGAGCCCGACGCAGAGGAATTTGTGCTGCGCCCACTTCCCTCTCGCGAGTTCGAAAAAATTGCGCGCCATTCCGGACATACTAGCAAAAGAAAACCGGCGGGGCCACAGCGCCCGCCGGTCATGCTTCGAGATTCCCGCGCTCACGCTTTCCGCTCATCGACGCTCCGAGCGAGGCGATGAACGATGCTGTCGAGCGGACTTCCGCCGTTGATGACGCACACATGCGTCGGGTGCGTGAGATCGACGTGGCCGTTCTTGTTCTTGTCCTTGCTCGAACTCGAACGCCTGTTTTTCATCTCGTGCTTTGTCGCTTGTGTGTTCATAATCGCCTCTCGATGAAGTTGGAGACACCGGCTGACAAGGAAATCTCCCGGCCGGCCTGATGGCTCCAACGTCGTACGTAAAAGAACAAAACCCTCCTTGCGGAGGGCTTTTGTCTGGATACTTTGTGGAAGTTATGCAGGCAGGAGCTCTCCGCGTCGGGAGGTCATCATTGCCATCATCATGACTGCGCGATGCATAACGAACTCATTCTATCCAGTCCGACTCGCTTGTCAATCCGGCAAAATACTGCAAATTCACAGACGAACCCGGAAGATGAACGTTTTCTGGAATTTCATTGCTATCATTCAATGCGTATATGCACCCTGAAGACGAGGGGTTTGTTGGTTATATTTTCAAAGGCTTCCTCACGGTCGCTTTTTCCCTTCTCGTCGCAAGCGGGATCTCGCTCGGAAGCGCGACGTTGTATCCCGATTCGCGCGCGCTTATCGCGTCGGTCGATGAGGCCGGATTCGAGGCCGCATACTCCTCCGATGCGAGCAATGAGTCTCCGAAAGACGCGGTGAAAGACAAAGACTCGACGAAAACTTCGACCGAGAAAGTCTCAGAAGCCAAGAGCGGGAAGCCCGACGTCAAAAAAGAGAAAGACCCGTGCGATAGCGCCGGCAAGACCGGAAGCAAGGAGCATAAAGACTGCGAATCGAAACAGGCTTCCAAGTTGCCGGGCAAAGTCAAATGGGACGGCGGTAGCTGTATCAAGGGCCCTGATTGTGAGGGGGATCTCGCGCTCATCCGCGGCCTCATGGCCTCCGGCGGCAAAGTCGAATTTACCTCGTACGGAGGCGCGCCCGTGACGCTCGAAAATCCGCCGAATACGATCGGCTCGATCCAGCAAGCCGTCGCCGGTTCCGAGGATTATTTGGGCGGCATCATCGCCTATTCTTACGCAACGCCCGACAACAAAGACGCGTTCGCGCAAGCGAGCGCGCAGCTCGCGGCAAATCGGGGAGACTTCGATCAGGCGACCGTGTATGCCCAAATATCAGGGTACGCAAATCCCGCGCCGTATCCCGAAACGACCGGAGCGGCGATCGTCGAGTACATTCCGGAGCTCAAGGATCAATATGCGCTTACCTATCCGCCGATGGGCCCGGGCGGCGTCGATGAATACTACACCTACACCAAGACTCCCGGATCCTCGGGCAGTACCGGATTTGAAAGTAACGTACCTGCGACGCAAGGCATTCCGTGGTATCAGGAATACTGGCAGCTTTTGCAAGACACCAATAAGCTCGTGGTCGGCGACATCGAGAAATTCTACGACCAGGGCTACGCGCCGCTCTATTCGGTCTTCACCGGTTTCTCCGCGCCCCTCGCGATCGCCGAATTTGGCAGCGACCTGTGGTCCAATCCGAGCGTCGGAGGGTTTTTCAACGGTACTGAACCCGCTCTTCCCGACGCTCCGGCCAACTCGACGGACATACAGCATGAGCTCAATGTTTACGCCGATGCCGGTACGGGCGCGGTGTGCCCTGATACGGGCTGCCCGTCTGGGATCCGCCAGAGCCTTTTCAACGACATCGATATGCAACTCGCCGCGTACGGAGAACCGCTTCCGGCGCAGAAATCCGGCGAAGCCTTGACGGCAGAGATGAAGGGTCTTACTCCCGGAGAGCCGTCGCCCTGGAAACCGGAGCCCGGCGGCCCCTCGACGCCGCCTCCCACCGTTATCGCGCGCCCCGAGGGCATGTCAGACGAAGACTGGAACGCGCGCAGAGAAGAGGTGAAAAGAAAGGCCGGCGAATTTTCGGGAAGCGATCTGCCCGCGACGTTCTGCGGCGTATCGTCGTGCTCGATATTCCGCGGTGAGGATTACGGCCTTACGGGGAAAGGATCGGCCTATCTCGAAGCAAAAGGGTACGGCTACTGGTACCTCGGCACCGGTGAAGGAGCCGCCGGAGACTCGTATACGAAGTGGTTGGAAAGTCTCGATTCGCCCTTCTACCGCGGCCAGAACCCCGATTCAGGCGTCAGCATAGCGCGCGAACTCGGGAGCGCCCTGCAAGAGGATTACGATCGCCAAGGCATGGGTGCGCTAACGCTCGAAGAGCTACGCGCCGCGTGGAATCGCGAGCGCGCCCTTTCCATCACGCAGGGCGTTCGTTACAGCCCGAGCACGCCTCTAGAAGTGATCCCGGTCGAGGTGATTCCCGAGACCGAACTGCCTGTCCCGGAATTCAAACCGGAGGAAACGCCAAAATATGCCGAGACGCTGCCGGAAGTGGAAGTGAAGCCAAAGGAGCTTCCCGAGCCGCAGGTTGTCCCGCAGGAGCAGCCAAAAGAGCAGCCCCAAGAGCAACCGAAGCTAGCCGAGGTCCCGCCTCGTCCTGCGGAGCAGCCGCAAGACAAGACGAAGATCGCGGAGGCGAAGCCGTCCGAACCGCCGCAATCAGCCCCGGCGCCGACGAAGGAAAAGAACGCGGCGGAGCCGACTCCGGAGAAAGAAAAGCCCGCAAAAGGCACCACACCCGAAAAACAACCGACACCAAGCCCTGCCAAGCTCTCATCCGGCGAAGCGCCGAAGGCTCGAGGAGGCGAAGGCGGCGACGCCGGAGCGACGGGACAATCAGGTCAGGGAGGAGGCGGGCAGTCTTATCCCTCATCTCCCGCTTCCGGCGTGCCGTTTCCGTCTTTCTCATGGTCGCCAACTTCACCTCAAGCGCAGGGAATCGCGGCAGCATTTGCTCCGCAACCACTGCTCGCATATACGCCCAATATCATCAAAGGCAGCGTACCGACGGTGCCCGATGCCGAATCTGCCGTGCCTTCGACGATCTGCCTGCCCGCGAGCGCATCGGCGCAGGAGCGACAAGCGCATCTCTCGCTTCCTACATGTCCTACCACGAACTCCCCCGGCTCCTCGGAGACCGCGCGGCAAGGCGACAAGATCGCGCAAGCGCAAAGTGTGACTCCGACAGACTCGAAAAACCGGCAGGGCACCTCTGGCGGTACCATAACCTCGCCCGATCTCAAGCCGACGCGAGCACCTTCGACGATCGAAGGTGAAGCGCAAGCGCGCGGAGAAGCGGCGAAAGGTAAGGGCACCGGCGTCTCCGATCTGACGCAGCCTGAAAAGCCGACGGCGACTCCTCCCTCCAAAACGACCGCCGCGACGCCACCTGATGCGAACACTCCGTCGCTTCCCACACAGCTGCAAGGGCAGCCGCTCAACACGCAAGCGCCGCGAGTACCGGGCGCCGAAGGGTTGAGTCAGGCGAACGCGCAGAAAAACGACGAGCAGCGCACGACGCTGCAAAAACTTGCCGATATCTTCGCGAAGGTGTGGGATGCGTTCAAAAAAGAGTTCGCTGGCAGCGCACAAGCGGCGCCGCTAGAACAGCAACCGCTTGGCATAAATACCGCATCTTTCACCAACTCCGCCAGAAGTTCTTTATTCGGTCAGTGTGGCTGGGGACCGTACGCTGGATGTCGATACGTGTGGCGAGACGCGGGCGATAACGGAAAAAATGCACTTCCTGGCGCACCGCAAACTGAACCGGGCATCGCGCTCTATAATTGGGCGACGCTTGGGCAGTATTTTCTGGTACGTCTGCCGAACGGGCAGCGTCGCGTGGTGCGTCAGGTAGATATTGGCCCGTCGCCGTGGACGGGGAAAGGCATCGACATCAACGCGCCGCTTGCTGAGAGCGCTGGCTATACTCCTTCCGGCAATACTGTTTATCCTACGGGCCAACAGGTCTCGTGGCGACTCCTAGGACCGCTGACGCGAGAGAAAGCCGCCGAGTATAACAAATTACTGACAAACGGAAACGATATCTTCCCCTCATTGGTCGCGAGTATGCAGAGCTCTCGGTGTCCCAAAGGAGGTTGCAAAGGCGATCCACCGCCGCCAGAATTGAAGGAAAAACTTGCTAAAGCGCGAGTACCCGGTCTCAAGGCCGTGCCGATGCCGCGCGCGGCGGGGGCGGGCGCTGGCGCGCTCGCCGGCAAGCCGCTCAGTTACCTTATCGGAGGAGGCGGAGGCGGCGATACGCGCGGCCGGGTCGTTGAAACGCAATTCTTCGGCTCGAAGAGCCAGTGTGGCAATGCCGATGCCTGCATAGGATACGTCAATATGTTCACGCAAGGACAGACAGCGGGAAAGTATGGACCCTATCTTCCGCGAACCGGTACCGGAAATCAATACAAAGAAGATCGGCCGGATCCGCGCGGTCCCGGGTTCAAGCAGAACCTTCAAGGTCAATTTACCCACTACAAGAACCAGAACATCCCCTATGTCGAGATGGACAACCAGGACGGCTATTCCCTCGAAGCAAATAAGGAGGCCATGGACCTTGCGCAACAAAACGGTCTTGGCGTCGCCGTCAAAAATCCCGGCCTAAACGGGCTCATGCCGCTTGCGCAGCATCCGGCGGCAGTTGCGATCATTTGTGAGCGAGGCGGCTGTCCGAATCCCGCAGGCATGAAAGACTATCTCAACAAAATAGGTAAACCCAACATGCCCGTGTGGTACGTCGGGTTTGGCGGCGGACTTTCGGATCTGCAAAATATCGCGAACCAGATCAACGGCAACCAGAATTATTCCAACATGGGCGCAACATTCTCCTCGGGGTGCGAATATTGCAACGTCCGCGACTATGCGACGCCGAAAGGCAGCGGTGCTCCGGTCGAAGGCACTCCCGAAGTGCCCGCGCCGAATGGCCCGTACATGGTGGATCCGCAGACAGGTACGGCTTTCGAGTGCACGCTCGGCGACAAATCCGCTTGCGAGCAGGCATTCCGGAAGCAAGCCGCCCTCTCGCGCGGCTGCGCCAACGGCACGATGCCCTGCGATGCTCAGTGGAAGACATTTACCGCCAAGCGCAAAGACGGCGAGGCGGCAAAGACAGCGACCCCGCCGAGATCCGCCGAACCGCGCCTCTATGGCTGGGGCGGTCCCGGCTCCGGAGTCACGACGACGATGCATCCCATTGTGCGCAAGGCGATGGAAGAAGCGACCAAGGATTTGCCGCCCGGCTGGCACGCGCGGGTGAACGGATGCGCGGGAGACCGCAACGGGTCGGGTTCGTATCACGAACAGCGCGGGACCTACCAGGGCGGCACGTACGCGCTCGCGTGCGATGTACAGCTGCACGACGCGCAAGGAAAACCGCTCTCCTGGCTTAAGACTCCTTCGTCGTACGAGCCGTATCGCATCTTCATGCAAAACGTGAAGCATTACCAGGATCAGTTGTTCCCGGAATTCAAGAGCCGCGGCAACTGGGGCGGCTATTTCGGAAGCGGCGTGACGCGCGACTGGATGCATTACGATCTCGGACCCACCAATTACGGCAAGGCCGGAAGCTGGGAAACCGGCATGTTTCCCTCGCACGCCGGCGGGCTCGATCCGGCGCAGCTCGCAAAAGGCGGAATGGGCGACAGGGCTTCCTATCAGCCTCAAATGATCGGAGGAGGTACGATCAATCCTCTCGTTATGCACGATATTACCGACGAGGATGGCAACGCCGTCGGTACGCTTCCGCTCCCCGAAGGGTCCATCGGTCCGGACAATAAAGTGGACCTTCTTGTCGATCCCGAAGGGAAACCGATCATAAATCCCGATACGAAAGCTCCGCTGCCGGCGACCAACGATACGCTGCCGAAAGGCGCGCCGAATCCGCAAAAGCCAGATGAGTATCTTTTCGAGGATAACCGCCCGACAGAACCGAGCCCGAGCACCCCCGGAGGTCCGGGTTATCCGGGCGGTCCTGGCGCTTCCCCTTCCGGACAGAACGGCATGCAAGGAAATAGTGCCGGTGCCGATGGTATGGGCTCGCAAGGCGGTCAACCGCCTCCACCGCGACCGCCGCAACAAGCATTCCCGGCTTCGAATACCGGAACGCCGAATAGGTATGACATCGTTTCGTGCACGATATCGGCCTCGCCTACGACCGTCTCGCCGAATGCAGCGACGACACTCACCTGGTCGAGCGTGAATGCCGTGAGCGCCATTATGTCCGGCTTCGGTTCAGTGCCGCTCTCCGGCTCAATGACGCAAAACCCGGCAGTGACAACGACCTACACGCTCACGGTCTACGGCGCCGCCGGTTCGTCCTCCCCTACAAGCTGCAGCGTCGGCGTGTCGGTGTCCCCTTCGGCAACGTCGGCTCCTGCTCCGGATGGGCGCGCAACCTCGACGCCAAAAACGGGTAAACCTCCGCGAATCATCTTGATCGCCAATCCAAAGACCGTGAAGCGCGGAGAGAAATCACAGCTCGGCTGGATCACGACCGGCATGGACTCCTGCGTGATATCGAGCCCGGCCTTCCCGCGGTTTACTGCGGATAACGCCGGAAAGACGAATCTGAACGGCGCGATTACGACGCCTGCACTCGCGAGTCCGACGACGTTCATCCTCGCCTGCACGACGATCGACGGGCCGTCGAAAGCCGCATCGACGACCGTCGGTATACAATAGCCGTATGAAAAAGAATCTCCTTGTCCTCGCAATTCTCGCCGGTCTCTTGCTTTGCATCGCCGTGTTTGAGATCCTGCGCGCGCCGCGCGCGCCGCAAATCCATATCTCCTACCCCTTTGCGGGGCAAACGACGGCAAGCACGACATTCGAGATCACGGGTATTGCGGAAAGCCAGGCATTCGACAATCAAGAGGGCGGCGTCTACGTTCGTGTGACCGACGGCACTATCCCGATCGAAGGCGATGTGACGATATGGGAAGGAATCGCGCCGCGCGGAGCGCAGTATCAGGCAAATGGCTACTACACATTTTCGATCGACGCCGATCTCACTGGATACACGGGCCCCGCGTCTATCGTCGTGGGACCGCTGAAAGACGGATTGCCGATGATCCCTCCCGTTCCGGTCACGATCATACGAAGCGAGCGCACGCCGGATGAGTAAGCCGGTCTCGGGCTACCAGGGCATCGCGAGATCCACGACCGAAAAGAGGCTCTGGTAGTCGTCGGTCCATAGCGGCGCCTGATCAACGTCCGCAACGAAGCTGCTCGCATGCGCGAAAACGTTGGCTCCGAACACGGTCGGGTCTTTCACGAGAAGTACCCATTGCGAAGGACTGCCGCCCGGATTCGATTCGCCGTTATCCCAGATCATCATCGCGTTGAGGCCGAGCGCGGCCGCCTCCTTGAAAATGACCGGGGGGAGGTCGAGGTAGCGGTTTGAGGTGTGGATCGCGATGATGCTCTCTGGAGTGCGCGCATGCGCGGCATAGAGCTTCACCGCCTGCATGGTGAGCAAATGCGCGGGCACGGTGTCGTCGGCGAAAGCATCCATCACGACGAGATCGTAATTGCCGGGCGCGCCTTCCGACAATTCTTTCTGCATCAAGAGCCGCCCGTCGCCGAGCCGGACTTCGGAGCCCTTGCAGTGCGCAAGGTAGGAGAAATACGTACGGGCGATTCGCTCGATCCGCGGATCGATTTCATAAAATACGAATTCATCGCCCGTACGTCCCCCTTGTCCATTCCGGCAATGCGCCGCGATCGAGCCCGTACCGAGCCCGAGGACGCCGACTTTGATTTTTTGCCCTCGCCGCAAATCTTGCTCATAGATGATCGCGCGCCCTACCCCGCTCCCCGGCGTGTAGTACGAACTCGGCAGGAAACGCAGCGAGCGGTCGGTCGATTGGATGCCATGAAGCGTCGTGCCGTGCATGAGCGAAGTCATGGCGTTGTGGAATCTCACCTGCACCGCGCCGTAAAAATCGCGCGACGCGACGAAGGGCACCTCATACTCATACGGCGCGGCCATGAGACGCGTAAAGAGTACGGCGATCCCGAAGAGCATGATGATTTTCGCGAGCCTGATCCTGCCGGCGTCGAGTATGCGCGGGAAAAATTGCTCCGAGAGCGCAAGCGCGCCTGCTGCGGCGGCGAGCGCGAGCCCGAAGGGAAATTCCCAGAACGAATCGAAAAGCAGCGGCGCCAGCATACCGGCGCAAAGCGCGCCGAGCATGCCGCCGAAGGAAAGGAGGAGATAGAAAAGCGGCAGCTCGCGCGTTTTCGGGCGGAGGCTATAGAGTGTGGCATGCGCGAAAAGACCGGCCACGAATAGCAAGAAGAGGTACGAGCTGATCTGAGTCGAGACGTGGTAAACGTCGGTTGCAGTGCTCACGTAGGCGAAGGCGCAGGCGCCGAGCAGGATGAGCGGCGTAAAGATCGAGCTGCCGTAGCCGCGAAAAGCAAGGATGTAGGTGATGAGGTAGAACGCGAGTGGCACGACCCACAGCAAAGGCACGGGCGCGATCGTCTGCGTGATCTCGGTCGTCGTCGCGACCATGAGGAAAGAAGGCAGTGCCGCGAGCGCGACGTAGAGCGCGCGCGTGCCCGTGTTCGTCTCGTCTTGCGAGTGAATGGAAGCGCGGGCCGCTACGCGGCCCGCGCGCTTCGCTCCCCAACAAATCGCGACGCTCGCGAGCGCATAGCACGCAAAAAGCAGCACCCAGGCATTTTCCGTCTCGTGCAGCGAAAGACGCGGCTCAATCAAAAAGGGATACGCCAAAAGCGCGATGAGCGAGCCGGCGTTGGAGAGCGCGTAGAGTTGATACGGTTCCCTATCGAAAGTGAGTCCATACCAAAACTGCAACAGAGGGCCGGTCGTCGAGAGCACGAAGTATGGCGCGCCTATGCCGAAGAAGAGCGCGAGCAGGACGCCAAGCGACGGCTGCGAAACGCTCGCCAGACCCTCAAGCGACGGGTACATCGAGTGCCACGAACGGATTGCGACGAGCGTCGCGATCGCGGCGAGCAAAACGAGGCTCGCATGTACCCGCACCTGCGTGCGCCCGTCAAGCGTCGTCAAAACGTAGACATACGCGTAGCCGACGAAAAGCATGCCGGTGAAAAAGAGGAGCGACGTCGCCCATACAGAAGAACTTCCCCCGAAGTACGGCAATATGTGCTTGCCCGCGACGGGCTGGATGACGAAGAGCAAAAACGCGCTCAAAAAGATCGTGAGGGAAAAGATGCTGGATCCGCCGGCGAATTTCCTGAAAATATCTGACCCCAGCATGACAGTGCTCTAGTGTACACCATTTCGGAGAGGGGGAGATTCGAACTCCCGATACCTTTCGGTATGGCGGTTTTCGAAACCGCTCGTTTCAACCACTCACGCACCTCTCCAAGCGGACAAAATACCACACTTTATGGGCGCAGAAAAATGCGCTAAACTGCTCACCATTCGCCGCTTCGCAGCCTTTCCCTGCGAAGCCATCGGCGAAGCCCTCCGTCGCTAAAGCTATGGAGGATAAACGGGGCCCTATCGTCTAGTGGTTAGGACAGCAGCTTTTCAAGCTGTTAACTCGGGTTCGATTCCCGATAGGGTCATCATACAGTTTTTTGACGCGCGAATATATAAATCGTGCCCGCCCTCGAGACCGGGGGCGGGCTGCAAAGACTTACCGCCTATGAATGCATGAATGTTCAGTGCCTACTGCACTTGATCACATCGTAGGCCTCCGGCTTACCGTTCCTGCCGGGACGGACATTGAAGTCGATCTTCATACCCTCATGAAAACGATCTCCTTCAAGCTGACGGATGTGCACGAAGACCGATTGCGGTGGGTCACCCCGGTAGCCGTTGATCGCCGCCGCGTCGTTGACGAAGGCATAGTCGCCGTTTTGCGAGATGCCGTTGATACTGCCCGTGAGACATCGGTCGACACCAGGCATGGTCACTCCCTTCCCGAGTAGTCCGCTTCAACACTGAAAGAGCTACTCTCTCCTCCAGAGCTCCCGAGCGTCATAACGACGCGCAGGAAACCGGAGGCGAGCGCAAATACTCTAGACTTAATTATGCGTGACGTCAAAGCATTGTACTAGTCCAGTACATTTGGCACTGGTGTGCTGTTAAGTCCCTGACAATATAGCGCAGTGGAGAGAGCATTCCAAGAGACTGGTGAGGTCGTTCGGTGTTGTACCACAGAAGCCAGTCGATCAGGAGTTCGTTGAAGCGCTTCAGATCGTCACGAAGAGCTCCGCGGTGGTGCTGGATGAAGTCTTCCGAGAGCGTCCGGTTGAAGCGTTCGACGTGAGCGTTCATCTTGGGAGAACGCGGATACGTGTGGAAGTGCGTGATACCGAGCGCTGTACAGGCCTCCTCGAATCGGAGCGCGAACTCGCTTCCATTGTCGGACTGGATCTCTTGGATGTCGAAGGGAGCGACCGTACGGAGTTTCCCGAGAAAATCAGCCGCAGAGGCCGACGAGTGGTTGGTGTACGCTCCGGCGAGGGCGAACTTCTTCTCCACGTCGATGGCGGTGTAGATGTAGCGCTTGATGCCGTCCACGAATCGGATGACCGTATCGACTTCGATACCTCGCTTGTGCGATCGCCGTATCTTCTTGCGATACATGGGTTTTCTCTCGTGCAAGTGTCCACTCCTCGCGTACAACGAGAGTGTTGTTCCCGCAGGCAGAAGAGCGCGTTCCTTGAGATCGAAGAGGCAGCGTCCGGCATATGACTCTGAGACGTTGAGAAGGGAGGCGATCTTCTTCTTGCCGATGCGATGATGGTCCTTTCGCAGCGTGATGACGCTCTCGAGGAAACCCGGAGGATAGACCCGTTTCCTGCGCCGCAGCGGTGCGGTACTTCTCTCGTTCAGGCCGTCGACGTGGCCGTTGCCCTTCCGGAGCTTCGCCTTCCAACGGAACAGCGTCCGTCTTGATACTCCGAAGGCATCGACCGTCGCCTCCCCTCCATGCTTCTCCCAAAACGCTATGATTGTTAATCGCTTTTTCGCCCGTTCAGTGGCCATATGGTGCCACCGTACCGTATCGTTGTACAAACGCCGCGCCCCGCGCACTCCCTTCCAGATATTAAATTGCCTCATTCCTCAGGTTCTACCCGAGTGCCAAATGTATCTGAACTTATGCAAGCATCGCTTCGGTGTATGATGCGCATCTATGCGCAAAAAGCTCGGTCCCGCTTTTTTCGACCGGCCGACACTCACGGTCGCGCGGGACTTACTCGGCAAATACCTGGTCCGCCAGATAGGCAAGCAAGCGTTTGGATTCAAGATCGCGGAGACAGAAGCATACTTCGGTTTTCAAGATAAAGGATCGCACGCGCACCGCAAGCAAACGCCCCGCAACACTCCGATGTTCGGCCCGCCGGGCACCATCTACGTCTACTTCACGTACGGCATGCACTGGATGCTCAATCTCGTCTGTGAGCGCAAGGACTTCCCGGCCGCAGTGCTCATCCGCGGGCTTGAATCAGTGCATACCGATGTAAAACTCGACGGTCCTGCCAAAGTTACGAAGCATCTCGGTATCGACAAGAGTTTGAGCGGAATGAAGCTCGGACGGAAAGCCGGCCTTTGGGTGGAAGACCGGGGCGAACGCGTAACGAGGCGTGCGATAGTTCGCACGCCTCGCATCGGCATACCCGGCCGCGGCACATGGACCGACAAGCCGTGGCGATTTGTTCTCAAAGAGAAACGAGGGCGGAAGATTACTGCGCGCTGAAGGTCGTACCGGCGACGGAGCCGTCCGCATTCATGACGAGCGTGTCCTTGTGGAGATCGAACGAATTATCGCCGTCGTCGATATAGACGAGCACCTGATATTTCTCTCCGGAGACAGTCGGCCGAAGGAGCGGGATACTCACGCCGGTGTTGGAACCCGGCTCAAAGCGAGCCGCGCCCAAGATCTTGCCGCTGCTGTCGCGCGCCGCGAGCCAGCCTCGCTGAGAGAGCGTGACCATCGCGACCCTCACGGCTGAACCTGCCGCCTGATCCGAGACATTGACGCTTTCTCCCGCCGTCACAGTGGAAGGCGAGGCGGACGGATTTTCCGTGCTCATCAAGCCGCCCGTATCTCCCGCGCTCGAACTCGGCGTCGAAGTGCCCGTGCTCGATGTTGGCGTGGGTTCGCTTGACGAAGTGCCGCCTCGCGAGTAGCCGAGGTACCACGCGCCGATAATGAGAATCACTACCACGATCGCTGCCGTAATCCGATTACCTGTATCATTCATGTCCATACGCACGCTCAAAATGAATTATGAATATACCGGCAGTGTACGGCAGCGTGCCGCGGCGTCAATCCCGCAAAAATGGCTCGATTTTGCTTGCTGGAACGGCGCCTTCGCGCACGATCACCGGCGTTTCGTGAGTGACATCAACGATTGTCGAGGGAGCGCTCGCGGGCAATTCGCCCGCGTCGATAACGAGATCAATACCGGCTGATCGCGCTTTAAGCTGCGTCACTATCTCCTCGACGCGGCGCGCCTGCGACGCGCCGCTTGTATTCGCACTCGTTGCCGTGTACGGTTTTCCAAACGCGCGCGATATCGCAGCACACAGATCGCTCTCGGGAACGCGAAAGCCAAAGGTGTCGATGCCGCGACAAATGCCGCTTTCCAACCCAGGTGCCTTCTTGCAGATGAAAGCCACCTTGCCCCACGGCGCGTGCGCTGCGATGCGTTCAACCACTTCCGGTATCTCAGCATAGCGCGCAGCCATTTCCAAAGATCCGACGATAGCATGAATGGGTTTTGACGTGTCCCGTGCTTTTATTTCGTATATCTTCGCGACGGCTTCGTCGGAGAGGGCGTCGGCCCCGAGGCCATAGAGCGTGTCGGTCGGGTACAAGACGACGCCTCCCGCGCGGCAGACAGCCGCCGCGCGGGCGGCAACTTCCTTTATGTTATCCGGACGCAGCAATAGATGCTCCATCGCCGAATCCTACCGAAAATACTTTCGCTCTGCTATATTATATTGAAGCGCGGTTAGCTCAGTGGTAGAGCGACCCTTTGACGTAGGGTAGGCCGGGGGTTCAATCCCCTCACCGCGCACTAATCACATTTTTCCCCCGCAATCGTCAAGGTACTTGTCGAACGCTGGCATCAGCTCTCCGAGTGTGCTCGGAATGGCCGGGAACGTAAACGTATCGATGGATTTGATAGGGAGGATATTCGACGACGTGCTCGTAAGGAACGCGCCGTCATAGTCGGCGATATGTGCGAGCGGTATATCGCCTTCCCAGAGCTTGTATCCGCGTTCCGCGGCAACCTTGAGTACCGCCTTTCTCGTAACGCCGAGTAATATCTTTTCTTCCGGCGGGGAAAAGATCGTTTTGTCGTGGATGCAAAAAAAGTTGGTGCGCGTCCCCTCGACGATATTCCCGGCCCGATCGACAAGCAGAGCGTCGTAGGCGCCAAGCGAGCGGGCTTTTTGGAACGCAAGGTAGCTGCCGAGCATGCTCAAGGTCTTCGCATGCGGGAAACCGCGCTCGTGCTGCACCGTTATGGTATGCACGCCGTCTCGATAGAGTTTCTTGTCGGGAAAGAGCGGATTGAGGCAAAGGATACTGATCGTTGCATCGGCGGCAGTCTTCCCCCCAATGAGCAGTATCTTGGCGTTGCAAATGTCTACTTCGTTCTTTTTAATAAGTTCCGCGATACTTTGTGCTATCGTCGCAGCCGACAAAGAATGCTGCAGCCCGATGACTCGCGCCGATTCCAGAAGGCGCTCGATGTGTTCACGAGCGAAATACGGGACGCCTTTCGATATACGCAGGGTCTCATAGACGCCGAAGCCGTACTGATACTCGATATTCGCGAGTGAGATATCCGCCTCGGCGATGGGGCGCAACTCGCCGTTGCGCGAAAAGTATCGGAATTCCATCGCCTTTATGCTATAACACGTCGAATGAAAGTCCTAGGTATAGAGACGTCAGCTGATGATACCGGCATCGCTCTGATACAAGCCGACGGCGAACTCGGCAGCGATTTTCGTTTTTCGGTGCTGGCAAATGAAGTGGCTTCACAGCGACACGCCGAATACGGCGGTATTTATCCAAACCTCGCGAAAAATGAGCACATCAAGAATCTCCCGCTGCTGCTCGGAAAAGTGCGAAACATATCGTCAGACAAGCCGGATGTTATTGCGGTGACCGCGGGGCCGGGCATTGAACCATGCTTGTGGCAGGGTATTACCTTCGCGCATGAACTCGCAGTACAGTGGCATGTACCCGTCGTCGGCGCGAATCACATGGAAGGACATATTCTCATGGGAATGATGAGTGGAGACCGACTCGCCACCTTCGAATTTCCCGCGCTCGCGCTGCTTATTTCCGGCGGACACACCGAGCTCATTCTGATGCGGAAATTCGGCGCGTACGAATATCTCGGGCGCACGCGTGACGACGCCGTGGGAGAAGCCTTCGACAAGGTCGCGCGCATGCTGGGACTCCCCTACCCCGGGGGGCCACACATCAGCCGCTTGGCGGCAGAGGCACGAGAAATGAACTTTCCTTCCGATATCAAACTTCCGCGCCCGATGCTCAATGAAAACAGCTACGATTTCTCTTTCTCGGGATTGAAGACGGCCGTTTTACGACTGACCGAGAACAGACAATTAACTGACGATGACAAGCGTGCGCTCGCTCGGGAGTTTGAGGACGCCGCCGCCGACGTTCTCGTCGGCAAGACGCTGCGAGCGGTGGAAGAGCGCGGCGCGAATGCAGTCGTCGTGGGCGGCGGCGTCTCGGCCAACAAGTACATCCGTGCCGCATTGAGAGAAAGACTCGAGGCTGTCGGTTGCAAGCTTCTCGTTTGCCCGCCCCAATTCTCGACCGACAACGGGCTCATGATAGCGCTCGCGGGCTACTTCCACGCACGAACATATGAGTTCGCGGAGCTCGAAAAGCTCGCCGCCAACGGGGCAATGAAACTGTGCTAAAGTAGCGCAATGGAGCCCTCAAAAGCGCCTGAAATCTTCCTCAAACCCTACGATCCCGCGGCGCAAGAGCCCAAGATGCTAGAGCTTTGGGAGCGCAGTGGCTACACGAATCCCGACAACCTTCCTCACGCCGACAAGGGTGCGTATTCGATAGTGTTGCCTCCGCCGAATGTAACCGGCACCCTTCACATGGGACACGCGGCGATGCTCGCGATCGAGGATATTTTGATCCGCTACCACCGCATGCGCGGGTATAAGACGCTCTGGCTTCCCGGTGCCGACTCGGCGGCTATCGCGACGCAGGCGAAGGTCGAGACCGATATTTACAAGAAGGAGAAGAAGACGAGGCACGACCTCGGTCGCGACGAGCTTCTGCGCCGCATCAGTGAGTTTACCGAGGAAAGCAAGGCGACGATAATCAATCAGACTAAGAAGATGGGCAGCAGTCTCGACTGGAGCCGCTATGCCTACACCATGGACGAGAAACGCTATGGCGCGGTGATGGAGGCGTTTGTGCGCATGTACGACGCGGGCCTTATCTACCGCGGCGACCGGATCGTGAATTGGGACCCGAAGCTGCAAACGACCGTTTCGGACGATGAGATCGAATACGTCGAGCAAAAAGATCCGTTTTACTACTTGCAGTACGGCCCGTTCACGATCGGCACCGTACGTCCGGAAACGAAATTCGGCGACAAGTGGGTGATCATGCATCCGGCTGACGAGAGGTATGCGCGGTACGAGCACGGACAGCAGATCCGACTCGAATGGATAAACGGCCCCATCACCGCGACTATCATCAAGGACGAAGGCGTCGATATGAGCTTCGGTTCGGGTGCCATGACGATAACGCCCGCTCACGACGCTCATGATTTCGAGCTCGCGCAAAAGTACGGCCTTGAGATTACGCCGGTCATCGACGACCGAGGCATCCTTCTTGATATCGCCGGCGAGTTCCGAGGCTGGCACATCAAGAAAGCGCGCGCGGCAATTGTTGAAGAGCTTCAGAAAAAAGGGCTTGTCGTGAAGGTGGATGAGAACTACATGCACAACGTGGCGACCAACAGCCGCGGCGGCGGCATCATCGAGCCGCAGGTGAAGCGGCAGTGGTTTGTGGCAGTCAACAAATCTGTACGGTTCCCGGACGGGAAGATGCGCACGCTCAAAGAGTGGATGCGAAGCGTCGTCGAGAGCGGGCGGATCAAGATAATGCCGGAGCGATTCGAAAAGATCTACTACCACTGGATAGACAACCTGCGCGACTGGTGCATCTCGCGGCAGATATGGTTCGGACATCGCATCCCCGTTTGGTATAAAGGCGACGAAACGAAAGCGTGCGTTGAAGACCCCGGCGCGGGATGGGAGCAAGACCCAGACACGCTCGATACGTGGTTTTCCTCCGGATTGTGGACCTTCTCGACGCTCGGCTGGCCCGACAAAACAAAGGACTTGGAATCCTACCACCCGACCTCGGTGCTCGAGACCGGCTACGACATTCTATTTTTCTGGGTTGCGCGCATGATACTCATGAGCGGATTTCTGCTCGGCGACGTTCCGTTCAAAAATGTCTATCTTCACGGCCTGGTGCGCGACGCACAGGGGCGCAAGATGAGCAAGAGTCTCGGCAACATCATCGATCCGCTCACGATGATCGAAAAATACAGCGCTGATGCCGCGCGCCTCTCGCTCATCGTCGGTGCAGCGCCGGGCAACGACATCAAGCTTTCGGAAGATCGCGTGCGAGGATACAAACACTTCGCAAACAAAGTATGGAACATCGCCCGTTTCGTACTGGAACACCCCGAAGTGGGAGAAGTTAAACTTGCACAACGGGACAACGAGCTCGTTGAAGAAGCAATGGCCGTGGCGAAGGAGGTTTCCGACAACATCGACAATTTCCGGCTCGATCACGCGGCCGATACGGTCTACCATTTCGTGTGGGATCGATTCGCTGCGGAGGTACTGGAAGAGTCGAAGGCGATACTGAAAGGTGATGACGCGGCGGCGCGCTCGTCGCGCGCCGCCGCCTTGTACGAGATCCTTCTCATCTGCCTCAAACTCCTCCACCCTTTCATGCCCTTCGTCACCGAAGCCGTTTGGCAGCAGCTCCCCAAAAAAGAAAGCGACCAGATCATGGTCGCTCGCTGGCCAGCGGTATAATAAAGCAATGCCCGGATGGGAACCTGTCACCGCAGCGATAGCCGGAGGACTGCTTCCTCCGCTCGCGTGGTTGTGGTTTTGGCGGCGCGAAGACAGCGCGCATCCGGAGCCGCGTCGGCTCATCGCGCTCGCTTTCTTGGGCGGCATGGTCGCGGTCGCTGTCGTCATCCCGCTCGAGAAGCTTGTGCAGCCCTACCTCGCGACCCAAACGCTCGTCTTCAGCGCCTGGTCGGTGCTCGAGGAATGCATCAAGTACTTTATGGCGCGGGTCACGGTGCTGCACCGGCGCGAAGACGATGAGCCGATCGATCCGGTTATCTACATGGTGACCGTGGCACTCGGCTTCGCGGCGGCCGAAAATACTCTCTTCCTCCTTTCTCCGCTCGCGGGCGATACGCTCATGCAAACCCTCCTCACGGGCAATCTGCGCTTCGTCGGCGCGACGCTTCTGCACGTGCTTTCTTCTTCCGTGATCGGCGTCGCGCTCGCGCTCTCTTTCTACAAATCTCGCATCGCAAAACGCTACTTCCTCACCGCGGGAGTTATCCTCGCTGCGGCTTTGCACTCACTTTTCAACTTCCTTATACTGAATACACCCGAGCAGCACCTCATGCGCACCTTCGGATTAGTCTGGCTCGGGCTTATCGTGCTCTTGGCGGCGCTTGAGTACATAAAGCGCATCCACCCGACCGTCAAACGCAAACTATGGCAATGACCAAGAAACCGGGATTTTTCGCCCGCCTTACGGGAACTGCGGATGATTTCGATGATTCCGGCGTGCCCGCGGTTTTCGAAGGCGAAGGCAATGAGCGACATGCGCACATCAATCTGCGCGGCGAAGATTGGCAGGGCGAGGAGGCGCAGGGCGAGCTCGCAGTCGATATCTACCAGACTGCCGACGCGATAGTCGTCAAAGCGCTCGTCGCCGGCGTGCAGCCTCAATCAATCGACATCGCCCTCACACGCGAGATGCTCACGATCAGCGGCAGCCGCGAAGATGAGCGTGAAGTGGGAGACGAAGACTACTTCCAGCGCGAGCTCTACTGGGGGTCTTTCTCGCGCACCATCCTTCTCCCCGAAGAAATCGACGTCGACCTCGCCGAAGCATCCGAAAAGCACGGCATTCTTATGATCCGCCTGCCGAAAATCAACAAGAAGCGTCAGACCAAACTCAAGGTCAGGAGTCGATAAGGCCGAGGCGGTAGATATCGAAACTGTTTTCACCTTCGAACATATCCGACGGGTTCGGAAGGAATACCCGCGTGCGCACGATCTGCTCGGTCGCGTCTTTCATCAGTCGGCGGAACAGGACGAAGTCCTCTTTGTGCTTCGCATATTCGATGACGTATTTCCGGAGCTGCGGCGAGCCGTCGAAATTCTTGCGCTTGCGGCATTCATAGACGATGAACCGCCGAACCGGCTTCTGGTACATCTCGAGTATCGTGTAGTAGTTGAATATGGCCTGGAGAACGAAAAGCGTCTTTTGCGCTTTGCTCGCGCTGAAAGAATCGACAAATTTGTGATCGACGATATCGAGCTCGCCGCGATTCCCTTTCGATTCGACGACGAGATCCGATATCGCCTTTATTGGAAGCGGCAAGCCTGGCACATCTGCTATAGACGCAACTTCGACGCCTACTACCGAATGCACGGGCGGGCGCTCTAAATAGAACGAGATTGCTTGCAGATATTCATGCTCCATCGAGACGCGCTTCTTCCTTTTCGCCGCGCGGCTCGCGGCCTTCCCGAATTTGACTTCAAAATCCGGGACATCGCGCAGATACTCGAGGCCGAGCTCGATTGCTCCGTCTTTCGTGATGCCGCCGTAAAAATGCTGCAGGGCCACGTGCCCCGCGCGCCCGATAATGGAAGACGGCGTGTGAGGCGTGTCGTAGATTTTCTCGACGTAGCGCTTGTACCATGCGAGCGGATTGCGCAGGTACGCCATGAGCGAGGAGTGGCTCCAGTGCGCGATGGGGATATGTCCCTTTGACTCTCTCACGGGGCGAGTATATCATCGGGACTTCGTCCACATGAGGGAGATGACGATGAGCGACCGCAAGGCAGAAACGCCTCGCAAGCGTGTCGACGTTGGCGACCAGGATTCGCCGGAAGTACGGGATATACGAGCACTTGGGGCCGGCGAGCACAAGATCGGCGACCAGCATGTGGTCGTTACGGGATCCGGCAAGGTTCTTCAGGATTGACCTGGCAGAACCGCGCCCAATCAAATGTTCGATAGTATGGAACGAGCCCGGCGGGAGCACAGCCGGGCTTTTCATTGCCCGTCATGATTTTTTGACTTTTTTTAGCTTCGGAATAGGATGCTCCGATCGCGCCACTCTAATAGAAAGGGGTCTCGAATGACGCGACTTGACGGACACACACTCCACGAGAGGTTCCTCGGGCTCGCCGTGAGCGGCCAGCGGTACACGTATCGACACAATGTGTTCGAGTTCCTTATGCACAATCTTCCGGGCATGTACCCGTGCTCGACCGGCGTCGAAGTGATCGCCATCGACCTCTTGCGCGAACTCCCGGCGCTTTCCTGTCCGCTGCTGTGGCAAGAAGAATGGGACACCGATCCGCTCGCGCGTCTTTTGACCGACTGGGCGGGCATGGTCGGCGTGATGCGCAAGATCATCAACGAGCGCATCGCGCCTCTGCTCAACAAGGGCGTGAAGGTCGTCGCTGTCTTCCACGGATTCGGACTCAATCTGCTGCTTCATTCGGCGGTGACGCACGAATTCAGGCTCGACCTGCCCGTCATCGACCAGGTCTACGAGGTGCACGGCGGATTGGTGGAGACGTTCTTCAAGCATTTCAGCCCGCCCGAGTACATCATCACGCGCGCGAATCCGGAAGACGTCGCGTCCCGTATGGCGAACGAGAAACCCATTCTCGCATCGGTTCCGTTCATCCGGCGCGTCCAGTTCGTCAAATTCGAAGAGAATGCGATCGACGCGTACTTCAACCGGATCCCGAAGCAGAAGCCCGTCCACTTCATCAGGGCAAGCTTCGCCGAAACCGAGATGTGCCGAGAGGCCCTGTCGGTGACGGAAAAGCGGATCAACGCGTTCATGGGGATCACCGGCGAGGTCAGGGTGGCCTGAACCTGCTCTGTCAGTCGGACATTCGAGCGCGAACCGCCTGGTTCGCGCTCGCTCTTTTTTATGACCGTCGTAAGACGTGAAATTGGCGGGTGTTGAGGTCGACGGTGCCTGCGAGGACTTTCAATTTTTTCACGATATTCGGCACGCGCTCCTCCAAGACGCGCAGCGCCTCCCGCTCGAGAAATTGTACTTTTTCCGCCGCAACTCCCTGATCGGCGCCGACCGAGCGGAAGGGCGCGGAGATGAGGAGGAGTACGCCTTCCCTTTCCGGAATTCGCTTGGATTTCATGTTGCCGAGCACGATGTTGCCCGCCACCGCGACTGCCGCTTCCCACTGCGGATCGTACGGCCCGATCATGAGCGCGCGATTCGGCAAATGGAGCCAGTCGAAACCGCGGCCGACCGCGATGATCTGTTCTTTATGCTCCATTTCGACTATGGGACGCCTTTGCGCACGGACAGCTTCGACATACTTCTGATTACCCGCGACGAGCGGAGTAAGGTCGTCTATGATGTGCTCGGGAAGTTTCGGGAACATGTGGCGAAGGTGGCTGTGAATTCCGTCTTCCGAAGCGTCCGTATGGCGGGCGACATCGAACGTGTCTTTCCCTTCGCCATGAAAAACGAGCCCGCCTTGATCGGTCTCGATACCGACGACCATCGAAAAAACGGCAACATGGTTGCCACCGAAAGCGGAGATGAATTGTTGCGCGAGCCTGATCGCGCCCTTGCGGGCAGCTTCGGTATCGTACCCATGCCCCGCACAGCCGCGATGCTCATCCCCTTTCGAGAAATGATACGTGGAGAGTACGATGGTCGGTCTGCCTTTCGAGACCGAATACTCGATGTCGTCGAGAATGAGCCTGCCGAAATAGGGCCAGCCGAGGTCGAACTTGCCGCCGATATTGCGATAGGGCTTGATGATGCCGGGAGGCGTCGAGGTCATGATCGCGAGGTTGAGCCGGCCATCCATGCACTTGAGCGCGATGATCTCGCTCGGGTGCTGGGCACGATACAGGCGACGAGCCAACTGCGCGCCAGGCGAGGCAAATTCGGCGCTTTGCTTCTTGTTGCGCTCGAGAATGAACTGCGCCAAATTTCCCTTTTTTCCGGCCATATTGCGCGACATCCTACTACAAAGTCGAAAAAATGAGAAGATGGCGGATATGCTCGTGAAAGTGAAAGTCAGAACGGGTGTCCGCAGAGAGAGCGTGCGAAAAGTGGCCGACGACCGCTTCGAGATAGCCGTGCGCGAGAAGCCGGAGCGCAATGCGGCCAATTCCCGCGTTATCGAGCTCCTCGCGCTCGCGTGCAAGGTGCCTGGCAAACACGTACGTATCGTCAAAGGCCATCGCTCGCCTTCCAAGACATTCTCGGTCGGATCACGCTGATGGACAATCCCGGCATAAGGGGTAGATTTGCCGTGGCTACAATAGTGAACAACCGCAACGGAGCTCTCCCCATGCCCACATGGCTTCTGCTCACCCTGCTGGGCGTCCTTGGGCTAACCCTTGGCGTCCTCGGTATCCCCTATGGAGGGGGATATATCGCCTCTGCCCCGCTGCTCGCCCTTTTGATATGCGTCTGCCTCTACGGCGGCATCATATCGCTCGTGGCGGGCTGGATAATGTCCTAAAAAGGAGACTTCCATGGACTACGCAAAAGTCGCCCTCTCCGCACTGCTGGCGCTTGTAGCGTTCATAGCAGTGCGATATGGCTACGGCCTTTATGCGAGCGCTGCGATGAGCGGCGGCCGCGTCGGCCCTGTCATCTTCTTCGGCACCGGGCAGGTCTCATCAAGCGAGATGACCTGCGCAAGCTTGGTCACTAGGTAAAGGAGGTCGTCATGCTTCTCCCAGGCTTTCCGGGACCTCCCGGGCTCATGGGACGAGTTCAACAGATCCTGCCGCTGATCTTTGCTCTCGTAGTGATCATTACAGCGATCCTCAGCTACCTTGGCATTGATGTCGAAGGGATGCTCTCGAGAGATCTTCCTTGGATCAAGCCAATCGGCTACTGACAAGGACCGGCCGGGCCCACTGAAGTGGATTGCCCGGCCGTTTGATTTGGAGGATCTCTAAGTCACATACACAAATCTGCTCGGTTGTGGAAGACATGTGTGTATTGATGATAACATTTTCATCATTACAACATGAAATAAGGGCTACAGTGAAGCGTCTTTTACATGTGAGGTTATCAGGTAATTGCATAACGTATGGTATTTATCTTGCTTTTGGGTGCCTTTCTCGGAGCATTCGCGGTCGTCTTCGCGATGGATAACAGCGCGCTCGTGGCGGTGCATATGCTCTCGTGGAGTTTCACCGCTCCGCTCGCGATCGTGTTGATCTCATCCGCCGTGTTTGGCATCGTTATCACGTTGCTTGCGATGATTCCGGATGCCGTCCAGCGGAGTATCGACGAGTACGCGGCGCGCCGTGAGCTTCGCCGCGAGCAGAGAAAAGCCGAGGCCGCTGCGGCCGCGTACGAACACGAGCGAGCGCAGAGGGCTCACGTGGCCGCCTCATAAACACCTTTCGACTTCGACACAAAACGGCCGCGCAAAGCGCGGCCGTTTTCTAGAGCGCCGATAATAAGATAGAATAGAGAAGTCTCAATCCTCGTCATCCTCGTCCCCGACATCGGTACGCTGGCACTCAAACGTCCACGTTCTTCCGTCGTCGCTATGCTCCCCGGCATTGCTGAAGGGGACGGTTTCGTTCATGCCGTTTCCGGTGAGCCATCCCTTCTCCTGCAACCTGTGAAGCATTATATTATGGATCGCGCTTTCTTTATCGCCCCACATCTCTTTCATGCGCTCCGGAGAGACGGGGTGTGCAAATTTGAACTCAAAATGAAGTTTGTTACCGGCGTCTTTAAACCCTGTTTTTATTACTTCGATGTACTCCGGCGTATTCGGTACCGGCTGTATACCCTCCCGCATAAAAACAATGTAACACGCGAGGCGCTTGATTTGAATGATGGTTCGGAATGCTGTATTGTCCTACCGGTTGCCAAAGGCGGGGCTGACCGCCGTGAGGAGCAGACGATGCAAGTGAGAACCATTCGCGGAGTAGTGCCGATGTATGCCGACGTGCTGATGATCGGGGTTGCTGCGAGTTTCTACGATCACTTCCAGAGGTCCGTGAAGGATGGCCTGCTTGGTCGGCACATGGGCTGGAACTACGTCGCCAATCCGGTGAGATCGTTCGACTACGCGGTGACGTTCATCGGCAAGCGGCCGGAACTCGATCTCGTGTATATCACGAATCATGTGAAGTTGGGCGAGGACGAGATCTGCGAGGGAGCCGTGAAGCTGGCCGACGCGCTTGCAATACATCCCTACAAGCCGTGGGTGGTGCTCAACATCGACATCCGATTTGCGGCTGCGATTTTCGCGTCTCGCGGAATCAACGTCGAACACGTCAATATCGAGGACGCGCTCGAAGTGCGGCACTCCATGAAGTGCGACATCGCGCGCAGCAACGCAGCGTAAGATCAAGTAATGATCGGCTGCCGACCGGCCGGGCTTCTTTGCAGCCCGGCCGTTTGATGTCGATCTTACACAAGAATCAATATTCAAAAATCACCACGGTCGTACAGATTTTTGAATATGTGATGCTCAACCAAGGCGGGAGCGCTCGAGAGTTTTGTCTTCAACTTGCCTGCGGCAGGCGAGTCTGGCGGACTAGTAACTCCTCAACTGCTTCGCGCGCTCGTGAAAGCGGATCCGCTCCAAAGCCTTCGCTTCAATCTGCCTGATTCGTTCGCGGGTAACGCCAAATTCCCTGCCAACTTCTTCGAGCGTGAAGCAGATGCCCTCGGGCGTGAGTCCGTTGCGCATTTCGAGTATCTTGCGCTCCTTTGGTGAAAGCTCATCGAGAATTTCGATCATCTGCTCATTCAGAATTCTGCGTGAAGCATCCTGGTCCGGCGAAGCGATGGTGTCGTCGGCGATAAATGAGCCGAGAGTGGAGCGCTCGTCGTCGTCTTCCCCCACCGGCGATTCGAGCGAAACGGTGTCCTGATTGATCTTCTGGATGGTGTAGATCTTGTCGAGTTCGATGCCCATTTCCGCGGCGATTTCCTCCGGAAGCGGATCGCGGCCGAGGTGTTGCGAGAGTTCGCGCACTTTTTGCTTGTATTTCGCGATCGTCTCCACCATGTGCACGGGGATCCGGATCGTGCGCGATTGGTCGGCAAGCGCGCGGGTAATCGCCTGGCGGATCCACCAGGTGGCGTAAGTCGAGAATTTGTAGCCCTTTGTATGATCGAACTTATCTACAGCCTTGAACAGCCCGAGATTTCCTTCCTGGATTAGATCAAGAAGGGTCAGATCGGGGGAGCGATTCACGTATTTCTTCGCTATCGACACGACGAGGCGCAAATTGGAGCGCGCGAGAATGCTTCGCGCCTCTTCGTCGCCCTGCAAAATGCGCTTCGCGAGTTCTTTTTCCTGGTTGCCGGTGAGAAGCTGGTACTGGCCGATTTCTCGCAGATACATCTGAACGCTATCATAACTCGAATCCGAACGGCGATTCTGCAGCTTTTTGGAAGCAAGCACCGAGTCTGCCGAGGAATCCTCGAGCATGCCGCCGCCTTCCAAGACGTCGATGCCGGCGGCGCCGAAGCGTTCATACATCTCCTCAAGGAGAACGACGTTGTCCTCGATCGTCGGAAATTCTCGCAAGATTTCGTCGTAGGTCACGTAGCCGCGCTCTCGGCCGAGCGTGATGAGCGCTTCAACTTTGTCTTGTTGTTTGTGCCCCATCGCGCGGATGCCGCCGGAGTGTTTTTGTTTGTTCGACTGCGACGCGCGGCTTGCCTTCTTGCGCGCTTTCTGCCGCAGCTTGCGCGCCGTCTGACGAGCGGCTTTGCGTGCCAAACGCGACCGCTTTCCGGTTGACGCTTTCTTGCGTTTGCCTGCCGAGAAAGCTTTGCCTCGCGTCGTTTTCTTGTGTTTTTCCTTTGCCATATCACTTGCGCGCTGCGCCCACCTCATCGGGCGTAAATAAACGCGGTATATCGTGTTGTACTGCCTAAAACCCTAAAATATTACGTTTTGAGGGCCTTTTTGAGGCGGTGCCTCCGGCGGCCAACACGAGCGGGTCACTCTATCCTTTTTCGTGCAATTTCGCAATCCGAGTTGTCAACACTTTACACACATCGATATACACAGCCGCCTGTTTCGCATCTCCGGTATTCTCGGCGTTTTTCAAGGCCTCGGTCGCCTCTTTGAGATCCGCGGTGAGCCGCTCTTTCAGCAAGACATCGAGCAGCGTCTTCGTCTCGCGTTCGAGATCGCGTTCCGGCGCTCCCGGCTTCGCGTACATCCGCTCAGCGGCAAATATGAGAGCTTCCTTTTCTTTTTCGGGCAATTGTTGGAGTACGTGCGATGTCGTCGTACCTACGGCTTCTTCAAACTCCCGTTCAAGACGGGTAAGATCAAGCTGAGGCTGCGCGAGCTTCTGCTGCCAGCGCAAAATTCCGTACGCGTGGTGAGACCGCGGCGACGTTTTGTTCTCCCGGTATGACGCGTCGTTCGGCCTGGATTCAGGGGCGGCGTTGTAGTTTGGCACGCGAGGGACTTTCGCGAGTGCTTCGACGATTGCCTCGCGCGATACCATAAGACGCTCGCTGATCTCTTGTTCGTAATGTTCTCGTGCGATCGGAGACGAGACGTCGGCGAGAAACGGCAGCACGATCGCTTCCACCGCGCGGCGGAACGCATCTTTGTTTTTCGCATGTTCTTCGAGTACGTCGAGCAGGAAGGTAATGATATCTTTCGAATCACGGATCGCCTTACTCCACGTCTCTTTCCCCTCTTTCTGAATGAGATCGGCCGGATCGAGGCCCGCGGGCAGCTTCGCGACCTTCACATTAAGCCCGCTTTGGAGCGCCGCTCTCGCGGCTCTTCCTGCCGCCTTGATGCCGGCCTCGTCGGCATCGAGAGCCAGCACGAGGTTATCCGTCATTCTTTTGATAAGCGTCGCATGATCCTGCGTGAAAGCCGTCCCTGATACCGCGATAGTATTGCTCCATCCAGCCTGATGCGAAGCCAAGAGATCCATCTGCCCTTCCACAAGGACCGCGCATTGATGCTTCCTGATCGACTGCTTGGCCCGGTCGAAGCCGTAGAGGATTTTTGATTTGTGAAAGAGGGGAGTTTCGGGAGAATTGAGGTACTTCGGCGCATCCGGCGAGGCTTTCTCACCGAAGATACGCCCGGAGAATCCGACGATGCGCCCGGCGGAGTCGGCGATAGGGAACATGATCCTGTTCCTGAACTTGTCAGTCAAACTTCCCCGCTCGTTTTTCTTCGAAATACCCGCGTCGAGCAATTCTGTGTCCGAATATTTTCTCTGCTTCAAATAGTCGGACGCCTCACTCCATGACTCCCCCGCAAGACCGAGCCGGAATTGCTTGAACGTTTCTTCGGAGATTCCCCGCTCTTTCAAATATCCTTTTGCCGCATCGGTAAGTCGCGAGACGTAGAAAATCGTCGCGGCTTCCATGAGTTCGAAGAGCCGATCGCGTCCGTCTTTCTGTTCCTTGCCGCCACGACTGTATATGATCTCGACGCCCGCCCTCTCCGCAAGCACCTTAAGCGCGCCCTTGAAATCTAATCCTTCGATGGCCTCGACGAAGCTGAATATGTCGCCGCCGACGCCGCATCCGAAGCAATGATACGTGCCGCGCTCCGGTGAGACGTGGAACGAAGGAGTTTTTTCCGCGTGAAAGGGGCATCGAGCGCGCAGGCCCTGGCCTGCGCGCTCGAGCTTCACGTACTGCGAGACGACGTCGACGATGGAAAGTTTGTCCTTGATCTGCTGTACCGTGTCCGCCATGCGGCCATTATGCGCTTTTCGTATGAAAAGTGCGAACGCCGGCTCACTGAAGTCATCGCAGAGAGTTAGCGTTCGGCTTTCTCTTCCGACGGCGCTTCGACCGGCATGTGCGCGGCAAGTTCGGTTTCCATCGCTTCAATCATCTGATGCTTTTTCGAGCCTCTGAAGCCCGTACCGGCGGGAATAAGGCGGCCGATGATGACGTTCTCTTTGAGACCGACGAGGCGGTCCACCGCTCCGCCTACGGCCGCTTCGGCGAGCTTGCGCGGCGTGTTTTGGAAGGAAATGGCGGAGAGGAAGGACGCGCGCGTGAGTGAAACTTCCGTTATGCCGAGCAGGAGCTGCTTTCCCTTTGCCAACTCTCCGCCGGTTTCTTTCGCGGTTTTGTTGATGCGCTCGAATTCGAAATCAGCGATGATCTCACCGGCCGAAACGCCCGTGTCGCCGGAGTGCATGACGGAAACGCGGCTAAACATCTGCTTCACGATGACCTCAAGGTGCTTGCGGGCGGTCGAGACACCCTGCAGTTCATAGATACGGGTGATCTCGTTGATGATGTATTCCTGCGCGCGCTCGCGACCGGCAAGCGCGAAGATCTCTTCGAGATCGGCCGAGCCGTCGGTGAGGAAGTCGCCCTTTTGGACGTTGTCGCCTGCTTTTACAGCGATGGTGCGCAGCGGATGGACGCGGTATTCGGCGTCTTTCTTCGCGGCTTTCGCGCTCTTTCCGGCGGAACCGCCGTCGGGAACGATGGTGATCACGGTCTCCTGGCCGTCTTTCTGGATATCGGAAACGACGCCCGCGACGCGGGAGATGAGGGCCGGGAGTTTGGGCTGGCGCGTTTCAAAGACTTCTTCAACGCGCGGCAGGCCCATCGTGATGTCGCCGCCCGCGGTCGCCACACCTCCCGTGTGGAATGTGCGCATCGTGAGCTGCGTGCCCGGTTCGCCGATCGCCTGCGCTGCGATAACGCCGATGGCCTCTCCGACGTCGACGAGTTCGCCCGTCGTGAGATCCATTCCGTAGCACTTCTGACACACGCCGCGCGCCACCTTGCACGTCATCGGAGAACGGACCGAGACCTCCATGATGGATGAGTTTTCTTCGATCTTTTTCGCGTCGTCGCGATTCAGGAGATGTCCGCGTTTGAGAGAGCCCGCCTCTTCGGCGAGCACGCGGCCCAAGATGCGATCGGAAAACGATCCTCCGATATTTTCCTTGCCGGGGCGGTTGATGACGATGCCGTCCTTGGTGCCGCAATCATCTTCAAGAACGACGACGTCGTGCGCCACGTCGAAGAGCCGGCGCGTGAGGTAGCCGGCGCGCGCGGTGTTGAGCGCCGTGTCGGCCAATCCTTTGCGCGCGCCGTGCGTGGAGATGAAGTACTCGATCGGTGTCAGGCCTTCCTTGAGGCTTGACGTGATGGGGAACTCGATGATCTCCCCGCGCGGGTTGGTGATGAGACCCTTCATGCCGACCATTTGGTGAAGCTGGACGACGGAACCGCGCGCGCCCGAGGTGATCATGTCGTGGACCGAACCAGCGCGATCAAGCGATTCGACGACATTCTTGCGGAGATCGCCCGAGATTTTGCCCCAGATCTCGATCGTCATGCGGCGGCGCTCATCTTCCGTGAGGAGGCCCTGGTTGTAATTGTCGAGCTCTCGGGCTGCTTGCTCGCGGCCTGCGCGAACGAGATCTTCTTTTATTTTCGGCACGACGACGTCGGAAATAGACCACGTGATGCCGGCGTGCGTCGCATAGCGGAAACCGAACGCCTTGATCTTGTCGAGGATCGCCGGAATGCCGTCGAGTGAATAGTGGGTGACGAGATCCTGCACGAGGCGCTGCATGCGCTTGTTGGTAATCTCTTCGTTGACGAACGGGAAATCGCTCGGCAAGACGGAATTGAAAAGAAGGCGGCCGACCGTCGTCTCGAAGACCTTACCCTCAAATGCGGCATATTTCTTGCTGTCTCCCGGCAAAACCTTGATCTTCGCGCGCAAATCGACCGCGTCGAAGTCGTGCGCGGTGATCGCGGCGTTGGTGGAAGGGAAGGCGCTTCCCTCGCCTTTCGCCTTTTCGACGAGCTTCGTCATCCAGTAGCATCCGAGCACGATGTCGAGGAGTTTCGATGCGACGACCACATCGCCGGAGCCCGGTTTCAAGACGTTTTTATTGGCCGACATGATCTTCGCGGCTTCGAGCTGCGCACCTTCGGAGAGCGGCACGTGAACCGCCATCGCGTCGCCGTCGAAGTCGGCATTGTATGCGGGGCACACGAGCGGATGCACCTGGATCGCGTTGCCTTCGATCAAAACCGGTCGGAACGCCTGGATCGACTGGCGGTGCAGGGTCGGCGCGCGGTTCAAGAGCACGTATTTATTCTGTATGGCCTCTTCGAGAATCGGCCAGACTTCGGGCGCTTCATCTTCGATGAGGCGGCCGGCGCCGCGGATGTTGTAGGCGAGTTCGCGCGCAAGGAGTCCTTGGATGACGAACGGTCGGAATAGCTCAAGCACCATATGTTTCGGAAGCCCGCATTCATCGAGCGCGAGATCCGGTCCGACCACGATGACGGAGCGTCCCGAATAGTCGACGCGTTTTCCGAGGAGATTTTGGCGCAAATACCCGTGCTTACCCTTCAGGTAATCGGCGAGCGATTTTAGTGCGCGGCGGCGGCCGCCGAGGATTCCCAAGACGCCCGCGCCCCGGCGCATCGAGTTGTCGAGAAGCGCGTCGACCGCTTCCTGCAGGATGCGTTTTTCGTTGCGAAGGATGACTTCCGGAGCGTGAATCGCCTGAAGGCGCTTCAGCCGGTTGTTGCGGTTGATGACGCGGCGGTAGAGGTCGTTCAAGTCGGAGCTCGCGTGGCGGCCGCCTTCGAGCGCGACCATGGGGCGAAGCGCCGGCGGCACGACCGGAAGGCGCGTCATAAACATCCACTCGGGGCGGACTCCCGCGCGCGAGAGCGATTCGGCGAGTGCGAGGCGTTTGCGGAGTTTATCCTTTTCGGCCGCACCGGATTTCTCATACGCGTCGCGGACTTTTTTGATGAAAGTCTCGATATCGATATGTTTCAAAATATTGTAAAGCGCTTCGGCGCCGATTGCCGCGCGGAACATGGCGCCGTATTTGACCGCAAAGAGGTGATACGCCGCCTCATCGAGCACGACTCCCTGCTGGATCGATTCGATTTCCTTCCTCGCCTTCGTCGCTTTTTCCTTGAGGTCGGTTTTCACTTCGGCACTGGCCGCCGATTTCGTCTTTTGCTGGAACTCCTGTTCGAGATCTTTGAGAAGGCTCTTGCGCACTTCTTCATCGACGTGCGTCACGATATAACCGGCGAAATAGACGACTTTTTCGACTTCGGCCGCGGAAAGGCCGAGCATGAGCGCGATTCGCGACGGAATGCCGCGCAAAAACCAAATATGCGATACGGGCGTCGCGAGGTCGATATGGCCCATGCGCTCTCTTCGAACGATCGCGCGGGTGATCTCCACGCCGCATTTCTCACACACGATGCCGCGGAAGCGGATGCCGCGGTACTTGCCGCAGTAACATTCATAATCTTTCTCCGGACCGAAGACGCGCTCGTCGAAGAGGCCGTTTTTCTCCGGCCGTTGGGTGCGGTAGTTGATCGTCTCCGGCTTCGTGATCTCGCCGTACGACCACTCCATGATGCGATCCGGCGAAGCGAGCCGCATCGCGACTGCTTCGAAATCCTGCGGAATGATGTCTTTCTTTTTCATACGTTCGACGGTTCTTTGAACTCTATGTCGATGCCGAGACCCCGCAAGTGTCGCACGAGCACGTTGAAGGTTGCCGGCGTATTCGTCTCCTGAATCCGCCTGCCCGAGACGATCGCATCGAAGGCAGCCGAGCGGCCGAGGATGTCGTCGGATTTGATCGTCAGGATCTCGCGAAGCGAGTGCGCGGCGCCGTAGCCGAGGAACGCCCACACTTCCATTTCACCGACGCGCTGACCGCCGTTTTGCGCCTTGCCGCCGAGCGGTTGCTGCGTCGTGAGCGAGTACGGGCCGATCGAGCGCATGTGAATCTTGTCTTCCACCATGTGGTGGAGTTTCAGCATGTACATGACGCCGACCGAGACCGGCTGCGCAAAAGGCTCTCCCGTGCGACCGTCGAAGAGCACTCGTTTGCCGCTCTCATGGACGCCTGCTTTCTTTAATTCCGCGCGGATCTCCTCTTCGGTGGCGCCCGCGAAAGACGGCACAACCGCCTGGTAGCCCAGGCTTTCGGCGGCGAGGCCGAGGTGGAGTTCGAGTATTTGCCCGAGGTTCATACGAGAGGGAACGCCGAGCGGCGTCAAAATGATGTCTACCGGATTGCCCTCCGCGTCGAACGGCATGTCTTCCTCCGGAAGTACGCGCGAGATAACGCCTTTGTTGCCGTGGCGACCGGCGAGCTTGTCGCCCACCGATATGGTGCGCAGCTGCGCGACTTCGATGTGCACGCGCTTGATAACGCCCGATTCGAGCTGATCCCCCGTCTCGCGCGAAAATATTTTGACGCCGATGACGCGGCCGCGCTTGCCGCCTTCCATGCGCAGCGACGTGTCTTTCACGTCTTTCGCTTTCTCGCCGAAGATCGCATGCAAAAGGCGCTCTTCCGGCGTAAGTTGCGTCTCGCCCTTCGGCGTCACCTTGCCGACCAGGATGTCGCCGGGGCGCACTTCCGCGCCGATGCGGACGACGCCGTCCTCGTCGAGGTTGCGGAGTTTGAATTCCGAGACGTTTGGAATATCGTGCGTCGTGACCTCCGGACCGAGCTTGGTATCGCGGACGATGCAAATGAATTCCTCCATGTGAATGGAGGTGAAGCGCGCTTCCTTCGCGAGGCGCTCGGAAATGACGATGGCGTCTTCGTAATTGGCTCCAAACCACGGCAAGAACGCGATGCGCACGTTTTGTCCGATCGCGAGCTGTCCGCCGACCGAGGTCGACGTGTCGGCGAGAATCGTGCCCTTCTTGACCGAATCGCCGGCCGAGACGAGGGGCCGCTGGTGGAAGGTCGTGAAGCCATTGGTGCGGGAAAACGTGACCAGATTATATTCCTTGGACTTTCCGTCCGAATTTTTCATTTTGATCGTCTGCGAATCCGCATACGTGATCTCGCCCGCTTCCTCCGCGAGGATCAGGCGACCCGAATCGCGCGCAGCCACCGCTTCCACGCCCGTCGCGACAAGCGGCGCTTCCGGCACAACGAGCGGAACGGCCTGCTTTTGCATGTTGGAACCCATGAGCGCGCGGTTGGCGTCGTCGTTTTCGACGAAGGGAATGAGCGAAGTCGCGACCGAGAAGGGCTGATTCGTCGCAACCTCGATGAAATCGACTTGTTCGCGCTTCACGAGAGTCGGATTGCCTGTTTTGCGCACCTCGACCATTTTCTCGCTTATCTTACCGCCTTCATCCCGCTCGACCGCGGCATGCGCGATCGCGTATTGTTCTTCCTCCAGAGCGTTCAGATATTTGATTTCTTTGGTGACAACACCCTTCTCGACTTTCGCGTAGGGAGTTTCGATGATCCCAAACTCGTTGGGCCGCGCGTAAAGCGACATGTGGAGCACGAGACCGATGTTCTTGCCTTCCGGCGTGTGAATCGGGCACACGCGACCGTAGTGAGAAGAGTGAACATCGCGCACTTCCAATCCGGCGCGCTCTGAGGTGAGGCCGCCGCGGCCGAGCGTCGAGAGCGTGCGCAGATGCTCGATCTCGTCGAGCGTATTGTATTGCTGCATGAGCTGCGAGAGCTGATCCGTCGTGAAAAACTCGCGGATCGCAGCCTGGAAGGGGCGCGGATTGATGAGCGAGACGGGCGAGGCGGTCTCGGCGTCCACCATCGCCATGCGATCCTGAATATTGCGCTTCATGCGGGAAAGTCCGACGCGCATCCGGCTCTCGAGGAGTTCTCCCGCGAAACGCACGCGGCGAAATCCGAGGTGATCGATGTCATCGGGCTGGCTGCCGGGATTTTCGTTGAGCTCGACGATGTGCGTGACGATGCGCACGACATCCTCTAGCGTAAGCGTGGCGTTGGCGAGATGCTTCTCGTCGGTCGGAAGCTTGAAGCGGCGGTTGAAATGAAAGCGGCCGACCTTGGAAAAATCGTACCGTTCGGCCGAAAGGATGGCCCGTACGTGATCGCGCGCGCTCTCCGCGGTCGCGATGTCGCCGTCGCGGAGCCTGCGGTATATCTCGACATACGCCTCTTCGGGCGTGTGCGCGTGGTCATGTCCGAGAGTCGTCGAGATCGCATCGCGCACGGGACCGTTTTGAAAGCGCCCGAGGATTTCCTTTTCGGTCGAAAGCCCGAGGCAGCGCAAGAGAGAAGTCACCGGGAAGCGGCGCTTGCGATCGATCTTCACATACACCGCGCCGTCCGCGTCGGATTCGATTTCGATCCACACGCCGCGGGCCGGAATGATTTTTGCCGCATAGTAATTCTTCCCTTTGTAGGGAATAGCTTCGAAAAAGACGCCGTACGAGCGTGCGAGCTGCGGCACGACGATGCGCTCCACGCCATTGATGATGAAGGTGCCGTGCGCGGTCATCCAGGGAAAGTCCGCAAGAAATATCTCCTGCTCTTTTTTCTCGCCGGTTGTCTTGTTCTTTAATTCGACGACCATCGAAAGCGGCGCTTCATACGTGCGCATCGTTTTTTTCGCGTAGTGCTCGTCCCAACGCAGATCGCCGAAAGTGAATTTAACGAGGCGGAGCTCGAACTTTTTGTTCGAGTGATCGGAGATAGGTGAGAATTCTTTAAATACGCGCTCGGCACCTCCGTCCACGAAGTCGCGGAATGAAGCGATCTGGCTCTCGACGAGCGAGGGCAATTTGACGAGCGGCTCCTGATGCCGCCCGAAATATCTCTGTGGTCGCGTCTTTGCTTTCATCATTGTGCAACAAGCTAACCGCGCAGCACTTCTCGCTGCTGGTGTGAGCGTTATTAAATTGTCGTATCAAAACCTTTGCCAAAGACGCATCCGCAACTCAATCAAGCCTTGTGCAAATGTGCGGACACTATATATGAAGGTTTTTTAGTGTCAAGGGAGTGGGGATTCCCCCGTCCGCTCGTTTACCGGTTGTCTACCGGCGCCTCTTCATTTTCCACTCCTCGATCTTGGCGTGATGCCCGCTCTTGAGAACTTCCGGGACCTTGTATGTTTTCCCTTTCCAAACGAGCACGTCCGGACGCGTGTACACCTCCGGACTCGAAACTCGTGCCGCTTCGAGTGATTCGGCTTTGCCGAGAACTCCAGGCACGAAACGAGCGACCGCGTCGATGACAATCGCCGCAGGCAGCTCGCCGCCGGTCAGTACGAATGGACCAATCGACACTTTCTTCGCTTTCAGTATCTTCTGCACGCGCGCGTCGACCCCTTCGTAATGTCCGGCGACCAAAAGAACGTCTCGTTTCCTCGAGAGCTTTCTTGCCATCGCTTCGTCGAAGCGTACGCCATCGGTGGCAAAAAATAATTTTTCCGAGTTCCTCTTCCCTTTCAGGGCTTTTTCCGCCGCCCGCAACATGCCGTCTGGCTCGAGGACCATCCCCGGCCCGCCGCCATACGGCCTGCGGTCCACGCGGCCGTATTTGTCGCGTGTGAATTTCTTGGGGTCGTAAAAGGAGACCTTTATTTTCTTTGCCTTCAGTGCGCGGCCGATGATGGAACTCTTGAGATAGGGCTCGATAGACTCCGGGAACAGAGTCACGATATGAAAATGCACCATAGGCGTTAATTACCGCCTTTCAGGTCTTTGATGACGTCGTCGACGGTCGTATCACGCTCATAAGGTTTCGAAGACTCATCGCCCATGCCAATCCCGCTACGATCTGATCCTTCCGGCTCTTCGATCTTGAGGTTGACGCGGGCGTCGTTTTTCATACCGACGACGCGAAGCACCGTGCGGATCGCCTTCGCCGTGGCGCCGGAGCGGCCGATCACTTTACCCATGTCGTCCTTGTTGACCGAAAGCGTGAGCAAAACGCCCATTTCATCGACCGTCCGATTGATCTTGACGTCATCCGGATTATCAACGAGTGCTTTTACCACGTACTCAAGGAATTGCTGATCGCGTTCCATAGGGAGTGCCCATTATTATTGTAAGTACTTGCCAGTATACCACTACTCCTGCTTCGCTTCGGCCGCAACGGGTTCTGAATCAGGAGCCGGCGCTTCAGCCGGGGCAGCTGCGGGCTCGCTTTGCGCGGCATCTGCCGGGGCGGGAGCTTTGTAGGCAGGTAATACATTGATCTTTTTGCCGGAAATGGCACCGAGAGAAACAAGCATATTGTGCACGGTCGCCGAAGGCTTCGCGCCGACCGACATCCAGTATTTTACGCGCTCCCCATCGAGGTTGCGCTCTTTCGTCTTTGGGTTGTACGTGCCGACTTTCTCCACGAACTTCCCCGCCTTGGGAGACGCGGTGTGTTCGGTGACGACAATGCGAAACGAGGGGCTGTTGGTGCGCCCCGTCCGCTGCATTCGAATCTTCAACATAACTGCGACACTGTACTAAAAAAGAGCCCAAAAATCAATGCCGGCGCCCTCTGCGGGGCGCCGGCACGTCGTGTCTGCTCGAGACGTATCCAGGGCTATTCCGAACACCCGTTGCGCGATTGGAGTATCTCGATGATCTCGGTTGCCAGTTCCTCGGGTGCCTGGCCGGCAACGTCGATGATCGTCCAGCCGTTTTTCTCGGCGAGCCTGCGCGCTCTGTTCAACTCCTGCGCGATCAAGTTCACGTCGAGGTATTGCGATCCCAGTCTTCCATTCTGGCCGCGTTTTGTACGATACCGGGCCAGTCTCTCGGCCGAAGACATGACGAAAACAAAGACCTTGTGTTTCGGGACAAGGAAAAGTTGGAGCGGCAGTTCCGTCGTCGTAAGTGGCACGTTCGCGACGAGCATGAAATGCACGCTAGCGAGCTCCCGACACGTCGGCGTCTTCATCGTGCGGCTTGGCCCGACGATGATTGCATCGGCGTCCGGGAGCCCCTCGGGATTCTGACCGTCCTCGTGCTTGTCGAGAAAATCGCGGGCATGGAATCGCCGATCGGATTCCTCGTGGCTCGGCTTATGCGTCGGTTCGGCATGCAGCCATTTCGAGAACATGTCGATGATCGGACCCGATAAATCGACGGCCGCGATTCCGTGCTCCATCGTCATGTCGTTCATTAAGTCCCGGTGTGAACGGCTTCGAAACGTGTACACGACGGACGCTCCCAAGCTATGAGCCTCCCGCACGATTTGTTGGATGCGCTCGACTCTCGTCACCTTCGGATGCGGGCGCAGTACGACATCGGATACCCCGAAAAGTTCGAGGATCGACCTGCTCAACTGCAGACCCGACTTTCCGCTTCCATCCGACGCGACGATTACGACCTTTTTTCGTTTCCCTTTTGCCGCACTGGTCATCCCGACCTCCTTTTTCTGCGGTTGCCAGCAGTACTCTACGGCGAGACCCGCACTCAAGCAACTTTTGATTTCATCTGCGGATTAAACACGCTCGACGACTGCGGCGCCGTAGGCCAACACCTCCGTGATACCTGTACTCATATCGGTCGCGTCGTAACGCACTCCGATGACCGCATTCGCACCCATTTATGCCGCTTGCACGGTCATCAATAATATTACTTTGCGACCCGCTCGGCTTCCTCCAACTTCACCGACAACAACTTCGATACGCCGTCCTGCCCCATGGTGACGCCGTAGAGCTCTCCTGCGGCACTCATCGTGGCGCGATTGTGGGTGATGACGATGAGCTGGCTCTTCTGCCCCAGCTCGCAGATCATGTCGGCATAGCGCTTGCTGTTGGCCTCATCGAGCGCCGCGTCGGTCTCATCGAGAATGAGAAACGGCGGTGGGTTCACCTGAGTCATTGAAAAGATAAGGGCGATCGACGTGAGCGCTCGCTCGCCGCCGGAGAGCACCTCGAGCCCGCGGATCTTTTTGCGCGGAAGCGAGACGTCGATACTGAGCCCCGCATAGAGTTCGTCCTCTTCGGGGACATCTTCGTCTTCGTCGTCTTCCAAATCTTCGCCTTTCGAGCGCCTCAACCGCCGCGGTTCTTCGACAAAAAGCTTCGCGTGGCCGCCCCCGAAAAGCTTGGAGAAAAAGCCGCTTAAGGCTGCGTTGATCTGTTTCAGACCTTCCGTGAAGTGCGCGTCGATGGTTTTTTCGAGCTCCGCGATAATGTCCTCGAGCTTTTCGCGGGAAGCTTCGAGGTCGGCAAGCTCTTTGGCAAGGAACTCTTCCCGGTCTTTCGTCTGCGTGAATTCCCTGACAACCGCATCCCCGTTGCCTATGCCGGATTCTTCGATCTTTATTTTCAGCCGTTCGATATCGCGCCTCCGCTTCTCCTGAGCTTCGCGCGGTTCGGAAAGCGCCCCGTCGGGCATGCCGATTTTCTCCCACGCGCGAGTGCCGCTGCCGATGAGCGCGATACCCTCCCGCACTTCTTCCTCGAAACGCTTTCGCGACTGCGCGTTGTTTCCTCGCGCCGCCTGTATCGAATTGAGTTTTCCCTGAGCTTCTCGCGCTCCCGCTTCAAGCACTGTGAGATCGCGTTCGGCAACGAGAGACGCTTCCCGGGATTCAGAGATCTTTTTACGCAACTCCTCAAGCTCTGCGGCAAGTGCCGATTCTTCTTTTTGCACGCGCGCGAGCGAATCGCCGAGCGAGCGCACCTGCTGTTTCGCCTCTTCGCTTGTCTCCGGCGCGCTGCCCGAGAGCCCATCGACGAAGACGCGGATCTTCTCTCGCAATTGCGCGAGCTTGCTTCGTATTACTCCGAGGTCGCCTTCCCGCTCCGCAGAAGAAAGTTCGTCGGAGATCTCGCGCGCAAAAGTGCGCACGTGCGGAATAGCAACGAGCTGTTCGGTCGTGACGGTGTTCGCATCGGCCCGCGCCTCGGCGCGCCCAAGCTCTCGAGCGAGGCGCTCGCTTTCTCTGCGCGCTTGGGCGAGTTTGCCCTCTCGCTCAAGGATCGTCTGCCGAAGCGAGGCGAGCGCGTCGCCGCTTCCATGCGCGCCCTTATCCTTAACCTTCGCGACGCGCTCGCCGAGCTCTTTGAGCTCGACTTCCTGTGCTTTGGCCTCCTCGCGCAAACGCGCGTCTTCCTGCGTGATCCAGGCGCTTTCGCGAGCGAGATACTCACTGAGCTTTTGCGCGAGTTCTTCTTTCAGTTCTCGCGCCTTTTCTATCTTTTCCACCTGCGAGCGCAGAAAATTGAGGTGCGGCGCGATTTCGCGCCGTAATGATTTGGTTTTTTCGATATTATGGGCGGTTTCTTCGAGTTTGCGTTCGCTCTCTGCTTTTTTGTGTTGGTAGAGCTTTAACCCGAGCGCATCCTCTACCATCTCGCGGCGCTCGCGCGGCCGAGCGTTCAAAATACGATCGGCCTCTCCTTGAGAGATAATCTGGTACCCAGAGCCGCCGATGTTGGCACCAGCAAGCAACCGAATAACGTCTTTCAAACGTACCTGCGTGCCGTTCAGGAGATATTCGTTCTGTCCGTCGCGATACACGATCCGCTCGATGATCACCTCCTGAAAATCGATGTCGAGCAGACGATTGCCCGAGCGGCCGGGAGCGTTGTCGAAAACTACCTTCACTCCCGCACGATTCTGTCGCGGCAACGCCGGCGAACCGCCCCAGATGAGGTCTTCCCCGCGCTTCGATCTCATGCTTTTCATCGACTGCTCGCCGAGAACGAAGCGAAACGCCTCCGCGACATTGCTTTTCCCGGAACCGTTAGGCCCCACGACGCCGGCGATGGGGGAGCTGAAACGCAGTTCGGTCTTCTTGCCGAAAGACTTGAATCCCGAAAGCTCGATGGATTTGAGCGCCAAAAACATTCACCTCATTGTACCAAAAAAACGTCGGCCCCCGGCTCGTCCGAGGGTCGCAGGTCGAAATCTGAGTGAACGATAACGCCGTATTAGAACGCACTAAGGAACACGTATTTCACGCTCCTCCCGTACGGAACAATCCGTCTGCGACAATGGCCGCTACCACCCCTTCGCCGCAAGGGCCTTCTCCGCAGCGTCTTGTTCCGCCTCCTGCTTGGATCGGCCTTCGCCCGACGCGACTTTCGTACTCCCGAGAATGGCGGCGACGATGAAAGTGCGGTCGTGATCGGGCCCGGCTTGGCTCACGACCTCATAGCGCGGCGTCACTTTGAGCAGCTCTTGGGCGATTTCTTGAAGACGGCTCTTGGCGTCTTGCCAGAGGCGCTTTTCGACCACTTCTTCGGTCTTGTGGAACAGTTGTTCGGATATGAATCCTTTCGCGACATCGTAACCGGAATCGAGATAGAGGGCGCCGATGAGGGCCTCGAACGCATTGGCGAGGATGATCTGCCGCGCGCGGCCCGTGTCTCTTGCTTCGCCCCGCGACAAAAGCAGGTAGTCGTTCATCCCGAGCGCCGTTGCGGCCGCAGAAATGGAGACGGTGTTCACGAGCGCGGCGCGATAGGCGGTAAGATCGCCTTCCGGTTTGTCTGGATATTTTGCGTACAGAAATTCCGTGACGACGAGTTCGAGTACGGCGTCGCCCAAAAATTCCAAGCGTTCGTTATGTTCCTTCCCGCTCGCCCGATTCTCGTTGAGATAGGAGCGGTGCGTGAACGCCTGTTCCAGCAAACGTCCGTCTTTGAACCGATAGCCGAGTTTCGATTGGAATGTTTTGAAATCAGGCATGAGGGGTATCTCATTTTTGCTTCTTTGCCAGCGCATTGATCGCCGGGACGATGATTTTGAGCGTGTCGTCGTAAAAATTGAGATCTCCTACCGCGGAAAGCGGGAACCATTGCGCGTCGTCGAGCCCTCCCGAAGAGCCGAGGTGGAGCTCGCTAAAAGGCGATTCCGCGAGAAAATAGGTGACGCGCTTTCTCTTCTTGCCGCCCTCGACTTTGCTGTCGTTGGCCAGGTACTCATTGACTCCGAGTTCCTGGATGATCGTGATGTCGATTCCCATCTCTTCTTTTATCTCGCGTACTGCGCCTTGCTTGACGTCTTCGCCATCCTCAATCTTCCCTTTTGAGATCGTCCAGTGGCCGAAAATGTCGTGCACGAACGCGAGGTACGTCTCGCCTTCGTGTCTTGCATAGACGACCGCTCCGGCCAGGTGTTCCGTCAGCATTTTTACCGGCTTCTGAGGATCTTTTTTGCGCGCGCCGCCTTCGTTTTTCCCCGGCTCGCCGAGCTCGATGTAGACTGCGCCCAAAACACCGTTGACGAAACGGCCCGACGAGGAGGAGCCGAAGGATTTCGCGAGCTCGATCGCCTCATTGATCGCGACCTTGGCCGGCACCTGCGTGCGGTCGGCGAAGAGAAGCTCAGTCAGGCCGAGCCGCAAGACATTGCGATCGATCGCGGCTATTTTTTCGAGCGGCCACTCGGGAGCGGCGCGCGTGATCACATCGTCGATCTCTTTTTGCTTCGCGATTGCCGTCTTAAGTAGATCTTTCATGAACGGCATATCGGATTCGCGCGCGCCGAATTCTTGCGAGTAATCCGAGAGACGCGAGAGCGCTTCATCAGAGGTCATTTTGCCATCCGAGGAATCGCGCTCGAAGAGAACTTGGAGAACGACGGAACGGGCTAGGTGACGATTTGCCATAGCGAAAGAACAACTACGTTGACTTCAGTATACAGAGAGAGACGCAAATGTGTATGAACCAGCCTGTGGATGAGTTATGAATGGATAGTTTCTTTTTCTTTGGTCTCGCTGGATTGACCGCTGGCGCGAAGCTCCTTTTCGCGACGCTTCGTGCGGCGCGCTTCGCGCGCCGCCTTTCCGACGATGTCGACGATGACTCTGCCGTTGTATTTTCCGCACTTCGGGCACGCGCGGTGCGAGACGCGAAGCGCGCCGCACTCGCACGCGGCGAGCCGCGTGGCACTGAGTGCGTGGTGAGAGCGCCGCTTGGCGGTCTGCGAGCGATTGCGACGCATTCGTACTACCATGGTGGCCCTACTATACTGATTTTGAGCCGATTCGCAACCCGGCGCAGAATGACGCCCGATGTATCTCCGAGAGTCCCATTCGCGCAATCGCGCGGATGTGCTCGTGCGTTCCGTACCCTTTGTGTTCCTCAAAACCCCACGCGGGCAAGCTTTCCGCGAATCTTTCCATTCGCCTATCGCGCACGACTTTGGCCGCAATCGAGGCGAGCGATATCACGGGCTCCGTCTCATCGCCGCGGATGATGGTGCGCTGTTCCACATAGTGAGATGGAGCATAGAGGCTTCCATCGAGCAAGACGCAGACACCCGCGGGATCCGCCTCGAGCGCCTCGAGCGCGCATAAAAGCGCGCGCTTCACGGCGCGCGTTATGCCGACGCGGTCGATCATCGCCGAGGACGAAAACCTGACGGCGTAGCGGAGTTTGCCCCGTCTCTCGAGCGCTTGCATATCGCTAAAAATGCGCTCGCGCACCTGCGAACGCAGCTGTTTCGAATCTTTAACTCCGGGAAGCGCTCTCCAATCAAAATCTATCGGCACCATCACGGCTCCGACCGCGACCGGCCCTGCCAGCGGCCCCCGCCCCGCCTCGTCGATGCCAATGACGCAGCGCATCACTAGTAATGATACCAGTTTGAAAAGACGCCGTCTTTTGATACGCTGCGGACAGCCAAAGGACCTTGTACATAGTGCCTGTGGCGGCAACGGAAACCACCAAACCCGCGAGGGAACAATGTCGGCAACAGTCGTAGACCATCCGTCGTCTATCATTGAGCGCGTTATCGAAGCCGGGAGCAGCGCCAGTCCCGATGACATCGCCGAGTTGAAAAGGCACTGGGCCGAGACCGCCCGACCGGTGCCCGATCACGTCGAAGCGCTGATCCCAATTCTTCATAGCTTCGGCGAGCACGACTTCCTCGGTACCCACTGCCCGCACGAGTACGACGACTGGCAGCACGAGGACGCCGGCGACCGCGAATACGGCGGGCCTCCGCTCCCCGAATCCGAGGAGCTCCACCCCGAAGACTGACGGCCGGCGCAATCCACGAGCACGACGAGAAGACAAAAGGGCGGCTGCGGCACGCCCTTTTCATTTGGAAAACTCGCTAGTGCTATACTGCGAAATATGAGTGCGCGTGATTTTGTCCATTTGCATACACACTCGCACTACTCGCTGCTCGAAGCATTGCCGAAAATTCCGGATCTTGTTGCCGCGGCTGCTACGGACGGACAAAAATCCCTGGCTCTCACAGACAGCGGCAACCTCTACGGTGCCATAGAATTCTATAAAGAGTGCAAAGACAACGCGGTGAAGCCTATCATCGGGGTGGATTTTTTCGTCGCGGCGCGCACGCGACACGACAAAGAGCATCGGGTGGATGACCGTTCGTCGCGGCTCGTTTTGCTCGCGAAAAACGAAGCAGGGTACCGCAATCTGCTGCAGCTCGTCTCCCGCTCGCACCTTGAGGGCTTTTATTACCGTCCGCGCGTTGACCGCGAACTCGTCGAAGAGCATCGGGAGGGGCTGATCGCCATCCTTCCGTCGTTTGGCGGCGAACATGCGCGAGCGCTTCGCGACGGCAACGCGCAAAAAGCCGAAGAGGTGATGGATTGGTACGCGCATCTTTTTCAAAGCGATCTTTTCACGGAGATCACCATGCACCCGGAGATCGATGGGCACGCAACGCGAGCGCGCGAGATCGCATCTGTGGCCGACCGCCTCCGGATCCCGCTCGTCGCCGCCCACGATGCCTATTATCTGAAGCAAGACGACGCGCTCGCGCGCGAGCTCGTCAACAAGATCCGCACCGGCTCGACCCTCAACCGCGGTTTCGAGGAAGGCGCGCACGATTTTTCTTTCATTTCGCGAGCTCGCGCGCGAGAACTCTTCGAGCAGCTGCCGCAGGCCCTGGAAAACACCGAGAGGGTGGCGCAATCGTGCAACCTCGAACTGACCCTCGGAAAGGCGATCCTTCCCTATTTCCCGATCGCTGCGAACGCGACGCACGACGGCGAACTCCGGTCTCTCGCCGAACGCGGCATCAAGGAGCGCGGGATGCGAGAGACCCCTGAACTGTGCGCGCGCATGGACTACGAGCTCGAGATCATTTCAAAAAAGGGCTACGCCTCGTACTTTCTTATCGTCGCCGACTTGCTGCGCCATGCGAGAGAGGCCGGGATCTACACCAATACCCGCGGCTCCGCCGCGGGATCGCTCATTTCGTACCTTTGCGGCATCACGACCGTTGATCCGATCGCGTTCCAAATGCCTTTCGAGCGGTTCCTCAACCCCGAACGGCCGACCGCGCCCGACATCGACATGGACATCGCAGACAACCGTCGCGACGAGCTCATCGACTACGTGAGAGAAAAATACGGCGTCGACAAAGTGGCGCAGATCGGCACCTTCGGCACCATGATGGCGCGCGCCGCTGTGCGCGATGTCGCCAGAGCGCTTGGGCATCCATACGGCCTCGGCGATACGATCGCGAAATTAATCCCCTTTGGCAAGCAAGGATTTCCGGTGACGCTTGAAAACGCGCTCAAAGACGCCCCCGAACTCGCCGACGTGTACAAGAGGGACGCGGATGCGCGCGAGGTCCTCGACCTCGCGCGCAAGATCGAAGGCAACGCGCGCCATGTCGGCGTGCACGCCGCGGGTGTCGTTATCGCGCCGACCAAAGTCAGCGATTTCTCTCCCATCCAGATCGACCCGAAGGGGAATCACATCATCACGCAGTACGATATGTATTCGATCGCCGACGAATACGGCGGCGTCGGCCTTTTGAAATTCGATATCCTCGGTCTCACCAATCTCTCCGTCCTCGCGGATTCGGTCGAGCGCGTTGGAAAGCGTCTCGGCAAAACGATCGATCTCGAAAAAATACCCCTCGACGACAAGAAGACCTACGGGATGCTCGCACGCGGCGAAACGCTCGGAGTCTTTCAAATGGCGGGTGGCGGCATGACCTCGTACCTCAAAGAGCTGATGCCGACCGTCATTCATGATCTAAACGCGATGGTCGCGCTCTATCGACCCGGACCGATGGCCTTCATCCCCGAGTACATCGAACGCAAGCGCAATCCTTCGCGAGTGCGCTACCTCGATCCGCGCATGGAAAAAATCCTGAAGCCGACCTACGGCGTCCTCATCTACCAAGACGACGTCATGATGATCGCGGTGGAGCTCGCCGGTTACTCGTGGGGTGAGGCCGATAAATTCCGTAAAGCGATGGGCAAAAAGATTCCAGCCGAGATGAAGGCGCAAAAAGAGAAGTTTGCGCAAGGATGCATCAAAAACGGCATGAAAAAAGACGCGGTGCAAACACTGTGGGAACAGATCGAGACGTTCGCCGCCTACGGATTCAACAAAGCGCATGCCGCAAGCTACGGCAATCTGGCGTACAAGACCGCATATATGAAAGCAAACTTCGCCGTCGATTACATGGCCGCGCTCCTCACCGCCGATGCGGGCGACGTGGAGAAAGTCGCCGAGGTGGTGCGGGAGTGCAAGCGGATGGGCATCACCATATGGCCTCCCTCCGTGCAAGAAAGTCAGGGCAATTTCACCGTCATCGACGAAAAGAATATCCGCTTCGGATTGTATTCGATAAAAAATTTCGGCACCGGAGTCGCGGATTCCATCATCGCGGCACGGGAAAAAGGCGGCCCGTTTTCCAACATCGCGGATTTTCTCTCGCGCATTCCCGACAAAAATCTCAACAAGAAATCTCTCGAATCGCTCATCCAGTGCGGCGCATTCGATGATATGCAGATTACCCGCGGAGAGCTCATGGCGAACCTTGAGACTCTTCTTGAGTATCACCGGGAACAGCTGAGTGCGCCGCAAGATCAAGGGTCGCTCTTTTCTGAGGCGGCGCTCGGTTCGCACGAGCGTGTGCAGCTCACGCTAAAACGTGCGGAGCCCGTGCCGCTCGATGTGCTGCTTTCGTGGGAGAAAGAGCTGCTCGGCCTCTACGTCTCCGGACATCCGCTCGACAAGCATCGCGCGAAATTCACCGACGCGAAAAAGACGATCAAGCACGCCAAGGAAAACATGCGCGGCGTCGAGACGGTCATCGCGGGCTTTATCGAGCAGGCACGCGTCAATACAACCAAGAACGGCGAACGAATGGGTTTTCTCAAGATCGTGGATTTCAGCGACGGCATCGAAGCGATCGCGTTCCCGCGCACTTTTAAAGAGTATGAACAACTCATGGCGCCTGGCGCATGCATCGCGATCAAAGGCAGGATCTCGGAGCGCAACGGCGAACCTAGTTTCGTAGTGGAACGCGCAAAGGCGTTGTAAATTTGACAACAGAGATATTTTACTGTAAAAACTTTACAGAGGCTGACTGCTCCGCCTCGTTTGATCCATTCGTTGGAGATCGAGACATGAAGAGACTTCGCGAGCTGGCGGCACGAGCTGCTACAGAAATCCGCAGGAACCCGGACAAGCCCAGGAACAATCTCCGGGCACTAGCCGATTATTTCAACCATATGGTGACCGGAGTGATCGGTGACAAGCAGAGACAATTTGATCTCGAATATTGGGATAAGATCGCCAAGGCCATGGAAGAAACCGTGGATCCGAGCGAGTTGGAGCTCTGGGTCGCCGGGGTTGCCGGGGAGATCAGTTTGCTCATGATGGCGCATCAGCAACAGATTCCGCGGGATCAACTCAAACGCAATGTCCTGCGGTTCTGCGACGCCATCGATATCGTCGGGTAAGTGTTCGCTACAGCGGATAAACGCGGCGACCGAGACAAGTTCTCGGCCGCCGCTTCGATTTTACGTAGCGCAATTCCTTGCTATATTAGGTCGATGAAGAACGAGCCGGCGGCCGATGCCAATGAACGCGACCACAAGAAGTTGGGTCGCGAACTTGATCTCTTCACCTTCTCCGACGCCGTAGGCAAAGGACTCCCCCTCTGGACTCCGCGCGGGTCAGTCATACGCCGCGAGCTTGAACGCTTCATAGTGGATGAAGAAATCAAACGGGGTTACTTGCATGTCTATACGCCCGATATCGCGAAGCTCGACTTGTATCGCAAAAGCGGTCACTACCCGCACTACAAGGATTCGATGTACGCGCCCATCGTCATCGACGACGAAGAATTCATGCTCCGACCGATGACCTGCCCGCACCACTTCGAGCTCTATCTCGACAAACCGCACAGCTATCGCGAGCTGCCGATGCGAATAGCGGAACTCGCGAAGCTCTATCGCTACGAGCAATCGGGCGAGCTCATGGGCTTGCAGCGCGTGCGATCCATGTGCCTCGCGGATGCGCACATTATTTGCGCTTCGGAGGGACAAGCGGCTGAAGAAGCCGACAAGGCGCTCGATCTCATAGAATACGTCGCGGGAGTATTCGGCCTGCAACACGGCAAAGAATATCGCTACCGGCTTTCGCTCGGAGATCGCTCCAACGCGGAAAAATACTATAAAAACGATACCGCGTGGGAAAAAGGCGAAGAGCTTTTGCGCGGCGTGCTGAAGAAGCGCGGAAGCGACTTTTTCGAGGCGAAAGACGAGGCTGCGTTCTACGGTCCGAAAATAGACATACAGATGAAAAACGTGAACGGCAAAGAAGATACCGCCTTCACCGTGCAGTACGACTTCTGCATGCCCGACCGGTTCGACCTCGCCTATATCGGCGAGGACGGCAAGAAACATCGTGCGTTCGTCGTCCACCGCTCGTCTATCGGCACTTTCGAGCGCAGCATCGCCTTTCTTATCGAACACTACGCAGGCGCTTTCCCGCTCTGGCTCTCGCCCGTGCAGGTCGCCGTGTTGCCCGTTTCCGACAAGCACGCGGAGTACGCGCGCAGTACGGTGACAGAACTCAAAGAAGCCGGAGTGCGCGTAGAACTCCTCGAGGGCGACAGCCTCGGGAAACGGATTCGCAATGCGAAAATGGGAAAAATCCCCTACTTTATCGTCGTCGGCGATCAGGAGGTCGCGGATAAAACGGTGACGATAGAGAACCGCACCGGACAAAAGAAGACGGAAGAGATTGGCAAATTCATCGAGAAGTTAAAGCGCGACATTGCTGCCCGCAGCTTGTAATTCACATTCACTTCTTACGGCACTTCTTACTCGTTACCCGCATTTTCTTCCATCCCCCCCCGACTTCTTTCTTCGCCTCCTTTTTATCCTCATTCCTTCTCATACACTTATCCTATCCGATCGAGCACATAAGTGTATTACAAAATACTACAGGCCAAAGGTTCTTTTGAGGGATGAGTCCCCTTCCAAAGAATCAACAATAAGATAAAGAAGTTGTTTGCCGATTTTGAGTTCTGCTTTCCAAAGATTGACCCAGTCTTCGCAGTCGTATGGATATATCCACACGCTCTTTTGAACTTGCATGAAACCGTTCCCCGACAGTGTTCGACGAATATGGTCCCTGAGCTTCCTGTTGTGTTCGGGAATGTCGAAAATTAATATGCGCCATTTATGATCCCATCGGAGTGGTTTTATTCGAGTGAAAATTCTAGATTGAAGCGTCCGCAGGTACTTCTCGCCTTTCTCAGTGAGCTGAAGACCTCCTCGGACGTGCTTCAAATAGCCAAGACTATACATACGATCGATCGATCTGCGAACGAGTTCTCCATGTCGTCCGTGCCGTATCAGACCCAGCTTATGCATGGCCCCCAGAACATTGGGAGCGACGATGCCAATACTCAAAATGCCTGCTATTTTTATTGTCTCTAAAACTACTTTCTGTATTTGATTCCGTTTTGCGCGTCGTCTCGTAGTTTCCTCTAATTTGCCCATATACACTTATCTTATACGACCGAGCATATAAGTGTAGGGTTATCTCCAGACAGTCCGGATTATCTACACTGACCACCTTCCATAGGTAAGATATGAATCTGATAACAAGACCTCCCCGAATGGGGAGGTCTTGTTCACTTTGTCTGTCTTGAGGACGGCGGCACTTCGACTTCGTTAATCGTAAACGCGCACTTTAGTTGCGATTGATGGTGATGCGGGGCGCTTCGCCGTTTTTCGATGCGCTGAAGGTCAGCGAGTCATTGGTTACGGCGCGTTTTTCGAACGCCGGAAGGTTCTCGAGAGATGCGGCTACCGGAGCGATGACTACTTCCTCGATTTTCCTCGCTGCCGCTTCCACTATTCGTACCGGCGCTTCCGCGACCGATCGGGTAGTGCGAGCGAGCGCGACGCTCGCGAGCGAGAGCATGCCGCCTCGGTAATAGACCAAGAGATAGGCGCCGGCGATCGCGAAAAGCGCGAGCGAGAGCCAGTAGATCATGTTGCCGAACGGACCGAAGTCGAAGCCGGTGTACGGAATCTGCGAGAGCGAGACGTACGGCATGCCTGAGACATTGACGACGGTCGAGCAGGTGCGCGTGCCGCCAGGACCGGTCACCGTGAGGATGTACGTCGTCGAGCGGCTCGGGCGTACCGTGAGAGAACCGTTCGCAGAGACGATACCGATGCCATCGGAGAGCCATGCGCTCGTGGCGCCCGGCGCGCTCCACGCGAGTACTGCAGGCTGGCCGTTCTTGATCGAAGTCGGGCCCGCCGTGATGACGCAGTAGAGGTTTTGGACCGGAGCCGGGTAGATGACCGGGGTTTGCGGAATCGTGTAGCTGATAGGATAGGTCACCGGAGCGATCGCGACAGGCACGACCGGCGCCACATTCGTATTGGTGTTCGTGTTGGTGTTGAAGCTGCCGTTGATGCTGTTGTCGTTGTAATTGTAGTTATTGTTGTTGTAGTTGTTGCAGCTTCCGCCGGTGCAGGTGTTGTTGCTAACGTTTGAGACCGGAGTCGTTATGACCGGAGGATAAACCGGGGGCTGCGGACGAGAGGGCGGATAGCTCGGGTAGGAAGGATAGCTCGGGTACGAGAAGCTAGGAAAGCCAGGAGCCGAGAAGGTGCGTCCGCCTCCGTAACCGCCTCCGCCGAATCCGCCTCCAAAACCACCGCCGTAGCCGCCATAACCGCCAGAGGAATACGTGTCGTAGCCGTAGGTGTCGGTATATTCGTGGTACGAGTATCCGATCCCCTCTTCGTACGTCACATCCGTGCCGTACACGTCGGTGCCAGAGATGTCGTTTCCGTAAGTATCCATGTAGCCGAGATTATTGCCGTAGGTGTCGAGGTAGCCCAGATTATCACCGTACGAATCGAGATAGCCGAGATTACTGCCATAGCTGTCCATGTAACCAAGGTTGTCGCCGTACGTATCCATGTAACCAAGGTTGTCGCCGTAGCTATCGACATAGCCGAGATTGTCTCCATAGCTATCAACGTAACCCAAGTTGTCACCGTAGGAGTCAATATATCCCATGTCCTCCTGGGCATTGGCGATGCTGGCAAATGCGCCCATAGAAATCGCCAACGTGGCGAACACTGACAGAACAGCGAACGTATTCTTTACAGATGCATTTGTCATAATCGTTTACATTTTATTATCCGTCCTAATAATCTTTTATAATTTTGAAAACCTCGAGATTATATCAGTGATAATCCAATTGTCAAGGTGTGCCGTTGATTCTTGGATTCTTGGAAAAGTGGCGGAACGGGCATCGACAGCAAACGCTGTCGAGCCCGTTCCATAGATCTGCCGATCAATTCTGGCGGATCTGGCGCTGCGTGCGACGCTGCTGCGGCGCGGGTGGCTGATCACCCTGCTGCGGGACGGGGCCGCGCACGCAGACCACGTGCCAGCGTTTGTCGCCGCGGGCGATCGCCTCCTTGGTCATCTTCTTGCCGCCGGCGTTCGGCTTTGCGGGCTCCAAGCGGACATTACCGCCTGGGCAGGTCCGGGTAGGATCGCCGTACGGCTGATAGTTGTGGAATGACGAGCCTTCGGGGGCGCCACCGACGATCTTGAAGGTGAACTCCGTAGCGGAAGAAGCAGTGGAGGCGATCAAGACGAGGGCGGTAGCGACGATGAGTGTCTTTTTCATGACTATTCTCACGGTTGTGCCGGGCCCTCATGACCGGCGTCTTGAGTGAGGGCTGTACAACCACGACCGAGTCGAAGGCGTGCAGTCCTCACTCAATTTGCAGCGAATCGTCAAAGAACGTTGGGCTTAACGGCCCAGCAACACGGCTCACCATGTGAGCGGTATGGCTGAACAGTCAAGAGTTTGGCATTATATCACTCTATTAACATATGTCAAGGCAACACAATATAAAAAGCGGCCCGCGGCTGCCGAAGCCGCCGCGGGCCGTATTGCGATAGCGCTTAAGGACAATCTGTTTCAATCGTTACCGAAGTCTTGCCGTCCGTGTGACCTTGCGATACGACACGACCACTACAGATCGACGTGATCTCGGGCTTCTCGTCCAATCTCCACCAACCGTCACAGTCCGGACAAGGCGGTCCCCCGAGACACGATACGAGCCACACAATGCCGAGCACGATGAGACCGGTGGCAATCAGCTTGCCGGCCATATTCTCCTCCTTCGTTTCGTTCCGGTTTTCGTTCGGGTTATAGTCCAGCCGCCTTCTACGCGGCTGGTCGTCTTGGGCCTGACCCGTAGCTGCGACGGTGACCGTCGCAGGGCCAGCCGAATACCGGGCAGCCCCCACAACTGGCGTGACTCGGATTTCCAGGTCAATTACCTGCGTCATGTCGTCCCCCGTTCGTACACGGTGGGCATGACGCGTGGCTGGATCCTGACATCCAGCTCAACGTTGTGAGCCGTCGTCGTGGACGTCGCCGAACCACCGGATGTACCGGAGGCTTGGTTGCCACTTTGCGACAGGTCGTTCTCGTAACGATGCCGCCCATTCAGGACCGCATCTCCGATCGCTGTCACCAGGAAGGCAAGCATGACGACAATGAACGAGAGGTTCGTTTGCGTCGCGAGAGCCCACACCAGGGTGACGCCCGTGAAAATTGCCATGGCGAACGCTTCGACGAGATCTTCGCCGCTCCAGAACTTTCCGTACGCCCCCTCCCGTGGCCGCCAGTGCGCCTTTGCGCGCTGCAAGAGCGACCAGACAGAAAGAAGGACCATCGGATACGACTCAGGCGGTACGACCTTGCCCTGAATAGACCAGTCGTAGCTCAGAACCTGACCCATCCAGAACGTGTACGTAAAGTACGTAGCGACAATTGCCGTGGTCAACGTCGCGAAGATTGCGACCAAGGATCCGCGGAAGCGCTGCAGTGGTGTTTCAGTCATGGTACCTCCAGTGATTGCTCCGCTGGGAGCGAGTTGAGATGAGGTCACTCCTCGTACACCCGACCGCCTTATTGCATAAGCGCAAAGGAATGGACAGAGTGTGAGGATGATCGCGAACGCCATCCACCACCAGGCACGTGCCCCGAAGAGCGCGGCACCAAGTAGCAATGGCGTAAGAATCAGAATCACGGCGAGGAACGCCGCGAAGTTTTGCATGCGGCCTCCTTTCGCCGTTTGTTGTTTGCGGTATTACTTCCCGAGCGATTGCGCACGGGAACTGAAAAAATACTACATCAAAAACATCACCCTGTCAATCCTTCCTTCTTGATTTCTTCTTTAGCTTTCTCGAGCTCTTCCGCTACCGCAATACCTTGCTCCATGACTTCTGTCACGGCCTGTTCTTCGAGCTCATCTTGAACCGCGGAATAAAGCGAGTGAAAGAGAATGTCCTGACGCATTGTTTCGGGAAGGCGATCGTACTGACTCGCGACATATTCCTTGACCTTGGCCTCATCTCCTGTCTCTGCGAGCCGACTCATCTCTTTTGTGAAAGCTTGGAGTTCTTCGTCTGTCATTGGTGACACCATACGAAATATTATTATACGCGGACCGGGCGGCCAAGAGCGGCGCTTGCTGCTCTATCGTAATCCGCCCCAAACAAAGCCGAGAAAAACCATGCCCAAAACCCGCCGCCCTGTGAATGTTCTTGCGAATCAGCTGCTTTCATCGATCGCACTTCCGCGTCTTGCGCTGTCGCATCTCGCGGCCAATCCGGCTGCTGCATGCGTTGTCGTATTCGGTTTTCGATCCCTTGCGGCGAGAATCGATCCCGTCTCAACGTTTGGACCTGCGCGAGCGATCGCGGGCCTAATTCGCTCGTTCGCAGCAAATCCTTGTTTTGAGTAGATTCGAGCGCGACGAGGCGACGTATTTCAGGAGTATCGACTGCTGCGCCAAGGTGCGAAGCGATCGTTTCCAAGCCATCGTCTATTTTATGCAACACCCACGCAGTCGGTCCGATATCGGGTGTTGCTTTCTCCGCCGCCATCATCGCGCGGATAGCTGCGTGCCGAGAGGAACCAAGGGTTATAGCATTTGTCTTCTTGAAATCGCCCATGGCCCAATCCGCAAATCTCCGAAAGCCACTTGCCTGTTGGCGGAAGCGACGTTCCAGATCTTCTTTGGTCCGCTGCCTTGCGGCACTGTCGCGCAAATCGAACACTTTGCCATACTCGCTCCTCTCAATCCCCACTCGTTTACAGAGTGCATTAATTTTTGCCTCTGCTCGTTTGTAGCGGAAGGTGTCGCGGTCTTTTTTGAGCCCGCTCATCGCGTCGCGCATGGCGATCACGTCGTCGGGATGTCGCATCGCGACATGCAAAATCGTATTCTTTACGATCTCAAGCGCCC
>JBEEJY010000018.1:0-11989 GCA_041168925.1 Candidatus Parcubacteria bacterium | reverse complement strand
TTGCAGAATTTCTTCAGTTCGATTTTGCGCGTCACGAGTTTCTTGTTTTTGCGCGTCCAATAGTTGGTGCGTCCGCACTTACTGCACGCCATTTTTATCAGTTGATCCTGCGACATATCGCGAGACTATACAGAATCTCTCTCTCCTACGCAAGACTGACGGTCTGCGCGAACAATTCGCAAATCTTGTTCCACGGCAAAATATCTGTCCCGACCAGCGTGCGCATCAAAACGTCGATGACGAGCCATCCGGCAAGTATGATGACGAGTCCGACGGCAACATTGAAAAAGACTTCCTTCGCACGCTGGATGCTGTTGCCCGCCTGACTCGTGAGATAGAGCCAACCCGCCCAGGCAAAGAGAAAGGCCGCGAGAAAGACTGATATGAAAATCGCTGTGTTGAGGATGTTTTGCGCGACCGTAACGAGATCGCAGACGTTGCAATCAATCCCGTTGCACGGCACGATTTTCTCCGGCAGCACGTTGGTCTGCCCGAGAGAAACAGAGGGCATGAGGAGACAGAGTATCACCAGGATGAGGAATACCGCGTGTATTCGCCGTAGGGCCATAAAAGGATTCTAACCCCAAATTTAGAGTTTGTTGTCCACTTGTGTCGGAGCGGTCAATGAACTTTTGAAGTAGACTTTACTGAATGGCTCGGAAGTGGACGCCGCAAGAGGAGCAAGCATATCGGGATGAGCTGCATCGACTGTATGTAATTAACAATAAAACGATAGGCGAAATCAGCGATATGCTCGGGTTGGCAAAGGCTAGCGTCTATGATCGACTCTTGCGGCTCGGTATCCAGACCCAGCGTGGACTGAAACTTCGTGCAAACAACCAACGTTCGGACGTTCGGGTCCCCGAGCGATCGGAGAGACTCGCCGAGCTTTTTGGCATTTTATTAGGTGACGGACACATCTCACATTTTCAAGTGATGGTTACATTGGGAACGAAAGAGTTCGCGTATGCACAATACGTGCAAGCGCTACTTCGTGACATTTTTGGAGGTATACCAAAAATCTCCACATCATCGCGTGGTTATCAGACAGTGTATCTTGGGTCGACTGCAACCGTGAGATGGCTGAAAGAAAATGGCTTTGTACACAATAAGGTCGCCGCGCAAGTGGATGTCCCGAAATGGGTATTCGAGAAACGCGAGTATATGAGTTCATTTATTCGCGGTTTTTTCGATACCGATGGCTCCGTATATAGATTGCGATTTGGTGCTCAAATATCCATTACCAATAACTCCGAGCCACTCTTGATTTCTTTACAGACTATGCTACGCGCGTTAGGATACGCGGCATCGGAATCGAGTGCGCACCGAATTTACCTGACGAAAAGAGATGTTGTGCAGCGTTTCTTTAAGGAAATTCGTCCGGCAAATCAAAAGCATCAGCGTCGATTCCGAGACATCGCAGATGCGCCAGTCGTATAGCGGCAATTACACGTGGCTGTAGACCACGCGCCTTCGGGCTACGGGGGTTCGAGTCCCTCCTGGCGCAAAATCATGACGCGGCACGATTCGCCCGCGCGAGTGCGGTATGGAACATACTCTAGGCGGAAATGAGCTTGAGAAATTCGCCGCGCGTCTCGCTGCTTTTCAGAAAATTGCCGCGCATCGCGGAGGTGACTGCCACGCTGTCTTGTTTCTCGACGCCGCGCATCTGCATGCATAAATGCGACGCCTCGATTACGACGCCGACGCCGAGCGGCTTGAGGTGCGTGTAGAGCGCGTCGGCGATCTGCGCTGTAAGACGCTCCTGCACCTGGAGCCTTCTTGCGAAAACATCAACGACTCGAGCGACCTTCGACAATCCGACGATGCGTCCGTCGGGTATGTACCCGACATGGGCTTTGCCGACGAAGGGAAGCAGGTGATGCTCGCACAGGCTGTACAGCTCGATATTCTTTATGAGCACCATTTCGCTGATGTCTTCCTTGAAGATGGCTCCCTTCAGCACTTTACCGACGTCCATCGTAGATCCTCTGGTCAGCTGCCGCAGCGCGGCCTCGAACCGCTTCGGGGTATTTCGCAAGCCTTCGCGTCCCGGATCTTCGCCGATCGCCCTCAATATCCTGCGCACGTGCTCCTGCATGGCGCGATAGTAGCATAGCGCGGCGCGGCGCGCCTTCAGAAGATAGGGCGCATGATGCCGTCTGAAAATCTCTTTACGATGTCAGACGCCCGTTGCGACCTTCCCGCGGGCGCGGTGCCCGCGCTCGCGCGAGGGACCCTTGCGCACGTCGAACGTAAAATCGCCTTTGCCGTCTTTCCCCGCTTTCTCGTTGAAATCCACGGTGACGGAGCCTCCCTCAAGGACGCCCCGCGCGACCATCATGTTGGCGATCGAAGTCATGATCTTTGCCTGTATCAGGCGCTTCAGCGGACGCGCGCCGTATTGCGGGTTGTAGCCGTCTTTGGAAAGCTGCTGGAGCGCGAACGGCGTGAGCGCGAGCGAGATACGTTTCTCTTCGAGGCGCTTCGCGACGATATCCACCTGCATCTGGACGATGTCCATGATCGCTTTTTGCGTCAGAATGTTGAAGAGGATGACCTCATCGAGACGATTGAGAAATTCTGGGCGGAAGAATTCTTTGAGCGAATCGGTCACTTTCGATTTGACCTGTTCGTAACGCTCATGCTCAGAAACCGACGCGCCGCTCGCGAAGCCGAGCCCCGACATCTTGTCGATGTGTTCGGAACCGATGTTGGAGGTCATGATGATGACGCTGTTTTTGAAATTCACCGTACGGCCCTTGGCATCGGTAAGGCGGCCGTTGTCGAGCACCTGGAGCAGGATGTTGAAAACCTCCGGATGCGCTTTTTCGATCTCATCGAAGAGAATGACCGAGTAGGGGCGATGACGCACAAGCTCGGTAAGACCGCCGCCTTCATCGTAGCCCACGTAACCCGGCGGCGAGCCGATCATCTTCGAGACGGAATGCTTTTCCATGTACTCCGACATATCGACGCGGATAAGCGCCTTGTCGCTGTTGAAGAGAAATTCCGCGAGCGCTCGCGTGAGCTCCGTCTTGCCCACGCCGGTCGGACCGAGGAAGAGAAACGAACCGACCGGACGATTCGGATCCGAGACCCCCGCGCGCGAGCGCTTGATGGCGTCGGCAACCTTCTGCACCGCCTCGTCCTGCCCGACGATGCGCTTTTTGAGCTCGTCTTCCATGCGCGAGAGCTTTTCGGCTTCCTCCTCGAGCATGCGAGAAACGGGGACGCCGGTCCAGCGCGAAACGACCGCGGCTATATCTTCCTCGGTGATCTCTTCTTTCAAGACGCGCCTTTTTTCCTGCAATTTCTTCAAGCGTTTGGTCGCCGTCTCGATGTCTTTTTCGAGAAGCGGGATCTTCGCGTAACGAAGCTCGGCCGTCTTGGTGAGATCTCCCGCGGTCTCGGCGGTATCGGCATCTATACGCGCCCGCTCGAGTTCGGATTTGGCCTTTTTGATATCGGCGAGCGTCTCTTTCTCGTTTTTCCATTTCTGCTCGAGTTCGCGGGTCGAATCCCGAAGATCGGCGATTTCTTTGTCGATGCTTTTCACGCGCGAGCGCGCCCTTCCCTCTTCCGCTTCGGCTTCTTTCTTGAGTGCTTCCTTTTCGATCTCGAGGCGTGTGATTTTGCGGTGCGCCTCTTCAAGAGCCGGCGGCTTGTTTTCAAGCGACAGTCGGAGCGCCGAGGAGGCTTCGTCGATGAGATCGATCGCCTTATCCGGCAAAAAGCGCTCGGTGATGTAGCGGGTGGAAAGCTGGACTGCCGCAACGAGCGCCGCGTCGGTGATATGCACGCCGTGATAGAGCTCGTAACGCTCCTTCAGTCCGCGCAATATCGAGATGGCGTCTTCGACGGTCGGCTCATTCACGTATACCGGCTGGAATCGGCGCGTGAGTGCCGGATCGTGTTCGATGTGGCGTTGGTATTCTTTGAGCGTCGTCGCGCCGATCACGCGTATCTCGCCGCGCGCAAGAGCGGGCTTCAACATATTGGACGCGTCCATCGAGCCTTCGGCAGCTCCTGCGCCGACGAGCGTATGAATTTCATCTATGAACAGAATGATTCTGCCTTCGCTTTTCTCGACTTCTTTCATGACCGCCTTGAGGCGCTCCTCGAATTCTCCGCGATACTTCGTGCCGGCGATCAAAAGTCCGAGATCGAGCTGGATAAGCTCTTTGCCGCGCAGACTCTCGGGTACGTCGCCCGATGAAATGCGCTGCGCCAAGCCTTCGGCGACTGCCGTCTTGCCGACCCCCGCCTCGCCGATCAGGATCGGGTTGTTTTTCGTGCGGCGCGAAAGTATCTGAATGACGCGCGTGATCTCGGTATCGCGGCCGATGACCGGATCGAGCTTGTTTTCGCGGGCGCGCTCCGTGAGGGAGCGGGCGAAGCGCGAGAGCGCGCGCGGTTTCGACGACGTTTCGGCGTCGCGTATCTTCCCCTCCTTGATGTCGGTCAATACGCGTGCAAGCGCCGCGCGATCGATGCGGAAGCGATTGAGAATGTCGGCCGAGGGACCCGGATGCTCGGCAACGCACAAGAGCAAGTGCTCGGGAGATACGAACTGATCGTTGAAAGACGCGGCGACGCGCGGCGCCGCCTCGAATACTCTCACCAGCTCCGGCGTCAGATAGAGCTGGAAGCTCGGCGAAACTGCCGTGTTGCCGCTCCCGCCTTCTATGAGCTCGAGAATGGAGTCGGAGAGATGCGCGACATCCACCTCGATCTGCTCGAGCATCGGGACGACCATTGTCTCCTCTTGCATGAGGAGCGCCGCGAGCAAGTGCAGGGTCGAGACTTGATTGTGCCCGCGCTCCACCGCGAGCTGGTGCGAGCGGTGAATCGCCTCTTTCGCTTTGGTCGTGTAGTTGTTGAATGGTGCCATAGAGAGTAGCGTACCGCTTTTTTCTATAATACCTCAAAATGCCGACGTGTTCAAATCCACATCCTTACTACAGACTCATGCCCGCTTCTCTTTCACGGCGCCTTCGGCGATTCGTCTTTCCTGGTGAGTACAAGCGCCGCGAGGAAACTCGACGAGGACACGGCGCGCGAGGCAAAGGTGCTGATGCCGACGAGACTTCCCGTCGTGTCGATAAGCGGAGAACCCGGAAGGAGAGAAGCGGGGTCGACGTTCGTATCGAGCACATTGGCTTTATCATCGACGCTCGTCACGAGCCCGTCGGCAATGCGCGTCTTCGATCTTCCGGCGAGCATGACGACGCTTTCGCCAAGCGGCGTCTCGGACGCGGAGACCGGGATCGGCGTCCAGCTGATCGGCTTGCCGTCTGCGGTGCTCGTCGCACTCGAGAGGTACGCGAGTCCCGTATCCGCATCACGCGAGATCACAAAACCGCGCGCCTTGGTGCCGTCGGACAATTCAACGGTCACATCGGCCGCGTCTCCAAGACCCGCTGAATCGCTCACGACCGACGCCTCGCCGAGCACGACCCCGAGACTCAGGAATACCGGCCCTTCGTCGCCCGGAGCGTAGATACGCACGAGCGAGGGAGTCGCCTTCGCGACCGCCTGCGTGATCAAATCGGCCTCCTTTACGACCACCGTTTTCTCCTGGGTGATGACTGTGGCGGCCGCCTGGCTCTTCGGAGTACTCGAAGCGACGGTCTCGATCGTGCGTTCGATGACGCGGTTCACGGTCTGCGCGATCACCGGCGGCGCTTGATCCATGAGGGATACCGTCACGATACCGGTCGCCACGGAGCTGACGAATGAAACGAGGAGAGCGAGAAGCACGATTTGCGCGCGCGACAGTTTCTCGATGTCCATGACCGCATCGTATCAGCGATGCGGGAATTTTCAAATCGTTTCGATTAACGCAACACCCGGACAAGCGCCGCCAAAAGAAAGTCGACTTCCCGCTTCGTCGTACTCCGTCCGAGCGAGAATCGAAGCGTATTGATTGAGCGCCATTTTGGACCATGGAGTGCCGCGACGACGTGCGAAGACGCATTGCCTTCGTCGCACGCGCTTTTCGTGGAAACAGCGACACCCGCGACGTCGAGTTGCAGCGCAAGGTACTCGCCCGTTTTTTCGCCGGGCACGGAGATATTGAGCATGTGCGGGAGCGACTGTTTTAGATCGGTGTTGATGATCACGTGAGGGAACTTCTCCCCGATTCCATTCGCGAGATCGGCGCGGAGCGCCCGCAGCCTGCGCGATTCTGCCGCGCGTTCTTTACCGATCGCTCTCATCGCGGAGGCGAAACCGACGGGCAGCGATACTTCCTCCGTCCCCGACCGGAGGCCTTTTTCTTGTCCTCCCCCGAGAATGATGGGCGATAAGCGCGAAGGATCGCGAACGTAGAGCGCGCCGACGCCGCGCGGGCCGTAGAGTTTGCCTGATCCTAAACTCATTAGATCGACGCCGAGAGTGTGTACCTGCGGCGAAATATAGAGCGGCGCCTGACCCGCATCGCTGTGAAAGAGCGTGCGCTCGCTTTTGTTTTTGATGGCGAGCGCAAGCTCTGACATTTTCTGGACGACGCCGATTTCGTTGTTGCCCCATCCGATCGAAACGAGTGCCGTCGCGGGACGCAGGAGTCGCGCGAACCCCTCCGGCTCGATCAGACCGCGCTCATCGGGATCGACGAACGTGACCTCGCCGCCGCGACGTTCTATGTCGGCGAACGCTTCGAGTATCGACGAATGTTCGATCGTGCTTGTGATCCAATGCGTGCCTCGCAGCGACGTCTGCTCAAGCTCGAGTTTTCGCGCAACACCGAGGATAGCGAGATTGTTGGACTCCGTGAGGCCGGAGGTGAAGATAAGCTGTCGTGCTTTGCTCCCGAGTTCAATCGCGATATCCGCGCGCGCCTTCTCCAGGAGCGCTTTTGCCTCAACGCCCTCGCGATGCAACGAACCGGGATTGCCAAACGTACGCCCCGCCGCTTCCATCACGCGGGCAGTTTCTTCGAGCACGGGCGTTGCGCTCGCAAAATCGAGGTAGATGCGCTCGTCGCGCTCCTGTAGACGCCAAAAACCGCCAAACATCGGAGCATTTTACTCTTATCTCGCACCTCTTGCATCCTGGCTCCGGATAGGCGTATACTCACGAAATCTTGGCTATGAGCCTCGCTACTTTTTATGTCATCGGCAGAATCGCAATTCACGGAGCGTCCTCCCATCGTCGCGGTTTTGGGACACGTCGATCACGGCAAGTCGACGCTGCTTGATTACATCCGGAAAACGAACACCGTCTCGCGCGAAGCGGGCGGCATTACGCAGCACGTCGCCGCCTACGAGGTCGATCATCTCTCGAAAGACACGGGAGCGGCAAAACGCGTCACATTCATCGACACGCCCGGGCATGCGGCATTCTCGGCGATTCGCGCGCGCGGCGCATCGGTCGCCGATATCGCCATTCTCGTCGTTGCTGCCGACGACGGCGTCAAAGCCCAAACGCTTGAAGCCCTGCGTCAGATCAACGATGCGAAGACTCCGTTCGTCGTCGCGATCAACAAGATCGATAAGCCGACTGCGAACGTCGAGCGCGCGCAGGCCTCCCTCATGGAACACGGGGTTTACCTCGAAAAGCTCGGCGGGGATATCCCCTGGTGCGCGATTTCCGCGAAAACCGGCCAGGGCGTCGACGAGCTGCTTGACCTCGTCTTGCTCGTCGCAGAGATCGGACAATTCTCCGCCAACCGGAGCGTCTCGGCAAGAGGCTACGTGCTGGAGGCGCACCGGGATCAGAAGCGCGGTATCGCCGCAACGCTCGTCATTACCGATGGGACGCTTACAAGCGGCATGAGCGTACTTGCCGGCCGCGCGATATCGCCGGTACGCATCATGGAAGACCATCGCGGCAAATCGATCAAAGAAGCGAGTTTTTCAACACCAGTGACGCTCGTCGGGTTCGATGAACTTCCCGAGGCGGGAGAAACCTTCGTCTCATTTAGAAATAAAAGCGAGGCCGAGCTTGCGCGGCCGGCTCCGATTCCTCCGCGCAACATCCTCCCCAAGAGCGGGCAGAGCGAGGAAGAAACGGGGCCTTTCGTGCTGCCCGTCATTATCCGCGCGGATACGACCGGCTCGCTCGAGGCGATCGCGCATGAAATAACCAAGCTCGGCGACGAGTACAAAAAAGTATCGCTCGTGCAATCCGGCATCGGGAGTATTTCGGAAAATGATATCAATGCCGCGCTCGCGGGCACCGCCGCGGCGGTCGTAGCCGGCTTTCACGTCGACGTGGATCCGATCGCTCGCTCGCTCGCCCGGGAGCGCGGCGTACGGATCGAGACCTTCGACATCATCTACAAATTGACCGAGCGCATCACGGAATTGCTCGATGAGGCGGCGCCCAAGCGCCGCGTCGAGGAAGTAGTCGGGCGCGCAAAAGTGCTAAAGCAATTCTCCGCGCGCAAGGGCCTCACCACGATCGGCGGCAAAATGCTCGAGGGCTTTCTCGCGAGGCGCGGCACCGTGCGCGTCCTCCGACGCGGCGAAATGCTCGGCACCGGGAAAGTCGCGACCATACAGGCCAACAAAGAAAACGTCGACCGCGTGGAGATCGATCGGGAATTCGGAGCGCAGATCGAGTCGGGTTTCGAAGTGGCGCAGGGCGACGTGCTCGAACACATCGTCAGCTCGCTCAAGTAGCCTATGGTTCGCCGACACATTCAGACCGAGGAGTCGATCGCTCGCCTCGCGAGCGAATTTTTGGCGCGTTCGGGCGATGCGCGAGCGCTCGTCACAGTGACGCATGCCGAGCTCTCCGATAAGCGTACGCACGTGACGATCTTTCTATCGGTCTTGCCGCATACCCAAGAGGAAGAGGCGCTCAAAGCGGCGAAGCGCGTACGCAGCGATTTCCGTTCGTACATTCAGAAACGCAGTTTTTTACGCCCGACCCCGATCGTCGATTTCGAGCTCGATTACGGAGAGAAAAATCGCCAACGAGTCGACGATCTCACGCGAAAGAAAGCTGTTTGAGGCCACAGTGGGAGTTGCACCCACCCAGTAGCGGTTTTGCAGACCGCCGCGTTGCTACTTCGCCATGTGGCCGAACAACGACACTTTAGCACGAAAAACAATAGGGTATACGCGTATATCAAAGTATCACGATGCGTCTACCTTCATGGTATTCTTATGTGATGAGAAAGAAACGTTGGACCATAAATCAATTGCAAGATGCAGCGAAAAAATCTCTTAGCATCCGACAAGTAATTGGACGTCTGGGACTGATCGAAGCAGGCGGCAATTATGTGCAAATCAAGCGAGAACTTGTTGCCGAACGGATTGATACCTCTCATTTTCGAGGAAAACTTTGGAACAAAGGCATGAAAATTCCAACGAGGCCGTTGATCGCGATGGCAGATATACTCGTCAAAAGCAGTACCTTTCAGAGTCATAAGCTCAAAAAACGATTGTTCACTGATGGACTCAAGAAGCCGCAGTGTGAATTGTGCGGTTGGGCAAAACAATCCGTCGACGGTCGGGTACCAGTGGAACTCGACCATATTAACGGTGACCGGAACGATAATCGTCTAGAAAATCTGCGGATCCTCTGTCCCAATTGCCATAGCCTACAGGCCACACACCGTGGTAGAAATATCAGATGCCGGGGTGGCGAAGATGGTAAACGCGCGACACTTAAAATGTCGTGATCGAAAGGTCTCGTGGGTTCGAGTCCCACCCCCGGCACTTCAAAAATGCAGCGATTCCTGTAGAATCTCCCGTAACCGCCCATAAGCAAAGCTTTTGGACGGGTCACTCGGACGAAATGGAAGCGAGCTTCCATCTCTCTCCTCATTACCGCCCATAGCTCAGTTGGTAGAGCAGTCGCCTCTTAAGCGAACGGTCGTAGGTTCGAATCCTACTGGGCGGACAGCGAAGCTGTCCGATTAAGATAGTGCGTCCGGCGGGACGCTCGCTGCCAGCTAGCCCGCCCGGTTCACGGGCGTTACTGGGCGGACAAATAAGAAAAATTTGCTACGATTGCACCGTTGGGCAGGTGGTGAAATGGCAGACACGCGAGGTTTAGGACCTCGTGCCGCAAGGCGTGTGGGTTCGAGTCCCACCCTGCCCACCAGAGTAGAGACAAGATTCGATTCGGAATGGTTTTCTTTGGCAGCGGCCAAAGAAGACCACTGATTCTGCGGCACGCCGCGCGCTTCGCGCGCGTGGAGGGGGAGGTTCGAGCCGAAGATTTTTTGGAGGGAGGCTTTTTTGGAGAGGAGGTCTTCTGATTTTGCAATTTCATCAAGCATTGAAGCGTCTTTGAGCCAAGCTCGCATGGGTTCGAGCCAGACCCCTCCGTTCCGTTCAAGAAGCAGGATTCTTTCCTGCATCGACTTCTTGTCGGACATCAATACCTTTTTGCGCGACAAATACTCGTCGCGTTCAATATCTTGCTCCACAAAGAGGTCGGTGATGCGGGCGATTTTGCCGTCTATGTCGGCAATCTTTGCCCGCATCGCTTGAACGGACGCGGCTGTTGAGTGTGTAATCTGCTTTTCATCCCGCTCCGTCATTTTATGCAGTTCATCAGCCCACTCTTTCGGCAAAACAAACTTGGAGAGCAAGCTGGAAAGCTGCGAATCCAATTGTTCTTGCCGGACGTATTCGCCCGCACACGCACCGCGTTTCTTGGTGCAGTGATAGTAAATATATTGCCTGCCGCTTTTCTTCGTTTGCACCTCGGCCGTGATGGAGCAGCCACACTCGCCGCATTTCAATAATCCACAAAGCGCCTGTGGTTGCTTTTCCAGCACTTGAATTTTGCATCTTTTCGCAAGCACTTTCTGCACGCGATCAAAAAGCTCTTTTGAAATTATCGGCTCGTGTTTTCCTTCGTATATTTCTCCGCAATATCTAAAATGCCCGTAATAAAAAGGATTCGAGAGCATGAATTTGATTTGGTCTTTCTTGCGCGGTCGGCTGCCGCCATTTTCCCATCGCTTTGTGGGCTTTGTGAAAATACCGCGCTCAAAGAGAAAACGTGCGATGTCTTCCATTCGCGAAGTGTTTTGCGAGTATAGCTCAAACGCTTCGCGCACGATTTTGAACTTCCTTCGATCAACCACGATCGTCTTCGTCAACGGGTCATTTCGATATCCGAGCGGAGCTTGTCCGGGGCAAAATCCCTGCCGCGCTTTATGTCGCAAACCGCGAGCGACATTTACACTTAAGTCGCGAATGTACTGATTTGCCATGCCAAACTCCACGGACATGATTAGAACATTATCCTGCGGAAGATAGCTGCGGTCATGCGTCCGAATGTTTTGGATCGCGCCTTGTTGCAAAAGCCAACTGATGCGACCGCTGTCCACTGGATTGCGCGAAAGCCGATCAATTTTCCAGCAAATGATTCCGTGTGCGTCGCCTTTTTCAATGCGCTGCAACATTTCCTCAAACACTGGACGGCCCGGCATTTTCGCGCTTTGTTTTTCAATGAATTCTTCGGAAATTTCTAATCCGTCGCGTCTTGCCAACGCCCGCAACTCAATGAGTTGCGCCTCGATAGACATCACTTGTTTGTCCTCGACGTCGGTAGATTTTCTTGCGTAGAGAAAATACTGCATATCTCAAATATCATACCGCATTTCGGGGAGCCGTCCCCGCCGTTTACAATGTTCCTCAAAACGGCGAGGGATGGACTACTTGTGCGCGGACGGGTTGGGTGGGCCAAGCACTCCACTATGTAGTTAGAATTTCTGCATTTGCATTCCGCATTTGACCTCCCCTCCAAAAAAGCCTCCCTCCAAAAAATCTTCGGCTTTGTATTGTGCGAACCTCACCCTCCATGCGCGCGAAGCGCGCGGCGTGCCGCAGAATCAGTGGTCTTCTTTGGCCGCTGCCAAAGAAAACCATTCCGAATCGAATCTTGTCTCTACTCTGGTGACTCTATACAACCACGCTCGAACCTATTTTACCAACCCCTGATCTCGCGCGCTCCGCGCGCGTGCCAGTGCGATACCCTGCATCACGATTCGATTTTGTGGTGATTCTCTCGGGCGCGC
>JBEEJY010000017.1:0-4933 GCA_041168925.1 Candidatus Parcubacteria bacterium | reverse complement strand
CTACTCCGGCCTTTACGGCCATCGCTCTCGCGTGGCAGGAGGCGACCCTGCGTCCGCTCTATGCGCTCACGGGAAGAATCTGGTCGGTAGAACGCGCCGCGCGCGGCCTCGTGGGGATGTTTTCCGCTCACTCGGAGTCAAAAAGCGCTCGGGCGATACCGGTCCTTACCTACCACCGCATCGTCAGCGCTTCAGACGACCTCAACAACGTCACGGCGCGGCACTTCTTGGATCAAATGCTTGCGCTTAAAAATGCCGGATGGCAAACGATCACCCTGAAACAGTACGAAGCATTCTTGCGCAAAGAGCGCGCCCTGCCCGAAAAATCTTTCCTGCTCACTTTCGACGACGGAGCAAAAGAAAGTTTCTATCCGGTCGATCCGATCCTCGCGGCGTTGGGGTACAACGCGGTGATATACGTTATCGCGAGCGCGGCGCACATGCCGGAGAGCGCCTACTATCTTTCCGACGTCGAGATACGGAGAATGCTCGCGACCAGCCGCTGGGAAATAGGGTCTCACTCGTACGACGGTCACCGGCCATATCGGGCTTCGGGTGGCAAAGAGGCGATTTTCTTCGCCGATAAGTTATTGCTTGCCGATAAGGGAAGGCTCGAGAACGACTCCGAGTTTGAAGCGCGTGTACGGCAGGATCTCGTGCGGGCGCATCAAGATTTGGAGTCGAGCTATCATGTTGCTGTCGACTCATTCGCATTTCCGCTCGGTAACGAGACCGGAGTCGCGGGTGCGGCAAACTATCCTGCGGGCGCTACGATCACCGAGCGGATTGCCAACTCGATCTACATGCTCGGTTTTCTCCAGACGAGCATCGATAATTTCTCGTACAACTATCCCGGCTCGGGGTTTCTCTCCTACCGGATTCACGTCGACTACGACTGGGACGGGAAGAAATTGCTCGAGAAACTCGATTCCGGATTTCCGAAATCCATCCCGTACGAAGACGACTTTTCCGCCGACAACGGATGGATCGCGTCGTGGGGATCGCTTTCTCTCGGTGCCCGTAATTTCTCCTTATCCGCCAAGCCGATTTCTTCGAGCGCTTCCGCGTTCCTCGACGGCAGTGCGGACTGGGATACGTACCAGGTTGACGTGGCGGCCAATTGGACGAGCGGCTACGCGCTGCTTCTTGTCGATGTCGTCGATGCAAAAACATACGATACTTGCGCTTTTGGTGACGGCGCGATTAAAATCCAACACACGACGGAAGGCAACACGACAACGGTCGCTGAAAAGCGCCTTTCAGAGGTCCATTCGGGCGCCGATGCGCGCATCGGCGCGCGCGTGCACGATTCGGTCATCGAGTGCACCTGGAATTACGCGTCAATCGTTGAAAGTTACGATCGTTCTCACCTGGGCGGTATCGGCATGCAAGTATGGGATTCGCAGCTTGGCAGCGCGTCGATGCGGGCCTCTGAAATACTCGTACGTCCTCTCGCGCAAGATGTCCCCGTTCATGAATAATGGACTCGCGTACGAAGCCGTCGCGCAGAAAAAATTTTCTTCATATTTCTATGGACTTCGCGCTCGAGCTTCGTATGATACGCGCACATGGCGATTTCACTTTCCATGCCGAGAGTCATGCCTATGGCGGCGATCGGCTCGAGTAAAAAGAAATTTGGCGCATGGCTCGCGGCAGCGCTCGCGGGCGCGCTTTTGATTTTCCCGCTCTTGCCGCAAACGCCTCGAGCGAATTTCGTCGCTTCCCCTTTTGTATACTCGTGGAATTCGGGTGGGGTCCTCTACGAAGCGGGAAGTATCGGGCAAAGTACCAGCCCATATTGGTGGGTGAATTCGGGTGCGAAGCTCATCATCCAGAATGACGCCGGCCAAACGATACACGGATCGCTCGGCGCTCTCGATCTTTGGCGCATTACGTACTCGCTCTCGAACCCGGTGGACACCGACAACGGCTACCATCCGCAGAACATCTTTCGCCTCGTGTCGCGCAGTTCCTGGGGCAACGTGCGCGTCACCGTGCCGTTCAAGATCGATGCCGATAATTTCAGTGCGTCCCCGAATCGCAATGCGTCCAACGGCCTGCTCCTCATGAGCCGATACGGCGATAACGGCGACACGCTCTACTATGCCGGCATTCGCGTCGACGGAGGGGCGGTCATTAAGAAAAAATATCGCGGTACGTACTATACGCTCGCACAGCAAAAGATTTTTCCGGGCAGCTATGCGATCACGCCGTCGTCGACGACGAGTCGGGATCTTCTCCCGCACGGCGAGTGGATCACACTTCGAAGCGATACGATTAGCAACGCCGACGGGAGCGTAACGATACGGCTTTTCATGCAGCGCGAAGGCTTTGCCTGGACGAAGATTCTAGAAACGAAAGACACGGGCGCTTCGGCCGGCAATACGGTGCCGATCAAGTCGGCCGGCTACTCCGGAATTCGCACGGACTTCATGGACGTGCGATTCGGCACGATCCGCATCGAAACGATCTCCCCGTAGCTGGAGCATGTTTGAAAACCCGGTTTCCCGCGGCGAAACATGCTCTAGAGATCGTCGTTTTTGATCCGGTGCCGGAGAAAAGCCGCTTGCGCGTTGAGAAAATAGAGGTTGTGGTAGGAAGCAAGCTTCATGCCGGTGAGCTCGTGCGACCGGAGCAGATGCGAGATATAGCCGCGCGAGTAGTATTTGCACACCTCGCACTTGCACGAAGCATCCGGCGGCTTGCGGTCTTTCAAGAAGCGCTCCTTGCGCAGATCGAAGCGGCCGCGCGAAGTGAAAATGGTGCCGTGCCTGCCGTAGTGTGTCGGCGCAATACAGTCGAAGAGATCAATACCCGAGGCGAATATATGCGCGAAATCCTCCGGATGTCCGACGCCGAGCAAGTGTCGCGGTTTCTCCTTCGGCAGTGAATCGCACATCGCGCTCACGATCCGTTTCAGTGAGCGTTTGTCGTACCCGAATTCGCCGCCGATCCCGAATCCCTCGAACGGCATGGCGCCGATGATACGCGCGCTCTCTAGCCGCAGGTCTTTGTGCGCACCACCTTGCACGATGCCGAAAAGCGCCTGCTTTGTATTGCGCTCGTCGAGGCACTGCTTCGCCCAGAGATGCGTGCGCTCAAGCGAAGTCTTGAGGTATGCTCGGTCCGACAGGGGTGAGGGGCATTCGTCGAACGCGAACGTGATATCGGCCCCAAGCGTTTTCTGGATGTGCATGGATTCTTTCGGCCCTAAGAACATCCGTGCACCGTCGACGGGGGAGCGGAAATGAACACCGTCTTCGGTTATCTCGATGTGCATTGGTTGCGCGCCTTCGGTAATACGGCGCTCCGGTTCCTCCTTCAGCATCTTTCCCATGCCATGGTCGCTGCCGAATCCGAGCGAGAAGACCTGGAAACCGCCGGAATCCGTCATAAGAGGTCCATTCCAGTGCATGAAATCGTGCAGTCCGCCTGCTTTGCGGACTATCGCCTCTCCCGGCGCGATATGTAAGTGATACGTGTTGCAAATGAGGGCTTGCGAGCCGGCTTTCGCGGCCTCGTCGCTGTCCATCGTGCGCACCGAAGCGCGCGTCGCCACCGGCACGAACGCCGGCGTCTCGATCTCTCCATGAGCCGTTTTCAGGATTCCGAGTCGGGCGCGAGAGCGGTTCGATCTTTTAAGCACGCGAAACGCAAACATTGCGCCATCCTACCACTCTCGACGGGTTTGATAGAATGAACCGATGATGCTGTCTCTCCGACGATTCCGTGACAAGACCTTCTCTTCGCTCAGGATTCGCAACTATCGCCTCTACTTCATCGGGCAGGGACTCTCCCAGATCGGCACGTGGATGCAAACGGTGGCGCTCGGATGGCTCGTGCTTACCCTGAGTGGTTCCGGCACCAAGCTCGGTGTCGTGATGGCGCTGCAATTCTTGCCGCTACTCATCGGCGCGCCCTGGGGCGGCATGATGGTGGATCGACTCAACAAGCGGCGGATCTTGTACGTGACCCAATCGTGCTCCGCCGCTCTCTCGTGCACGGTCGGCGTCCTCGTCTTTGCCGGCTCGATCCAGATGTGGATGCTCTACGTAGCGGCGTTCGCAGCCGGTCTCATCAAAGTCTTCGACAACCCGGCGCGGCAGACGTTTATCTCCGAACTCGTCGGCAACGATCAGGTGAAAAATGCCGTCTCGTTGAACTCGACGATGGTCAATCTCGCGCGGGCGATCGGCCCGATGCTCGCCGGAATCTTGATCGCCGGCATCGGCATCGCCGCGTGCTTTGTCGCCGATGCGCTCTCGTACCTCGCCGTGCTCTTCATGCTGACACGATTGCAGGGGCAGGGCCTCGGGAAGTCGCACGCAGCTCATGCGCATTCGTCGCGCTTGCTCGACGGGTTCCGCTATGTGCGCTCGATGCCGCTGCTTTCGTCAACCCTCGTCATGATGGCCATCATCGGTACGTTCGCCTATGAATTCTCGACCTCGCTGCCGATACTTGCGAAGCAAACTTTTCTTGGCGACGCGAGCGTATACGCTTCGCTCACCTCTGCCTTCGGCGCAGGCTCGGCGCTCGGCGGCATTTATGCCGCCGGGAGACACAACGTCTCTCCTCGGCAGCTCGTCATCTATGCGTTTTGTTTCGGCGTATCGATCGTCGCCACCTCGCTTGCGCCGACGCTCCACCTCATGATGGCATTGTTGCTTTTGGTCGGTTTCTTTTCGATCAACGTCACGGCAACGGCAAATACCACGATACAGCTCGAAAGCGCTCCGCACATGCGCGGTCGCGTAATGGCGCTGTGGAACATGGCGATTTTCGGCTCGACTCCGGTCGGGGGACCCGTAGTCGGATGGATAGGCGAACATATCGGAGCGCGCTGGGGACTCGTGCTCGGCGGAGTCGCGACAATTTTCGCGGCCGGATTGGCCGCGCGTACGCTGTTTCGCACCGGCGCGCGCCCGGTATC
>JBEEJY010000016.1:0-16547 GCA_041168925.1 Candidatus Parcubacteria bacterium | reverse complement strand
ACCTCGCAGCCAAAAATCCTGAAGCACCTGCGTACCCATTTGTTGCCGGTGATAGCGTGACCTATGCCGCGCTCGCCGATTCACTCATTGAGCACGGGGGATTCACGGGAAGCGGGTTTGAGCAGGAGCGGCATTGGCCGCCAGCGTACCCGGTTTTTCTTGCGGTGACCAAATGGCTAGGCGGTGGATTCTATCTCGCCATCGTGTTGCAGGTGCTCGCCTCACTCGGTGCGGTCGCGCTGGTGTACAAAATGGCGCTCAAGTTTGTCTCGCCTGGGTGGGCGAGTATACCGGCACTTCTCTTCGGGCTTGATCCGAGCGTCGTGCTCGCCAACACGACCGTGCTCTCGGACGGATTGTTTGCATCACTCATCGTATCCGGAGTGTACCTCGCTTTTTTTGCGCGTATGCCCAGCGAAACGGCGAAGTGGGCCATCATCGCGCTCGTCATTTCAGTCGCGGCGCTCATGCGGCCGATAGGGCAATTTTTGATACTTCTTGTCCCGCTTGCGCTCGCCTCGATTCTTTATTTTCGTTCGAGAAACGCCCGAAAACTCATGGTGCCGCTTGCCGCGTACGTAGTCGTCTCCGTACTCATGCTTGCGCCGTGGCTTTCGTTCGTACACAGCCGTTTCGGCGTCTATGAGATATCGCACGTCGCGGCGAGCAATCTGCTCTATTACAACGCGCGCGATTTCCTCGCGTGGAAGGAAATGAACAAGAGGCACTACGTACCCATCTATCTCGCGAGCCGTTACCGCGACGACCCGGCGTACAAAACGGTCGACGAGGAAATCGCGCGCTCTCTCTCGGCGCTCACGCCGCCCGGGAAGGACACTGCGAACTACGAAGGCAAGCTCGCGGCGCGGCTCATCCTGCAAGATCCGATCGGCTACGCGTACTACCATATCGTCAACACGGCGCCGTTTTTCATCGGGAGCAGTATCGGCGCATATCATCAAGTCGTTCAGGAGCTCACGACGGGCGAAGGATATTCGCCGACCTCGCTCGTGCTTGTGCAAAGCGCGCGCGCCGCTCTCGCGGCGCGCGCCCCATCAGAATTTCTCTCCGCGCTCGCTCCCGTCGCGCCCATCCTCCTCGAGACTCTCGCGTGGGCGCTCGCAGCCTTCTTCGCAGTCGTGGAATTCTTCTTGAAACGTCGCGAACCGCTCATCTGGCTCTTTGCGCTCCTCATACTCTACTTTGCCGCGCTTACGGGCCCCGTTTCCATCCCGCGCTACCGCATTCCCGCTGAACCGTTCATCCTCATCCTCGCAACCATTGGCGCGAGTGCTATAGTGGAATCATATAAGCGGGTCATATGGAACAGGAAGTCGACATCGTAACGAATCCGGAATCCGAGGTCTCAAGTCTCGGCGCGCTCGGTTCCCAAAATCTTCACGAGTTCTTGCGCTACGGCGTGGCCTCGGCTATCGCGCTCGTCGTCGACGCGGGCTCGCTCGTGCTCCTCACGAGTTATCTTGGTGTCCCGTACCTCATCTCCGGCGCAATCGCGTTTAGCTTAGGCATCGCGGTCATCTATTTTCTAAGCATCAACTGGGTATTCGAGAAACGCACGATGGAAAGTGCAACGGCCGAGTTCTCTCTCTTCTTCGTCATCGGTGTCATCGGACTCCTGATCAACGAGCTCGTGCTCTTTGTGCTGACAGGGGAGTACGGCGTCTACTATATGTTCTCCAAGGGCACCTCCATCGTCATCGTCTTCTTCTGGAACTTTTTTGCGCGAAAATACCTCCTCTTCGCTCGGATGTAGAACGTGTTCTCCCTCCTGCACCGATTATGCGCGACCGCGCGCGATCGGTGCAGAACCTTGTTTGGCAAAATACGGAAATCCATGGTACAGTATGTGCCGTTTCAGAGTGCTTACCCGGGCTGTTCCCAATCACAAATGACGAAAGGAGGGCGCGGTGCCCAAGAATCTTCTCGCTGTTCACGGCTACCTTGCACGGCTCGACGAAAGAACCAACTATCCCTGGTTGAGCCCGACAGCCGAAGCGGTCTGCCGGTATGTCTACCGGCGCGGCGGCAGCTTCGATACCATCCTTTTTCTCGGCGGCATCGACCATCCATCGCTCGCGCCGGTCATGATGATCGGCAGGGCGATGAAGGAACGTTGCATCGAACTTGGCGTTTCTCGGGAAAAGATGCTGACGTGGGACAATGTCGGCCCGGAAGGTTTCCGACCTCCGTGCGACACGGCGGAGGAGGGGGTGTTCCTGCACGATTTCCTTGGGCGCCAAACGCAGAAGCCGATCATCTACGGCGGCGCGGTTACAGAATGGGTGCGGCGTGTTGAGCGGATCTACAAGGCGCTCGGCATCGACTACAAGCGAGTCATCGATATCGGTGCGCCCGTGCCATCGGAGCTTCGTCGGAGTCTCAATATCGCGAACATCCTCTCGATCATCGATCCGCTCGGCGAAGGCAGGATCACCGGCTTTCTGTTCCGCGCGAATCGCAATAAGCGCGGTGCGGCGCTCCAGTGTCCGGAGCTCGTTCCGCTGATTCCCTGAACCTCGCTCCGCTTGGCAAATAAAGATTCGCAGCCGGCTCTCCGAAGGAAGCCGGCTGCTCTGTTTTTCGTGGAGCGCTGATGCTATAGTGCCCACACTTTATGTCGCAGAAGGTCGCGGTTATCATCGGCGCGGGGCCGGCGGGGCTCACCGCCGCCTATGAGCTTTTGCTGCGAACCGACATCAAGCCCATCGTCCTCGAAAAAGATCAGGAGTACGTCGGCGGCATTTCGCGCACGGTGAATTACAAGGGCAATCGCATCGATATCGGCGGACACCGCTTTTTCTCGAAGAGTGATCGCATCATGCGCTGGTGGGCCGACATGCTGCCGGTGAAAATGGGCGGCGCGAGCAACGAAATCACCTATCAGCGCACGACGCGCGCCTTGACTGAAGGATTAAAGCGTGCGAGCGCGGCAGATGACGAGAATGTCATGCACGTGAGACCGCGCAAGACCCGCATTCTCTACGGAAAAAAATTCTTCGCCTACCCCATCGAGCTCTCGCTCGATACGCTTTGGAAACTCGGCCCCTGGAAAGTCTGGAAGATCGGCATTACTTACATCTGGGCGACACTCTTCCCGCGCCGGCCGGAGAAAACGCTCGAAGATTTCTTCATCAACCGATTCGGCGAGGAGCTCTATAAGACTTTTTTTAAGTCGTACACCGAAAAAGTCTGGGGTGTGCCGTGCACCGAGCTAAGCGCGGAGTGGGGCGCGCAGCGCGTCAAAGGGCTCTCGATCACCAAAGCGATACAGCACGCGGTGAAAAAAGTGCTGAAGGTCGGAGCGCTTTCTGGAAAAGACGTCGAGACATCGCTCATCGAGCAATTTTTGTATCCCGCGTACGGTCCGGGATTTATGTGGGAGACCGTCGCAAAAAGAATCCTTGAAATGGGGGGAGAAATACGGCACGGCACTACGGTGATCGGCATCGAGCATGCCAATTCGCGGGTAAAGAGCGTGTTGGCCGAGCGAAACGGAGCGCAAGAATCTTTCAAAGCGGACTACGTCTTCTCAACGACCGATGTGCGCGCTCTCACGCGCATGTTCCGCCCCGCACTTGCGGGGCGGGTGCGGGAGGTGGCGGAAGGCTTGCAATACCGGGATTTTCTCACCGCGGGACTCTTGCTCGAAAAGCGCCCGATCGAACGCAACGAATCCCCGATTACCGATACATGGATGTACATTCATGAGCCAGGTGTACAGGTCGGCAGAGTGCAATTTTTCCACAACTGGGATCCGCTCTTGGTGGCCGATCGCTCGCGCGGCTGGGTCGGGCTTGAGTATTTCTGCAACGACACCGATGCGTTTTGGAACATGAATGATCGAGACATTCTCGCGCTTGCGGCGAAGGAATTCGAGGCGATCGGCCTTCTTAAAGACAATCGCGTGCTCGACGGAGTCGTCATTCGCCAAGAAAAAGCCTATCCGGGGTATTTCGGCTCGTACGAGAGCTTCGGCGAAGTGCGCGAGCACCTAGATCGCTTCGAGAATCTGTTCCTTATCGGACGAAACGGAATGCACCGGTATAATAATCAAGACCACTCGATGCTTGCCGCAATGACCGCGGTGGACAATATCGTCGAGGGTCGCCCGGACAAATCCAATATCTGGGCCGTCAACACCGAGGAGGAATATCACGAACGCAAATAACCATGTCGAAAATCATCGTTTCCGGCTCGATCGCGTACGATCGCATCATGGATTATGCGGGGAATTTCACCGACTCGCTCGTAGCCGACAAGCTGCATGCCTTGAGTGTGAGTTTCCAGGTCGAGCGCATAAAAGAAGAATTCGGCGGTTGCGCGGGCAATCTCGCCTACAATCTTCTTTTGCTCGGCGAACAGCCGAGCATCATCGCGACCGCAGGATCGGATTTTGGGAGGTATGCCGATTATCTCGAGCAAAAAGGCATACGCACCTCGTCTATTCGTATCGATCGAGGCGATCTCACATCTGTCGCGCATATCGTGACCGATCAAGCCAACAATCAAATCGCCGCCTTCGCGCTCGCTTCCGGCGGCAAGCCATACGGAGAGTTGCCGGAAACAAAAGGTGTTGCGTGCGCGATCCTTGGCGCCGGATGCGTTGCCGATACCGAAGCACTCGCCGCACACGCAAAGGGCAATAGTCTTATCTACTACGTCGATCCCGGGCAGGCGATCCCGATGCTTTCCGCCGATGCGCTTTGCGCTACCATCGCGGGTTCGGCGGGGCTCTTCGCCAACGACTACGAGATCGGCATGATCGAGTCGAAGACCGGCTGGAAGGAGCAGGAACTCCTGGAAAAAACTTCCTTTGTCGTGATTACGCTTGGCGCGAAAGGCTCGCGCGTTTTGACGAAAGAAAAGACGATCGAGATCCGTGCGGTGCCGGTCGGAGATGTGGTCGACCCGACCGGTGCGGGTGATGCGCACCGCGCGGGATTCGTGAAAGGCATCTTGAGCGGCTTTTCGCTCGAGCAAAGCGGGAAGCTGGCGAGCGCCGTCGCCGCCTATGCCGTCGAGAAGAAGGGAACGCAGAACCATTTCTTCACGCGCGACGAACTCAAAGCGCGCTATGAAGCCGCGTACGGCGAGCAGATCGGTTTGTAGTATACTGCGCAGGCATGGAATACGACGTGAAAGATCCCGCGCTCGCGGCGGAAGGCAAGAAGCGCATCGAATGGGCCGAGCGCGACATGCCGGTGCTTCGCCAGGTGCGTGAGCGGTTCGAGAAAGAGCAGCCGCTCACGGGCAAGACTCTCGCCGCGGTTTTGCACGTGACGGCGGAAACGGCGAATCTCGCGCGCGCGCTGAAAGCGGGCGGCGCCAAAGTCTTTCTTGCCGCGTCAAACCCGCTCTCGACGCAGGACGACGTCGCCGCCGCGCTTGCGCTCGAGTATGACGTACCGGCTTTCGCGATCAAAGGGGAATCACGGGAGACATTTTTCAAGCATATCGAAACGCTGATCGCGCAAAAGCCGCAACTCACGATGGACGACGGCGCCGACCTCGTTTCGACGATCCACAAAGATCATGCCGATTTGCTCGCGAACGTCATCGGCGGCACTGAAGAGACGACGACCGGCGTCATCCGTCTGCGCGCCATGGCAAAAGAGGGCGCGCTCAAGATGCCCATCGTTGCCGTAAACGATGCGAAGACGAAGAATCTTTTCGACAACAGGTATGGCACCGGCCAATCGACGCTCGACGGCATCATCCGCGCTACCGACATGCTGATCGCCGGAAAGTGCGTCGTCGTAGCGGGCTACGGCTGGTGCGGCAAGGGATTGGCGATGCGCGCGCGCGGCATGGGCGCGAACGTCGTCGTGACCGAGATCGACGCCGTGAAAGCCCTCGAAGCGGCTATGGACGGATTCCGCGTCATGCCGATGAAAGAGGCCGCGCCGCACGGAGATCTTTTTGTTACCGTGACGGGCAACATCGACGTCTTGACCGGCGAACATTTTGCGCTCATGAAAGACGGCGCGACTATTTGCAACGCCGGGCATTTTGATGTCGAGATCAACATCCCGCAACTCCAAAAACTCTCCGCCGGCGTGCGCAAAGGGGTGCGCGATTATGTCGACGAATACACGCTCAAAGGGAAACGGGTCTATCTTCTTGCGGAGGGGCGTCTCGTCAATCTTGCCGCGGCAGAAGGGCATCCCGCGTCGGTCATGGACATGAGTTTTTCGACGCAGGCGCTTTCGGCGGAATGGATGGTGAAGCAAGCCGGCTTACAGCCGGCGGTCTACGATGTGCCGGAAGCTATCGAGACGACGGTCGCGAGCCTCAAACTCGCCTCGATGGATATTTCCCTCGAAATACTCACTCCGGAGCAGAGAACATACCTCGAAAGCTGGCAGCACGGGACCTAGCGCTAATTGGACTCCCGTGCCGCATCTGGTAGCATAGGGCATGGTCTTACAAAAGACGCTGCGCTCGATCGCGCTCACCGGCATCTTCGTGCTCCCTTTCGTGTGTCTCATCGTAGCCGACGGATCGCATTTTCCGTACAATCTTTTCTTTCCGTTCATCACGGGAAAGAACTTCACTTTTCGCCTGATCGTCGAGATCATTACGGGCTCATGGCTCGCGCTTGCGCTTGTCGAGCCCAGATTTCGGCCCCGCCGCTCGTGGCTTCTCGGGGCTTTCGCGCTTTTCGTCGTTTGTATCGCGATTGCCGACGCGCTGGGCGCATACCCGTTCAAGAGCTTCTGGTCCAACTATGAGCGCATGGACGGCTGGGTGACGCTTGCCCACCTGCTCGCCTACCTTGCCGTTGCAGTTTCCATCCTGACGACCGAGAAGTTGTGGAAGCGATTCTGGCAGGTATCGCTCGGTGTCTCGGTATTTTTGGGTATCTACGGACTGCTGCAAATCGCGGGAGTTTTCGCGCTTGGCCAAGGAGGTGTCGCCGGGCTCGAGGCGCGCATCGACGCGACCTTCGGCAATCCTATCTACCTTGCCGTGTACATGCTGTTCCACGTCTTTATCGCGTGGCTTCTGCTCGTCCGCGCGCGCGCGGATGCGCGGCCGAACAAGCGCCTTGCGCCGACCATTCTCTACGGCCTCGTGATCGCGCTCGACACGATCGTGCTTTTCTTCACGGGAACTCGCGGCACGATGATCGGCCTTATCGGAGGGGTCCTCATTACGCTGCTTTTGCTCGCACTCGCGCAAGGCTCGCGGCGAATCCGATTGCTTGCCGTCGCGGCTCTTGTCGGCGCCGTCGTCCTCGGAGCTGGCTTGCGCTTTGCAAAAGATGCGCCGTTCGTGCAAAGCATCATCTTTCTCAACCGGCTTTCTACCATCTCGCTCTCCGATAGCACCGTCAAAGCGCGATTCCTCAACGCAGGTATGGCATGGCAGGGCGTCAAAGAGCGTCCGATATTCGGATGGGGACAGGAAAACTACGCGATCGTGTTCGACAAGTATTACGATCCCCGGATGTATGCCCAAGAGCCGTGGTTCGATCGCGTGCACGATGTCGTCTTCGATTGGCTCGTCGCGGGCGGCTTCGTCGGACTTTTATCGTACCTCTCGGTATTCGTCGCCGCGCTCTACCTGCTCTGGAGAGACGCAATCCGAAAGAAGCAAGGTGCGCACGCATTCTCGATCTCGGAGCGAAGCATCCTCACGGGCCTCTTGGCAGGATATTTCTTCCACAACCTTTTCGTCTTTGACAACATCACGAGCTACATCCTTTTTGTCTCGATACTTGCCTACATCGCCTGGCGCTGCGCGGAGCACGACAAAAAGCCCTTCATCGTCGAGAAACGATTCTTGCCCGAGAAAAGTCTGCCGTTTGTCGCTCTTGCGGCGGCGATCGCGGTATGGGGAGCGGCGTGGTGGGTGAATGCGGGAGCGCTCGCGCAAAATCAGACGCTGATCAGGGCGATCTCACAAAATCCGGAAGGTCTTGCGCAGAATCTCGAGTATTTCAAGCAAGCCGTATCCTACGGAAGCCTCGGCACGCAAGAAGTCCGCGAACAGCTCGCACAGGGCGCGACCCAGCTCGCGTCGGCGCAAAACATACCGCAAGATCTGCGCCGGCAATTTTTTGATACGGCGGTGAATGAGATGAAGCTGCAGCATGCAGCGTCTCCCCTGGACGCGCGTTTTCCGCTCTTCCTCGGCATTCTCTACAGCGCCTACGGCGATCATGCGAACGGCGCAGCTGCGCTCGAGCAGGCTCACCAGCTCTCTCCGGGCAAGCAAAGCATCCTATTCCAGATCGCCGTCGCGCAGGATGATCGCGGTGATCACGCGGGCGCGCTCGCGACGCTGAAAGACGCCTTCGAGCTCGAACAAGACGACGTGCAGGCTCGGCTCCTCTACGCATCGCAAGCGATCCGACTCGGACAGGATGCGCTGGCAGACGAATTGCTCGCCCCGGTTATTCCTTCCGGTCAGGCGCTCGATGCGGGAGTCCTTGGCGCGTATGTGTCGCGCAATCGCTACGACAAAATCGTCTCGCTTCTCGAGACGCACCTTGCCGCGTCTGCGGGAGATTCGCAGGCGTATTTCACGCTCGCGGCGGCTTACTATTCGATGGGCAACCGCGAGAAGGCGATCCAGGCGCTTGAGCGCGCGAAGGCGGCGATCCCCGCGACGAGCGCGCAAGCGGACGCTCTTATCCAGGATATTCGCAGCGGCAAGATAAAACTGGGGAATTGATATTGCGCATCGGAATCACGCTGTTATACTGATTGCGTGAGTGCCACACTCACGTGTGAAAAGTGTGGCTCAAAGAAAGTCGCCGAAATACCTCCCTCACGGGAGGTATTCGGTTGCCGGCCTGCGCAAAGCGCGTTATTGCAGGCCTTGCGTATGGTGGTACTCTTGTTTGCAGTAGGGCGCAACGCGGAGGGCGGCGGCACTCACATAAGACTTTCACTTTGGAGCTCGCACCCGTCCTCCGCGTTGCGCCGTATTTTTTGCGAGAGCGCGCAGCGAAAAATATTTTTTCGGGCGGACTCACTCGTTTTAACATGATCGGAGTTATCCACACGCGCGGGACAAAAAAAATATTTCTCGGGAATGCAATGCAATAATGAAAATGTAAAACGCATTAAGCTCTTCGAGCGACACGTGCGGGTCGAGTTAGAATTTTTTAGCCGATACGCGTATGGCAAAGAAAAAAAAGAAGGGCAAGAAGAAGCGCCGCTAGTCCTACTGGGGACTGCGGATTCGTTTCTCCCAAACAATCCCTCCGAAAAGAGGGATTGTTTTCGAAATCCGAAAGCAGCTGCGCGGTTTTGCAATAGATGATAGGATGCGTTTCCATGAGCTTCTGGAAGCGTCTACTGGGAGATGAGAATCTCGCGGCACTGCGTACCGCCGAGCCGATCACTGCCGCAACAAACGCGCTTGAGGACGGGATGAAAGACGTCTCGGACGAGGATCTAAAGGGAAAGACCGCCGAATTGAAATCGCGCATCACGCAAGGATCCTCGCTCGACGAGCTCGCTCCGGAAGCCTTCGCCGCCGTACGCGAAGCGTCGAGGCGGACGCTGGGACAGCGGCATTTCGACGTCCAGCTTATCGGCGGCATGATTCTTCATCAGGGTGGAATCGCGGAAATGCGCACCGGAGAAGGTAAAACGCTTGTCGCGACCCTTCCCGCGTATTTGAACGCGCTTACGGGGAAGGGCGTGCATGTCGTGACGGTCAACGACTATCTCTCGCGGCGCGACGCGGTGTGGATGGGTCAGATCTATCACGCGCTCGGACTCTCGGTCGGGATCCTCAATCACGAGGCGTCGTATCTGTACGATCCCGCACGCTTGTCCCCCGAAGCCTTGGCGAAGGAGGATGCCGTTCGGGATGAGATAGGAAGTTTCAAGGTTGAGCAGGATTTCTTGCGGCCGTGTACCCGCCGAGAGGCGTATGCGGCAGACATTACCTACGGCACCAACAACGAGTTCGGTTTTGATTATCTGCGCGACAATCTCGAGTACAATCCGGATGCCTTGCGCCAGCGCCTGCCGCGCGACGGCGGATACCATTTCGCGATCGTCGACGAAATAGACTCGATCCTGATCGACGAAGCGCGCACGCCGCTTATCATTTCCGCGCCTGTCGCTGAAGCCGAATCTCTCTATGCGAAGTTTGCCGCTATTGCGTCCTCGCTCGATCCGGAAGAAGACTACACGGTCGACGAAAAGCACAAGCAAATCGCGCTTACCGACCAAGGCATCGAAAAAGCGCAAAAGGCGCTCGGTATCGACAACATCTACACCGATGCGGGAATCAAGTACGTGCACCACCTCGAAACGGCAGTTCGCGCGAAGGCGCTCTTTCGTAGCGACAAAGAATACGTCGTCCGCGACGGGCAGATCGTCATCGTCGATGAATTTACCGGCCGGCTTCAGCCGGGAAGGCGGTGGAGCGAGGGTTTGCATCAGGCGATAGAAGCGAAAGAGGGCGTCTCGGTACAGCAGGAATCACGCACGTTCGCTTCGATCACCTTCCAAAACTACTTTCGACTCTATGAGAAGTTATCCGGCATGACGGGCACCGCGGCCACCTCGTCGGAAGAATTTTATAAAGTCTACGGACTCAATACCGTCCAAGTGCCTACCAACAAACCGGCGAAGCGAAGCGATCTCGACGATCTCATCTTCCAGACGGAGAGCGGGAAAATGAAAGCGATCGCGAAGCGCGTGAAAGAGCTCCACGAAAAAGGCCAGCCCGTCCTCGTCGGGACGGCCTCGGTCGAGAAGAACGAACTACTCTCCGCGCATTTCAAACAAGAAGGAATCCCGCACGAAATATTGAACGCGAAGAATCACGAACGCGAAGGCGAGATCATCGCGCAGGCAGGCAAAAGGGGTGCCGTCACGATCGCGACCAACATGGCCGGTCGCGGAGTCGACATCAAGCTCGGCGGAAATCCGGCAACGACGGAAGAATACAACGCGGTGCGGGAACTTGGCGGCTTGTTCGTACTCGGAACGGAACGCCACGAGGCACGCCGCATCGACAATCAGCTCCGCGGCCGATCGGGTCGTCAGGGGGACCCGGGTCAGACGCAATTCTACGTTTCGCTCGAGGATTCGCTGATGCGGGTCTTTGCCTCCGACGTCATCAAACGCGTCATGGGCACTTTCAAGATTCCGGAAGATGAGCCGATCTTCAACAAAATGATCACCCGTTCGCTCGAAAAAGCGCAGACTCGGATCGAAGAGATCAATTTCGATGCTCGCAAACACGTGCTCTCCTATGACGACGTCTTGAATATTCAGCGACGAAGCGTATATGCCCGCAGACGCGCGCTTCTTACGGGCGATGCCGCTGCGGTAGATGAAGAGCTCGCAAAAATCGCAGCATCGCAAGAAAGTCTGGCGGCCGTAATCGAGAGGAAGAAAACCGAGCTTGGGGATGGGTTCTATCCGGCGGTTCGTCGCTTGCTGCTGCAGACGACCGATTTTCTCTGGGTCGAGCATCTCGAAGCCATGGAGTATCTGCGAAGCTCGGTCAACCTTCGAGCGTATGGGCAGAGGGATCCGCTCGTCGAGTACAAGAAAGAAGGCCTGCGCGTTTTCCAGGGGATGGAAGAAACTTTCGCGCTGCAGACGGCGTCTGTATTGCCGAATCTCGGTCGCCCGCCCGGAACTTCACCTGTCGCGCGAGAGCAAGGCGCGGTCGAGCGAGCGGCTCGAGCGATCACCGCTCAAGGTAGCGCATTGGGCGGCAAACAACACGGAAGAAACGATCACGTGAGGATAACCAACGGATCAGAGACACGGGAGATTAAATTCAAAAAAGCCGAGCCTCTCTTGCAAAGCGGGGAGTGGAAGATCGTCAACTAAAAAATAGGTCCGATCCCCCAAAATTGGACGTCGGACGTCCAATTTATCGAATCTCAATTATGTGACTCGCCGATGCTGCTGAAGGAGAGGCAATAACGGAACGAAGTTCTTTTACATATCTTTCCGGACTGCCGAAGACATCGCGCAGAAGATTCATACTGATGACAGAGGGAAAATTTTTGTAGCCGGTGTAGTCGAGATGGCTGCTCCATCTATATTTTTGCAACGCCGAGATTGCGCCAGATACGTTCTTAACCTTACCGGAGCGCCATTCGGGGTGGGTCAGATCGAGCGGATTCAGATGAATATAATGAGGTATGTAAAGAAAATGAGCATCCCTATTGACATGAATGCGACGATATTTTCCCTGCCAGAGTGATCCGGATCTTCTGTATCGTTCATTAAAATATTTTGCATAGCCTCCGTTAAGCTTTTTTATAAAAAGGGAAATTCCACTCTCGACCGCCTCGGACACGAGTAGGTGATAGTGATTCGTCATCAAAACATAGGCGTGGAGATGTACCAGGAAATCGCGTGAATGCTCGGTATGGCGCCCTGGTTGTAGATAATTGGCGGCAGAGTCGATATCATTGAAAGCGAAAAGGTCATGGATAAATCGTAGCCGGTCGCTATCATCCAAGAAGACCGTCCGCTTTTCAACGCCTCGATTGCAGACATGATACAATTCCACGTTTTCAGTGTAGCAAATTGGATGTCCGACGTCCAATTTGCGGGTTTGGGATTTGCTATAGTAGCGAAACATGAACGGTGAAGCGCAGGAGCTTATTCCGACCATAGGATTGGAAATTCATGCTGAGTTAAAAACCAGGACGAAAATGTTCTGTCGCTCCAGAAATAATCCGGACGAGACAAAGCCCAATGTGAATATTTGCCCGGTGTGCCTTGCGCACCCGGGTACGCTCCCCGTCATCAATAGGGAAGCGGTGCGGCATGTGCTGCGTGTCGGCGTGGCGCTTAAGGGGGTACTCGCCGACTACACGGAGTTCGACCGCAAAAATTATTTCTATCCCGATCTTCCGAAAGGATACCAGCTCTCTCAATACGAATATCCACTCGTTGCCGGAGGAACGCTGAACGGCGTTGCGATCACTCGAGTGCATCTCGAGGAAGATACCGCGAGTTCGATGCACGAAGAGGGGAAAAGTACGGTGATCGACTTCAACAGAGCCGGCGTACCACTCATGGAATTGGTGACGGAGCCTGTCATACACAGCGCGAAGGAGGCGGGTGATTTTGCAAGAGAGCTCCAACTGCTTTTGCGCTGCCTCGATGCCAGCGAGGCAAACATGGAAAAGGGAGAGATGAGGGTCGAAGCAAACATTTCTGTGGCTCCCCTCGGGCAGCGTGGAACAAAAGTCGAAATAAAGAATCTAAATTCATTTCGCGCGACGGAACGCGCCGTCCAGTATGAAATAAAGCGCCAATCACAACTGCTCGAGAAGGGAGAGAAAGTCTCGCAAGAGACTCGCGGCTGGGACGAAAACAAACAAGCCACCTTTCCTCAGCGGATCAAAGAGGGCAGCGCGGATTATCGATACTTCCCGGATCCGGATTTGCCGAGCTTGAGACTCTCAGAATTGAAGGGATACACTGAGGAAGAGATACGAAAGGATCTGCCGGAGCTCCCTTCGGAGCGAAGGGAAAGGTATCTCAGGCTCGGCATCAAATCTCAAGATGCGCAGGCGTATGTGAGCGACCCATCGCTCGGAGCCTTTTTCGAGGCGGTGGCCGCTCGATATGCAGTTAAGCAGGGCGCAATAACCCTTGCCAGTAACTACGTCGCTAACGATTTAGTGAGTTTGCTGGAAAAGCGAATCAACCAAGAGACAAGCAACCGAGATATTGGGAACCGAGATACGCATAATTATGGCGATATACCCATCTCGGCACGTAATTTCAGTAAAATCATCGACCTGCTCATCTCGAATAGGATCTCATCGAGGACGGCCAAAGATCTGCTTTCTCTTTGTATTGAACAAGGAGGTGATCCTGAACAACTAGCGAATGAAAAAGGCCTTATACAGGCCGATTCTAGCACTCTAGCCGGCGTAGTAGAGTCTGTATTGGCTCAAAATCAGAGCGTAGTTGAGGATTATAAGCGCGGGAAGGAACCTGCGTTGCAGTTTCTCATCGGACAAGCCATGAAAGCCTCGAAGGGAAGCGGTAACCCGAAAGTGATCGGTGATTTGCTCAAGTCTAAAATCGGCTAAAAAGGTTAATGGGAGACAGACGATTAGCTTTCTCCACAGGCCCTTCGGATTTAAGATACCCTAGATGAACGGACATCGCGTATACTGATGGGTATGTCTGATCAGTTAACGGTTGACGGTAAAGAGTTTATCTCGTCGAAGCGAGCTTCGGATTTGAGCGGTTATACGCAAGATTATATCGGTCAGATAGCGCGCAAAGGCTTGGTAGAGGCAAGACGAATCGGAGGCCTTTGGTACATCGGTACTGAATCGCTGATGAAGTACAAGGCGCAAGCCGAAGAATACGTGCCACAAGCACCAAAGCGCGAAAACACGGCTGTCGCGGAGTCGCTGATCACTCTTGAGGGAAAGGACTATATCTCCACCGGCCGGGCTGCCGAGTTAACGGGTTATCACGAGGATTATGTCGGGCAGCTGGCGCGAAAAGGCACGATCCCGAGCCAGCCGATAGGAAACAGATGGTTTATCGAGCGGCAGGCACTGCTTGATCATAAGCGAGAGAAAGACGCGCTTTTGGCTGCGGTACAAGCTAATTCAGTCGGCCTTGCTAGAAAGCCGACGTTAGCCGAGCAAAACAACAGCAGTGATCAAAAAGAATCCGACGGGTATGTTCCTTATACCTACATCAGCGAGTCCGGAGACTTGCGTCCTTTCCTAGCAGGGGAGTCAAAAGCAGATACCGCGGCCACAAAATCCGTCCTTACCCACGCAATGCCTCACCATGTATTGAAACTGCAGCCGGTAAAAGATTCAAAAAAGCCTCGCAAGAGCGGGCGGATGAGCAATGTCATAACGTATTCAGGTCTCATGGCTGCAGGAACGCTTGCAATCTTTCTGCTCGTTTCGCTCGGTGTACCAGCGATGAAGCAGGTAGCATTACGTGGCGTAAAAGAGGATAAAAGAATCTCGTACGTCGCCAATGCGAACACCTCTGCTGTGACCAGGTACTTTGAACCGGTGGGCCGCTACCTTGAAGCTGTATTGACCAAAGAATTGATCTACCGACGATCTACGAAGGACTTCTAACATTATCAAATATCTCACCTCGGATGAATCAAACCGCCGAGAATATTAGGCCACGAACCCAAGGTCAATCATGTCAAATTGAGAGGACGGATGCGCGAAATGACTAGGCATTAAAGCAGTTTATCGGCGGACGGTTTATATACAGAGGTCGGAGGCTCCTACTGGAACTGTCCTATGGAAATTGAATTCAGACAGAACACATTAACAACATTTGGTACTTAAACCACTGCAAACGCGAAAGGTATGGTAACTGGCTAATGCCAATCTCACGAGTATCGACATATTTGTAGTATCACTGTCTCAAGGTCGCTCTACGCATCCAAAATTGCATACGGAAGCCCCCCCGCGAATCTTTTGAGCTCGAAATATCGACGACGTAAAATCCAATCAGATATCAATGGCAACTGCGGATCGCAATTCGAAATATGCGCCATCTCGGCTCACAAATGCGCAACTCGGGTAGACGAGATTGATGCAAGTAGGAATCGGAGAAGCTGCAACTCGAAGGAAACAACGTGACTGCTTATCCATTCTGCATTTCTCCACGATGCTTCGATTTCAATGCTAATGCGCTGCAGAGTCGCATTCGAGTGCGAGCAAACGCGCATATCTCGCGGTAATGGAGGGTCTACTCAACTAAATACTGCCCGCAAACCGGGATGAGGTGCCAACAAGTTGGCACCGTCGTCCTTGGCAAGTAATTCGGCGACGTCGTTATGCACAAGCAATGCACCGGTTATCAACATCTTGTCAACGATTAACGGTATGTGGGCGAAATTGCCAGTAAAATTATAGCTAAATCGTGCGTCCGAACAATGACTGATCAAATCTTTTTTGATGGCAGGAAATTCGTATCCGCCGCCGATGCCGCGGCTGATTCGGGATTTACCCGTGATTATGTCGCTCGACTCTGCCGAGACGGGAAAGTTCATGGCCGTCGGGTCGGTAAGAATTGGTATGTAGACGATCGGTCTTTCAAAGATTTTCTTGTTCAGTCCGAATTTCACAAAAGCGCTCGATGTGAATCGCTTGCGGAGCAGCGGATAGAGGAATATCAGGCCGCATCGCGCTTCAGCGGAGTCTCCCACACGCGGCATCTCCGGTCACTTGGTGCGAATGCTGCTGCATCGGCAAATTTAAATCACATCGTCACTATTCCGATTTCCCCTATTGTTCAGCAGGCAGAAGATGTGCGCGACAAGCTGGCCATCGCTCTCGCCTCTAAAGCTGATCTTGCGCTTTCACGCACCCACGATCTCGCGAAAACTCCCGGCGGACTCGCCCATGCAGCACTGCAGGGCATGCCGCTGCACGCGGCGTCGCATGCATCGTTGTACGCGTTGACGCCGATGATGGAATTCGTGCACAAAGTTGTTGCATTGACACTCGCGCTTCTTCTCACGTTCGGTACATACGCAGTCGTCGATCCTCATTTCGCGCGCTTCGCCGCGGC
>JBEEJY010000015.1:0-7882 GCA_041168925.1 Candidatus Parcubacteria bacterium | reverse complement strand
TCTTTTCGCTCCGGTTGGTTTTCAAGATCACGCCTGTTCTCCCATACGCAAAAGAAGGCCCTCGCGGGTCTTCCGTTGCTTCATGAGGCACGGACGTACGGTTAACATACATGAATTGGGCTCGAAAGTCAATGAATGAAATGAAAACAGAAGTTTTCGAGCGTATGCGTGTCGGTCGTTGGTTGGACACCGCATATTCAAAAACCATCACGGTCGTAGTGATTTTTGAATATTTCAACTATCATCGACAACCTCCTAAAGCCCTTCGTTACGGTGTATCGGATATTACGCTCTGTCAAGTATCGGGGGCACCGGCGTGCGATAGAATGTGCTCTCATGCGGCAATCGCAGCTCTTCACCAAAACGAGAAAGCACGCGCCCAAAGACGAGGTCGCAAAGAATGCGCAGCTTCTCATTCGCGCCGGATTCATCCATAAAGAAATGGCGGGCGCGTATTCTTATTTGCCGCTCGGATGGCGCGTGCTTAAAAATATCGAGCGAATCATCCGGGAGGAAATGCTCGCGATCGGCGGCCAGGAGGTATTGATGACAACACTGCAAGATCCGGAGATTTGGAAGACGACCGGACGCTGGAGCGATGACGTCGTCGACAACTGGTTCAAGACGGAATTGAGCGAAGGCGTCACGCTCGGGCTCGCGCACTCGCACGAAGAACCGCTCACGCGCATCGTCGCCCAGTACGCCTCGTCGTACCGTGATTTTCCGAAAGCTATATTCCAAATTCAGAACAAATTTCGCAGGGAACTCCGGGCAAAGTCGGGAATTTTGCGCGGTCGGGAGTTCATTATGAAAGACATGTACTCTTTCGTGCGCTCCGAGGAAGAGCTGCAGGCATTTCACGAGAAGTGCACGCAGGCATACCTGCGCATCTTTGCGCGCGCAGGCATCGGGGCGCAGACATTCGTTACTTTCGCCTCGGGAGGTTCCTTCAGCAAATACAGCGAGGAATTCCAGACGCTCTGCGGTGCAGGGGAAGACACGATCTATCTCGATCGAGCGAGGAAGATCGCGGTCAATGAGGAAGTGTATGTCGACGATGTATTGCAGGAATTGGGCCTGCAGAAAAAGGATCTTGAAGAAGAGAAAGCGATCGAAGTGGGGAATATTTTTAAACTCGGCACGCGATTCTCGGAGCCGCTCGGCCTCACGTTTACGGATGAATCGGGCGCACAAAAGCCGGTCATCATGGGCTGTTACGGCATCGGGCTCGGGCGCCTCATGGGTGCGATCGTCGAGACGCTCTCCGACGAGAAGGGGATCGTGTGGCCGAAGGAAGTCGCGCCGTATGAAATGCACCTCGTCTCTATTGCGGGAGGCAACGCGGATATCATTGCGGAAGCCGATCGGCTATACGATCTGCTTTCAGAAAGCGGCATCGAAGTTCTCTACGACGATCGCGATTTACGCGCGGGAGAGAAATTCGCCGACGCGGATCTCATCGGCATCCCGACGCGGCTCGTCGTTTCCGAAAAAACTATCGCAGCGGGCGGCGCGGAACTTTCCGCGCGCTCGGGAGGGCGTATATCGATCGTACCTGAAAGCGAGCTTCTGGAGCGGATCCGGTGCTGATGTATGGCTTTTGCGGATGCAGTTCGCAGATACAAAGACCGCATCTTGAGCGTGTTCTCGAACGATATCGGCATCGATCTCGGTACTGCCAATACTCTCGTGTATGTCAAAGGCCGCGGTATCGTCATCAACGAACCGTCTATCGTCGCGATTAATCAAAAAACCGGACGCGTCGTCGCGGTAGGCGCGCAGGCGAAAGAAATGCTCGGCCGTACGCCCGCGCACATCCAGGCGGTGCAGCCGGTCGTCGACGGGGTCATCTCCGATTTCGAGATCACATCAGAGATGCTCTCGTATCTCATCAATAAGGCTCAGGCGGGGCATACCAAGCTGCTTGGCCCGCGCGTCGCGGTCGGCGTGCCTTCCGGAATCACTTCGGTCGAAGTGCGCGCGGTGCGCGACGCCGCGAGATCTTCGGGAGCGCGCGAAGTTCACATTATCGAAGAACCGCTTGCCGCGGCGATCGGAATCGAACTCTCGATCCACGGACCGACGGGAAACATGGTGGTCGATATCGGCGGCGGTACAACCGATATCGGCGTCATTTCACTCGGCGGTCTTGTCAATGCGCGCAACGTCCGTATCGCGGGCGATCGATTCAATCGCGACATCGTCTCCCATGTGCGCAACGAATTTAAAATGCTGATCGGAGACAAGACGGCCGAGGAGGTCAAAATGGCAATCGCCACGGTGACCCCGGGCCGCCTGCCGCTTGAGCTCATGGTCCGCGGGCGCGACCTCGTGACGGGTTTGCCGCGGGAGCTGCGCGTCACCGATCAGGATATCCGCAACGCGATCGGTCATTCCATCGAAGAGCTCGTCGAATCGATCAAGGAGGTGCTTGAGACGACGCCGCCGGAGATTATCGCGGATATCATGCAGCGCGGCGTCCATCTCGCGGGTGGCGGCGCGCTCATACGCGGGATTCCGGAGTTTTTGAGCAGCGCGCTCGGCATACCCTTCGCCGTTGCGGCCGATCCGCTGACCGCCGTCGTGCGCGGAACCGCGGTCGTGCTCGATGACCTTGAAGCGTATCGCGAGGCGATCCTCAAATCCGATGAAGAACTTGCTCCGAAAGAATGAGGGACGAGCGACTCGTTTTCTCGTCGCGACGACGGTTATCGTCGCCGCGCTCTTTATCGCGGATCTTGCGCTCGGCGGCCTTCTGCGCGAAAGGATACGCGCGGTCATGTCCGGCCTGTATGGCGCGGCGAGCGCGATAGAGAGCCGCGTGCCGCTCGCGTATCTGTTTGCTTCGCGAACCGCGCTGCAACAACAAGTGATTCAACTGAGATCGGAAGTCGAAATGCTCAAGGAAAAAGCGGCCGCGTATGACGTGCTTCGCGCGGACGATGCGAGTTTGCGCGAGATCTTGCATCTTGCCTCGAGCACTCGCGCTCTGCCGACCGAAAACGGGATAGCCGCGCCGGTTACTTCTTCCGTGCGCTCGTCGCCGTACGGTACGTTCCTGATCGGAGCGGGCTCCCTCGAAGGCGTGCGTAAGGACGATTTCGTCGTGACCTCCGGCGGATTCCTTATCGGAATCATAAGCGACGCGCAAGCGCATCGGTCGGTCGTTTCCGAGGTGCTGGCGCCCGGCGCGCATGTGGAGGCGACTCTCGGAGGCGCATCGCTTTCGTTTGACGGACTAGGCAACGGCGCCGGTCGCACGACGATCTCGCGCGATGTCGACGCGCGAATGGGCGACATCGCGTTCGCGCCGATATTTTCGCAGCAGCCAATCGGGCTTGTCGGGACGATCGCCACGAGTTCCGCCGGGGCCTCGAAAGAGGTGTATATCGAACTTCCGGTAAATGTATCGGCGCTGCGTTACGTGTATGTCATTCCTCGTCCCTAGCGTTCGTTTTTTGCTCGCTGCGGGGGGCATTCTTGCGACGATCTTTGCTCCGTGGTGGCTCGTCGCGCTCATCATGACCGCGCTTTCGCTGCGCTGGCGCGCCTTGGAGGTGCCATTCATCGGTCTTGCGGAAGATTTTTTGTGGCTCCCTTCGATTGGCATCCCGCTGCCTTTGCCGCTCTTTACCCTATTCGGTATCGTCATTATGTGGTTGTGCGAGCCGCTGCGGCGCCGATTGTTGCTTTCATAGTGCCTGGTATAGTTCGCTCATGAGTTTTTTCAGAAAATCGCGGAAGGTGCGCGAGATCGCACCGGATGAAATATTTCTCGATTCATCCAATCTGCCGGAGCATGATGCAAAACAGTTCGAGGGGCGCGTCGTAATGCCGCTCTCTCGACGCGCCATCATCGCGGCGGGTGCCGTATTCGCCTGCATCGCCGTCGTTTTCGCAGGAAGGGCGTTTAGTCTGGAAGTAGTGCAGGGATCTTCGTTTGCGGATATCTCGCGCGCGAATACGCTTCAGCCGTCGATCGTATTCGCGTCTCGCGGAGTGATCCGCGATCGCGCCGGCAAGGAGATCGCATGGAATGAGGGTACGAGTACGGACACCTTCGCGCTCCGCGTGTACGCGTCTTCGCCGGGGCTCTCGCACGTACTCGGGTTCGTTCAATATCCGAAGGCCGACAAGACGGGGCAATGGTGGCGGGAAGAATACGTCGGAATGTCCGGCGTCGAAGCGTCGTTTGATGCGATATTGCGCGGACAGAATGGCAGTCGTATGGTGGAAACCGACGCCCGCGGACAGCTCCAGCGGACAAACATCGTCGTTCCCGCAAAGGCGGGCAATGATATAAGCCTGTCGATCGACTCCGACTTGCAAAGCAAGCTTTATTCGCTGCTCTACTCGCACGCCAAGGAGCAAGGATTCCAGGGCGGCGCTGCCGTCATCATGGATGTCGAGACGGGCGAGATACTCGCACTTACGAGCTTTCCGGAATATGACAACAACGCCTTCACGAGCGGTGCCAGTTCCGTTATTCAAGACGCGACAAACGACTCGCATACTCCGCTTCTAGACCGAGCGGTGAGCGGACTCTACGCGCCCGGCTCGATCGTCAAGCCGATATTCGCCGCGGCGGCGCTCAATGAACGCCTCATCGCCCCCGAGACGCAAATACTCTCGACCGGCCAGCTTTCCGTGCCAAATCCGTACGATCCCGAACATCCGAGCATTTTTAAAGATTGGAGCGTTCACGGTCTCATCAATATGCGGGAAGCGATCGCTGTTTCATCCGACGAGTACTTCTACACGATCGGCGGCGGATTCGGAGGCCAGCAAGGTCTCGGGATCGAGCGACTCGATCGTTATGCGCGGCTCTTCGGCCTCGGATCAACCACGGGGATCGCCCTTCGCGGCGAACAAGACGGGGTTATCCCGACGCCCGCGTGGAAAGCGCAGGTCTTCGGAGAAAACGACCCGTGGCGCATCGGCGACACGTATCACACCGCGATCGGGCAGTACGGTTTCCAGCTGACGCCCCTCCAGGCTGCGCGTTTCATCGCCGCGATCGCCAATGATGGCAATTTGCTGAACCCGCGACTCATCGCGAGCTCATCGCCGGAATTCACGAAGTTGCCGCTCTCCGATGCCGATCTGCAGGTCGTTCGCGACGGAATGCGACTTGCGGTGACGTCGAAGCGCAAAGACGCGACGGTAAAAATATTGAACATCCCGCAAATCGAAATCGCGGCAAAAACGGGAACGGCCCAAATAGGCGCGCACAACGAGTATATGAACTCGTGGTCGGTCGGTTTCTGGCCCGCTTCGCGCCCGCGTTTTGCGTACGCGGTCGTGCTGGAAAAAGCGCGCGCCGGTACGCCATCGGGAGCGGCGCCGGCCATGCGTCCCTTCTTTGAGTGGCTGATCGCCAACCGTCCGGAATACGTCCGGTGACGTTCGCTTGTTGCCTTTTATGAATCCTGTATAATGCGGCGCGCCGATATGATCGCTGATGAAACCAATTACTTGAGCAAAGAGAAATTCGACGAACTCACGCAGGAGCTCGAACATTTAAAGACCGTGCGCCGGCGCGAGATTGCCGAGCAGCTCGAATATGCGCGAAGCCTGGGGGATCTTTCCGAAAATGCCGAATATGAAGAGGCGCGCAATTTGCAGGCGGCCACCGAAGACCGCATCCGCGTCATCGAAGAACAGCTCTCGCACGCTCGCATCATCGAGCACTCGAAAGGCAATGCTGTAAGTCTCGGCTCGGTAGTGACGATTCAAAAACACGGCGAAAAGGAGGACCATATCTATGAAATCGTGGGAAGCGCGGAAGCCAACATGCAGGAGCGCAAGATTTCGCATCTCTCGCCGCTGGGCAGCGCGCTGATGGAGAAGAAAAAGGGTGACACTTTTACCTTCGAGACGCCCAAGGGCGTGCAAAAATACAAGATCGTCAATATCAAATAACACGCGCCATGAGTGCACCTTCGCATATCGAAGTCGCTCTCGAACTCGCCAAGCGCTCGGGCGAGATCATGCGGAAAAATTTCGTCCGCAACATGAAAAAGGAGTGGAAAGACGACCGCTCGCCGGTTACGGAGACGGATCTCACGATCAATTCGATCGTACTTACGCGGCTCAAGGAGGCGTTTCCGGGGCATAGCGTTCTCGCCGAAGAAGAAAGCGATTTTTCCGAAGAAAGCGAGTACGTATGGATTTGCGATCCCGTAGATGGGACGCACAATTTTTCACACGGCATTCCGACCGCGACTTTCGCGCTCGCGCTCGTGCATGAGGGCGTCCCGATTTTGAGCGTCGTCTACGATCCGTTCCTCGACCGCACCTACGCGGCGGAAAGGGGCAAGGGCGCGACGCAAAACGGCGAGACGATCCACGTCTCGAGCGCTCCCCACCTTAAGAAGACGCTGATCGGCATGGGCAAAATGAAAAAGATCGGCAACCTCTTCCCGATCATGGAAGCCGGCTACGACAGCGGCGTGAGCTTCATTACAGGTCTTTCCATCCACTACATGTGCGCGCTTGTCGCCGCGGGAGAATTCTCGGCCGCGTTTTTCGGCGGCCCTTCGCCTCACGATATAACCGCCTCAAAATTGCTCGTAGAGGAGGCGGGAGGGAAGGCGACGGATTTCTTGGGAAGAGGCGACGAGCGCTACGATCGGGAACTCGCCGGCCAGGTGTTCTCGAACGGCATCATCCACGATGAGCTGCTCGCGCTCGTCGAGAAGTACTCGCCGATCAAGCAATGATATACTGGCGACTATGAACGCAGAGGTGCTCAAAAAGACTGCGAAGCAGATGGTCGCTCCGGGGAAAGGGATTATCGCGGCGGACGAGAGTTCTTCGACGTGCCAGAAGCGTTTTGATTCGGTCGGCGTCCCATGTACCGAAGACAACCGGCGCGCGTATCGTCAGACGCTTTTCACGACGCAAGGGCTCTCGCAATACGTGAGCGGCGTCATTCTCTACGACGAGACGATTCGGCAAGAGACCGATAGCGGCGAGAATTTCGCGGCGTATTTGTCGGAGGCTGGCATTCTTCCCGGCATCAAGGTTGATTCCGGCGCGAAGGATCTTGCGCTGCACCCCGGAGAAAAAGTCACGGAAGGGCTCGATGGATTGCGCGAACGGCTCGCGGAATACAGAACCTTCGGCGCCGCGTTTGCCAAGTGGCGAGCCGTCATTACGATTGGCCAAGACATTCCTACCGATGCGTGCATTCATGCAAACGCGCACGCGATGGCGCGTTATGCGGCCCTGTGCCAAGAGGCCGATATCGTGCCCATCGTCGAGCCGGAAGTGCTCATCGACGGCGACCACTCGCTCGAACGCTGCTATGAAGTGACTGCGGCGACTCTCAAGAAAACGTTTGAAGAACTCGAAGGTCAAGACATACTGCTTGAGGGGGCGATCCTGAAGGCAAGCATGGTCATCGCGGGTAAAAAAGCCGCGAAACAATCCGCACCGAAAGAGGTGGCCGCGGCGACCGTGAGATGCTTGAAAGAAAACGTGCCCGCGGAGCTTGCAGGCGTCGTCTTTCTCTCGGGCGGGCAGGGAGACGAACAGGCGACCGAGAATCTCGATGAGATGAACAAGCTAGGCGTGCAGCCGTGGCCGCTCACGTTTTCATATTCCCGCGCCATTCAGAATCCGGTTCTTAAAATCTGGGCGGCGAGTCCGAACGCCAACATCGCCAAAGCCCAGGAAGCGCTCCTCTTTCGATCGAAGATGTGTTCTCTCGCATCGCTTGGCAAGTACTCCGCCGAGATGGAGAGCGAGCGGCCGTATTAGGCCGTAGACGCGTGTTGATTCTTGATATATTCTTGTCCGGTAATCGGGGGCCTATAGTCTAGTGGTACGACGCGACATTCGCATTGTCGAGGCGCGAGTTCGATTCTCGCTAGGTCCA
>JBEEJY010000014.1:0-22732 GCA_041168925.1 Candidatus Parcubacteria bacterium | reverse complement strand
TCAAACCCGCTTCCCGTGAATCCCCCGTGCTCAATGAGTGAATCGGCGAGCGCGGCATAGGTCACGCTATCACCGGCAACAAATGGGTACGCAGGTGCTTCAGGATTTTTGGCTGCGAGGTTCGCGAGATACACATACGAAACAACATTCGCTGCAAACACAATAGCCAGGACGACGACAAGACATGAAGTACGGTTCATGTATTAAAATCTCCTTGCAGCACCTGTTCGTCCTCTCCAATATCGCGTGTTGCTTTTGCGCCGACGACATCCTTGACACGATCCGGTCCTAATCCTGTTCCCGGACGCTTGAGGGTAATCATTTCTCGTGCTATCTCCATGCCTTTTGGGATGTCGCGTGCCGCGACAATGCTCTGCCGAGCCCATTCGCGTGCCTTGTCGAGCCCGTCTGCGCGTTCGTCGAAAGAATCTTCGATAGATGCCTCGACGTCGCGAATTTCTTTGACCATCGTGATGAGAGTTTCCGGCGTGCAAGAAACAGCCGAATCAAAAGAACGTTCGTCGGCGAGGTCGAACGAGAGGTGTTTTTCTATCACTTTCGCGCCGAGCGCGACCGCCGCGAGCGGGATGTGCCAGCCAATGGTGTGGTCGGAATATCCCACGGGATAGTCGAACATCCCTTTCAGTCGCGCGATCATCGGGAGGTCATTTTTCTCCGGCGGCGTCGGGTAGACGGTGTTGCAGTGCAAAAGCACGATGTCGCGGCAGCCGCCTTTTTCAAGCGCTTTGACCGACGCGCGTATCTCATCCTTGCTCTTGTGCAGTCCGAGCGACATGATGACGGGCTTCCCGCGCGCCGCGATGTTCTCGAGGAATTCGAGATTGAGCGATTCGCCGGAGCCTATTTTGAAAAACGGCACGTCGAGCTTCTTGTCGAGGAACTCGAGGTCTACTTCGGTATGCGCCGTGATGAAGCACGTGATGCTCTTTTTGTGCGCGTATTCGTAGAGTTCGGTCAGCTCATCGTGCGAGAGCTCTTTGTATTTGAGCCGTTCGTACCAGTAGGGCGACGCTCTCTTCGAGACGAGCGCCTCGGTTGTCTGCGCCTGGAATTTCACCGCGTCGCATTTCGCGGCGACAGCCGCATCTACCTGCTTTTTTGCGAGCTCGAGCTGTCCCCAGTTGGTAAGCCCGCCCTCCGCAATGATGTACACCGGCTCCCCTTCGCCGACCATTCGACCGGCGAGTTCTACGACCTTTGTCATGCGAGTAGTATAGCTCCGCCGATGCTCGGTCAATTTTCTTTCGACACCCAGAGGATGCGCGGCATGATTATCTCTTCGTTGATGTGCGCTTTGTTCTCGACGATGCGTGCGAGCATGCTCTCGACGAGCACATCGGAGAGAAGATGCGGCTTGAGGCCAAGCTTCGGCAGCGCTTTGTGCACCGGCTTGTAGTAGTGCTCCTCGGCCTCGGTGCGAGGATTTTTGATGTGCTTGATTTTCGCCTCGATGCCCATTTTGCCGGCGGCTTCTCGCACGATCGTGGCAAGCTCGTTGACGGAGAACACTTCAGTGAATTGGTTGAAGATGCGGAACTCGCCCTTTTTCCCCGGGTGGAGCGCCGCGAGTTCGACGCAACGCAGCGTATCAACGATGTTGAGAAATCCGCGCTTCTGCCCCCCCTTGCCGTAGGGCGTGACGGGAAGGCCCGCGACCGCCTGCACGCAAAAGCGATTCAGCGCGGTGCCGAAAATATCGTCGTAGTGGAAACTCGTGTGGAGGCCTTCGGCGAGCTTCGTCTCTTCGGTCTCCATGCCGTACACGACGCCTTGATTGAGATCGGTAACGCGCAATCCCCAGATGCGGCAGGCGAATTCGAGATTGTGGCTGTCGTGCACTTTGGAGAGGTGATAGAACGAGCCGGGCTTTTTCGGGAAGAGCATCCGGTCTTTGCGGCCTTTATGTGAAATGGTGATCCAGCCTTCCTCGATGTCGATATTGGGAGTGCCGTACTCGCCCATCGTGCCGAGCTTGATAAGGTGCGCGTCGGGCACCGAGCGCTTCATCGAATAAATCACATTGAGCGTGCCGATGACGTTGTTGATCTGCGTCTCGTTGGTGCGTTCATTCCCTATCATCGAGAAAGGCGCCGAGGGCTGCTCGCCGTAGTGGACGATCGCGTCGGGCTTGAAATCCTCGAAGACGCGCGCGACGAAGCGCTCATGCACGAGGTCGCCGACGTACATTTTCATCTTCTTGCCGGTGGCCTGCTTCCAGATGCGGATGCGCTGCTGGAGCGACGGGATCGGGACAAGGGGCTCCGCCTCCACCTCCGCCTCCCACTGGCGCTTCACGAAATTATCGACGACGGCGACCTCGTGTCCTTTGCGCGAAAAATACATGGCGGTCGGCCACCCCAAATAACCGTCGCCGCCGAGGATGAGCACTTTCATGGTCTGCGCAGACTATCAAAAAAAGCCGCGGTTGCAAACTTATACGAACGTGTGCAGTCCGCACTCCTTGCTCGCGTTCTTCGCTCCTGCGAAGCGGCCGGCGCGCTCGAATTTCCCCTGCTTGCCTCCGCCGCTCTGGCGCGCACCCTTCGTCGTGCACGGCTCGCATCCGAGGGAGGGATAGCCTTTGTCGTAGAGAGGGTGATACTCGAGCCCTTTCTCTTTGATGTAGCTCCAAATATCGTTATGCGCCCAAAAGGCGAGCGGGTTCACCTTCATGATGCGTCCCTCTTCGACGATAGGCGTGTTCTTGCGAAATTCAGTTTCGTCGCGCCGAAGTCCAGTGATCCACGCGTCGTATTGCGGCAGTGTGTTGTTGATGGCCGGAATTTTCATCTCGCAGCACTTGTATTGGTCATCCTTGATGAACTCATCGCCATAGTACTCATCGATGCGCTCGATGTCTGAGACGGATGGGCGAAGCCATTTGAAGTTGAGATTACGATTCTTCACGAGATTCTCGGCAAACTCGAGCGTCTCCTTGAACTCGTACCCCGTATCGATGCCACAGATCTCGACATCCGGCTTCACTGAAGTTGCAAGATCGACGAGCACGCGCGAATCCTTGCCGAATGAGCAAGAAACGAAAATGCGCGGGTAACGCTCGATCGCAAGGTTGATGATGGCGCGGGATATGTCGGCTTTCTCGGCTGTATCCATACGATCGGGCAACTATACCAGAGCATGCTTGTGCTGCTATCCACAGCAAACGTCAGAGATTTTCGAGGTAGCGGACAGTACGCGCGACACCTTGCTCGACACTGAAATGCGGCATCCATCCGAGCTCTTTGCGTGCCTTTGCGTTCGACATGCAGCTGCGCATGATCTCGCCGCGGATCGAAGGCCTGTGTTTGATGAGCGCCTTTTTCCCTGCCGCCTTCTCGATGAGCCGGAGCATCTCGTTGACGTTGGTCTCCTTCCCTCCGCTCGTATTGACCGTGAGGTAGTCTTTTTTCTTGCGCTTCAGCGCGAGCATATTTGCGCGTGCGATATCTTCCACGAAGACGAAGTCGCGCGTCTGTTTGCCGGAGCCGTTGACCTGTATGGGTGTTCCGCGCAACACATGCTTGATGAACGCCGTGACGGCGCCGACGTGCTTTTTGCGCTCATTGCGCGGCCCGTAAACGTTGCTGTAGCGAAGCACGACGACGGGAAGATCGTGGACTTTGTGGTAGTAGTAGAGGTACCGCTCGCCCGCAAGCTTGGAAACACCATACGGCGAGGTCGGACGCGTCGGGTGCTTCTCGTCGACCGGCACGTACTCGGGGTCGCCGTAGAGCGCGCCGCCCGTGGAAGAAAACACGAATTTTTTCACGGGATACTTCTTCGCGGCAAGCTGCAAGAGATTCACGAGCCCGACGATGTTGCCTTCGATGTCGGCGAAGGGGTCGATGAGCGACTCGCGCATGTTAGTCTTCGCGGCACAGTGGCATACTGCGTCGAACTTTTCCTTTTTGAATACGTTATCGAGCTTTCGGTCGCCGAGCGACATCCGATAAAATTTCACACCCTTCCGAATATTGCGCTTGTCGCCCGACGAGAGATTGTCGAGCACCACGACTCGATGGCCCGCGCCAATAAGCGCATCGACGACGTGGGATCCAATAAATCCTGCACCGCCCGTAACTAACACTTTCATCCCGTTGGAAATAGCCCGCCCCGAAGGCCCTTTGGGCGCGCGAGCGCGGGCGTGATTTCTAACGGGATTCATACTAAAAAGTAATTATCTTCCTAAGAAGCTTGTCTCCCAATGCTATCGTGCTCAAGACCTTCGCTATTTTCTTCCCGGCGCTCCCACGGCCGAACACGTGATGATTTTTGAGATTCTTTTTGAATGACTTCGAGGTTGCGCGATTTATCGCGGCGAGGATGTTCTCGGGTTTTGCATCGAGCACCGTGATGACGTTCGTATCGCGAACGCGCCCATCCTGCCGATGACCGACCGTGACGGACGGCAGATTGAAGTAGGGCGTCTCCATGAGTCCGCTCGATGAATTGCCGACCATCGCGCTCGCACCCGCCATGAGCCCCCAAAAATCCTGCACCTCGATATTCTTGTGAATGCTGAACTGCGGCACGCTCTTGAACTCGTCGAGCGCCTTCAAGACGAGCGAGTAGCCTTGATCAGAGCACGGCCAGACAATGAGCGTGCGCCTGCCTTTACACTTCAGCGCCGCATACACGGCCTTTGCTTCGGCGTACGAGTTCTTTTCGTTGAGCGTCGTCGGGTGCTGGATGCAGAGAATGTACGGCTCGTCCGGTTTGATGCCGTATGTTTTGCGGACAATGCGCTCCGGCGTGTATTGTTTCTTGACGACGAGATCAATGTAGGTCGAGCCGAAGTCAAAGACGCGCCACTTTTCCTCGCCGAGCTTCAAAATGCGCTCGTACGCGTCGTGGCTCGAAGGAAAGTGCAGGTGCGCGAGCTTCGTGATGGCATGGATGCGCACGCCGTCGCGATTGCCAGCCACGTCGCCGCCGAGGATGTGTGCGACCGGAATATTGAGCTCGAGCGCGGCGTTGCACGCGGCGAGCACTTCGCCCCGATCGCCGAGCGTCACGAGAATGTCTGGCTGTATCTTGTTCAAAACTGTCAGGAGCCCCTGCATCGTGCGCGCGAGCGTTGAACCGCGCTCGAGATTGGAATCGCCCTTCTGGAGCGTCGGCACGCGCGTGGTCTTGCCGTACCATTTCTCGACTTCTTGTACCGTGTTGCCAAAATAAGGGAGCAAGTGCATGTCGGTCGTGATAGGGACGACCCGAACGCCCCTGCTTTTCTTCAGGGCCTCGACGAGCGTTATCATCGCCCCAAACCCACCCCGCTTGCCCGTCAAAACGGCTATTGTCCGGCGTTTCTCTGCCATGCGCAGGATACTAGCCGTTTTTTGAAAAATGCGAAAGTATGGCTTCAATACGGTCCAGATCCTCTTTCGTGTCGATGTCGGACGAATAGATATCGGCGACGATGAGGGGAACGTTCTTTTTCCCTTCAAGCTTCCCTTCTTTCATCACGGTGTCGTAGCTTGAGAGCCAGAGGTTCGCGGCTTTGTAGAATTTCGGCCTGTCTTTGCCGGCAATCGAATAGTGCAAGTCGTACTGCCAGAAGCGTGCCGTCCCATCAGCACGTATTTCGCGAACATTGTACGGATGATTGATCGTATCCACTTCCGATACGTTGACGACGGAGTCAGCGTGTTGCTGGACCGCGAGCTGCACGGCCGCGTCTATCTGTTCCGGTTCGACGATCGGCGTGGTCGGCTGAAGGAGAATGATGTAGTCGGCGCGGTAGTTTTCTTTTTCCCCGAGTGTTTTGATCGCGTGCTTCACCGTTTCGACGACGGGGCTCGTATCAGCCGCGAGTTCGGCCGGGCGCGCGAGGACTTGCGCGCCGCGCTCGCGCGCGGCACGCGCGATCTCCTCGCTGTCGGTCGAGATGATGACTCGCTGCACAAGTTTCGCTTTCTTTGCAGCGTCGATCGGCCACGCGATCAGTGGCTTCCCGCCGAGCAGTGCGAGATTCTTGCCCGGAAAGCGCTTGCTGCCGCCGCGCGCGGGGATAAGCGCGATGATCTCACTCATATGGCCAGTATCTCACGGATATGCTTCGCGATGCGCGCGGCCGCCTTGCCGTCGGTGTACACGACTTCTTCTCGAACGATGCGCTTGCGGCCTTCGGCATCGAGCGACGGATCCCGGCGATACGCAATGATCGCCGCCATGATCTCGTCGACGGTGCGCGCGATCTTCATCCCGCCGGAGGCGCTCATCGGTTCGAAATGGCTCGTGTGGTAGTAGCGCTCCGAGGAGCGGTAGAACGGCTTTTGCCGCTCGCCATCGCATGCGATGCCTATCATCGGCCGATCGAGAAGCGCGATCTCAATCGCGAGCGTCGAGGCCATGTGCAAGACGACGTCCGCGTGGTAGATGGAATTGAAGAGGTACTGAAGATCATCGCGTTCGAACTCCCAGCCGCCAGTAGTCGCGTATACTTTCTTGTGCGATGATGCGATCACGATATTGCTCCACGAAGCAGCCTCCGTACACCAGCCATAGTTCGGATGCGGACGGTAGACGAGTACCGTGTCGGAAAGCGTCGGGTCAGCGCTCATCCGCTCATGGATAGCGGAGAGCACCTCGCACTCATCCGGAAAGAGCGCGAGTCCCCCGCCCGTGAAAAGGACGTACCGCTTCCCTGCAGCTATACCGATCTCGCGCAGGAATGCTTCGCGCGGCTTCAAGAGCGATTTTTCAAAGTAAAAATCGAACTGCGGGATGCCGACGACTCGCAGCCTCGCTTCCGGCATATCGGAATATGCCATCGCTTCCCGCTTCGTTATCTCGTTCTGGACAAGCATGAGGTCGGGCTTCATCGGCGTGAAGCACTTCGACGTGAGGCTATCCCACGATTTCGGCATGCCGACGATCGGAATGCCGCGCCTACGAGCCGCGCGCGTGAGCCCGAGATCCATTCGATCGAAGAGCGTCGTTGCGAATACGAGGTCAGGTTTGTATCGCTCAATGAGCGGCTCGTAGGCGCGGTACGGAGCAAGCGCGTAGAATTTTCGTAACAATTCTCGCCACAGACGGATGTGGCCGAGGAGCCAGAGAACGCGCGTCGAGAGAAACCAACTCCAGCGCGCAAGTCCCCGCTTGGAATAGAACGCGTGCATCTGACGCATAGAGATGGTCGTGGAAGGAATGCTTTGCCGCAATAGTCGATGCGCGATGTCTTCGAATTTCCTGTAGGCCTCCGGTGCTGCTTCGACGATGATACTCTCGCGACCGCGAAACTCGGCTGCGTAGTACTCTTTTTTGAAGGGCGGCACGATGAGGACGATGCGCACATCCCGCAGGTGTTCTAAAAAATCCGTCCGCAAAAACCCCTGCGAGAGCGGCGCGCTCGGGATCGTAATGAGGACCGTGTTCATGAAACAGCCGCGCGACAAGGAAATTACTTAGTATTCATCCTTGAAAAATATGACTCGGGATTCGCGAGTAAATCCTTCGGCGCCCCCTGTTCTTTGATATGGCCATCCTGGATAACGAACAACTCGTCGGCGCCCATCACGGTAGATAACCGATGCGCAATAATGAGGACCGTGATCTTCTTCTTGAGTCCCTCGATCGCTTCTTGAACGAGCTGCTCCGATTCGTTATCGAGCGCGCTTGTCGCCTCGTCGAGGATGAGGATTTCCGGCTTGCGGGCCAGGACTCGCGCGAGGACGATGCGCTGCCGTTGGCCGACGGAAAGCATTATGCCGCGCTCGCCGATCACCTCGTCGAACCCGTGAGGGAGCCGCTCGACGAACTTGATGCAATTGGCCATCCGCGCGGCCTCGCGGACGGCATCGTCGCCGAGTTCGGGATTGTAGAAGCGGATGTTGTTGGCGACGGTGTCGTTCACGAGGAACATATCCTGCGACACGTAACCGATGCTGCGTCGCCAGCTCGCGATGTAGAATTCCCTGCTATCCTTTCCATCAAGCAAGAGCGCGCCGGAGGTCGGCTCGAAGAGACGGAGCAACAAGTCCGCGACGGAGGTCTTGCCAGCGCCGGATGGGCCGATGAGTCCTGCAAGTCCGCCCTTTTGGAGCGAGAATGACACGCCGTCAAGAACAGTCGTCCGGCCGTCATATGAGAATGAGACATTCGAGAACGCGAGTGAGTGCTCGAAATGAAAAGGTGTCCCTCCGCCACGTGGTTCAACCGCACCTGCGAGCGTATCAGCAAAGATCGCCGCATGCTCTGCATAAGCGAGCCGGTCCTGAATGGAGTGCAGCGCAGCTTGCCCCGACTCGACATAGGTGAAGATTTTTTGGATGAGGTAGATAAGCGCGACGAACGATCCGAGTTCAAGCGTTGCCTTGCCATAGAAAAAGAGAAAGACGCCGGTCATGAAAATGAGTGCGATCGGCTGCGTGATCGCCATGCCGACCGACGAGAACAGAGCTGTTTGCATGATCAGTTGTTTGAGGGAATCGAACCGCGACAGACCAGCTCGGTATACGGCTGGTTCAACGGCTGCGGACTTCACCATTTTGAGACCTAGAGTGTGTTCATTTAAGAAATGTGAAATGTTCTTCTCGGCAGCGCTGACGTTGCGGGAGTTCTGCTTGATCCGACCCCGAAGCGGGCGCAGTAGAAGGAGGAGCGCGGCGCCGGCAACGGCCGTTGCTACGGTCACGGGAAAAGAAATGTAGAGCGCAAGCGCGACGTAAATCGCAAGATTGGTGAAGACGAGCACCGCCTGCGATATATTCTCGAGGAGCGATTGTCCCATGCGCACGTCGCGTGAGATCGTCACGTCGATCGTGCCGAGTCTCTGTTGCAAGAGATACGCCCATTTTGCCCGCAGGACTTTGTCCCACAGGTCGTTCATGGTGCGCACCATGTAGCTCGATGAAATGCGCGCTCGAAGGTAATAAAAGACGACAAGCACGAGCGCCCGAAGGATGAATAGAATTATTACGAAAACGAGAAGAGAAAGCGGGCTGTATTTGACGGGAAGATAATTGAAAACGCCCACGACGAAGCCGACGATCTTATTGCCGCCGGGGATTTGTTGCCCCAGAAAATACGAAAAGAGTGGGATGATCGCCGTGATTCCGACACCCTCCAGCGTACCCGAGAGGAACCCGAGCCCTACCAGGAGCACCAGATGGGTCCGATAGCGAGACAAGAGGGTCCGAGATAATCGCATAACGCCCACTATAGCCTGTGTCGCTGCGATATTCTAGCTCGCAGTGACGCGGGCGACATCTTCGATAAGCTGCATCATGCGTGTCGTGTTGCGGCCGTCGAAAACCCCGAAACGTTCCGTGTCGGTCATCCGCGCGTCGAGATCGACACGAATGCTTCCTCGCTGCAGGTCATCGAGCGTCCTCATAAGATAATCCGCGTCGTAGAGCAATCGCACGGAACGTAATGCGCCGTGCATCTCGTCGAATGATGACGAAAAATCCTTCGCCCTGTAAGCCAGTACGGGTACTCTCGTTGCGAGTGCCGCGACAATCGCCGATGAACCGAATGTCATGATGCAATCGGCTGCCGCGATGAGTTCGTAGGTTCCGCATTCGTTCTTCACCAGGCGGATCCTGCGTATTGCGAGTTCACTCATCATTGCCGCCTGCTCGCCGAGCTCGAGATTCGGATGAACTTTGCAAACTATCTCGTACGAGTTCGGAATGTGCGTGGAGAGGGTATCAAAAACGCGCTGAAATTCAGCGGTGATGCGCTTTGCTGCAGCGGGCGTATACACACCGCGTAGGTGCGTACCAATAACAAGAAAAAGTTTTTTATGCGAACCCGCACCGATACGCCTCAAAAGCACGGTTTTCCTGCGTGCGCCATCGACCAATGCGCGCGCGACCGTGTCATGAATCGGCGAACCCGTCAGCACGAGCTTCTTCGGAGACATGCCATATGTAGCGTTGATATCGAATTGCAACCGAGAATTCACCGCCACTTTCGCGAGATCCTGATGCATGCCGCGCAACCACGGATCGACGCTGAGAAAGCGGAATATAAGGAACGGCAAGACGCGGCTTGTCGCGAAAAAATACACCGATGCACCGTGGTACGAGGCAACCGACTTCGGATACCAATGAGAAACAACAGCGCGAGCGAGACGCTTTACGAGGGTGGGCGCTTTTGGCGCACCGCTCGCCTTTGCATCATAATTTCCCTCCGGCGTCTCTAGCGTCTCGATGGGATACAGAATCGTCGGAATGCCGAGTCGAGCAGCGCTGCGGAGCAACAGCGGTGGGAAAAAGAGCGCGCGGTCGTCGGTCGTAACAATGACCGTATAGGCGTTGCCGATGATCAATCGCCGCGCCACGCGCGACATGAAGATTGCGAACAACGTTTCTCCGATGAAAGGTACTTTTGAGCATGCGGCCTCCATGGACCGAATGCTCGGCCATTGCGAAAGCTCGATTACGTCCTTCCGCGTCACGTGCCGCGCCGCGGTTTCCGTACGGGGATAAAAAATGACGACATCATATGGAATCCCGCGCGTTTCAAATTCGTCGATGAGTGGCTGGTACAGATCTATATAGTGCCAATTGTGCGCATAGAGACAGATTTTCATGCTATCGGCGAGCATAGACGAGTTCGAACGCTTCGGCAGCTCGAAACCCCGACTGCCCGCCGCGAATGCGTGCGAGTGATTCGAGATATTCCGGCGAGCGCGGGTGCGGAAATGTCCTCACTTCGCTCGTGTAGACGTTCATCGCGGCGATCTTTTTTTTGAGCTGCTTTTCCGAGAGTGCAACGAACACATTCGGCCAAAACGGATCTCGCGTGAAATTCCACTCCGTCGAGGATGGCACCTCGAAAGCGCGCACCTCAAAGAGGCGCGCGCCGAACATCGGCCGTACCGCCGCGTCTGTCGCTTCTCGCACAATACGGTGATCGACGTTGGTATCATTGCCGTGATGGGTATAGATGACATCGGGTTTCACTGCGCGAAGGACCGATTCTATCTCATGGACGATGGAAAGAAGCGGGACAGTGTCAAAGGCATTATCCGGAAAGGCCTTAAAAATATTTTCATGTACGCCAAGAAGTTTGTGTGCCTTGCGTGCATCAGCGTTCAATTGTTTTTGCTCCCGTTTGACTTCGGTAGGATTTTTCCCCGTGCGCGACGCAACTCCCTCTCCGAGAACGAGGATGGAGACCCGATCGCCCTCCTCGACGTGCCGCGCGGTAGAGCCGCCGGCTCCCAGCACTTCGTCGTCGGGATGTGCAACGATGACAACCACTTTTTGCATCGCACTACAATACCTCTTGTTTCGTGATGTTGCCACTCATGAGAATCTCCCTGCTTGCGCCTCCGCAATTGAAGAGAAGATCAATGACGCTCATATGGGGAACGAAGTCGCCGTGCAACTGCGGATAGACCGGATGCTTGTAGTCTTGAAACAAGATGTTGATGCCGGCCTTATTGAAATCAGCCTCATCGGCATACTGTGTACCGAGAGCGCCGAAGACATAGGTATTCGCGCCAAGTTGCCTGCACATGTCGAGCACGAGGTCGGACTTCTGCCCTTTGAACGCAAATTCTGAGGCCTTATGGAACTTGACTGCGATGCCAAGCTCTCGAAGGAGCCATGTGAGCATATGCTCGTTCAACGCCGAAAGGTGCACCCAATCACGCCTGTAAAGGCCTTCGAAATAATCCGCGTAGCGCTCGAAGTATGGCGCTCGGTGGTAGTTGAGGTAGATCGATCTCCAGTGCTTCGCGCGCCAATTGACCGCATTGTTGATCTCTATCTCTCGGATCGGCTTCTCGCGATGGCCGGTCGTTAGTACCGGCACCGTGAGCCAGAGCGGTCCTTGTGAGGTTTTGATCTTATTCCGGTTGTTCCAATCCTTCTTCAGATACTGGACATCGTCGAAATAGCAAAATTCGTCGGAGAGCGCGATCTTGTGGAAGAGACCGAGCCACGGCAGATACACCGGCTGGTGCGCGGTGAGTATCATAGCGATGCTTCGACCGCAGACACGATGGTCTCGACCTCATCATCGGTCAGGGATGGATACGCGGGCAGCGAGACGAAGTGCGTCGCAGCATCTTCAGCCACGGGAAACGCCGCAGCACCCTGCCCGATGTAGCGATGGAGGAGTTCGAACGGCTCTATAGGAAGGATGCTTTGCACACCGTTCGCCTCGAGCTGTTTTTTGAGACCCGCTGCATTCTTCGCGCGGACGAGCATGCGATAGAAATTAGGCTCGCGCCCGCCCGTGACGCCCGGCCAGAGCGCGACATTTTTTGCGTAATGCTTCGCTACCGTCTCGCGACGCGCGAGGAATTCTGGCAGACGTTTCAGCTGTACGAGCCCCATCGCAGCCTGCATGTCGGAGAGCATGAAATTAAATCGGGGCTTGTAATCCGTCCGCCCATCGAACGCGCGATAGTCCTGTACCCGCTCGATGAGCACGCTGTCCGCGGACATGAGCATTCCGCCGTAGCCCGTCGTCATCATCTTGCTCGCATAGAAAGAAAAAATACTTACGACGCCGGAGGTACCGACCGGTCGTCCTGCGATGCGCGCGCCGAGCGCTTGCGCGCAATCTTCGATGATCGGAACCCCGAGCAAGAGAAACGCTCGCACGTCCGCTGGCATGCCGAAGGTGTGTGTAACGACGATCGCTGAGGTTTTTTTGGTGAGTTTCTTCCTTGTGTGTTCGAGTGAGAGATTTAGATCGCTGGGATCGATGTCCACGAGTACGGGGATCGCGCCGATCATGTTGATGGCGTTAAGCACGGCCGTGCAGACATACGTTGGCACAATGATCTCGCCCCCCTTCGCGACGCGAAGACCATAGAGCGCGAGGTAGAGCGCCGCGGTTCCGCTCGAGAGAGCGACGGCGCCGCCAGAAGTGAGACCGTGGTACTTGCTGAACGCTCGTTCGAAAGCTTCGACTTGCTTACCCGAGGCGACCCAACCGGAGTCGATGACCTCTCGAACGGCCTCGCGCTCTTCTTCCCCGAGCGTCGGCTTGTTGTGCGGTATCATGCCGCGTCTTCGAAGAATTTCTTGTAATAACCTTCTTTGACCCTCATCGGATTACCTATGATAAGCGAGTATGGGGGAATCGCGACTCCTTCGACGATGGTGCCAGCCGCGACGACGCTATGGTGTCCGATATGCGCGCCACGTTTAACGAATGAATGCGACCCGATAAATACGTTGTTCTCGATCACAATGTCGTTGCGCTCTACCTCTCTCGAGATGCCGAGCGTTTTCTTGTGCGAATCGGCCGCGTTTATAGAAACGAACGACGCGATATCGCACTCGTCGCCGATGCTCACATTCGCGCCCTTGGCGTTCACCTCCGAAAGAAGTCCGATGTAAACGTCCTTTCCGATCTTGGGGTCGCCGTGAATGAAGACGAATGGGTGGAACGGGTTGTCTTTGTTCTCCATCAACGCCAGGAACATTTTCTTAAACGTGTCTTTGTCCATACTATTTCCGCCGAGGTTTCTCAAGCACCATAGAGAACATATACCATGACTGCCATATCATCGAGGGTATTTTCACGATTTGTGGTTTGAATCCGGCCTCACGAGCAATGGCTCTTAGCGCATTGGGATCGATCCAGAGAGCGGCATTATTGCGGCCGTAGATGAATCTTTTTTCTTTATTGGTTTTATGAAGCTTCCAGATGCCTGCTAGGTATTGCTGTTTATATTTGCTGTTGGGAATAAGCGTGCAAAAAGCTCGTCGCTTGGTGACGCGACTCATGTTTTCGAACGCCTGCGTCACTTCGCCGAGATCTCGCAGATAATGCAAAACTGAGCCGCATAGTACGATGTCGTACTTTTTTTGAGGGAGCCGGAGTATGTCCCCCTTTCTCATGTGCAAATTCGGGTAACCTTTCAGGTGCCTGGGCATAATATCTATCGCGTCAATTCGCCGTACTAACGGCGAGAGCATGACGTCAAATAAGCCGTCGTTGCAGCCGATATCGAGAAGATAATCAGTTTTTTTCGGTTTCAAATATTTTATGTGCTCTTTCGAAAGCGCTAACAGCTCTTGCCGCCCCCATTGGTCGAAGGACGAAATGGCTTTCCATTCTTTTTTCCAAGATACAGTAAGCGACATATTTATGAGAGCGCGGATACCGTGATCAGCGACCCTGCTTTGATGGGTTTTTTAGTTCTCCTGCCCACAACATCTTTCGTTTTTTTTGGCATAAGGCCGGTGCCGGGACGCTTGTATTCGATGTCGGAAGCGAGGACGCGCTTGCCTGCGGGAATATCGCGCGACGCGACGATACTCCGTCGCGCAAGTTTGCGCATAGCAAGTTCTTTCTTCGAAGGTGTGATATCAGGGCTACCGAGTGCCACCTCCATGTCCCGCACGCCAGCGACGAGTGCCTTGAGCTCGGCTGGATCGGCCGAAAAGCGATGATCGGGTCCGGGCATGTCCTTGTCGAGTGTGAAATGTTTTTCTATGACTTTTGCTCCAAGCGCGACCGCGCCGATCGCGCCAACGATCCCTTCCGAGTGGTCGGAAAATCCGACGATTGTACCGAATATCCGGTGCAATGTTTCAATGCGATACAGATTCAATGTTTCGGCTGACGCCGGGTATTGCGACACGCAGTGGAGCACCACGAGTTTGTCGTTGCTCACTTTTTTAAAAACATTGACCGCATCACGCACCTCCGAAAGATCGGCCATGCCGGTCGAGATAATGACAGGAAGCCCGGTAGCAGCATACTCGCGCATCAAAGGCAGATGCGTCAAATCGTCGGAACCCACCTTGAGAAGCGGGACTTTAAGACGTAACAGCATGCGCATATCGGAAGGATTTTGCGGAGTGGCGAAGCAGAATATTTTTTTCTTTCTTGCGTAGGCGAAGAGTGCGCGAAAATCTCGTTCTGAAAGCTCGTAGTGTTTGAACATGTCATACATAGACTCCGTGATTTTTTTCCCGCGACTCACGTACGTATAGGTTTGTCGCTTGTCGCCGACGAACCCATCGGTTTTGAAGGCTTGGAATTTAATCGCATCGACGCCAACTCGCGCAGCCGCGTCGATCATTCGCTTCGCCGTGCGGATGTCACCATTGTGATTGATGCCAACCTCCGCGATGATAAATGTGTGCTTGCCGCCTATCGTCTGCGTTTTGAGGTTGATGTATTGACGGAATTTCATATGAGTCGTTCAAGGGCCTCCACTATTCGCTCGGCCCCTCTGCCGTCTATATAGTGTTTAGAGGCGACCGAAAGTTTGCCGCGAGCATCCGCACTATAAAGCGAATCTATGGCGGCAGCAATCCGCATTGCCACTCCAGTATCCGAAATACGCCCTGCCACGACAACAGCATCGTGGGCGAGCGCATCATCTACTTGTCTCCCTTGATCTTCGCTTGCAATCACGGCTATGATCGGTACGCCAAGGTATGAGAGCTCGATGAGTGTCTGCCCGCCCGCGCAAATCGCGACATCGGCGCTGCCATATGCCGCAAGCGCGTCGCCGGGTGATAGACCCGCGATCGGTTCGAAACGTATGTGAGGAAGCGCCCGTTTGAGCGCCTCGACCAGGCGTGCCGTTTGCATTGCCATTGTCGGCGCGCTACCGAGTGTCACGATAATCTTTTCGATGTGTTCTTTAACCACGATCGGAGAACGTGCTCTCACCTCGGGGTGTACGATGCGATACTCGTGTCCTCCCAGTACGGCCACGTCGCCGACTCGCATATTCTTTCCAATGACGGTCGAAATGACGAGCGAGAATCTCTGATCGATCTGTCCCATATCATGGAATCCGACGAGTCGCTTGCATCTTGCGCGCATGCGTTCGATGTCACGGTTTAGCACATCGTATCTATCGATAACTCCGATATCGTAGGCATCGGACCGCAATGCAAAATCGACTTTCGCCCCGCGCGATTCCAATGTGTGCGCGAGCGCTTCCGAGCGGCGCACGTGGCCGAGCCCGCTTTCCGCGCGATCATCGACGTAAAAGAGAATATTCACGTTGATTTTGCCAACAAGAACATCTGGTCGATGTTGGGCGATCCGCGTACCGCATATTTCTGTTCTTTGATTAATCGTAAATCGGGGAATAGTTCTCGGTACCGCGCGGCGAAATCCCTTTTCCACAGGAGATTTCCCTGGTAATGCTCGGAGACAATCTGCGTCGGCTGCGGCGCATAATATTCGAAGCCCCAGATGTACAGCCGAGATACGCGATATATCTCGCGAAGCATGTCGGGAAGATCGTCTGGTGCGACATGAATGAGAACGCCTGAAGTGTACACGAGATCGAAATGGCCATCCTTAAAGGGTAAATCAAATCCCGACCCTTCAAGTATGCCGACCTCGGGATGAATGCGCCTCGACTGCCGAACGGCGTACGCGCCCGGCTCTATCCCGAGAAGATTGGAAAAGCCAGATTGGCGCAATATCTCGAGCTGCAACCCGATATTGGCGCCCACTTCGAGGATCCTCGCCGTACGATCGATGCCCGCCAAGAATTGTTCATTCATCTCGGTGCGGGAGATGCCGTATTGTTTTTGATACGCTTCATTTTCCTCGTCTATCGATTGTGGATTACGATCCGTGTATTGTTTGCCGGCATTCCCTTTCCAGTATTCGAGTTGTTGCGTGTTTTTGCCCTTCATACCTTACGCGGTCTTCTGAACGCAATGCGCATTCAGCGCTGCGATCTCGGGATGCGCATCGAGATATGCAAGGACCTTCTCCGTCGACACGATCGTGCCTTCCTTATAGAACACATCGTACAACTTCGCGAGGAGTTCGTAATCTTCGGGATAATCGAGCGTGAGGCGGAACTGCGGGCGCGCGTATGCTCCGCTCGCATTCACCTGCGGACCAATGACAAATTCTCGAGTTTTGTTCTCATGAACGTACGGCGTCACGTGTTCTCGCTGGTAGGGCTTGCGCGCTTGCGTATCCGCTTTCTCGAGCGCGGCGCGCGAGAACACTTCGCAATCGAGGCCGCGCGGGAAGGTGCGCTCGCCGGGCAGCACATTGCTTATATAATCGCAGTGCGCACTCTCAAAGGCCGCGATTGTCTGATCAACGATAAACGGATCGATGAGCGGGCAATCGCTCGTGATGCGAACGACGGTGTCGAGCTTATATTGCTTCGCGGCCCCGGCATAGCGCGAGAGCACGTCATCGCGCGAGCCGCGAAAACAATCGTAGCCGCGCTCTTTGCAGAATGCTTTTATTGTATCGTCCTCCTGTTCGGTGCTCGTCGCGACGATGACGCGGTCGAGCCGCTTCGCGGCCTTGACCCGCTCGACGACGTGGAAGAGGACCGGCTTCCGCGCGAGCGGCAGCAGGACTTTTCCGGGAAGGCGCGTTGAGCTCATGCGCGCCTGAATGATGGCACCGGTCATGGCGCTATGATGCCATGATTTTGCGTAGTGCGCTTACGACAGAGTCCTGTTCTTTTGTCGTGAGGGTCGGATGGAGCGGTATCGAGAGCTCCCTCGCATAAAAAGCCTCGGCGTTCGGGCAGAGGCCTTTTTTGTAGCCGAGCCTTTGATAGTACGGATGAAGATAGACTGGGATATGGTGTACCTGCGCACCAATGCCCGCGGCGTGGAGCAGATCGAACACTTCGCGTCTTTTTCGCGCATCGGACACGCGAAGAGTGTAGAGGTGCCAGGCGGAGCGATTGCCGCGACTATCGCCCTGCGGAAGAATGAGGCCGGGTACGCCACTCAAAAGGGCGTCGTAGCGCCTTACGAGCGTCCGGCGTTTCGCGACATTCTTCGAGAGGCGCGCGAGCTGGCTCAAGCCGAGCGCCGCTTGAATGTCGGTAAGTCGGTAATTGAATCCGAGCGCGTGCATTTCCTGGTGCCAACCGCCGGCGTTTTTCTTCGCGAGCAAACGAGATTCTTTGATGATACCGTGCGTCCGGAACATCCGCATCCGTTCGTAGAATGTCTTACTGTTCGTAGCCACCGCGCCCCCCTCTCCGGTCGTGATGGACTTCACCGGGTGAAAGCTGAACATGGTCATGTCCGCCTGCGCTCCGACTGGCTTGCCGCGGTAGCGCGCGCCAAGACTCTGCGCCGCGTCTTCGATGAGAATGATGTTGTGTTTCTTTGCGAGCGCCTTGCATGCTGTAAGATCTGCGGGCCGCCCGGCATAATCGACCGGCACAATGGCTTTGGTTCGCCTCGTGATTTTTCTCGCTGCATCCTTGACCGACATGAGTCCCGTCGCGAGCTCGACATCGGCAAAGACAGGCTTCGCGCCGAGATAGAGAGCGGTGTTCGCGGTAGCGGCGAACGTGATAGCGGGCACAATGACTTCATTTCCTTTCCCGATGCCAGCAGCAAAGTACGCGCCGTGGAGCGCCGCAGTACCGGAAGAGAAAGCGACGCAGTATCGCGCACCGACCTTTTTTGCGAGCGCCCGCTCGAATTCCTCAAGCGTTTTCCCTTGCGTGATGCGTTCTCCCTCAAGAGCGCGCGCGACCGCACGGATATCCGCCTTCGTGATGTGTTGGCGAGAGTAGGGGATCACAATTTTATCGTCCATGCCGAGCTGCACGGCGCCTGCTCTGCCGGGAGCGCGCGAGGGAAATCGTAGACGAAATCGAGAGAATGCGCGATGCGTCCTTCGCGCTTCGCAAAAAATCCGGATGATCGCTTCGATAGATGAAATCGCGCGCGACAGATTTGCCGGACAGTTGCTTTTCATTATCAAACAGCGGCTGTTCGGGAAGAATGGCATACATGTCGCCAATATCGATCGTGCGCGGCGCTTCGTGCTCGGTGATGAGGACCTCGTGGATCTTCTCGCCTGGTCGGATGCCGATCACCTTGATCTCGCACTCTTTCGCAACGCACTCGATCACATCGACGACCTTCAAGCTCTCCATTTTGGGCACGAAGATCTCTCCGCCGCGCATGATCTCGATAGCCTCGATCACCCTCTCCATCACCTTCTCGATGCGCATCCAGAATCGCGTCATGCGCTTGTCGGTGAGCGTCACGGTACCGCTTGCCCGCTGTTTTTCGATGAGCTCAAGGAGCGAACCGCGGCTGCCGAGAATGTTGCCGTAGCGAACGACGGAAAGACGCGGCTTATCGGCGCTACTTCTGCGGTAGACATTGGCCGCGACCGTTATCTTTTCTGCGCAGAGTTTCGTCGCGCCATAGAGATTGACGGGATGCACCGCCTTATCGGATGAGATCGTGACGACGCGCGAGACGCCGGCGTCGAGGGCGGCTTCGATCACGTTTTGCGTGCCGATGACGTTGGTCTTGATGGCTTCGGTCGGATTGTATTCTGTCGCAGGAACTTGCTTCAACGCCGCCGCGTGAACGACAATATCCACGTCTTGGAACGCGCGCACGAGGCGTTCGCGATCGCGCACGTCGCCGATAAAGAATCGCAGACGTTCGTTGTTGCCGAATGCGCGGCGCATTTCGCTCTGCTTGAATTCATCGCGGCTGAAAACGATCAGCTTGTCGATCGGCATTTCAAGCATTTTGGTGACAAATGCATGCCCGAACGTTCCTGTGCCGCCGGTCACGAGCACCGTTTTGTCCTTGAAAAAAGGGGTTTTCATGGGCGAAAATCGCACTATATCAGGCTTTGCTTGCCGCTTCAATCGCCCGCAAAATGCGCGCCGCGCGCGCGCGCCATGAGTGGTTTTTGACGAGCTCGCGGGCGCGCGCGGCGCGCACCTGCGTCTCATCTTGCTTCGAAAAGACTTCGCGCATCGCGTCTGCAAACGAAGCGGGATCGTCTGGTGTCGCGAAGCGCACAGCATCTCTGCCCACGATCTCGCGCACCGACGGCAGGTCGGAGGCGACAATCGGCGTGCCACTCGCCATATATTCAAACAGCTTCATTGGCGAGGTGTAACGCTCCGAGATGCGCTCTTTGCCAGAGTTTGGAAACACCAATACGTCCGCGGCTCTCTGCCATAGCGGGATCTCTTGGTACGGACGAAACCCGATGATGCGTATATTCGGTACGCTCCCGTAGTTCTTCTTAAATGCATCGATGTCTTCTTTCGTGCCGCCGACGAAATAAAATTCTGCGGAGGGCAAGAGCGCCGCGGCGCGCGCGAGGGTATCGGCGCCTTTCCAGTCGTACAGGTGCCCCGTGTAGAGCACGATTTTCGCGCTCTCCGGGAGCCCGAGCTTCGCGCGCGCCGCGGCGCGCGACATCGCGGGCGAGAACTGCTCAAGATCGACGGCATTTTGCTCAACCAAGATGCGCCCGCGCGGAACAGCAAATTCTTTTTCGAGCGCTTTCGCTTTCCACGAGTTCGTCGCGATCATGAGAGACGCGCGGGAAAACGTCAGGCGCCAGAGTGCGGGGAAGGCTCCCGGGTAATCATGGACTTCCAGCACCGTTTTTCTCGCGACGAACGACGCGAAAAGTAGGGGGATCATTTCGTTGGAATACACCAGCTCCCGTGACTCGCGGTGGAAAAGCAGGTAGGAAAAAACTGACAACGTGAACGTTGCGAGGCAAACGGGAAAGGCAACGATCCGCAGGATCGGGACGGAGTAGAAGTCGACAACAGGCAGGTAGCGCACAGCGAAATTCTGCCGGATTCCCCAGTATTCAAAAGGCGTCTTTCTGACCCTATCCCATCTTCGAGGAACGAGAACAACTACGTCGAGACCGGCATCCGCGAACGCCTCGGCGCTCTTTGCCGCGAAAAGCGAGCCCGCCTTTTCGCCGGGAAAGCGGCCGTGGAAAATAAGCATGAGGCGCATGTGGCAAAAGTGTATACCGCGCTATACTCTCCAGCAATGCAACTGCTCCGCGGGGCAAAGCGCGATCTCCTGCTCGTTTGCATAGCGGTCGTCTCATTGCAATTCGCCTTTCTCGGCGTTACCTCGCACTTCTACAATCTACACGGCTCGTCGCTCGAAGCGCGCGTCGGCTCGCAGGATGCGAGCCAGTACATCGCACTCGCGCATTCCATGCTCCAAGGCACGTTTGGAAGCGGCACCACGCTCGAAGAATTCCGCACGCCCGGCTATCCGGCATTCGCAGCGCTCGTTCTTGTGATTTCCGGCGGTACGTTCTTCTCCCTTGTCCTTGCGCAAATCATCATCGCCGCCGGTATCGCGCTCCTCGGATACATCCTCGCACGCAGCCTCAACATCGGACGGGCGGTCTCGACATGCATCGCGGTACTTGCCGGAGCATCGCCAGCGATGCTGCTTGCGACGATGGGTGCCATGGGGGTCGATATGCTCTATACGCTCCTCACACTCGCAGCGCTCGTTCTCATCTTCCGGCTTGAGCGCGCGCCGCGGGCAGTGGCCCTCGGCATGGGGCTTCTACTCGGCGCGGCGGTACTCGTGCGCCCGATTGGACTGTATGCTTCGCTACCCGTGCTTTTTGCTATCCCACTGTTTATTCCCGCTGCGCTCGCAAAACGGCTCGCTGCGTTCGCGCTTGCCTGCGCAGTGTTCGCTGCCGCTATCGTGCCGTGGATGTGGCACAACTATTCCGTCGCGGGAAGATTCTCGCTCTCATCGGTCGCGACGTACAACATCGTCTACTACAACCTTCCCTACTTCCTTGTCAACAAGTACGGCACGTCCGTAGATGACGAACGCGCGAAACTGCTCCAACCTCTCACATCAACGCCTACAGACGAGCTGCGCAATTTCAAGTACGCCGGTGCGCTGCGCTCGATCGCTTCGGATACCCTGAAAAAAGAAGGGTTCGTGAGCTATGGCGTCTTCCACGTCGAGCGCATGGATTCATTCTTTCTCTCCAGCTCCGTCAACGTGCTGAACGCGGTGCTCACAGCCGGCATATCGGACAGCGTCTCGACTTCTCTGAAGCCGTTCATTCTCGCGGAGCGAGGCGGGTGGGCGCTTCTTTTTCTTCTCGCGTTTGCGAGCCCTTTCCTTGCGCGCGGTCGCGAGCGCATCTTTCTCTCGCTCGCGGTCGTGCTCATTTTTGCCAACGCCTTCCTTACCTCGCCGGTATCCCAGCCGCGTTATCGTCTGCCTGTCGAAGCGCTCGTATTCACCGCTGCGTTTTATTGCGCTTCGGCGATCGCCGAACGTCTAAGGCGTCAGCAACCGCTCAAGCGAGTCGATATGACCCTTCGGTGAATGGTTTTGCGATACGTGCCGGAAGCCCATTTCCCCCGTGCCTCGGCGCGATCGCTCCGACGATGCGAGTCTCGCTATCGCTTTGGCCAGCATGTCCGGTCCGCGCTCCTGAACGAGGATCCCCCACTCTGGCCGCACGAATTCCGCCATGCCGGGAATGTTGAAGGCGACGACCGGAAGCCTGTACGAGAGCGCTTCGAGAACGACATTGGGGCAGCCTTCGCGCGAAGAAGTGAGCACGAAGACGTCACTGTTTTTGTAGTACTCGCCCACTTGCTCAGGCGATTTTGCGCCCACGAAGGTTATGCGCGGCGCAACGCCAAGCTTATGCGCCAGTGCTTCGAGCCGCGATCGCTCTTGCCCGTCGCCGACGAGCGTCAACGTTACGTTCGCGGGAAGGAGAGACATTGCGCGAATGAGGATCGCCTGATCTTTCTTCGGCGTGAGCGAGCCGACATTGAGCAGCCGGACGTTTTCGCTCGATGCGCGAGAAAACTCTGGCGGAAGCGCGACCGGATTGTAGAGCACCCGAATGCGACGTTTGAGATGCGGCACATAAGAGAGCACAGAATCCGCCACGGCCTTCGAAACACCGACGACAACGGACGAGCGGAGGCCGAAAATGATGTCGCCGAGGCGATACAAAAATGGTTTGACGT
>JBEEJY010000013.1:0-2870 GCA_041168925.1 Candidatus Parcubacteria bacterium | reverse complement strand
GGAAGTGCGACTCTATATAATTGAGCGTCTCTGCGGGAATGCGGCCGTCGGTCGCCATGTAGTCGTAGACGATGAAGCCGTGATGCGAGGCGGCGAGCGCTTCGAGTTCGTTCAGGTCGTTGATGACCGAGGCGCCGACGTAGATATCGCGTCCGTTTCGCACGTACCGCTCCGTGTCGCCCGAGCGGTAGTAGTCGTACTTGTACCAGTAGCCGGGTTCATGCAGAAAGATCTTGTTGAACTGCGGCATGCTTGAGATTACGATGTCGCCCTGCGCGCGGTGCGACGCGATATAGGCGTAGGCCGCGTTCCAATCCGGCTGCGGGGTGTAGGCCCAGTAGGGTAGGCCAGGCAGTTTCGCAGGATCGTCGGATTCGAGGAAGTAGAAAGACTGCGGCTTCCACACGCCGCCGGTAGTCACGAATAAAAGTATGACGAGCGCCGTAATCAGCGCGCGCGCGGCGCCGCTTGAAGCGCACGTGCGCAAATACTCGGCGCCGACTCCCGCGAGAATGAAGAGGAGCGGGGCCAGGTGGAAGAAGTAGCGATAATGCACGACTTCCGTCAGGGTGATGAGCGGTATCGCATACGCGGCGATCCCGAGCGCGAGGAACCACACGGCGCGCTCGCGTCGACCGCTCAAGAGCGCGACGAGCGCGAGGATGAGCGGGAGGAAATAGGCGAAGAGGTAAAAGGCGATGTAGTACGGTCCGGTCCAGTAGAAGCGGAGTACCCCGAATGGGAGCATGCCGAGGAGCGCAAGTGCTCCGCCGCCGGTGAGAATTGCGAGCGAAAGGGCGATGCGCGACGCGGCTTTTCGGATGAAGAGTGCATCAATGAGAAGCCAGAGCGCGAAGACGCCGAGCAAGAGAACGCCGAGCCCGTGCGTGAAGATCGCGAGCGCGGTCGCGGCGGCGCACAAAAGGGCGAAGACGGCTCGACTCCGCCGGCTCTCGCCGTACATGGTCCGATAGAAGAAGAAAAGCGCGAGGAGAAAGAAAAGCTCGAAGAGCGTATACCAGCGCGCCTGCCGCGACCACGCGATCTGATAGTAGGAGAACGCGGTAAAGAACGACGCGAAGAGCGCGGCGTTTTGCTCAAAGAGCGCTCGCGCGACGAAGAAGACAGCCACGATGCTCGCGATACCAGCGAGCGCGGCGAGAAGCCGATACGAAACGGCGCCGGCACCGAAGATATTTGCGAACGCCGCGGACGGATAGCAGTAGGTCGGGCACGAGTAGGGGAAACCGGAATCGAGCACGGTAGACCCGTGCTCGAGAATCGCGGTCGTCGCGATGAGCGTGTAGCCCTCGTCCATCCAGTAGGGTTGACTGCCGAGAGAGTGCGTTCTCAAGTACCCTCCGGCGAGGACGAGCAGCATAAGAATAAGGGCGAAGCGCCCGTTAGATCCCCTGAAAATACCGCTCATTTTCGGCATGTCCGTTCGTTATAGTACGTGCCGCCAAAGTTGTACACATATGCGGGTGCTTGTCGATATAGACGCCATTGCTCTCGTTCGTACAATGGGTCGTACGGGGGCCAGCGGGGCAGCGAGCGACTGCCTTCATCCGCAAAATAAAGAAAGACGCAAAATATGCGGTACGTCGAATCTAGTATAAGAATCCCTGTACGGAAAGCTTCTGCGATTCTCGCGGCGATCGTCGCTGCGATTTTTTTCGCTTCCTTCGCCTTTGCCGCGCCAGTCGCGCATGCGCAGGCGCGCACGCAGGCCGCGCCGCGCGTCACGGCGCCGTTCCCTCCTTCTCCGCCGCCGCCATTCGGCTACGGAGGCGGCCCGCAGAAACCGCAAACCCTCACCGGCCGCACGATCGTGAACCAGATATTCCAGCGCTTGAACGATCTCTTCCAGAGCATATTCAGCTCATAGGCAAAGGTCGTTCGTTCGCCTGATGCCGCCGCGCACTTGCGCGCTCTTTCGTTTTATGGTAGTTTCGCGCCGGCTTGAGGCTTTCCCGGTTTTAAGCCGTCTTTTCGACCCATCCACGTATTTATGCGATATTTCGGCGACTTTAGCGTGCGATTTGGCGCCCTCACCCTCGCGGCTCTCTTTGTCGCTGCGCCGTTTGCGGCGAGCGCGCAGGTTGGGTATGGCGGCGGAGGCCCGATCGGCCTTTTTGGCGCCGTCAATACCAATCCAGCCGGAGTATCTTCCGTCAATCCGCCGCAGGGGCGGGTTCTCGGCGCGTCCATCTTTCAATTCACCCGCACGCTTCTGCGCGGCATGGACGGCGATGACGTGCGCGAACTCCAGAAGATTTTGAAAGAGCAAGGGTTTCTCGACGTGAATGAGCCCTCGGATCACTTCGGACCTCTCACGGAGAACGCGCTGAAACGCTTCCAAAGCGCTCACGGGCTTGAGCCTGTCGGCATTCTCGGGCCGCTCACGCGCTCTCTCTTCAACACTCAAGGCACGAGTGATTCAACGCCTCCCAAGCTTTCCGAGAGCGAGCGGGGCGCGCTGATCGCGCAGCTTCAAGCGAGGCTCATCGGAGTTCTCGAACATCTCCGCGCGCTCCTCGCCAGCCGCTAGGAGACATTTATCCACACGTTTCCCCCGCCGTTGTCCACAGAACAAATATGACACAGGGGGATGGTACGATACAAAGCATGGGAAAAACCGGCGCGGCGATCATTGTGACAGCGGTCGTTATGCTTGCATCCGCCGCGGGCGCGGCCTTCGTGCATGCGCAATCAGAGCAGAGGGGTATGCGGGATGGCCGGCAGGGCCGGTTCGATGCGATCGAGCAGCGGGATGCCGAGCGCGCGCAAGCGCTCGATATAGAAGGGCGATTCGGCGTGCGATTCGAGCCGCACATCGCGGTGTGCGGGGAAGCACTCGAGGGCGAGGC
>JBEEJY010000012.1:0-4653 GCA_041168925.1 Candidatus Parcubacteria bacterium | reverse complement strand
CCCACGCCTCCTGCTCCTGCACAATCTCCTCCGCCTGGAGCTGCCCCGACACCCACACCATCGCCTCTACCACGCGCCTTGCCGACTGCACGAGCGCCACCACCAACACCACCTGCATCTCCCCCTCCTTCTGCTCCTCCGGCTCCTCCACCTGCCTCGATCCCACCCCGCAGTTCAACCAAGGCAGTGGCCACACCGGGCACCTAGAAGCGCACCCCTCCCTGCTCCCAAAAGGCAACACCTCCAGGCTCTTCTGGAGCGTCTCCAACGTCTCTTCCTGCTCGATCACCGGCAACGGCGAGACCATCTCGGGGAACTGCACGAACAACGGCAGCGGCATCAACTCCTGCGCATCTCCCCCCGGAGGACAAACCACCGCCGCCATCAACGACCGCACCACCTACACCCTCACCTGCGCCAAGATCGACTCCTCCTCCCTGTCCGAGAGCGCAACCATCAACGTGGTGCCGGGGTATAAGGAGAGATGAAATGAGGCTGTCCGGAGATCGTGAGATGCGGAACGGGGAGAAAAGAGGATCGAATGAAGACAAGCGGTACTCGGTTGCTCACAGTCTCATTCCTTTCCGCTCCGGCAATAGGATGATTACTATATAATTGTATCGATGCAGCACGCCGCACATCGCCATACGCAGCCGCGCACCGTCGCCTTCGCGCACCCGCCGCGCAATGTGACCGCGCTTTCGGTCGAGCCGGGCATGGCGGTCGCGGATTTCGGAGCGGGAAGCGGGCACTATGTGATGGAGATAGCACAGCGGCTCGCGAATATCGGACACGTCTATGCGATCGATGTGCAGCGCGATCTACTGCAGCGCATTAAAAACGAAGCGCATCGCCGCGGCTTTAAAAACGTCGAGGTCATCTGGGCCGATCTCGAGGAGGCGGATGCTTCGAAAATCGCCGACGGCAAAATCGATCTCGTGCTCGTCTCGAATCTCTTGTTTCAGGTGCCCGACAAAATCATGATCCTTCGCGAAGCGGTACGCATATTGCGGCCGCACGGGCGGTGCGCGATCATTGATTGGAGCGAATCGTTCGGCGGCATGGGTCCGCAAAAAGGCGACGTCGTGACGAAAGATGCGGCGCTCGCGCTCGCGCGAAGCGTCGGGCTCGCCTTCGAGAAAGAATTCAGCGCCGGCGCGCATCATTACGGATTGCTTTTCACGAGATCATGAAAAAATCCTCGATGTTCCAGGTCATTCTGCTCGTCGCGTTCGGCGCGTTCGCGATTGCCGGCGTGCTCATCTTTTCTTTCGCGATCGGGGGAGGCAACTCCAACGCCATCGGCTCGATAAAAGTGTGGGGCACCCTCAATCAGACGGCATTTTCGACCGTGATCCGGCAAGCGTCGGACCAAAACGCGCAGCTCTCCGGCGTCTCGTACGAACAGCGCGATCCGGCCGCCTATGAAGCGGATCTCACGAACGCGCTCGCGAGCGGGCAGGGCCCCGATCTCTTTTTGATGCGCGAGGATTATGCGATCAAAGACGCCGAAAAAGTCACCGTGATACCGCCCTCCGCGCTCACGGCAGCGCAGTTCAGCAACACTTTCCTCGACGCCGCGCGGCCGTTTCTGACCGAAAATGGAGCGATCGCGGTGCCGATGCTCGTCGATCCTCTTGTCCTCTACTGGAACAAAGATCTGCTTGCCTCGGCAGGTTTCGCGGAACCGCCCAAGTATTGGGACGAATTTTTCAGGATCGCGCAGCGCATCAGTGTGAAGGATGATGCCGGCAACATCAAAAAAAGCGGCGTCGGTTTTGGCGAATATGCGAACGTCGACAATGCAAAAGACATCCTGGCGGCGCTCATTTTGCAGGCCGGCGGTTCCATTACCGATGAGGATTCGGCCGGGCACCTCGTTTCGGCGATCCTGCCGCGCGTCGGCGGCACCTCGCAATCCACGGTGAGCGCGCTGCGGTTTTATACCGAGTTCGCGGACCCGTCGAAGAACGACTATTCCTGGAATCGTTCGCTGCCGAGATCGCAACAGGCGTTTGCGGCAGGCGACGCGGGTCTCTATGTCGGGTATGCGAGCGAAGAAGCGGTGATCGCGCGCTCGAATCCGAATCTCAATTTTGCCGCCGCGGCGCTCCCGCAGGTGCGCTCGGCGAGCGCATCGATATCGACGGCGCACGTGTACGCTCTTGCCGCGCCAAAAAACGGCAAGCACGTCAATTCGGCGATCACCGCGGCCTTTCTGCTCGCGTCGAGCGCGAATTCTCACGCGCTTTCGGTCGCGCTCGGAGTGCCTTCGGCGCGCCGCGACGTCGTCAATGCGGTCGCAAACGCTCCGGATTCCGCGGCTCAGGGCAATGACGTCCTTTTTGCCCGCATGGCGATCATCGCGCGCTCCTGGCTCGATCCTGATCCCGAGAAAACCGGCGATCTCTTTCGTGCTATGATCGAAAATACCACGAGCGGCGCGATGCTCGTGACGGAAGCGGTACAGCGCGCGGATCAGCAAATGTCGCAGATCCTCGGAATCTGATCAGGCTATGGCGTTGCTCACATCACAGTTCCGGCACGCGCGCGCCAAAAGAATGGCCGTCTTTTCCCTTTCCTTCGCGCTGACGTTCGTTACGAGCGCAGCCGTCGCCTTCGCGGATCTCGAGAATCCTCTCAAGCCGGAATTCAGCGACATACCTCGCTTCATCGCGGGAGCCCTCCGCGTGCTTGTCGTCGTCGCGCTTCCCATTATTTCGCTTTTTGTCGTCGTTGCGGGTTTTATGTTTATCTGGGCGCGCGGCAACGCGAGCGAGCTGGAAAAGGCCAAGAAGAATTTCGTGTACGTCATCATCGGCGCCCTCCTCATTCTCGGCGCGTGGGTCATTGCCACTCTTATCGGCGGGACGGTGTCCCAGGTCGTGGGAGGCGTCTAAAATATGCGCACCCCGATGATGCTCGCGCTCGCGCTTCTCTTCCTGCCCGCGGCGGTTTTTGCCGCCTCGGCGCCGCGCACTTTTCAAGAACTCGCGAATCTCATCGTGGTCATACTCAACAACGCGTCGGTCGTGCTCATCGTCGCCGGCATCGTTATTTACTTTTACGGCATCTCGACCAACATTCTGAAATTCGGCGACGAAGGGTGGGAGAAAGTGAAGTCGTATTTTTTGTGGGGTCTTATCGTGCTGTTCGTGATGATGTCGGTGTGGGGCATCCTGCGCGTCATCCAGGACACGCTCTTCGGGGGCGATCAGGCGATCAGCCCCGGCGGCTCTTCGGATACGGGCGAAACAGTGCAGACCGATGTCTTTCAATCCGCCGGATTCGACAGCCGCCGGTGATCGCTATGCGTGCTCCCGTCATCCGCGTACTTCCGCTCGCTCCCGCGCTCCTACCGTCGCTCGCATTTGCGCAGGGAGCGCAACAGGCGATCGGGCTTTTCAACGCCTTCGTCGGGCTCATGCTCGTCGCGGCCATTCTCGCGTATGGGACCGGATTTGTCGTGTGGTCGGTGCGTCTCGGCACCTGGCCGACCTACCGCACCGAGGCCATCAAGATCATGGAGTGGTCCGTCGTGATACTTTTCGTGCTCGTGGTCCTGCTCGCCATCGTCCAGTTCTTCCAGCGTCATCCTCGCGCGGGCGGATTTCTCGTCTCGATCCTCCTGGCGCTTCTCGTGATCGGCATCATCATTTACCTTGTCGCGCACTCGGGCGAGGAAAAGAAGGAAGAAAAATAAAGGTTTTTTAGCCGGCCTTCGCGTGCGTTATCCACATCGGCCTTATCCGCTCTATTGTATTTCGGCCCGTGCTCTATACCATTAGGCTTACTTACCATAACCGCCAACTCTTTTTGCATTATGAGGAAATTCATCGGGTCGGGAATCGCGCTTGGTACGGCAGCGTTGCCTGCGCTCGCAAGCGCTGCGACCTTGCTCGACACCCTCGCTCTTGCCAATACGTTTCTCAACGCGCTCATCGGTCTCTTTATCACGCTTGCGATCGTGGTCTTCTTCTGGGGTCTGATTCAATATCTCTTGAAAGCGGGCGAAGAGAAGGCGAAAGGCCTTTCCATCATGTTCTACGGCGTCATCGCGATTTTCGTCATGGTCTCTATCTGGGGCATCATCCGCCTGCTGCAGTCGACTTTCAAGGTCACTTCCACGGATCCGGTCATACCCAAAGGCATTCAGATCAATACCGGCGTCGGTTATTAGCGCGTTTGTATGTGCCTGATGTAGGCGCGCCGCGTCGTCTGCCATGACTCCCGTTTCCGATATCATGACGAAATTCAAGGTCTATATCATAGACCCGGCGATTCTCGTCGTCTTCGCGCTCGGTTTCTTTCTCTTTATCTTTGGGCTCGTCGAGTTTCTCTGGAAACTAAATGAAGGAGGAGAAAATAGCGAGGGGAGAAAGCATATGATATGGGGGCTTGCCGGAATGCTCATCATGATATCGGTCTACGGCATCATCGTGCTTCTGGATAACACCTTTAATCTCGGAGTATTTACCGGGCCGGACGTCGGACGCGCCAATACGGTCATCTCCGCGCCGTTCCAATAATTTTGACTCTATACAACCACGCTCGAACCTATTTTACCAACCCCTGATCTCGCGCGCTCCGCGCGCGTGCCAGTGCGATACCCTGCATCACGATTCGATTTTGTGGTGATTCTCTCGGGCGCGC
>JBEEJY010000011.1:0-13196 GCA_041168925.1 Candidatus Parcubacteria bacterium | reverse complement strand
ATTCATTACCTCTAAATTAACCGCCGCTCAAAAACCTGTCAAGCGACAAAAAGAAAAAGGCCATCGGCTGCATGGTCGATAGCCTTCTTTTTTTCAATAGCCCTCGCGAGCTTAGAAATTTTTCGCCCAGCCTGGCGGTCGTCTGACTCGACCGAGGCTGTCTTCCGCGAGCTCTTCCGGCTTCGGCAACAGCGTCGGCGGACTCGCGACCCCTTCCGAGGAAACATCTAGCTCCGGAAGCCGAGAAGATTCCGGATTGGGGTGAGAACGCCCGCCCGTCGGATCGCTGCTGCCGATTCTGGTGTGAGGCGGGAGCACGAATTGGTCGTCTTTCTTTTTTACAGCCATCGTCGCGCCCTCAATGAGCAAGTTGAGTTTGTACGCGGTTTGTACACGGACTCGCAGCCCGGGCCCGAACTTCACCGAATGAACTTCGGACCCCTCTACGAAAAAAGCCTCCTTTCGGAGGCCTTTCGAGTTTAGTTTTGCGATGAACCTAGCTCAAAATCCTCCGATGGGAGGCAATAATAATCGTGGTAATCCCAGACTTGCTCATCGCAGGAGATGATATCTGCCATGGCGTCGGTGTCAAGACAACGTGCTTATGGCGCGCAAAGGCTAACCCGGAAGCCGCTTCGCCTCGGCGGGCGGCTCCTTTCTTTTCCACACGACTTCCACACGACTCCTGGACAGCTTCGGGGAAAAGAGTATGGTGATGGTATCGGCGTATGATATAGGTACGACATAGCCCGCCCGAGATCGCAACCGCAGGGTTGTGTTCTAGGGCGGGTTTTGTATTTCTCCTGTTTTCCGGAACGTCTGCCTCATTCGTCCTTTCCCCTTTTGGATCCACTTTGAGCTTTCGGAGACATACATTCCGGAACGCAATCTCGCGTTACGGATGCAGCCGCGACGAGCTCTGCATGGCTCTTTTCAGCTCGTTTCGTCTGCATCCCTCCGGCTTGAGGAGAACCATCATGCGAATCCGAATCTCATCCGCAAACGGTCGCAGCGCGAAGATCGAGTCTTTCGTGAAGCAGGGCGTTCCATCCGTCGACATCGAATTCGGAGGAATTCCGAACGGCGGCTTCGACGTTGTTGGAATACTCGAAGTGTCCGAGTTTGATCCGGTGTGCGAGATCAAGCGGATCATTCCCGTGATCGGCCGGAACATCGCCAGCGCCTCGGGTGAAGCGCGGGTGCGGTGCACCGTGGATCGTTACCCGGAAATCACCTGGGTGAACGACCTGGACGGTTGGTGACGATGCCGACTGCACACGAAAAGGGGTGTCCGCCTACGGCAGACACCCCTTTCATTTTGTTCTTGACGAGATCCCCAGTCTCGTTACAATCGAAAAAGGCAAATCCATTGATCTCGGTCCCGCATAGATCGTTCAGACTTGCGGGGTTGGGCCGAGTGAGGAAGTTGGTGCATCAGTGCCAATCCGGGCTCTCCCGTAACAGAGATAACCAGTGTCGCTATTAGTTTTATTTGCGGAGCTGGTAAGACAAAAGTAAGGTGGCACCGCGGCCCCAGAAGTCCGCCCTTATTGCCCGAACACGCGAAGCATCGTGTGGCGGGCCATGAGGGCGGTTTTCTTTTTGGGAACTGCGAAACTGCAAACCCGAACGGAAAGCGCCGCTCGTTCTTTCTGTTCATTACGCTAATGAGGAGATGCCCTGATGAAGCACAGTGTCGGATGGAGTTCAACTCCACAAACTGCTCCGGTCGCCGATGAGAGTTTGATCGCGCGAGCCTGCAGTGAAGCCCTTGAGCCTGGGCAACGGCTCGGAGCGCTCTTCAACAAACCCTCAGACAGGGCGAAAGCGTTTCTTGAAGGACTGTCCACCCGTGCGAGGGCAGCGCTTGAAAACGCTGCCCGAGAAGAAAAACACGTGCCAGAGCCGGTCGCACCGGCATGGAATATCGGCGACTGAAGCGGGTTGCGTTGGTTCCGTGGCGAGCGCTGGCAGTTTTCGCTGCCGGCGCTCTTCTTTTTGCGCCGTTGACACTGCAGAGGGGCTGGGATAAGGTGGACTTATGAGTAACGGTCGAATACACGCAGCTGCCTGGTATTTTTTCTTTTTTGGAAGCCGAGAAGGGGTGGCTGCCTCGTTGCTCTAAACAAGACAACAAAGCAGAAAATCCCCTCAATAAGGGGGGATTTCTGTTATCTGGGAGCTGTTCCGCAAGTCGAGCCAGCTCCTAGATCGCAGGGCGGTCTAGATCGAGCGAAAAAATCGAGGAGCTCGAGTACAGCTCTTTAGGAGTCCGAGTCGGGCTTCTTGATCTTTTCGCTATCAACCTCGAAGTTATACACGGAGGACTACATGCAGCGTCAGAATGGATTCCGAAGCGTGATGTTCCTGGCGAGTGACCGGCAAAGCTGCGCCTATCTGCGCGCGATCGGCTCCTGCAAACCTTTGCAGGGCGTAGCCGCGTTCAAAAATCAGGCCCGATGCACTACACTCACGCCAGAGATGTTGAACGAGCGTCTGACAGAGATCGCGAAGGAGATGAACGGCCTCACGGCGCTCGTGCTCGCCCTGTCGGACGAAAGCGGCGATTCGACATCGGCGATAGCGGCTCTCGAGCGGACGGCTCTGCGCGAAGCCGCGAAGCGCCGGGTCCGATGCGCCGTGTTGGTCTCGACCCTGAATCAGGCGAATTTCCTCAAGTCGCTCGACAGGGATGTCCCGCCGTGGATCCAGCTTGGCTTCACGCCGACTCACACGGTGAAAGGAGCGATCGCACCGCTGCTTCCTCGGCCGCCGTTTTGCAACGTGCGCGTTGTGGACGACTTCATGTCCGGAGCCTCGACAATAGCCCATGAGATCGGCCAATTCGCCTGACGGCGTCGCACGATCTCCAAACTCTTCGGGCGGCAGATGCAAAGCATCTGCCGCCCGCTTGTTTTCGTATACATACCGAGCGCCGGAGGGAACCAGACCCTGCCGGCGCTTTTTGTTCTACTTCACAAACAGAATATCGAGCTCTTTGAAGATTTTCGCCGCGATCTCTTCTTTCGGCGCCTCGCGCGCGACGTGCACGCGGTAGTGTGCGAGCGATTCGTAGACCGGATAGCGCTGGCGGTAGAGATACGCGATCTTATCGGCATCGAATGTACCGTCTGTCGTGCGCGCATTGGGACGATCGAACTTGTGCTTTTGCCGCTCAAGAACGATCTCGAGCGCGACGTCGAGCCAGACGATCGTCCCGGAACACATGAGCCTGCGATTGTAATCGTCCATCACGATCCCGGCACCTGTCGCGACAACCTTGCTACCCGGACCGCATGCTTGCACAAGCGCATGAGTCTCAAGCTCGCGGAACTTCTTCTCCCCTTTCTGAGCGAAGATCTCGGAGATTTCCATTCCCGCATTCGCCTCGACGTCTTTGTCCGTGTCGCGAAACGGCAACTTCATCGCTTCGGCGACGCGACGGAAGTGGCATGTCTTTCCACCGCACGACGGGCCGATAACGAACAGGTTTTCGCCATTCAGAATAACCGGCATGACGATTTCCTTTCTTCGAATACTCCCCGCGGCACAGTGCGGTATATGGGCACAAAAAGCAAGAGGCGCCGGCGGATTCATCCGTCCGGCACCTGTTTTCTCTTCCCCCGTCCCGCTTCAAGTCACGACCTCAATGGTGCCGAAACTGTTTTGCCAGGTTTCATCGCAGAGCAACCCTCTGCTTAGGAAAAGCCACACTCGGCGGCCCGTCCCCTCTTCTATCGCCCACGCGTACATCGAACTCCTGTTGATGTACGTGATTTCGACGACTGGCGACCTACATTCGCCACGCCCATACTGAATACGGCAACCAACACCCGCTTTCTGGAAGAATTCCGACGGGCTCATTCGCCCCTCCCTGAGAACACAGACCGCCCGATTGCGACCTGGATGCTGTGTCAAATCCTTGAGACAGGAGCCAAACCACAACGCAAAAGCCCCTCACGGGGGCTTCATTTCGTCTTGCTATGCGGCGACGAGATTACCCCCTGGGGCTTCGATACGTGTGATAATATGTCGCGCTAAAAGTCATGTACGGAAAGCGTATATCCTATTTCCTCTTTTGTCCACGCCACCGCTCTATAGCAACAAGAAGCGGCGTCGCGAGACAGATCGAAGAGTACGTGCCGGCGATGATGCCGACGAGGAGTGTGAGCGCAAAATCACGGGTCGAGGCAGGCCCGAGAAAATAGAGAATCAGGAGCGTGAGGAGCACCGTGAAGGAGGTATTAACCGAGCGCACGAACGTCTGGTTCAGCGCGCGGCCGGCGGTTTCCTCGAACGGCTCCTTCCGGTTCCTATCGTGATTGACGCGAAGATTCTCACGTACCCGGTCGAAGACGACGATGGTATCATGGATGGAAAAACCGAGCACCGTGAGGACCGCCGTGACGAACAGCGTATCGACTTGCGCACCGGTGAGATATCCGAGCAGCGCAAAAAAGCCAACGGGGACGATAACATCGTGCAGCAGCGTCACGAGTGCGATGAGGCCGTACACCCACGAAGAGACCGGCTGTGAGACTTTGCGGAACGCGAAGGCGATGAAAAGCAGTATGCACAAGAGAACGAGGGAAATAGCGAGCAGCGATTTGGTCCTCAATTCCTTGCCGATGGTCGGACCTATCTCGTTGAACTGTGCGATAGCGCCGCGGTACTGATCGCCGCCGGAGAGTATCTCCGGGATGCTTGAACGCTGCATCTCGCTCAAATTCGGCATCCGTACGATGTAATCATGCTGTCCTGCCTCACGTATCGAGTAGCCCTTGATGCCGGCGCCATCGAGCGCTTGACCAAGGAGTGTCGGAGCGGGCCTGATATCCGGATAGCTCACCTGCGCGAGCGTACCGCCCGTAAATTCAAGGCTTTCGTGCAATCCGAATACCGCGACCGATGCGAGCGAAGCAAGCACCAAGAGGCCCGTTATCGCAAAGAAAATATTTCTGTTCTTGACGATCATCATAGTCAACGTGATAGACCGCTACCGAAGAAAAAGCGCGCGGTGCCGTTCTTTGCACTGATGCCGAGCGCGAGCAGGAATGTGCGCGAAATGGAAATCGCTGTCAGCATCGAGACCAAGACGCCGAGTCCGAAGACGAGCGCAAAGCCTTTGATGAGCGAGGTGCCGAGCCAGAAAAGAATGACGGCGGTGATCATCGAAGAAATGTTGGAGTCACGGATCGAGGGCCACGCGCGATGAAAGCCTTCACGGATAGCGTCGGCTGCTCCGACGCCTTTGCGCAACTCCTCTTTGGTACGCTCGAAAATAAGGATATTGGCGTCGACCGCCATGCCGATCGAGAGGATGAAAGCGGCGATGCCCGCGGCGGTGAGGGTCACCGGGATAATCTGGAAGAGCGCCAAGTTGGCGATGATGTAGAGAAGCAGTGCGACACCGGCAAGGAATCCCGGTAATCGGTACCACGACAGCATGAAAAGCATCACCGCGCCCACGCCCCAAAGCCCTGCCATGATGCCGTCCTGCACGGCCTTCTCTCCGAGAGTGCCGGAGACCGTTTGCGTCGAGATGAGCTCAATCGGGACGGGAAGCGCGCCGTAGTTGAGATTGCGCGCGAGCTCCTTGGCGGAATCCGGATTGAAATTACCGGAAATGACCGCCGTACCGTCCGGGATCGGTTCGCGGATAACCGGCACCGAAATCGCCTGCCCATCGAGGAAGATGCCGAAATAACGGCCGACGTTATTCGTCGTGAGATCGGCGAATATCTTTCCGCCCTCTGAGGTGAAGCGAAGCACGACGACCGGCTGATTGAGCGATCCCGCGCCGCCTTGAAACTGCAGCTCGGCGCTCGCGAGATCCTTCCCGGTGAGCGCCGAAGGTTCGAAATTTTTGTTGATCGTTGAGGTCGATGTATCGGAAGGGTTTGCGCCCTGTTTTAAAAGGCGGAATTCGAGTACAGGCGTTTGTCCTATGAGTTGGATTGCCTTTTGCGTATCGGTCACTCCCGGCAGCTCGACAATGAGCCGCTGCTCGCCGCCCGTGCCGACTACCGAGCTTCCCGTCTCCGTCTGCACGATAGGTTCGGACACGCCGAAAAGATTCACTCTGCGCTCGATCGTGTCGCGAAGACTCGTCATCGAATCGGCGATGTCGCCACCCCCGATATGCGAGAGATCCGCCCGATACACGAGCTGCGTGCCTCCGGAGAGATCGAGGCCGAGCTTAAAAGGTCGAGACCCGGTGCTATGCGCATGATACGCAAACCAGCCGACTCCCGTACCCGCGAGGAGGACGAGAAGCGCCGCGATACGTCGTTGCCACATAATTGCAGAAGAGTAGCGAAAATCGAGCGTTTTGCAACATCAAACTCGTTGCACGAGCCGAAGCAGGTTTTTGAATATCATGGCGACGGCTACCGGGCCTACCCCGCCGGGAACGGGAGTGAACATCGATGCAGTGTCGACACAGCGCGGGTCCGCGTCGCCGACCACTTTCTTATTGAGCTCGCTCGTACCGGCGTCTATCAATGCAACGCCTTTTCTCAGATGCTCCGGCTTGATGAATCCGGGATTTCCCGCTCCGGAAACCACGATGTCGGCATCTTTGAGATCTTCAATCGAACCTTCTTCGAGTGAAAAAATCGAGACGCTGGCGCCAAGCGATCGCAAGAGCCACGCTGAAGGTTTTCCGACGAGGCGGCCTGCACCGACGACGACCGCGCGACGACCGGCAATCTCGACGTTGTTGCGCTGTAATATTTCTACGACGGCGAGCGCGACGGGCGCGTGCACGATTCGCTCTTCGTCGAGAATAGTTGGATTCAGCGCGTCCACATCCTTTTCATTGGGTAGGAGAGAAAGCACGCGATCGGTATCGGTTCCCTGCGGAAGCGGAAGTTGTACTATGACGGCATCGGCCGTGTCGATAAGCCGCAGCACCGCTTGTTCGATCTTGCCCTGCCCCGCGGAAGCGGGGACGTTGACTCGCTCCATCACGATACCGAGACGCTCCGCGGCCCTGCTCTTGATGCCAACGAAGGACTCGATGACCGCGTTGGTGCCGACGACCACGATACCGAGCCTCACAGGGCGGCGGAGTGCGTGGAATTTCGGCTTCAAATCCTCGTATATGCTTTCAGCTATCGTTTTTCCATCGACGATCATGCGATATGCATCAGTTTCTTAAGCGCGGCGATGCCGTCTTCGAGCTGTATCGTCGGTTCCCAACCAAGTACCTGCTTCGCTTTTGAGTAGTCGGCGCGCGTGTCGTGCGGCTCGAGGCGCGGTTCGATATGCGTCGTCGGGCCGCCTATCATTGCAGCAAGATCGTTTACCGAGACGTTCCGCCCTGCGCCGACGTTTATGACCTCGCCCGCTCCTATTCTCGAGGACTCCGCAGCTAGCAGATTCGCGCGAACGATATCGGAGACATGGGTATAGTCCCGCGTTTGCGTACCGTCTCCGGTAATAGTGAGCGGCGTATTCTCGAGGCGCTGTTTGAGAAATTTTCCAATGACGAGCGCGTACGCGCCTTCCGGATCGAAATTCGGACCGTAGACATTGAAATAACGCAACGATACGGTCTCAAGTCCATACACGTCGCTCCAAAGTTTACAGGCAAGTTCGCCCATATGTTTCTGCAACCCGTATGGGCTTTTCGGCATCGCGGGCATGTTTTCCGAAAGAGGAAGTTGTTCCTGATCTCCGTAGGCAGAACTCGAGGCCGCGTAAATCACGCGCCTCACCCCCCCCTCTTTCGCGGCACGCAATACCGACACGGTACCGAGCACGTTGACGGAAAACGTCAGCTCCGGATTTTCTATTGAAAATTGCACGCGCGGAAGTGCGGCTTCGTGAAAGACGCATGTCGCACCTTTAAAAATCGGCGCGAGCTTTTCGTAATCGCGCACATCTATTTCATGATAAATAGCTTTCGCGTTCAATCGTTCCTCGCGCTTCCCCGCCGCGTAATTATCCACCACATGCACCTCGTCGCCTCGTGCAATGAGCGCATCGACGAGATGCGACCCGATGAATCCCGCTCCGCCTGTCACCACCGTCTTTGTCATATATGCATACTATCAGAGCTACGACCCGCGCGCGGTAAGCATGATGCGGATGGTTTGCAACATGATGAAGATGTCGAGGAGAAGCGAGCGATGCTTGAGGTAGTATAGATCGTACGACAGTTTGGTCTTCGTTTCCGCAATGTCCGCCCCGTGGTGCGGATCACGGTCGTGACGCACCTGCGCCCAGCCCGTGAGACCGGGTGCCACAAGATAGCGCGCGTTGTAATACGGAATTCGAGCGTTGTACTGCGCCGCAAGCGCAGGGAGCTCGGGCCGCGGGCCGACGAGCGAAAGATCTCCTGTGATGACGCTCCAGAGCTGCGGGAGCTCGTCGAAGCGCAAGGTGCGCAGCCATTTCCCCACGCGTGTGATGCGCAATGTTGTTTTGCCCGCGCTGCCATAGTCTCCTTCGTCGTTGCCGCTCATGCTGCGAAATTTTAAAATACTGATCGGCTTCTGGAACCGCCCGACTCGTTGCTGACGAATAAAAACCGCCCCGCCGTCGTCGAGCTTGATTGCGAGTATCACGAGCGGATATGCTATGAGCGACACGAGTCCGGCGATACTGCCAAAAACGATGTCTATGAATCTCTTCAGAATGTCGTAGACTCGAGACGCGCTCACGTTGGCGAGTATCCACTCATAATTGATGAGCGAGAGCGGCTCGCGATCGAAGACTTCTTGATAGAGTTCCGCCGCATCGAGAAGCGCGAACCGCCGCTTGTGAAATGCGGCATCGTAAATGATCGGAAGCGCAGCGCCAACTGCCTTGTCGGAAAAATCGACGACGAGGAAGGTGACGTCATCCTCCTCCGCGACGCGGCAGGCATGCTGAATGATTTCGTGCGACGGGGCTTGCGCGGTATCAATGACGTATTCGAAGGCAAACGGGTATCGCGCATCGGATGCGATCTCCTCTGCGAGCGCTCTCGCGTCGGCGCCGGATGCGATTAGTACGCCCTTGAGACGGCGTCCGGAACGCAAATGCGGATAGATCGCGACGCGCCAGAGGAATATCAGGATGAACGACACGACGAGGTACAAGAGCAGGATGGTTTTCGGCGCGAGTCCGAACGACGGCACAAAGAAGAAAAAGAGCGCCGCGATCATCATGTTGATGATCTGCGTATAGAGGATGGTTTCGGTCAACCGACTTCGAAAAAGCCGAGTGTGTCTCGCATACAGACCCGCGAGGAAGAACACGATTGCCCAGACGATAAAGAGAAGCGCGAACGGGCGCAGGTGGGTATTGAAAAAATCCCAGCCTGGAAACGAGAGGTAGCGGAGTGTCAACGTCGCCCAGAGCGATAGGACGAAAACGGTGAGATCGCCGAGAAGAAGCGCGAGGTATTCGCGTCTGGGGACGAGCGTCATGGTATGTGATAGTATGACATGAAATATGGCTCAAAACAAGCCCGAAAAGGTTTTATTTCTCATAACAAAAGCGACGTGGGGTGGAGCACAACGTTATGTGTACGATCTGGCTTCCCATCTGCCCGGAGAATATGAGTCGCATGTGGCATATGGCGCGCGAGGCCGTCTCGCCGAGTTACTCGAGAAATCACGGATACCGATACACAAAATCCCCGATCTCGGAAGAGACATCGCCGTGATCTCCGACATCTCGAGCTTTTTCAGAATATTGGTACTCCTGTTTCGGCTGCGACCGGACATAATCCACCTCAACAGCTCAAAAGCGGCTGCGCTCGGCGCATTGGCTGCTCGCCTCGTGAGAGCGAAAAAAATAATTTTTACCGTGCACGGTTGGCCGTTCAAGGAACATCGCAACGAGATTGCGCGGATGCTGATGTATTGCGCGAGCTGGCTTACAGCCGCGGCGTCGCACGCCGTTATCGTCGTGTCGAAGCAAGACGAAGCGCTTGCCAAACGTATGCCGATCGTTCGCAATAAAGTACACAATGTGCCACTCGGCATTTCGCCGATACAGTTCCTCCCGCGCGAAGAAGCTATCGCTTCTCTTTCAATCCCGGAAGGTCGGAACATCGTGACAGTCGCGGAGCTCGCGCCGAATAAAGGCATTCGATACGCGATCGAAGCCATCGCGGAGCTCGAGAAACGCGACGCACACGTCTCCTACTTCGTCATCGGTGAGGGCGAGGAACGAGGGAGGCTTGAGTCGTTTGCAAGAAGTATGCATGTGTCCGATCGGGTTCACTTTCTCGGTTTTCGCCCCGACGCCGCTCGATATCTCAAGGCTTTCGATGCGTTCTTGCTTCCCTCGACCAAAGAAGGAAGCCCCTATGTGTTGCTTGAAGCGGCGGCCGCGGGTTTGCCCGTTCTCGCGACTGAAGCCGTTGATGAAAACTTCGACTTGCGCGTTCCCGCTCATGATCCCGAGGCGCTCGCGGACGGGATTCAGAAGATATTGAAGACGAGTCCGGCGAACAGTGCGCGGCGAACACTCTCTGATATGGTGAGCGCGACGATCGCCTTGTACTAAACGGCCCCGACGAGCTCCGTTTGATCATGCGCGCTCGCGCCGAGTCGCGGATATCGGCGCATGCCCATGAGAAGCCCGAGCGCGAAATATTCCGTGATGAGGTGCGACCCGCCGTAACTCATAAAGGGTAGTGTGGTACCCGTGATCGGGAGCAGGCCCATATTCATGCCGACGTGCACGGTAAATTGCGCGGTTACGTAGATCGCGATCCCGAGCCCGAAGAGCATGCTGAAATTGTCGGAGGCGTATGCCGCGAGCGATAAGATCCGCACGATGACGACGCCGAAAAGCCCGAGGAGGAGCACGACCCCGAGAAATCCCCATTCCTCCGCGAACGCAGCGAAGATGAAGTCCGTTTGATACTCCGGCAGGAATTGAAGTTTCGATTGCGTTCCGTAACCGATCCCCTTTCCGGTCAGCTCGCCTGATCCTACCGCAACGGTCGACTGGTATGCGTTGTAGCCGCTCCCCCGAATGTCTTCGAGCGGGTGAAGAAACGTCACGATACGCTGTTTCTGATACGGATGCAGGCCGAAATTCCACAAAACCGCGACGACAAGGACGATCCCCGCGAAAAGCGCGAGAAGATGTTTCCATGATATGCCCGCGACAAGCACCATACCGAGCCAGATCGAGAAGATAATGATGCACGAGCCTAAATCGGGCTGGAAGAATACGAGCGCAAACAGGACGAACGCATACGCGCCCGAGACGACGATATGACGGATGGCCGCGATCTCAACGTGCCTGCGGGCGAAGTATTTCGAGAGCACAATAACGAGAAGTAATTTTGCCGGATCTGAAGGCTGTACTGCAAAAAAACCAAGGTCGAAGCGGTTCTGGGCCCCTTTGACGACCGTGCCAAGAAGATAGACGAGCGCGAGGGCCATTGCCGCTGCAGCATACAGAAGCGTAATGACAGATGTCCGGCGCAAAAAATCGTATCGCCATGCACTACCAAGAAGGAAGACGCCGAGCGCGAAACAAATCCAGATGATCTGCCGTTCAAAGAAAGAATTTTCGGAAGAAAACGAGCGCATCGTGAGCGCCCCGATGAGTGAAATCGCCACCGCGGCTCCAAGCAGATACCAGTCTATGTGCGAGAATGAGCGGGCCCGTGCCTCGGCGATCCTGCGCAATTCGGAGATCATGGTTATCGGATCGCGGCAGGCGCATCAGCCGGTGCCACAATCGGAATGATGTCGGACCTCCCGACTTGGATACCGAATGCGCCCGGCCACGTAAAGATGATCTGCGCCGATTTCCCCGCTTCGATCCGGTCGAGGCGCGTGTGCGAAACCGCAAAAACATTGCCCGCGGGATCGAATATCGCTGCGACGAAAGATGGATTGACGACATCGGCGACCGACGAGTTGACGGCAATCGCCGTGAGGCGCGGTTGCGTGTCGACATCTGTAAGCTGCTTGTTGCTAATGGAGAGACCTAGCGCGGTATTCTGCATTCGCCTCCACACGAGCGGCGCGGAGAAATTGAAGTAGGTGTGCGATACGGTACGGCTCCCCACGTCGATGCGCGACTCGACGACCGGCGTTATGGAGCCCGGCATGATGAACATGAGACCGCGACGCTCGGCGATAAGCACATTATATGCGTCGTAGAGTCCGAAGTGGTACGGCACCGCCTCGACGCCGGCATCCTTGTTTGGATTTTCGACGTATGCGGCGGCGGTGTAGGTGCCGTCGCGCACTTTGAACGCGCGCGACCATATCAGGGTCGCTTGTTGCAGCGTCCCAGGATCGAGTATGGGGCATGATCCGCCGACGTCGACACCCGTCTCGTCCTGGTTTTGTACGCCGTCGAAGCACGTCGCGGGGATCGAGAAGTACCAGTACGAAATCGGCCCGCCGATCACCGCGAGGAAAAAAAGCGTGACCCCCGACGCATACAGAAATCTTCGCCGCGAAGCCCAAGACATTCGATAATAGTACCGCCAAAGCGGCCCCGCCAAAAGGCGGGGCCGCTTCCTTATTATTGAGCACTCTGTGCTAGCGCCTAGCTACTCTCGCCTTACGACTACCATCGCCTCAAGAGGGCTTAACTTCTGTGTTCGGAATGAGAACAGGTGTGACCCCTCCGACGAAGCACTAGCACAGAAAGCTCAAGGCTTTCTGTCATTGCAAACGAAGAACGAATAGATTGAAGTTCAAAGCGAAAACAATTTCGAACGCGACTCCCACAATTCCTTTCAGGAGTTCTGTCGGGGTATTAGTACGCCTCGGCTCAACACCTTGCGGTGCTTCCACCTAGCGCCTATCAACGTGGTCATCTCCCACGACCCTATAACGATTCCTTATCTTGGGGTTAGTTTCCCGCTTAGATGCTTTCAGCGGTTATCAATGCCCGACATAGCTACGGGGCGGTGCACCTGGTGGTACAGCCCCCAGACCAGAGGTCGGTTCCGATCGGTCCTCTCGTACTAGACCAGAGTCCCCTCAAGAATCAACGCCTACAGCAGATTAAGACCAACCTGTCTCACGACGGTTTGAACCCAGCTCACGTACCTCTTTAAATGGCGAACAGCCATACCTTTGGGACCTTCTCCAGCCCCGGGATGAGATGAGCCGACATCGAGGTGCCGAACTTCGCCGTCGATTTGGACTCTTAGGCGAAACCAGCCTGTTATCCCCAGAGTAACTTTTATCCGTTAATCTTCGGTCGCATCTAATGCG
>JBEEJY010000010.1:0-107022 GCA_041168925.1 Candidatus Parcubacteria bacterium | reverse complement strand
GCCATCGTGCGAAAGAAAGATACACGCGCACAAATCGCAGCCGTCGTCGTCTCAGCCATGAGCGGCGTCACGGATCAGTTGATCGAGCTTGCCGTGCGCGCGGCGCAAAAAGATCGCTCGTACCGCGATATCCTGAAAAAGATCGGGGAGCGCCACGTACGGACGGTAAAAAAGCTCGTCGGCTCCAAGCGCCGCGCGCACGCGCAAAAAGAGATCGAAGCGCTTATGGGCTATCTGCGCGAAGTGGCGACGGGCGTTGAGCTCGTACAAGAACTCTCGCCGGGCGCGCTCGACTACATCGTAAGCTACGGCGAGCGGCTTTCGGCGCACGTGTTGCACGAAGCGCTACTCGATCGCGGAGTAGCTTGCGAGTATCTCAATGCGCGCGAGATCATCACGACGGACGACAATTTCGGCGAAGCCGTCGTGGATTTCAGGGCGACCAATCGCGCGATCGCCCGCCATTTCAAAACTCACAAGAAGCTGCAAGTCGTCACCGGTTTTATCGCCTCGACCGCGCAAAAAAAGACGACGACGCTCGGGCGCGGCGGGAGCGATTACACCGCGTCTATCCTCGGAGCGGCGCTCAACGCGTCGGTCATAGAAATCTGGACCGATGTCTCGGGCGTGTATACCGCCGATCCGCGCAAGGTCCCGGGCGCGCTTCCGATCAAGGTCATGAGTTATGAAGAGGCGGTCGAAATGTCCTATTTCGGAGCGAAGGTGATCCATCCGCCGACGATGGCACCCGCCATGCAGAAAAAGATTCCGATACTCATCAAAAACACCTTCGAGCCGGAGAAGACGGGCACGGTAATCGGCACGAAGACTGAAAGCAACGGACTCGTGAAAGGCATCTCGTCGATCGGCGATCTAGCGGTGCTGCTCGTCGAAGGCAGCGGCTTGCAGCGTATCAGGGGCGCTTCGGGGCGAGTCTTCGGCGCGCTCGCGCGGGCACGGGTCAATGTCATCATGATCACGCAATCTTCCTCGCAGCACTCGGTTTCCTTCGCGATCGCGCCGAAGGATGTCGAGCGGGCTCGCGAAGTCGTCGAAGAGGAGTTTTCTCTGGAGCGTCGATCCGGTCTCATCGGCCCCGTCAAGATGGAACGCAATCTGTCGATTCTCGCGATCGTGGGAGAAGGCATGAAAGAAAGGCGCGGGATCGCGGGACGGCTTTTTTCGACGCTGGGACGCAACGGAATCAACGTGATCGCGATCGCGCAGGGATCTTCCGAACTCAACATATCAGTCGTTATCAGGAAAGAAGATCAGGTCAAGGCGCTCAACGCCGTTCACGCCGCATTTTTCGCTCCCGACCAGCGCATCCTCAATATCTTTCTTATCGGCACGGGCGTCGTTGGCGGCGCGCTGCTCTCCCAGATCGCGGCGCAAGCCTCGAAACTAGAGCGCGAGCACGGTTTTTCGGTCCGCGTCGCCGGCGTTGCCGACGTAAAGCGCATGCACTTCAATCCCGCCGGAATTCCACCGAGAGAGTGGCGGAAACTTCTTGCGACGTCACGGACGAAAAGCAATGTTTCCGGTTTTGTCGCCGCCATGAAAGCGATGGAGCTTCCGAACAGCGTGTTTGTCGATTGCACGGCAAGTCAGCGCGTCGCCGACGCGTATCTTTCGGTGTTGCGCGCGGGCATCTCGATCGTCACGCCGAACAAGTGCGCGAATTCAGGATCACTTGCTTCCTACCGCGCGCTTCGGGAGGTGGCCGCGCGACACGGCGTCAAATTTCTCTACGAAACCAACGTCGGCGCCGGCTTGCCCGTCATAGGAACACTGCGGGACCTTTTGCTCTCCGGCGACACGGTGGAAAAGATCGAGGCGGTACTTTCGGGAACTCTGAGTTATATTTTCGATAACTTCGAAGGAGAGAAGCGCTTCAGCGACATCGTGCGCAAAGCGCGTGAGCTCGGATACGCCGAGCCCGATCCGCGCAACGACCTGAGCGGGCTTGACGTCGCGCGAAAGATCCTCATTCTCGCGCGCGAGATCGGCCTGCCGATGGAATTGAATGATGTAAAGGTCGAGAGTCTGCTCTCCAAGCGCGCGGCGGGCGCGAAGAACGTCGAGAAGTTTTTCGACGTTTTGAAGCGCGACGACGCCGCGTTCGAGAAAAAGAAGCGCGCCGCCGCGCGCGAGCGCAAAGTCCTGCGCTACATCGCAACTCTCAAAAACGGCAAAGCCGCGGTGCGCCTCGAGGCGGTCGATTCCAAGCATCCCTTTTACGCCCTCTATGGAAACGACAACGTGATCGCCTTTTTCACGGATCGGTACAAAAAGTCGCCGCTCATCGTCCAGGGTCCGGGTGCCGGAGCAGACGTAACGGCCGCGGGAATTTTCGCCGACATACTTCGTACCGCGTCGAATGCGCTATAGTGTGACCATGCAGAAGAAAATTCCAGTCGGTATATTAGGCGCGACCGGCATGGTCGGCCAGCAGTACATCCGTCTCCTTGAAGATCATCCGTGGTTTGAGGTAGCGTACGTAGCCGCTTCGCCCGCGTCAGCCGGAAAAAAATACAAGGACGCGCTCAAAAGTGGCTGGCTTTTCGATGGCGACATACCGCCGAAGGTAGCGAACCTTGTCGTTCAGGATGTTGCCGACGTCAAGAAGGCCGCACGCGAATGCAAGTTCGTCTTTTCGGCCTTCGAGATGCCCGACAAAGATGCGATACGCAAAGCCGAAGAATCGTACGCCGCCGCGGGATTACCCGTATTCTCGAACGCCTCCGCGCATCGGAACACGGAGGACGTCCCGATGCTCATTCCCGAGATAAATGCCGCGCATCTCGAGGTCATCCCCCTGCAGCGGAAAAAGCGCGGGTGGGACAAAGGCTTTATCGTCGTGAAGCCCAATTGCAGTATCCAAAGTTACATCGCCCCCATCCACGCCCTGATGCAAAAGGGATACGACGTGAAGCGTGTCATCGTAACGACGCTCCAGGCAGTTTCCGGCGCCGGCTACCCTGGCGTCGCAAGCTGGGACACGCTCGACAACGTTGTTCCGTACATCGGCGGAGAAGAAGAGAAAACTCAATTTGAGCCATACAAAATATGGGGTGAGGTGAAGGGCGGCAAGATAGTGCCCAAAGAAAAAATCGCCATATCGGCGACCTGCACCCGCGTCCCCGTGAGCGACGGCCACACGGCGGTGGTTTCGCTCGAATTCGGTAAGAAAAAACCGCGACGCGACACGGTACTCAACATTTGGAAAAACTTCCGAGGCGAGCCGCAAAAACTCGCGTTGCCCATGGCGCCCGAGCAGGCCATACACTACCGTGAAGAGAATGATAGGCCGCAGCCAAAGCATGACCGCGATACCGACAAGGGGATGGCGGTCGTCGTCGGCCGATTGCGCGAGTGCCCCGTATTCGACTACCGTTTCGTCGCGCTTTCGCACAACACGATTCGCGGCGCCGCCGGCGGCGGTATCTTGAACGCTGAGCTTGCCTACAAAAAGGGCTATATTCAATAGGGTATAATGTGGGCGCTATGGCAGCGCCGCAGAAGAACATACCCACCATATTCGCGGCGTTCGGGGCTACGGGGGATTTGATGCGGCGCAAGGTCCTGCCCGCGCTCTACTATTCATACAAGCAGGGTGAGTTGCCGAAGATGTTCAAGGTCGTCGGTTTTTCCCGGCGCGAGTGGAGCGACAAGGATTTTCAAGAATACGTGCGGGAAGTCTTGGAAGATCATGCGCGAAAAGCGATTCCTAAAAAAGAACTCGCGTCCTTTCTTGAAGTGTTCAGGTTCCAGCGCGGGGAATTCAGCGATGCGCCGAGCTACCGGCAATTGAAACAAACATTCGATGAGTGCGATCGCGAATGGGGCGTATGCGCGAACAAACTCTTCTATTTATCGGTTGCGCCCGAATACTATGAGATGATTTTGCAGCAACTCTCGCGCTCCGGCCTCGCCGCGCCATGCGATCCGTCGGAAGGCTGGACGCATGTCATCGTCGAGAAGCCTTTCGGAATGGACTCGGGCACGGCAAAGCAGATCGACGAGCTGCTCGGCACGCTCTTTAAAGAAGAGCAGATTTATCGCATCGATCACTATCTCGCGAAAGAGATGCTGCAGAATATCTTGACCTTCCGTTTTTCCAACAACCTTTTCGAGATTCCGTGGGGCAGGGAGCTCATCGAGAGCATTCATATCAGAGTTCTTGAAAAGATTGGCGTCGAGAAGCGCGGGCCGTTTTACGACGGCGTCGGGGCTTTTCGCGACGTCGGACAAAATCACCTCTTGCAGATGTTGGCGCTTGTTACCATGGAGCACCCTGAAAGCTTCGAAGCCGCGGCGATTCAAAAGAAGCGTGCCGATATTCTCAATTCGCTTGAGTCGCTGAACGAGGCCGATATGACCGCGGCTACGTTCCGCGCGCAATACGCGGGTTATCGCGCCATCGCAGGCGTGCGCAACGACTCCGATACGGAGACGTATTTCAAGGTGCGCGCGACGCTCGCGCATCAGAAATGGATCGGCGTACCTATCATCATGGAGAGCGGCAAAAGGCTCGGAGAGCCGCTCAAAGAAATAGTCGTTACGTTCAAGCACCCGACGCCGTGTCTTTGTCCGCCCGGCCAGTCGCACCACAAAAATGAGGTCATTTTTCGCATGGAACCTCGCGAGGAGATACTTATCGAATTCTGGTCGAAAAGGCCCGGGTTCAACTTCACGACGGAGCGCAGAGAGTTCCATTTCATGATGCGCGAGCAGTCGGAACACGTTCCATATGTGGAAGAATACGCGAAGCTTTTGCTCGATTGCGTACGGGGTGACCAGACGCTTTTCATTTCGACCGAAGAGATACGCGCGATGTGGCGCTATGTCGATCCGATACTTGCGGCATGGAAGCGCAACGATATTCCGCTTGAGATCTACGAGCCCGATCGTGCCGACGTTCTTGAGAAAGCATCGGTGATCGTATAGCGCCGTACCATGCAAAAGACGATCGGCATCATAGGATTGGGGAAAATGGGAAGCGGCATCGCGCGTCATCTGCTCGAAAAGGGCTGGGAAGTGCACGGATTCGATTCTTCCGTCGCGGCAGTGCAAGGACTCGGCAAGGAGGGAATGACGCGTGCGGAATCGCCAACGGAGCTTGCGCTTCAATTGCCGGCTCCGCGGTTGATTTGGCTCATGGTGCCGGCAGGCAAGGCAGTCGATGAGGTATTGTTCGGTACCGGCGGCATCGCGCAAAAACTCGGGTCGGGCGACGTCGTTATAGATGGAGGCAATTCTTTTTATAAAGATTCGATCGAACGCGGAAAGAGACTGGAAGCGCTCGGGATCAAGTTCATCGATGTCGGATTTTCCGGGGGTCCGGCGGGCGCGCGAATGGGCGGCTGCTTGATGGTGGGCGGCGACGAGTCGGCGTTTGAAGAATTCGAACCGCTCTTTCGAGATCTTTCGGTGGAGCATGGCTATCAGTTTTTCCCCGGAGCGGGGGCGGGACATTTCGTCAAAATGGTGCACAACGGCATCGAATACGGCATGATGCAATCGCTCGCCGAAGGCTTCGCCATCATGAAGCAGTCGCCCTTTCGACTTGATCTCACGCGAGTCGCGGACGTCTACAATCACGGCTCGGTCGTCGAATCACGCTTGGTCGGTTGGCTCAAGAGCGCATTCGAGACATTCGGCGATGATTTGCAAGAAGTATCCGGTTCGATCGGACACACCGGCGAAGGGGAGTGGACGGCGAAAACCGCCAGAGAATTACAAGTGCCCGCGCCGATCATCGAAGGATCTTTTCAATTACGCGTCGAGTCGGCGGAAAAACCGAGCTACAGCGGCAAGATAGTTTCGGCTCTGCGCAATCAATTTGGAGGTCATTCGGTTAAAAAGTAATATGGATTGGAACCGAATGGCGATGTTCGTTTTGCGTGCAGGAGTGGCATTCGCCTTTCTCTACCCGCCCATCAACGCGTGGACGAACCCGTCGGATTGGATAGGCTATTTCCCTCCTTTCGCGCGCGGTATCGTGCCGGATGAAGTCCTCTTGCATGGCTTCGGCACAGTCGAGATACTCATCGCGCTGTGGCTGATATGGGGCAGGAACATCTTCTGGCCGGCCGCTGCTGCTGCATTGATGCTGCTTTGCATCGTCGTTTTCAACATGAATAATTTCATCGTCATCTTCCGCGATGTGAGCATCGCGGCGGCCGCTGCCTCCCTCGCGTTGATGAATGTCCCGCGGAAATTCCTCAGAGAGTAACGCGCTCGATCCTATATCCGTTTATGTATCGCGTCTGATCACTTGTATACTAAAACAATGCTATAGCACACATTTAGTATACTCCACTTGACTAAAGCGCTTTGGTCGGCTAAAGTGGCATGATGGACTGGCGAGCGCCTCAAAATAGGGCCTTGATCAAGGCTCTTTTGGAGTTGAAGAATGAAGCGGAGGCACGGCATTTTTTGCGCGATCTCATGACGGAAAGTGAGATAGAGGAATTCGCCAAGCGCTTGCAGACGGCCCACTTGCTCGCCGAAGACGTCCCCTATTCGCAGATCGCATTGAGGACTGGATTAAGTTCGACGACCATCGCTCGTGTTTCCAAATGGCTGCACGGCAAAGAAGGCGGCTACCGTATGGTATTGCATCGACTGCACAGCAAAGCAAACTCTTCATCCTGATCTTCGTCGAAGGATCGAAGGCCTGAATTTGAAACTAATTACTTATTACTTAGTCTCAATTTCGGGCCCTTGAGGCCCATTTGCTTCTCAATGAAGCAATGCATTGGAGGTGTCATGGACGGAGAGATCATCTATCGGTCGGAGGAAGGTGATTCGCAAATTACCTGGAGTCATCTCTGCCGCGAACTGTACCCCAACCAGGACCATGGTTGGCGTCTGCTGAAGGACGGAAGTGGAAAACGTGAACGCGTTTTTTGGCTCGGGCGACGCTGGCTCAACAGGCAGCAACGCGCGGATCGCGAAAAAGAAATGGCGGGCCAACAAGCGTGAACGCTTATGGCGGATCCCGGCTATGTTTTGCCTATCGGGATCCGCCAGAATCTTTTTTAACGCGCTCACAACTTTTCAACATCGCCCAGGCTTGCGCGAGGCGGAGTGTCCTGGTATACATGAAATACATGCTTTCCATATTGCATAACTCAAGTCCGCGACGAGCAGACCTCATTGAGGCTGCTTAGAGTATTTGTCACGACAAATTTTCCAAAGCGGCCTCAATCAAGAGGCCGCCATGCGTTATGTCGAGGAGGGAGACATGCGGCTGAAGCAGAAATGGAGAGTTCTTTGTCACGGATTGAAGGCGGAAGGGACGTACTTCGAGGCAAGGCTCGATCCGCACTTGCTCTGCGATCGTGCGTTTAGGGGATATGCCGCCGTGCGCGAAACCGACGAGATCGTCGGTAATCGTACCATCATTGCATACGGGGCACTCTGGCCTACGAGCGATAAGAGTTGGCTGGAAGTCGGATCGCTCTACGTTCATCCAGCGCATCGGAAGAACGGTCTTCATATGGAGATAATGAGCGAACTCGTGAAGCGCGTTCCCGAGGGCGGACGGTTGTTTCTTATCACCGCAGATAAGCGGGTGATGCAACTTGCGTCCGATTTCGGATTCGTGCGCGTGTCAAGCACGACGCATCCGAACGTCCTGCGGTGGGCTTCCGAGGTCGGCATCGTATGTCGGCTGCCGAAATCCGTGCACAAAATCGGCTGGCCCGCTCCGGAGGCAAACGAGCGCTGGCTGTTCATTCGTGGAAAGTGAAGATCGGGCGCACGCGGAAAAATTCGCGTGCGCCCACTGTTTATCCACTTTCTCTGAGCGCTGTACGCGGCGCATTTTCTTGGTAGAATGCGTCCTTGGATATGGAGCGCCTAGGGGAAAAATGCGCCGTTTTCGGGGCTTACGGGAAAGGCCTCGATGTCGCGCGGCTCTCCTTCTTCGGGCTCTTCGCCCTTCAGCATCGCGGTCAAGAGTCGGCCGGCATCGCGACAGGCGACGGCGATATCATCAAAGTGCACAAAGGCATGGGGTTGGTCTCTCAAGTCTTCACCGACGAGCTGATCGGCAGCCTGAAGGGGCACGTCGCGATCGGCCACAACCGCTACTCGACGACCGGCGGCTCGAAAGTAAAGCACGCTCAGCCCATGCTCGCGGCCGGCAGCGCCGCGCTCCAAAAAAAAGACTACGGCGACACGAGTCCGAGTCTACTTGATTCCGTGTCGCTCTCATCGGGACCCGATGACGGCGCGATCGCGCTTGTGCACAACGGCAATCTCCCGTCGACGACCGAACTTGATGCGTTTTTGCTCGCGAAAAAAGTCGGCACAGACGAATTTTCCGATTCACGCATGATTGTCGAAGCTATCGCGGCGCTCATGCGCGAAGGCAGGGAACTCGAGACAGCGATCAAAGAGATTTACCCGCTGCTAACGGGCGCCTTTTCGATCCTTATCATGTCGAAAGACAAACTCATCGCGATCCGCGATCGCTGCGGGATCCGGCCGCTCTCGCTCGGCCAGCTCAATGGCGGGCACATCATCGTCTCAGAGACGTGCGCACTTCCGCCGATCGGAGCCGCGTTTGTACGCGACATCAAACCCGGAGAAATGCTCGTGATCGACGAGAAAGGAGCGCGAAGCGAGCAGCTCGCCCCCGCAAATCCGAAGATCGACATCTTTGAGTTCGTCTATTTCGCGAGGCCTGACTCTATGCTTCTCGGAAAATCCGTGTACGAAGTGCGGCGCAATTTCGGCGTCGAGCTTGCAAAAGAATACCCGCTCCACGCAGACGTCGTCATCCCCGTCCCGGAAACGGCGGTTGCTTCCGCGATCGGTTACGCGCAAGCGCTCGGTATCCCGTTTGACATGGGTCTCACGAAAAACCGCTACATCCATCGCACGTTCATTACACCGGAGCAACACGTGCGAGAACAAGGCGTAAAAGCCAAGCTCACGCCGATCACTGATGTCGTACGAGACAAGCGCGTGGTCGTATTTGACGACTCTATCGTTCGCGGTACGACCTCCAAACAGATCGTGAAAATGCTTTTCGAGGCGGGCGCGCGGGAAGTACACTTTCTCGTAGCTTCGCCGCCGGTCAAATACCCGGATTTTTACGGGATCGACACGCCGAAACAGGCGGAACTTATCGCCGCCACGAAATCGATCGCGGAAATCGAGAGATTCCTTGGTGCGACTTCTCTGCGCTATCTCTCGTATGACGGCATGATTCGCGCGACCGGACTTCCCGAATCGCAATTTTGCACCTCTTGCTTCACGGGCGTCTACCCAATCGACATCCGCGAACGAGCGTCCGAGGTCAAACAAGTTTCGTAGACCAGATGTCCCGAGTTGTGGACAGAGCCCTAGAATGCGGGTAATCTGCTGCAATGTCATACACACCATCAGACGAGATATTACGAAAGTACGCCGACGTGCTCGTCAATTTCGCGCTCGGCGGCGGAAAGGGGATTAAGAAGGGCGATGTCGTGCGTGTCTCTGCGTCCGAGTCGTGCAAACCGCTCTACGTGTCCGTGTGCAATGCCGTTGTAGACGCCGGAGGCCACGTGCTTTCACACTATGGCCCTGACGAGGAACACGGGGATAAGCGGCGCAACATCTCCGTCTCGCGCTACTTCTACGAACATGCGAGCGAGGAGCAGCTCAAGTTCTTTCCCAGGAACTACCTGAAAGGTCTCGTCGAAGAGATGGACCACTCTGTTTTCCTTTTGGCAGAGAAGGATCCGCATGCGCTCAAAGGCGTCGACGGCAAGAAAATAATGACGCGCGGCAAAGCACTGAAACCTTTTATGGATTGGCGGCACAAGAAAGAATGGGCGGGGAAATTCACCTGGACCATCGCGCTCTACGGCACGCCGGCGATGGCACGTGAAGCGGGATTAAGCGAAAAAGAGTATTGGAACCAGATAATCAAAGCCTGTTTCCTCGACCAGAAAAATCCTATTGCGAAGTGGAAGCAGGTCTATCGCGATATCGAAAAATATCGCAGCCGCCTCAATAAACTCTCTCCCAAAATAGACAAGCTGCACGCGAAGGGCCCAGACATGGACATCTGGTACACGCTCGGAGAAAAGCGGGCATGGCACGCAGGATCAGGCCGCAACATCCCGTCGTTCGAGATCTTCACGTCGCCCGACTGGCGCGGCACCAATGGGTGGATACGCGTCAATCAGCCGCTCTACCGCTATTCCAACAAGATAACGGGCATACAGCTATGGTTTAAGAACGGCCGCGTCGTTAAAAGCTCGGCGAAGACCAATGAGAAACTGCTTAAGGAAATGATCGCGACCGAAGGCGCGGACAAGATAGGCGAGTATTCGCTCACCGATCGTCGCCACTCGCGCATCACCAAATTCATGGCAGAGACGCTCTTCGACGAGAACATGGGCGGCCGCTACGGTAATTCGCACATCGCGCTCGGGATGAGCTATCGCGACACCTATGCGGGAGATGTATCGAAGCTGACGGATAAGGAGGCGAAACGCCTCGGCTTCAACGACTCATCGGTGCACACAGACGTCGTCTCGACGACAGACCGCACCGTGACCGCGCATCTCAAAAATGGCAAGAAGGTAGTCATCTACAAAGATGGCCGTTTCGTGCTCTAGCATGGACAAGGTATTCATCGAGCATCTCTCGCTCACAGGCAAGCATGGCGTGGGAGAAGAAGAGCGACAAGAAGAACAGGAGTTTTTGATAGACATATCCGCAGATATCGACACCCGAAAGGCTGCGGATAGTGACCATCTCTCCGACACCGTCGATTGGACGGTATTCCACGACATCGCCCGCGATGCGGTAGAAAAGAGATCGTACTGCCTTATCGAGCGGCTCGCCGAGGTTATCGCGCAAGAGATCCTCAAAGACAGACGCGTCGCGCGCGTCGTGGTCACCGTGCGCAAAAAGGAGATACTTGAAGGAGGCCTCCCCGGTGTTACTATCGTCCGTACGCGATGAAAACAGTCTATTTGGTCAGACACGGGGAAACGGAAGGCAACGTCGGAAAGATTTTCCAAGGCTCCGATACGCCACTCAATGAACGCGGTTTAGAACAGGCGCGCATCGTCGCAGAGCGTTGCGCCAAGCTGCCTATTCAGGCGATTATATCGAGCCCGATGGCGCGTGCACGACAGACTGCGGAGGTCATCAGCAACAAGATCAGTATGCCGTTCGAAGCAAATCCGCTTTTTGCCGAAGCGCGACGTCCGACGGCCTTGATGGGCCGGTCGACCGATGAGCCGGAGGCGCGGGAGATGGAGAAATCGTGGGTGCGCGGATATTTGGGAGAAGGCACAAAAGTCGAAGATGGCGAACATTTCGATGAGATCGTACAGCGAGCAGGTGAGGCCTTGGACTACTTGGAACATCATCTGGCCGAGCATCTACTTGTCGTGACACATGGCCTATTCGTACGGGCGCTCTATACGCGAGTAGTGTTCGGTGAAGCAATGACGAGCGCGGAATTCAGACGCGTCGTTTTAAGCTTGCGAACCGACAATACGGGTATTTCGGTCTTTGTCCGCGATAAGACACCAGAGAATCCGACCGTTCGCTGGATGATGCGCATTTGGAACGACCACGCGCATCTCGGATAGGGCACTTATACACATGCGCTTCATGCGCCGAAAGGGTATACTCGTAATCCGTATGCGCATGACCATCCCGACAGGCTGGTTGAAATTCATGATCGGCTGGACAGCCGTATTTCTCTTTCGACTCATCCCGTTTCGTCCGCCGAATTTCGAACCCATGCTTAGCGTCGTGATGCCGTTCTCCAAGCGCTACGGGCCCGCAGGCAGTTTCCTCTTCGGGTTCCTCGGCATCGTGCTCTACGACGCCGTGACGAGCGGCTGGGGAAGCTGGACATGGGTGACCGCGCTGTGTTACGGACTGCTCGGGCTCGCAGCCTATTTCTTTTTCAAAAACCGAACGGCGAACGTACGCAACTTCCTACTCTTCGGCATTCCAGGCACTATTCTCTACGACGCAATCACGATGCTCATCGGCCCCATCTTCGGAGAGCAGCCCCTTTCGATTGCGATCGCGGGCCAGGTTCCTTTTACGCTGATGCACCTGCTTGGTACGATCACTTTCTCTGTTTTGCTCAGCCCGGCTATCTACCGCTTCGTCGTCCAAAACGATGCGCTCGAGTTATCAATCAATCGGCTTGCAGGCGCGCAAAAGTAGCGTACGATATCTCTTTGATGCAACACCTGATCGAGACGCAGCAGTTCGATCGAGAAGATCTCGAAAAACTTTTCGCTCTTTCGACCTCGCTCGAAGGGAAGCGCGACGAATCACTAAAAGGCCTCATCATGGCCTCGCTTTTTTATGAGCCGTCCACTCGTACGCGCCTCTCTTTTGAGAGCGCGATGTTGCGGCTCGGCGGCAACGTTCTTTCGATGGAAAACGCCAGCGAATCGTCTTCGGCCACGAAGGGCGAGACGATCGAAGATACGATCCGCATCGTCGACAACTATGCCGACGTCATCGTTTTGCGTCATCCCGAGGCGGGCGCATCCGAGCGCGCCGCCAAGGTATCCGAAGTGCCGATCATCAATGGCGGCGACGGCACCGGACAGCATCCGACGCAAGCGTTCCTCGATCTCTACACCATCAATCGCGAGATCGGCCGCACGGACGACTTCCACATCGCGTTCGTCGGCAATCTCAAATACTATCGTTCGGCGCGCTCGCTCGCGTATCTTTTGAGCAAGTACCGCAACGTTAAGATGACGTTCGTTTCCGCTCCCGAGCTCGCGATGAGAGACGATATAAAGGAGCATTTGCGCGAAAATCAAGTGCATTTCGAGGAGACGGCAGATCTTGCCTCCGTGATGGCTGTCGCGGATGTCGTGTATCAGACCCGGATGCAAAAAGAGTGGCTGAGCGAGAGCGAGTACAAGCGCCTGAAAGACGGCTACGTCATCACGCGGCCGATGACCGATCACATGAAAGAAGGCGCGATCCTCATCCATCCGCTCCCGCGCGCGGGCGAGATCGCTCCCGAAGTAGACGACTCGCCCCACGCCGTGTACTTCAAACAAGCCGGTTACGGCGTGCTGGTGAGGATGGCGCTTCTCAAGACGTTGCTGCTTCGCTAGTCTTCGAATCGCTCGAGTCTGCGGGTCGCGTACGCGCCGAAGAGAAGAAAAATCGCACCGATCGCGTATCCTCCTGCTACATCGAGCGGATAGTGGACGCCAAGATATATCCGACTGAAGCCGACGAGTAGGATAAACAACAAGCAGATCGCGATTCCGATCGCTCGCATCGGTCTTTTCAGATCCCACAGAGACCACGCGAGAAATCCGTAGAGAGCGAACGCGGCGGTCGCGTGATTGCTCGGGAACGAATATCCCGTCTCGACGATCGCGCGAAGCGTTTCCGGCGGCCGCGCTTCTTGAATCAAGAATTTCAGAACTTCCGACGTCGCAAGCGCGCCGGCGAGCGCGATGAGGAGTCCGACGGCGTGCGCCCAGCGCTTTCCGCGCCAGAGAACGAACGCGGCGATCGCCATCACGACAACCGCGACTGCTACGCCGCCGAATTCCGTAAACCGCGAGAAAAAAGAGATGCCGATCGGCACGCGCGCAGCCGCGAGCCACTCGACAACCTGCAGATTCCAATTCATATGGCGAAAAGGCGGGGTACGAAAATGATGAGGCCGATCGCGATCGCGAAAACACCGATAATACCCGACGCGCCGGAAGCGAGATCCTTCACTTTGCCGATGTTGGGATGCTCTTCAGGGGTCACGTGATCGCAAAGTTCTTCGAGCGCGGTATTCAAGGCCTCCACCGCGAGTACCGCGCCCACCGAGAGGAGGACGATGAGCAGTTCGATTCTCGAGATCTGAAACACGAACGAGGCGAAAATGACGAGGGCCCCGAACAAGGTTTGCAATTTAAAGCTCAATTCTTCACGCCACATGAGCGCGACCGCACGAAACGACGGGCGGATATTTTGTAGTTTTCTCCTGAATGTCACCCCACCAGTATACTTGAAAAATGAAGTTGCACGTTTAGACACGCGCGAGGGAAACCGCGGCGTACAAAAAGCCGATGCCGAGCGCCGTCGAGAGCGTCGTCCAAAGCGTCGGGTGCCGGTGGTGACTTTCGGGAAGCAGATCGGATGCGCCAAGGTACAAGAAAAAACCGCAGAATGAGGCGAGAATGACCCCGAGCACCGCTTCCGATACTTGAAAGAAAAGGGATAACACGATACCGACTATGGGGGAAAGCGCATCGACGAGAAGCCAGCGGAAGGCTTTTGCCCGCCCCGCGCCGTTTTTCAAGATGAGGTTTACCGTGTTGATTCCGTCCGAAAAATCGTGAGTCAGGACCGCTGCCGTAACGATCATGCCGACGGCCCCGGAAACCTGGAAGGCGAATCCTATCGCAAGGCCGTCGAGCAAACTGTGCAGCGAGAGCGTACCGGCTCCGAGCGCGGCGCGCTCTCCGTGGCCCTCTTCATCGGCGTGGGCGTGCAGGAGGACGAAGCGGTCGACGAAAAGATAGAGCACGAACGCGAAGGCGGCTATGCTCGTAATGGCAGAGGTCCCGAACTGCGCTCCGCCCAGCTCGATCGCCTCCGGCAGAAGGTCGAAGAAGGCGACTCCGATAACGGCACCCGCGCTGAACCCCAGCACGAGATGCAGTTTATCTTTGAATCGGAGCGCAAAAAGCCCGCCGCAGAGCGTTGCAAACGCGGTAGAAAGCGCGATCCAAAAAAGCATGATTGATACCACTATACTGCCGAGCGGGGGCTTTGTCTCGTAGCATCGAGTCCTGGAATCTGCTACTCTAGCGCACATGGAGGATGCGCACGCGGAGCAGCCGGAACTTTTTAGCGAACGAATGGCAAAGCGCGTAGAGCCGTGGCTCGAGACGAATCGATCCGCGAACTTAATCATCATCGTCCTCATGATCGTCTGCGCCGCGTTTGCCCTCGGACTTGGCCTACTGCTCACGAAGCCGTTCGCCCCTGCGCCGGCTCCGGATACCTCGCCGACCGCGCAAGGAGAAGCGGCGTGAGCTTGCAAGTGGTATTATTGCGGCAATGTCCGAAGCCGACATCCGATCAGAGCGCATCAAGAAACTCGACATCCTGAAAGAAGCGGGAATGGCGCCGTATCCGGCGAGCACGAACCGCGATACGAACGCCGACGATTTTATCGCCGGATTTTCAGAGCTTGAGAAAAGCGGCCGGAGAGCGACGCTCTCCGGCCGCCTCATGTCGCTGCGCGGTCAGGGCGGCATTATGTTCGCGGATGTCAATGACGGAACAGGGAAGGTCCAGATCGTTCTTCAGGAATCCGAGATGGATAAGAAGTCCTTCAAACTATTTTCGGAGGCGGTAGACATCGGAGATTTTGTCGAAACGAGCGGAGTAGCGTTTAAAACACAGCGCGGCCAGCAGTCGCTCAAGGTCAGCGAATGGAAGATGCTCGCGAAATCGCTCTTACCCATTCCGAGCGAGCATTTCGGCGTCAAAGATGAGGAGACACGACTGCGCCAGCGTTATCTCGATATCTTGCTCAACGAAGAGACGCGAAAGATGTTCGAGCGCCGCGCGCGATTCTGGCAAGCCGCGCGCGAGTTCTACATCTCCCGCGATTTTCTCGAAGTCGAATCACCCGTGCTTGAGAACTTGCCGGGCGGTGCCGATGCGAGACCTTTCATGACGCATCACAATGCACTCGGCATCGACGTGTACCTGCGTATCTCGCTCGAGCTCTGGCATAAGCGCTTGCTCGTCGCCGGTTTCCCGAAAGTCTTCGAGATCGGCAGAGTCTTCCGCAACGAAGGGCAATCGCGCGAACATCTGCAGGATTTCACGTTTCTCGAATCGTACGAAGCATTCAGCGATCTTAAAAAAGGAGGCGATTTCGTCAAAGATCTCTATCGCCATATTGCGAAGGAAGTCTACGGCAAGTATACGTTCGAGATACAAGACCATGCGATTGACCTCGCGGAAGAGTGGTCGCTCGTTAATTTTTGCGATGCAATCAAGAAAGAATACGGCCTCGATCCGCTCAAGTGCAGCGAGGAAGACGCGATACAAGCGGTTCGTGATGCAAAGATAGAGGTGGGGGAAAAACTCAACAAACCGCGCGCGGTGGACCATCTTTGGAAAAGACTTCGCAAGACTATCGCCGGTCCGGCATTCTTGGTCGGCGTGCCTGCGTATCTCGAGCCGCTCGCGAAGCGGTTCGCCGGCAATCCCGACACGGTTGAACGATTGCAGGTCATTATCGCGGGCAGCGAAATGGGCAAAGGTTTCAGCGAGTTGAACGATCCTCTCGATCAGCGTGCGCGGCTAGAGGAGCAGCAGAAATTGCGGGATCAGGGCGACGATGAGGCGCAGCGGCTCGATGCCGACTACATACGCGCGATGGAGTACGGCATGCCGCCTTCTTTCGGATTCGGCGTTTCCGAGCGCCTTTTCGCATTCCTCGAGAACCATCCCGCGCACGAAGCGCAGCTTTTCCCGCTACTGAGGCCGCGGAACTGATCCCGCCGGTCGTATTTGAATCATTCGCGCGGTGATGGAGCCGTCAGTATTCTGCGTTCCATTCACGACCACGCTCTCGCCGACTTTGAGATCGGCGCTCGAGCCGGCGACCGTCTTGCTCACCTCAGTCGAAGCGTCGTACAGCGCGATCCTGGTCCCACTTGAACCTCCGTTTGTCGATGTCGCGCTTGGTCCGCCCTGAATCAGTTCGACGGTGATCGAGGTCGCATCTTTCGCGATTACTTTGCCGAACACGGCGTTCACTCCACCCCGCGCACTTCCGGCGCCTGCACGGCCGGCAAAATTTCCAGCGTTGGCAGGGAACTGGCTATTCCCAAACGTCGATCGTTGACCCTGCTGATATTTCATTCCACCATAAAATCCGCCTCCGCCACCGATGATGAGCCCGATAACAGTGCCCGCGATAAGTTTGTTGTTCATACTCGACTAATACAATATGTCACCCCTGATCATTTCATCTTCATCACTCGTATCGCAAGGCGTCGATCGGGTTCAAATTCGCCGCACGACGGGCAGGGTAATAGCCGAAGACGATGCCGGTCCCGGCAGAAACGCCGAACGCGAGCGTGATTGCTGAAAAGGAGACGGTCGTCTTGACAAGACCGCTTAGATTGACGCCATAGGATATCGCGGCACCAAGTGCGATGCCGACTATTCCGCCGATGGCGGTAAGTGCGACGGCCTCTGCGAGAAATTGCGCCCTGATGTCGGCCTTTTTCGCGCCTATCGCCTTTCGGAGACCGATCTCCTTTGTTCGCTCAGTCACGGTCGTGAGCATCATGTTCATGATGCCGATGCCTCCGACAAGGAGCGAAATGCCGGCTATGGCACCGAGCAGTATCGTGAGCGTGCCTGTTACCGACGAAGCGCTCGCGAGGATATCCGCCTGATTGATCACGCTAAAGTCCGCCGCGGTCGGATCCCCGATGTGATGGCGCGCCAGAAGCAGATCGGTCACGTCACTTTGTATTTGCGTCATCACGACGGAATCCGCGGCTTGTATGTCGATAGAAGTAAGATACTGATTGCCTGAAAGAAAACGCTGCGCGCTCATGACGGGGACGTAAATGATGTCATCTTGACTGAAAAATCCCGTGCCGCCTTTGGGAGCGGTGACACCGATGATCCTGAATTCGAGTCCTTTGATGCGAATGGTCTGCCCGACGATGCCGCCGACGGGCGTGCCGTCATCGTTCGTTCCAAAAAGATCGCCTGCCGCGGTCGGGCCGAGCACCGCCACCTTCGCGAGCGAGGCGTTCTGCGAGTCGTTGAAGAACGAGCCGTCGGCTATCTGCAGATTGCGGATATCAGGATATCCCGCACTCACACCATCAACGGTCGTATTGGTATTCGTGCCCTTCGCGACGATCTGGTAGCGGCCTGATACCTCGCTCGCGACCCCGACGATGTTTTGCACATTCTTCGCGATGGCATCGGCATCATCTTGCGTGAGCGTGCGTGCGCCACCCCGCCCGGCGGATACACCAAATCCCCCCGGCCCGCGCTGCGCACCTGGCGTTACCTGAAGCAGGTTGGAACCAAGTGATTCGATGCTTGACTGTACCGACGACGCGGCACCTTGGCCGATGGAGACGAGCGCGATGACGCTGGAGATGCCGATGACGATGCCGAGTATGGTGAGCGAGCTACGAACGCGGTTGGCTCGCAAGGCGGTCGCCGTTTCTTGTATGAGATCAAGCGTGCGCATGGGGTATTTTTCGCGGCGTATGTGTTTTTGAATCTTCCACGATCTCGCCGTCACGAAGCGAAATGATACGACCGGCATGTTCCGCGATGCCGCGCTCGTGCGTGATAAGGATAATGGTGCGGCCATCGCGGTTGAGTTTTTGAAAGGTGGCGAGCACCGTTTCGCCGCTCTTGGTATCGAGGTTGCCGGTCGGCTCATCGGCCAAGATCATCGTGGGATCATTGACGAGCGCGCGCGCGATGGCGACGCGCTGTATCTGTCCGCCGGAGAGCTCGTTGGAAAGATGCGTCTCGAATTCGCGCGAGAGCCCGGCCGCTTCGAGCGCGCCTTGCGCGCGTACTTCGCGCTCCTCGGCACCGATATTCATGTCGTACACGAGCGGAAGCATGACGTTGCGAAGCACGGTCGTGCGTTTCAGCAGGTTGAACATCTGAAAAACGAATCCTATCTTCTCGCTCCGTATCTTCGCGAGTTCGTCGTCGGAAAGGGTGGAGACATCCTTGCCATCTAGGATATACGTACCAGAAGTTGGCGTGTCGAGACAGCCGAGGATATGCATGAGCGTCGATTTACCGGAGCCGCTCGGCCCCATGATGGCGACGGACTCGCCGTCTTGTATGTCGAATGAGACATTCTTGAGGGCCTGGAATGCGGTCGCACCTTCGCCGTAGGTCTTCGTAATGTTGCGGACTCCTATCATGTGCGCCGCAAAGTTCAGCCTCCGAGGCGAATGACGCCGGGGCCGCCGAATCCACGATTACCCCCGGTCGTTGTCGTCTGTGTCAGTGTACCCGTGGTGCGCGTCACTACCTGTTGGCCCTCCGTGAGGCCGGAAAGTATCTCGGTGTTCGTATCATCGGAAATACCGGTCGTCACGGGGATGTTTTGCGGCGGAGTCGCAGAAGTGACACCTGACGCGCCGGCTGTATCGGTGAGCGGTGGCATGAATGCCTGCACGTAGCTTTGTCCATTTTGCGTTTTTACCGCGCTCGATGGAACCATAAGCACGCTCTGATGGACATCGGTTTGAATGCTCGCGTTGACCGTCATACCAGGCTTCACGCGAGGATCTTGCGCATCGAATCCTATCTTCACCGCGTATGATACGACACCCTGCGATACCGTGCCGAGCGCGTCGACGGACGCAACGGCGCCCGTTATCGAAAGGCCGTCAATCGCGTCGAACGTCAGGGTCGCTTTGTCGCCGATTTTAAGTTTCGCGGCGTCGACTTCGTTGAGTGACAGCTCGGCCAATTGCTGCTTGGTGATGAGAGTGGCGATTGTGCTCGCGCTCGACACCGCGTCTCCCCGTTTTGCGTCGAGCTTCGCGATAGTGCCGTCAAACGGCGCGCGGATCGTATAATCGGCGAGCGCGTCCGTCGCGTCCTGCAGGGCGTTGGTGCGCTGCTCTACCGTGAGTTCGGTGGCGCGAATATCGAGCGGGTCCGTGCCCGCGATCGTTTTCGTAAGCGATTGTTCGCTCTCCGTAATGCCGCGGTCGGCTTCGGCGATCGCTTCGATGTCGTCGTGGATGTTCGTGACGCTGCTCGAGAGAGAGGAGAGGTGCGTATTGATGGTCGATGTATACGAGCCAAGCGTCGTGAGCTGCGTGCTCGAGATAGCTGCGGAGGTGAGGCCGCGGGCCGTCTGTGTGTCCTGGTAGAGCTGGATCAGGTTGTTGGCGCTCTTCAGCGCGTCGGAGACTTGCTGAGTCGTGGTGTATGAAAGATCGACGAGTTTGCCGATGGACGTCGTATCCGCGCTACGGTTGGTGGTCTTGTACGCGGCGAAGGCCGCGTCGTACGCGGCCTTCGCCGCCGCGTACTTGGTTTTCGCATCGTCGTAGTAACTCTGCGCTTTCGCGTCGTTGTACGCATAGATGGCATCCTTGTAGAAATCGACGTTGCTCTGTCCCGGGCCACCGAGGCTGCGATCAGCACCGAACAAAACGGTATTGAGGCCGTTCATCACAGTCGGCAGATCGAGGAAGAGGTCGGAGACGTCGTTGAAGCCGTCGGCGTATGCCTTCGCGAGCGAATCGGTCGCGTTTTGTTTCGATACTTTCGCCTTCTCAAGCGCGTTTTTTGCTTGCGTAAGCGTGAGAGCATCCGCCGGTTGCCGAAGTTTCTCGAGCGATAGCTTGGCGCTCTCGAGGGATGTTTTCGCGTCTCGGACGGTTTTTTGCGCGGCAGTCGAGTCGAGGTAGGCGATTGCCGTGCCGGCCGCCACGGCCTGGCCTTCCGAAACCGGAAGAGAAACTACGTCGCCGGAGACTTTTGGCTTGATGTCGATCTGGTTCGACGGAGAAACCTGGCCGCTCCCGGAAACCGTCGAAATAATCGTGCCGGTCTCGACGACCGCGAGCACGTAGCGCGTCTGGCCCGCGGTGCCGGCGAATTTTGCGTATGCCCAGTAGCCGCCTCCAAACGCCGCGACGGCGAGTATCGCTGCGATGATCTTGTGCGCGACAACGAATCTCTTCACTCGCGAGAGCGCGAAAATAAAAGCAGTCATAAAGACTTGTCCATAATACAGCCCGATATCGGCCAATATTTCGCTTTTTTGCTATTATGTGTGTATGAACCCTGCGGGTTCGTACCTAACAAAAACCGCGATTTTCGGCGGAGGATGCTTTTGGTGTACCGAGGCCGTTTTCCAGACGTTGAAGGGCGTCGAGAAGGTTGAGCCGGGGTACTCCGGCGGTTCGATGAGCGATCCTTCGTATGAAGCCGTATCCGGCGGTAACACCGGTCACGCCGAATGTATCCGCGTCACCTATGATCCAGCCGTCATTTCATACGACGATCTTCTTACGGTCTTTTTCGGCTCGCATGATCCGACCACTCCCAATCGGCAGGGGAACGACGTCGGCGAGCAATACCGCTCGGTGATTTTCTACGAGACCGAAGAAGAAAAATTGCAGGCGCGGAAAAAGATCGACGAGATCAACGAGAGTTTGAAAGACGGCACCCGCGTCGTGACGCAACTCGTTCCTTCTCGGACCTTCTTCAAAGCGGAGGACTACCACCGGAATTATTTCAAAACCAATGCGAGCGCGCCGTACTGCCGGCTCATCATCGAGCCGAAGGTCGAAAAGGTGCGGAAGCGATTTGCGCAGTTGGTACGGCAATGAAACGCGAAGAATTCGAAACGCTGATCGCACAGGGGTATGAACAGCTGCCGCAGTGGGTTCGCGAGAAGATTGAGAACGTCGCGCTGCTCGTCGAAGACGAACCCTCGCAGGAGGATCGAGAGGTGCAGGGGCTGTCGGACGATGAGACGCTGCTCGGGCTTTACAAGGGCATTCCACTCTCGGAGCGCGGCGAGCTCTATGGCGTCGGGATGACGCTGCCCGATACCATCACGCTCTACCGATCGCCGATAGAAGAAACCGCGGCGGAAGATGGCAAGGACGTGCGCGACGTTATCGCGGAAACGATCTGGCACGAATTCGCGCATCATTTCGGCATGGACGAGCATGAAGTACGCGATCGCGAAAAACGCAGGGATGGGTAGTCTAAGTTTAGCGTTTGAACAATGTGTCGACGCCATCGTAGGCAACTTTCGAAATACGAGATATCACGTCGCTCAAGTCGCCGTCGTGTGTTCCTCGGGTCATCACGCAAAGGAGATACGGGTGTTCGGGATAATAGATAATGCCACAGTCATGAAGCTCGACACTTCGGTCATTTCTTCGCAGGCCGAATTTATGCGCGACTCTCGTTCCCGTAGGTAGTTGCGCAGCGAGGCCACCGGTATCCACGCTCTCGCTTAACAGCTGAAGCCCACGCTCAGACATTTCACGATTGAGGTATGTGGCGCCATAGAGCACACGAAAAACCATTGAATAACTTACGGGATCCATGATGTTCAGACGTTCTTCATCCTGTACGGGAGGAACGCTGATGTTGAGATCTTTATAAATGCCGTCGAAGGCAGTGACGTCGACGACTGAAAGGAGGAGATGCAGCGCATCGTTATTTGAATTCACGATCATTTCTCTGATGAGATTGTCGATCCTATACGATATTCCGACTCCGAGATGAACACTGTCGCCACTGGACGGTCCTGCGAAAACGATACGTCGTGATAAGAGCGAAGGATCACTTTCCGCCTTTTTCAGAAAACCCATCATGACGAAGACCTTGAGAAGGCTCGCTGGCGTGTATTTTTCACTTCCGTTGATCTCCAGCCAACGCGAGGAATTCAGCAAGCGCATGTATACCGATATGCTGATCGCTCTGCCACTCGATTTTTCCTCGCTTATGGTCGATTGCACGTTGTTGCGGATGAATGTAAGCTCGTTGAACACTTCCTCTTTCCCGATATCACAAGCGAGAAGCGGGCTAATGAGATCGTACCCGCCCAACCGCACTACGCTTCCACGCATCCCCGGTATACGTTGCAGCGCGATGAACCAACCCGCCACGAAGCCGATGCCGATGCCCAATGCCAGGAACAACGTCCAGACAGCGATACGTCGCTGCCTCGCGGATACCAATTCCATGAATGGAAGTGTATCATTGGCGATGCTCAACCAGGCGACCTTGTATGATATTCTTTCTGTATGACCACGTTGTCGGAAACGCTGAAATCTCGGGGCTACGTCAACCAGTTTTCTTCGAAAACGCTCGAAGAGATTACCGACGGGGCAAAGCGCACGGTGTACCTCGGTATCGATCCGACCGCCGATTCAATCCACGTCGGCAATCTTGCAGCCTATATGCTGCTGCGCCGCCTTGCGCAGGCGGGACACCGGGTGATCCTCGTGATCGGCGGAGGGACTGGATTGATCGGCGATCCGAAGCCCGATGTCGAGCGGCCGCTCCTTGACGAGACGACGATCGAAGCGCGGTGCGCGAAGCTGAAAGGGCAATCCGAGAAACTGCTCGGCGCGGAAGTCGAGTTCGTGAACAATGCCGATTGGCTCCTCGGACTCGATCTCGTGGAGTTTTTGCGCGATGTCGGCAAATATTTCACCGTCAATTCTCTCGTCAAAAAAGAAGCGATTGAGGCTCGCATGGAAAGCGACGAAGGAATCTCATTTACCGAATTCTCGTATCCGCTCTTGCAGGCGTACGATTTCTGGCATCTTTTCAAGGAATATCGCTGCGACGTGCAGATCGGCGGCTCCGATCAGTGGGGAAATATCGTTGCCGGAGTTGATCTCATCCGGCGCAAGGAAAATGCGGCAGCCTACGCCCTCACGATTCCCATAATCACGGACAAGGCGACCGGCAAAAAATTCGGCAAGAGCGAAGGCAACGCCGTCTGGCTCGACGCGAAGATGACCTCTCCGTACGCCTTTTACCAGTTTTGGTTCAACGTGAGCGACGAGAGCGCGGAAGACTACCTCAAACTCTTCACGATGCTCGAGGATACGGAGATTTCCGCGGCGATGGAACTGCACAAGAGGGATGCCCGTGATCGATATGCGCAGCGCCTGCTCGCGCGCGAAGTGACGACGCTCGTACACAGCGAGGAAGAGGCGATCAAAGCGGAGCACGTCTCGGAAGTATTGTTCGGCGAAGCGAGTGTGAAGACGCTCAATGAGCGCGATGCCAACGTGCTTCGCGGCGCGGCTCCGGCGTGTGCCGTACGACTCTCGACTCTTCTCATCGACGCGCTCGTAGCGACGAAGCTCGCGAGTTCGAAGCGCGAAGCGCGGCAATTCATATCAGACGACGCGGTCACGCTCAACGGTGAGATCGTAGATGATGCGCGCACGCTCGAAAAAAGCGACTTTCACAACGGCATCGCGCTCCTCAAGCGCGGCAAAAAGAATGTGAGCGTATTAACGCTTGATTAAACGTGTCGGGAAAGTACAGTAGCGAGAATGTCCGGTTTCAAACTCAAAAGCGACTACAAGCCGGCGGGTGATCAGCCTGCCGCGATTGGTGCGCTCGTCCAAGGACTTGAGGAGGGAAAGCGCGACCAGACGCTTTTGGGCGTCACCGGCTCCGGCAAGACGTTCACGGTCGCCAACGCGATACAGCACTGGCAGAAGCCGACGCTCGTCATCGCGCACAACAAGACGCTCGCGGCGCAGCTTGCCGCCGAGTATCGCGAATTTTTTCCCGACAATGCGGTGCATTATTTCGTCTCGTACTACGATTATTACCAGCCGGAAGCGTACGTACCGGTTACCGACACCTATATCGAGAAAGAGGCGCAGATCAACGAAGACATCGAGCGCTTGCGGCACGCGGCGACACAGGCGCTTCTCACGCGCAAGGATGTCATCATCGTCGCGTCGGTCTCGTGCATCTACGGTCTCGGCAGCCCTGTCGAGTACGAAAAGGTCAATCTCAAACTCACGAAGGGGGAAGCGATGACGAGGGCCACACTGACACGCAAGCTCATCTCTATCTACTTCGAGCGTACGTCGGGTGATCTGAAGCCTGGCACGTTCCGCGCGCTGGGCGCGGGAGTCGAGCTCATGCCCGCGAGTGAGCGCGTCATCTATCGTGTCGACCTCACGGGCGGGAAGATATCCAAAATAGAAGAGATAGATGCAATGACGCGAAAGATAGACGCAAAGCACGATTCGATATTCGTCTTTCCGGCACGACAGTATGTGACGCCCAAAGACGTGCAGGAAGCGGCGCTCAAGGATATCGAGGCGGAGCTTAAAGACAGGCTGAAAGCGTTGAACGATAGAGGAAAAATACTGGAGGCAGAACGGCTCAAACGCCGCACGCGACAGGACATCGCTATGATACGGGAGTTCGGTTTCTGCAACGGCATCGAGAATTATTCGCGGCATTTCGACCGCCGGCAGCCTGGCGAGCCGCCTTATACGCTACTCTCGTATTTTCCAAAAGATTTTTTAACCGTGATAGACGAATCGCACGTGACGGTGCCGCAAATCGGCGGCATGTATGCCGGCGATCGCGCGCGCAAAGAGACGCTCGTCGAACACGGCTTTCGCCTTCCGAGCGCCGTCGACAACCGGCCGCTCAAGTTCGATGAGTTCCGCGAACGCACCGGACAGACTATCTACACGTCGGCGACTCCCGCAAAGTACGAATTGGACTTGAGTGAAAAACCCGTGGAACAAGTTATACGCCCGACCGGGCTCATTGACCCGGAAATTATCGTGCGACCTATCGTTGCGAGAGGAGAATTTGCGGGTCAAGTGAAGGACTTTATCCGTGAGGCTGAAGAAGTCACCAAGCGCGGGGCGCGTTCGATGGTCACGGTGCTGACGAAGAAGATGGCGGAAGATCTCACGCAGTTCCTCGTCGAGCGCGACGTGAAGGCGCGCTATGTACACAGCGATGTCGAGACCATCGAGCGCATCGAGATACTACGCGATTTCCGCAAAGGCGTCTTCGACGTCCTCGTCGGCGTCAACCTCTTGCGCGAGGGCCTGGATCTGCCCGAAGTGGAGCTCGTCGGCATCCTCGATGCCGATAAAGAAGGTTTTTTGCGCTCGCAGACTAGCCTTATCCAGACCATCGGCCGTGCCGCGCGCAATGTGCTTGGCCGCGTACTGCTCTATGCCGACACTATGACCGGCTCGATGGAGCGCGCCATCGGCGAGACAAATCGCCGTCGAGCAATTCAGCTCGCATACAACAAAAAGCACAAAATAACGCCGAAGACTGTTCAGAAACGCATCCACGATATCGTGGCCGACATCGAGCGCACCCGCAAACGCGCCGTCACCGATCTCGCGCGCATGGACACCGATGCCTTCGGCGGCGACAAGGCGAAGCTCATCCGCGACAAGCGCCGCCAGATGCATGAAGCGGCCGACAGGCTCGACTTCGAGACCGCGGCCCTTATCCGCGACGAGTTACGCGCGCTTGAAAGCGAAGAGCGAAAAAGCTAGTATTTCAAGGCACAAGGAGGTATCAAACCGATGAGAAATCCGATCGTACCCATGCTCGGTACCGTCAGGCTTCTGCTTGTCGCGGCGGCAATGATCGTTCCGCATGCGGTGAAGGAGGCGCTTGTTCCGGGCAAGGGAGGGCGTGAAGTGCAACGGGAAGAAGGGGCTATGAAATGGGGAAATCGTTCGCCGTTTTCGGGGAGCTTGCGCTTCCTGAAATAGTAGCGTTCGGCTTTGCGACGGCAGTGGTGTTATGGATCTACTTCGCCGCACCGATTGCCTTCCTCGCGGTGCCGGCGCACTAGCGAGTATGAGCTTGCCTGCTCTGTCGGGACGTTCGTAGTAGCGTACGGCAAAGCAGTTCAAGGGAGGCCCCGGGCAACGCGCGCTGCCCGGGGTACTTACTTTGAGATACCTACGTGACCGGCTAGACTGAATAGATGTTGGAAATTCGGGAAAAAGTAGCACTGGCGCCTTTCACGACGTTCGAGATAGGAGGAGAAGCAACGTATTTTGTTGATGTGAAGACAGACGATGAAATCCGAGAGGCGATGCACTGGGCAGGGGATTTTAATACACGCTTCGTGATACTTGCTGGCGGAAGCAACGTGCTCGTGCCTGATGCTGGCATAGACGGTTTGGTAATGCATGTGAGTTCGAACAAGCATTCATTTGTGGGCAACGAGCTTGAGGCAGATGCAGGCTGTAATTTGTATGAACTTATCAAAGAAGCTGCAAAGCGCGGACGAGGTGGCTGGGAGAAACTTGCCGGAATTCCGGGCACTCTCGGTGGTGCGGTACGCGGTAATGCCGGCGCTTTCGGCTCGGAGATAAAAGATTTCGTTCACTCCTTGAAAGCGATCAATACCAACACGGGAAAGATGCACACCTTCACGAATGCAGAGTGTGGATTCAAATATCGCGACAGTTTTTTTAAGCAGCATCCGAAATGGCTTATCACGCGCGTGTATTTGCATTTGCACAAAGTGGATTCGGCACAAAGCGCGAAACTTGCAGAGGAAACGATAGTTGAGCGAGAAAAACGCCATTTACAAAACGTCCGGGCGGCCGGTTCGTACTTCACCAACCCGGCGGCGCCGCGCGAAATCGTGGAGCTGTTTGAAAAAGAAAAGGGAGTGAAATCGCGCGAAGGACGCGTGCCCGCCGGCTGGCTAATCGAAAAAGCGGGAATGAAGGGCGCGGTTATCGGTAGCGTGATCGCCTCGCTCCAGCATCCGAACTATCTCGTCAATCGAGGCTCTGCAACCGCCGAAGACGTGTTGGAACTCGCGCAGAAGATAAAAATAGCAGTCATGTCCCAATTCGGCGTCGCGCTTCACGAGGAGGCGGCGATAATGTAACAGCTCGTTTTTTGGCGGTGTGGTACTCCGTCATTTCAGATAAATCGTCGTCTCTGTTATAATCGTTCGTACCAACCCCTAGCGCTGTCGCGGGGGTCGGGCTCGTTGTATGGTAGAAAAAGATAAAGAAATAGGCGCAGATAAGATAGTTATCAAGGGTGCGCGGACGCACAACCTCAAGAACGTGAGCGTGGAGATGCCGCGCAATAAGATGATCGTCTTTACGGGACTTTCCGGGAGCGGGAAGTCGTCACTCGCATTCGATACGATATTCGCAGAGGGGCAGCGCAAATACGTGGAATCGCTCTCGGCATACGCGCGGCAATTCTTGCGCCAGATGCAGAAACCCGATGTCGACGAGATATCCGGTCTCTCGCCGGCGATTTCGATAGACCAAAAGAGTCGGTCGAATAATCCGCGCTCAACCGTTGCGACCATCACCGAGATATACGACTACCTTCGCGTCCTCTACGCACGTGTCGGTAAGCCACACTGCACGATTTGTGGACGCGAGGTGCGCAAACTCTCGAATGAGGAAATACTGGAATCAGTCCTGTCCATCGTCGAAACTGCTCGAAAGCAGGGTAGTGGCGGCAAGCTGGTGAAGGGCGTTTCCAAAGAAAAAATACGCATCTCGTCGCCGATCATCGTCGGACGCAAGGGCGAATACTTCCAACTGCTCTACGACATGCTTAACAAAGGGTACGAAAAGGCGGTCATCGACGGCGAAGAGAAGAGCCTGCGCGAGCGCATAGATCTCAAGAAGCATTTCAAACACGACATAGACATTATCGTGGACGAGCTCTTCGTCTCGGAATTCAGGGACGACGAGAAGGGCGCGCGAGAGCGCGCGAGCGAGGCCATCGAGCGAGCGCTTCACGAGAGTGATGGGCTGGTCAAAATTACCAGTCCCTCGACCGAACTCGGGGCGGAAACGACCAAGGTCGTTTCCGCGAAGTTCATGTGCGCGTATGACGGCTTTTCGTTCCCCGAAATCGAGCCGCGGCTTTTTTCATTCAATTCACCGTACGGCGCGTGCCCGGAATGCAAGGGGCTCGGCACCAAGTACTTTTTCGGCGACGAGCCGTGCGATGTGTGCCAGGGGATGAGACTCCGACCGGAGGCCCTGAACGTCTTTCTCGGGAAGGTGCATGAACCGGAAGCGCATGATGGCCCGGCAAAAGGGACGAACATCGTCCAGCTCTCGTCGCTTTCCATCGAAGACGCAATGGATTTTTTCAACTCGCTCAAGCTCACCAAAAAGGAGCAGGACATCTCGCGTGTCGTCATCAAAGAGATAACCTCGCGTCTGCAATTCATGCTCAACGTCGGCATTGAGTACCTCACGCTCGATAGAAAGGCCAACACCTTGAGTGGCGGGGAAGCACAACGCATACGACTCGCCTCACAGCTCGGAAGCGGCTTGGTCGGCGCGCTCTACGTGCTCGACGAGCCGACCATCGGCCTGCATCAGCGCGACAACGACAAACTCATCGCAACGCTGAAGCACCTGCGCGATCTCGGCAACACGGTTCTCGTAGTTGAGCACGATGAAGACACGATTTATGCTTCCGACTACCTCATCGACCTTGGGCCGGGTGCGGGCGTGCACGGCGGTACCATCGTTGCCTCGGGATGGCTCGAGGACTTGCTCACGGCTAAAACCAACAAGAGTGGCTCGCGCACGCTCGCGTACCTCCGCGAGGAAGAGCAGATAGAGATACCAGAGAAGCGACGAACCGTCGACCGGGGCAAGCTGAAAATTCGCGGCGCGAGCAAATTCAATATTAAAAATCTCAACATCGATGTACCACTCGCGAAGTTTGTCGTCGTTTCAGGCGTTTCCGGTTCGGGGAAGTCGACGTTTCTCTACGAGATACTGCATCGCAATCTGCTCGCCCGCTTCGACAAACGCTATCGCAGCGCGAAAATATACAACGTCAAAGAATTCAGCGGCACCGAGTATCTGGGCCGCTCGATATTAATAGACCAATCGCCGATAGGCCGGACGCCGCGATCGAATCCGGCTACTTATACGGGTGCGTGGACGCACATCCGCGACATGTTCGCGATGTCGGAAGAAGCTCGTGCGCGCGGTTGGGGACCTGGGCGGTTCTCATTCAATGTGAAGGGCGGTCGCTGCGAAGCCTGCCAGGGCAACGGACTTGTCGCGGTCGAAATGCATTTTTTGCCGACCGTGTACGTCACCTGCGATGTGTGCGGCGGCAAGCGCTTCATGAAAGAGACATTGGAGGTCAAATACAAAAGGAAGTCGATCCACGACGTGCTCTCGATGACGGTCGAGGAAGCGCGCGTGTTTTTCGATGACATTCCCGCGATCGCGGACAGGCTGCAGACGCTCGCCGACGTCGGACTCGGGTATCTCGAACTCGGACAAAGCGCTACGACGCTCTCAGGCGGAGAAGCGCAGCGCGTAAAGATCGCAAGCGAACTCTATCGGCCGCTCACGACGAAGACCATGTACCTCCTGGACGAGCCGACCGTGGGGCTGCACTACGATGACGTCGCCAAATTGATTTCCATACTCCAAAAACTCGTCGAGCGAGGTAATAGCGTCGTTGCGATCGAGCACAATCTCGACGTGCTGAAGTGCGCCGACCACCTCATCGACATGGGACCGGAGGGCGGTGCGGGCGGCGGAAGGATAGTCGCCGAAGGCACTCCCGAGGAAGTCTCGCGCACCGACGGCTCGCATACCGGCACCTACCTGAAGCGTGCGCTGAAGAGAGCGAGGAAATGATTTGACACGGAGAGCGGGGTTTGCTATAAGGACACCACACGATTCTCAATAGTCAAATCCGGCTCCCTATGCTTTCTTTTCAGCCAAAAAACGCGACAAAAGATCTCCTGGCCGGACTTCCGGAACGGGCCCGCCGCGTCCTCACCGACCGATTCGGACTCAGGGGTTCCGGCGCTCACCGCACCCTGGATGCTATCGGTAAGGAGTACGGGATCACCCGCGAGCGCATCCGCCAGATCGAGAACCATAGCATCTCTAGCGTTCGCGACTCCGGCGCGTACCAGGCGCTCGCGCAGGCATGGGAAAGCCTCAAATCGGCGATCGTCGCCCTCGGAGGCGTGCTCGCCGAGGAGACGGTCTTTGAAGAACTCGCCGGGAACGAGGCCGATCGCAGCCATCTCGCGTTTTTGCTCACGGTCGGTCATCAGTTTGACGACCGCCGGGAAGATGCGGATTTCAAAGCGCGCTGGCATATCGACGAAGCGCTCGCCGATCAGGTGGAAGCGTCACTCTCGAATCTTTACGAGTCGCTCGAGTCCAACAAATTGATCCCGCACGAAGAATTCGTGGAACTCTTCAACAAGCACCTGAGGCAGCAGGGGGTGAAGCCCCGTCCGACCGAAGTGCTCTCTCGCTGGCTCTCGATCAGCAAGCGCATCGGTAAAAACCCGCTCGGCGAGTGGGGACGTTCGGAGTCGCCTCACGTGCGGATCAAAAACACGCGCGACTTCGCCTATCTCACGCTCAAACGCCACGGCTCTCCGATGCACTTCACCGAAGTCGCTCGATCGATCGAAAAACTCTTCGGCCGCAAGACGCATCCGGCGACCACCCACAATGAACTCATCAAAGACAACCGGTTCGTTCTCGTCGGACGCGGGCTCTATGCTCTGAAAGAATGGGGGTACGAGCCGGGAGTCGTGCGCGATGTCATTGCCGGTATTTTGAAGCGCGAAGGTCCGCTCACGCGCGAAGAGATCGTGGATCGCGTGAAGCGCGAGCGATATGTCAAAGACGCCACCATCGCCGTCAATTTGCAGCATTCGATGTTTGCGCGGACTCCGGAAGGGAAGTACACGCTTTCGAAATAGTCCCTCTGTCGACAAGCTCTGTCGACAAGCGCCTTCCCGATGCGTCGGGAATGATAAGATTGCGCTATGGCGTTTATCAAAGAATACGAGCAGGAAGGCGTGATCGGATCCGGCGATCTGCGCGGTCTCGTCGGAGAGTTTTTGAGTCTCAATTTCCACCACATCGTGGACGGCCTGTTCGGCAATTATTGGGGTATTTCCCGGTGCCTGTTTCTCTCGGTACTTTTTTGGGGGCTCATGGGCATACTCTGGAACATGATCCCCAACCTACCGCTTTTCGCATTCGAGTGGCTCCTTGGTACCGCGCCGGTATGGCTTCCGATCGCGCTCCTGGTCGCGGCGTGGAAAGTGTGGGTGTGGTATTCCCACGGCGTCTTTTTGTTCAAGCGCGAGACGCTCTTGCTCGAGGTGAGATTTTCGCGCGATCTCGTGCGCTCTCCCCGCGCCATGGAAAACGCCCTCTCGAAGCTATGGACGGACTCGGGCGAAACGACTTTTCTCAATCGTATCTGGCAGGGCCAGGTGCGGCCGATCTTCTCGCTCGAGATCGCCTCATTCGGCGGCGACGTGCATTTTTATATTTGGTGTTGGAAACAATGGCGTCCCAACGTCGAAGCCGCGCTTTATGCCTACTATCCCGAAGTGGAGATTGTCGAGGCGGAAGATTATGCCTCGAAATACCGCTTTGATCCCGAAAAACAAGAATGCTTTCCGACCGACTGGCGTTTCGAACCCCGCAATGACGCGTATCCCATTCGCACCTATGTGGAATTCGAGCTCGACAAGGATCCGAAAGAGGAGTACAAGATCGACCCGCTCGCGGAAGTGCTCGAGCGCATGAGTATTCTGCGGCCCGACGAGCAGATGTGGATTCAGTTCGTGATCACCATGTGTCGCGACGTCGAACACGTTCCGGGCGAGCCGTGGTGGGAAACGCAGTCGCGCTATCAGGGCGTCATCAAGCGCGAAATCAATGCGCTGCGAAAAGAGGCGGTCGGAGATGTCGACAAAGAACCGTGGCGACGATCGGCCCGCGTGCCGCAGTATCGCTATGCGCAACTCATCGAGGCGATGGATCGCAACATGAGCAAGCATCCTTTCAACGTCGGCGCGCGCGGTGTTTATATCAGCGATGCAGACAAATTCAACAGCGCGGGCTACACCGGTGTTCGCTGGATCTGGCGGCCTGTCGGCAACGCGCAGTATGCCAACCAAATGCGTCCGCGTCGTTGGGGCAATCCGTTCGATTGGCCGTGGCAGGATTTTCGCGATATCCGCTGGCGGCTCATGCAGCGGCGATTTTTCGATTGTTACCGCAGGAGATCGCATTTTTACTCGCCCTGGATCATGCCGCACAACATGATGTCGACCGAAATCCTCGCGACCATGTGGCATCCGCCTTCGAGCGCCATCGTCGCGCCCGGCTTGCAGCGCATTCCGGCCAAGAAAGCCGAGCCGCCGCCCAATTTGCCGAAATAATCTCTATGCAAGCCTGACGGTCTTCGGTATAGTGCATCGAAACGAAGTACCGGCGGCTCATAATCTCGCTATGCAATCATTTGAGCAATTCTTACAACAGGTGTTCGACCGCGGCCACGCGCTTTTGGACGACTTGTCGGAGAAATGGCGCCCGCACTCCAACCGGCGCAGTATAGCGATCCTGATTCTGGCCGGATTTTTCGCCACGTTCGTCTATCTCTATGTCGTGCGGCCGCCGGATAACTTTCCGGTCGATTCGCTCGTATCGGTGCCTACGGGCGAATCTCTCGGACAGGTCACAAGAGAGCTTGCCGACGCGGGCGTCGTGCGCTCGTCCTTCGTGCTGCGCGTGCTCGTGACGATGATGGGGCGCGAGCGTGCGGTACACGCCGGCGATTATATCTTCAAGGAGCCGCTCGATATTTTCGCGGTAGCGCATTCGCTCGCGACGGGACTCTACGGACTCGAGCCGGTCAGAGTACGCGTCCCCGAGGGTGCAACGACTCGAGAAATGGCAAAGATCTACGGGACGCAGCTCGAGCGATTCGACGGCGATCGGTTTCTCGCGAAAGCGCGCGGTGAAGAAGGGTATCTTTTTCCCGATACGTACTTTTTCCTGCCCAACGCGACCGAGGACATCGTGCTTGAGACGATGCGCCAGAATTTCGATCAGCATATCGCGACGATACAGGGCGACATAGCGAGCTCGTCTCGTCCGCTCTCCGAGCTCATCATCATGGCCTCGATTCTCGAGCGCGAGGCGTTCAACACGAAAGATCGCCGCCTCATCTCGGGAGTCTTATGGAATCGGATCGATCGCAAGATGCCCCTGCAGGTCGACGCCGTTTTCGCCTACACGCTCGGCAAGGGGACTTTCCAGCTCACGATGGCGGATCTCACGAGCGACTCGCCCTACAACACCTACAGGTACAAAGGCTTACCGCCGACTCCGATCGGATCGCCGTCGCTTGATTCAATCCTCGCCGCCGCCGACCCGATCGAGAGCGACTATCTCTATTTCCTTGCCGATCACTCCGGCGTGACCCACTACTGCCAGAATTACGCCTGTCAGCTCTCGAATAAACGGCGGTACTTTTGATATAGTCCGTACATGGCGAAACGCGTATACGCGGCGGTTTCCGGCGGCGTGGATAGCGCCGTTTCGGCGGCGCTTCTCAAAGCGCAGGGGCACGACGTCACCGGCGTGTTTGTAAAAATCTGGCGACCTGAATTTTTGGAGTGCACCTGGAAAGAAGACAGGCTCGACGCGCTGCGCGTGTGCGCGGCGCTCGATATCCCATTTCGCGAGGTAGACCTCTCATCCGCGTATCAGCGGGAAGTCGTCGATGCGATGCTTGCCGACTATTCGCGAGGCATAACGCCAAACCCCGATGTGCGCTGCAATGAAAAGATAAAATTCGGCGCGCTGCTGCGCTGGGCGCTCGCGGAAAGCGCCGACATCGTCGCGACCGGGCATTATGCCCGCGTCGAGGAAAGGAATGACGCATTTGCCCTGCGGCGCGCGGCGGACGCTGCGAAAGACCAATCCTATTTTCTGTACCGACTCGGTCAGGACGAGCTGGCGCACGCGATGTTCCCCGTCGGTTCGCTGCTGAAATCGCGCGTACGCGAACTTGCGCGCCGCTATGCGCTTCCAAACGCGGATCGGCCGGACAGTCAGGGGCTTTGCTTCGTCGGCGATGTCTCGATGCGCGATTTCCTTTCGCGCTACATTCCCCTCGCGCAAGGCGATGTTGTAGACGAGAGCGGCTCCGTCGTCGGCCGTCATGAAGGAGCGGCGCTCTACACGATCGGGCAGCGGCACGGTTTTACCGCAGGGGGCGGCGGAAACGAGCCGCACTACGTGGTCGGAATCAATGTCGAGAAAAATGTATTGCAGGTGGCGCGGACGCGCGATGTTGCGGCGTGCTCGCGTGTCGCGCTTTCCCAACTTCGCTGGGTCGGTGAGACCGCGCTTTCCCAAGAATCGCTTTTCGCGCAGTCACGCTACCATGAAGAGCCTGTCGAGGGCATTCTCTCTATGGACGCCTCGCCCCCCGTGTTTACATTTCGTCGCCCGCATGTCGTCTCTCCCGGCCAATCGCTCGTACTCTACCGCGGCGATGAATGTCTTGGCGGCGGTATTATTTCGCGGGAGAACCTGCCATAAGCCCGCGCAAGCGCGCGGTATACTATGCGCATGGGATACATCGTGTGGCCTTTTCTTTGGTTTGCGTTTCTCGCCGCTGCGATCGCGTACGGCAGCTATCTTTTTCTCGGCAACATCGTCCATACCCGGGAATCAGGAGCGCTCGGATCGGTCATGATCCGCGACGAATTGCAGCCGGGTGTTCACAATCTCTTCGGGATGGTGTCCGTCCCCACGCCGTGCGACGAACTCATCGTGCATACGGAGGCACTTTCAACTTCGACCTTCATGCTTTCGTTCCGGACGTGGCGCGAACCCGCTATCAAGGACTGCCCGAAGGAAGAAACGCCGCGCTCGTTCCACGCGGTCGTTTTCGGACCGGCCGCCGGCATTGAATTCGTCGCGTCGCTTAACGGCGCAGGACTGCCGATCGTGGTCTTACCCTATGCGAGCAAAAGCGGTTCTTCCAGACCATGACAACGATAGCCTCACGTCCGCAGCCATCGACGCGACAGAGCCGCGAGTTTGTCATTACCAAAGCCGACGGCGAGCAAGAGCCGTTTGATCCCGGCAAGCTCATGCATTCGCTCGAGCTAGCGGGTGCCTCCTCGACGGCACGCGCGAAGATTCTCGCGCACATGATGCGCGAACTTCGTCCGGGAATGTACACCGAAGATATATACCGGCGCGCCTTCGAGATACTGAGGCGCGAGGACGTCACGCCCGTCGCCGCGCGCTACTCGATCAAGCGCGCCGTTTTCGCATTGGGCCCCTCGGGATTTCCTTTTGAGCAATTTCTCGCCGAAGTGCTGCGCGCCCAGGGCTGGCACGTGCGCACCGGCGTTGCACTCACGGGCAGATGCGCGCCGCACGAGGTGGACGTGGTCGCGGAGCGCGGCGGCAAACGCGTCGGCATCGAAGCAAAATTTCACAATGATGCGTCCGGCAAAACCGACATCAAAGATGCGCTCTACGTGTGCGCGCGCTACGAAGATCTCCACGCGGCGCCACAAGCATCGATGCGTATCGATGAAGGATGGCTGGCGACCAACACTCGCTTTACTCGGAATGCGATCCGCTACGCGCAGTGTTCGGGGCTTACGTTGCTCGGCTGGGATTATCCGCACGATCGCGGCCTCTTCCATATGATCGAAGCGGGGAAGGTGCATCCGCTTACCTGTCTCACGACGCTTTCCGATGGCGAGAAGCATCGTTTCCTCGACCGGCGCATCGTGCTGTGCAAAAGCGTCACGACCCCGCATATGCTCAAGGAATTCGGCATACGCCCCGATAAAATTCCCCATGTTCTCGATGAAGCCAAACAGTTGTGCGGTATTTGATGGTATAGTCGACTCATATGCAACCTACGCCGGCTGAATTTATCGACCCGACAGTCGTCATGTTCGGCAAGCTCTTGCTTGCCATGGCCCTTGGCGCATGCATCGGTACCGAGCGCGCCATTCTCGCCAAACAAGCGGCCGGCACGCGCACCTTCGGCCTCGTCGCGCTCGCCGCATGTCTTTTCATTCTCATTTCCAACTATGTCGATTCGGCATACCTTGGGATCGTCAACATCCAGCCGCTTCAGCTTGCAGCAGGGGTGGCGACCGGTATCGGTTTCATCGGCGCGGGAGTCATCATCTTTCGCGGCGACGTGCCGCACGGCATCACGACCGCGGCGGGCTTATGGATCGTGAGCGCCATCGGCATGGCCGCCGGCTTCGGGATGTACGCGGTCGCGGTATTTTCCACCATTCTCTCCCTGATCATGTTTACCGGCATGTGGTACCTGGAGAATCGTTTCAAACACTGGTTTACCGAACACCATGAAAATCACGACACCGCACCAGGTGCGATGAGTTAGGCGAGTGCTATACTCGCGGAATGCCTCCCAAGCTCTACGCCAAACGGACCCGTAACCTTTACGATCCGAGTTCGCCGGAGCCGTTTCGCATAAGCCGCTCGAAAATCGATCTTTTTCACGAATGTCCGAGGTGTTTTTACCTCGACGTGCGACTTGGGATCGCTCGGCCGTCTTTTCCGGCGTTTTCCCTCAACAACGCCGTCGATGAACTCTTAAAACGGGAATTCGACATTCACCGCGCCAAAGGGGAGGCGCATCCGCTCATGAAAGCGTACAAGATCGATGCCATACCGCTCAAAGACGATCGGCTGGATGAGTGGCGCGACGCGTTTCGCCGCGGCGTACAATTTCATCACCGCCAAACCGGATTTATTTTCCGGGGCGGACTCGACGACGTGTGGGTAACACCCGATGGTCAGTTGCATGTCGTCGACTACAAAGCGACCTCGAAAAAAGAGGAGGTTACGATCGAAGGATACTGGCAGCAAGGATACAAACGACAGGTAGAGATCTACCAATGGCTCTTGCGCGGCATCGGAGAAAAAGTTTCGCCGACCGCATATTTCGTCTACGTCAACGGAAACAGCGATGCGCCCTCGTTCGACGGCAAGCTCGAGTTCGACGTCAGAGTGATTTCCCACAAAGGCGACACGGACTGGATCGAGCCGCTGATAGAGCGGCTCGCGCACTGCTTAAAAAGCGACTCCGTGCCGGATAAAAAAGAGGAGTGCGAATACTGCCGTTACCGCGAGACGGCAGGTAAGGAGCTGCAGCTCCACTCCGCTCATGGAAAGAGAAACGATCCAAAATCCACCGGGACCCTCGGTATCTGATCATCTCACGGCATCGGTTCCGACTCGCCCAGTATACTAACTCCATGCTATAGCATGAAATCAGTATACATCGGAATCGATACTGCTAGCGGTTTCGAAGGTTGAATTGCTTCCGGAGCGTCGAATCTCCCTCGAGTTCCTCCACAATCATATACAGCATGTCCTTCCCAATTTTGAAATCTGCCTTCAAAAGAGCCACAAAATCTTCGCAGTCATAAGGATAGATCCAGACGCTGTCCTGTAAATGCTCGAATCCGACGCTCCGGAGCGTGCGACGCAATTTCTCTCGGTCTTTCTTTCTGTATTCTGGGATATCAAAGATAAGTACACGCCATCGTCCATCCCATCGAAAAGATTTCAATCGCCGTTCACCGAGCTCAATCCGAAGCAGTTCTCTTTGCCCAGCGCGTGTCAATACGAGAAATCCCTTTTCTTCTTTTAGTAGACGTCGCCTCAACAAGTTTCTTCGTGAGCGACTTATAACCGCGCCATCCCCGCGTATCTTCAGTAGACCTGTCTTATAAAGGGCTTGCGGCAGATTCGGCGCAGCGACGGCGACACCGACAACTGCCGCAAGTTGAATCGCCGTCAGCAGGGCATTCTTAATGTTCCTCCTTCGCCTCCTTAATTTTCCCCTCCGTTCAATTTCTCCCATATACTAAAACTATGCTATAGCAAAGATATAGTATACATCGAATTCACGCATACGCATGCGATTATGTTAGAATGACGAGCATGAAGACGTTTGCAGACAAAGTGCGAAATGTGGTGAGAAAAATCCCGAAAGGGAAGTCAATGACCTACAAAGAAGTCGCCGCAAGAGCGGGCAATCCGAAGGCCGCGCGCGCCGTCGGTGCCATCATGCTCACCAATTACGATGAGAGCATCCCTTGCCATCGTGTCATCCGCTCCGATGGTTCGCTTGGGAGCTACAACAGAGGCGGCACGCTCAGAAAACAAGCGATGCTGAAATCAGAAGGCGCTTTCGCGGCCAGTGGATTAAACAAGATTAGTGATGAAGTATCACATACAACACCCGAAGATTCTCGTCATAAGAAAAGACTGCACCACCATATCGAGCACATCGATTATCTCAAAACAGGAAGACGATCCATCTGGGGTTTAGAGGATCCGAAGACCGTGGAGGTTATTAACACGCTGCGAGTGAAGGGTGCGTGGCTCCATCTAACGGCTGGAGACGGGAGGTGCAATGCGTTGCTTCTGAGGACGGTTAATTCACTCATTGCTTCGGATATCGATCCGAACGCCCTTGAGAAGTCGCTGCGCAATATATCGCGAAAGTACAAGAGAAAGTTCACAACGAAAGTCTTCGATGTCGCTCGACGATTTCCAATAGTGGCAAATTCTATGGACGGCGTCTTCTGCGTGGGGACTCTCCACATCTTTCCTCTGCGCACACTCAAACACATTGCCTCCGAGATAGACAGAGTGCTCAAGCCTAATGGAACAGCACTCATCGATTTCGCCACGGACATCAAGCGGGACCGATTCGATGGCAAACCCTACGTCATTCCCGGCGAAAAAGCATATACAAACCAATCCGCAGAGAGAATGCTGAACCGCCTTTTCCGGGGGTATGCAACGCGATTTTGGCGGAGCAGAATTCCGCGAGAATCATATTCGAAAGCGAATCCTCCGTATCACTACGAATCGAAGTTTCTAATCATGAGAGCGATCAAGTCTCACCAAAAATAAATCGACCTCCGCACATCGCGCGGAGGTCGTGTTTGTAGGCTGCCCTAGCGGCGGCAGCTATTCGCCGCGGGAAAAACCATAGACGTACATCGGCTTTCCGGCTTCGTTCCGGGCCGTCTCCTTGTCTTGGATGATCGCCCATCCTTCTTTGATAAAGAATGGGTGCATGTGGAACGATTCGGAAGTTGCGCGAATGGGCCCGGGTTGATCGACCGCTCTATCGATGCAGTGTCGGTGAATAATTCTCCCGATACCTCGCCGTTGAAATTGCGGAGCAACGACCCATGCGGAGAACCATTGCACGAACTCGTTCGAGTTGTCGTTATTGGCCGTTAGGTTGATGCCGCCGAAGCCGATTGGCTCATCCTCGATCATCGCAGTGATCGCGAATTGCATCCGAACGATTTCCTCAAAGGAGCCAACCGGATAGCCGCGTCCCCATGACCACGCGGTCAGGAAATAAGCCCACGCACCGAAGATCGCAATGTCCGTCGCCGGGGTAATCACGCCGATCGATACGCTCACGGTGCTCCCCTTCAGGTTGACCGTTTCCAAGGCTCGCATGATACACCTGTCAGAATTTGTGTTAGTCCGCCTGCCGGCCAACCGGAACAGGACTGCGAGACACTATGTGATATAGTGCGAACGATGTCAAAAGAAGAATCGATTTGGGATTTTGTGAAAGCGCACAAGGAATTGCAGACGCCATACTATCTGCTCGATGAGGCGCGGCTCCTGAAGAACATGGAAAAGATGAAATATGTTCGGGACAAAAGCGGCGCGAAAGCGGTTTTAGCGCTCAAATGCTTCTCGACGTGGTCTGTTTTCCCACTCATGAGCAAGTACATGGCCGGGACTACTTCGAGCGCGCTCTACGAGGCGCGCCTGGGGCATGAGAAATTCGGTGGCGAGACGCAAGGCTACAGCGTCGCGTGGTCGCAAAAAGACATAGACGAGCTTAAAACCTTTGCCGACAAGATAATCTTCAATTCCGTTTCGCAGCTGGAGCGGTTTTATCCGGATGTGAAAGGAAAGAATCTTGGGTTGCGGGCCAATCCGGGCGTGAGCCACTCGCACTTCGATCTCGCTGATCCGGCGCGCAAGGCGAGCCGTCTTGGGGTGAAGGACATCGCGGCCATCGAGAAGGTCGCAGACAAGATACAGGGGCTTATGTTCCACGTAAATTGCGAGAACACGGATTTTAATGCGTTTTCAAAAATCGTCGATACGATTGGGGAGAGATACGGGCCGCTTCTTAAAAAAATGGAGTGGGTATCGCTCGGCGGCGGTATCGCGTTTACCGACGAAGGCTATCCGCTCGATAAATTCTGCGACCGGCTGAAGAAATTCGCGACCGACTATGACGTACAAGTTTACTTAGAGCCTGGCGAGGCGTCGGTGCTCGGCACCGGATTTCTGGTGACGCAGGTGCAAGACATCGTCGAGAACGAGCTCAAAATTGCCATCATAAACGCGGCCGTGGAGACGCATATGCTCGATAATCTCGTCTATCACGAAGATGCGACGCTCGCCGAGAAAGCGACGGGTCCGAATCGCTTCATGGTCGCTGGTAATACCTGTCTTGCGGGAGACATATGGGGCACCTATGACCTCCCGGAGCCGTTGAAAGTCGGCGATTATGTCGTGTTCGATCAAGCGGCGCGCTACACCATGGTGAAGATGAACTGGTTCAACGGCGTGCAGATGCCCTCGATAGTCGTGAAGCGGCTCGACGGCGCTGTTGACGTCGTACGAGAATTTACCTACGATGATTTCGAGGGAAGCCTGGGAGCGGTTACCGGTTAGAAGGTCGACAGTTTGCAGGTCATGAAAAACACAAAACCAAACGTACTGATTGTGGGCGCGGGTGCCGTCGCTCATGTGGCCGCACACAAAGCGGCGCAAAACAACGACGTCCTCGGAGATATCTGCATCGCCTCGCGCAAGCGCGCCAAAGCCGACGCCATCATCGCCAGCATCAAACGCAAGGGGAGCAAGAAAGATAAGAATGCGAAGCTCTACTCGCGAGAGATAGATGCGATGAACATTTCCGCGATGACGAAACTCATCAAGGACACGAATTCGTCCATCGTGATCAATCTCGGCACGGCTTACATCAATATGTCGGTCTTGGAGGCGTGTATCCGTGCAAAAGAGGTGAACGGCCGCCCGGTAACCTACATGGACACCGCCATCCACGAAGATCCGACCAAAGTCGCAGAAGATCCGCCATGGTACGCGAATTATGAATGGAAGAAACGGGCTGCTTGTAAAAAAGCGGGCATCAACGCCATCCTCGGTATCGGTTTCGACCCGGGCGTCGTCAATGTATGGGCGGCGCTTGCGAAGAAAAATTATTTCGACAAGATAGACACGATAGACATTCTCGACGTCAATGCCGGCAGCCATGGCAAATATTTCGCCACCAACTTCGACCCGGAGATAAATTTCCGCGAGTTCAAGAAAGTGTGGACGTGGATCAATCGCAAATGGGTCGTACGCCCGGTACATAGCGAGCGGTGGGACTACACCTTCCCGGTCGTCGGCTCGCGCCCGGTCTACCTCAACGGCCACGATGAACTGCATTCACTTTCGAAAAATATTGATGCCAAGAGTATCCGCTTCTGGATGGGCTTCGGCGATCACTATCTCAATGTCTTTGGTGTGCTGCGCAATCTCGGCATGCTCTCCGAAAAGCCGGTCACGACCGCCGAGGGGGTCAAGGTGGTGCCGCTCAAAGTGCTGAAAGCCGTTTTGCCCGACCCGGCATCGCTCGCAAAGACGTACACGGGCTGGACGTGCATCGCCGACCTCGTGAAGGGGTGGAAGAATGGGAAGTGGCGCGAGGTATTCATCTACAACAACTGCGACCACGCCAAGTGCTACAGGGAAGTCGAGTCGCAGGCCATCTCCTACACCGCCGGCGTACCGCCCATCGCAGCCGCCATCCTCGTCGCGAAGGGGATTTGGGCGCCACACACCATGGTCAATGCCGAAGAGCTCGACCCCGACCCTTTTATCAAAGTGCTGAATCGCATCGGCTTGAAGACGAAAGTGATAGACAAGTGGCCGAAAAAACCGACCAAGGACGGCATGCCTCTTTCCGCGACCAAATCAAACAACGTTGCTCCGAGTGAGATCTGGTAAGCATGAGTGGCGAGACGGACGTCAAGATAGAATCGTCGTGGAAGAAGGTGCTGCAGGATGAATTCGGGCAGGAATATTTCAGCGAACTCCGGAAATTCGTCAAAGAGGAATACCGGCACGCGATCGTGTATCCTGCGCCGAAAAATATCTTTCGCGCCTTCGAGCTTACCCCGTTCGACAAAGTCGAGGTCGTCATCTTGGGGCAAGACCCGTACCACGGGCCGGGACAGGCCAATGGGCTTTGCTTTGCTGTCGGCGAAGGTGTCGCGTTGCCGCCCTCGCTCCAGAATATTTTTAAAGAGATCGAGAGCGATCTCGGTCAGAAATTAGTTCATCGGACGGGGGATTTAGAACGCTGGGCGAAACAGGGAGTGCTCTTATTGAATGCAACGCTTACAGTGAAGGCTCGAACCGCGGGCTCGCATCAGGGGAAGGGATGGGAAAAATTTACCGACGCCGTCATCCGCGCGTTGTCGGAAGAAAAAGGAAATCTCGTCTTCATCTTATGGGGCAACTACGCCAAGCAGAAAGGCGCGTACATCGACCGCGAGAAGCATTGCGTCATCGAATCCGCGCACCCCTCGCCCTTTTCCGCCTTCAGCGGCTTTTTCGGCTCCAAGCCGTTCAGCCGCGCCAACGAATATTTAAAAAAGTACGAGAAAGAGCCGATTGACTGGTTGTAGCTGAGAGTAAGAGTGTTCGTCATGAGGTAAGAAGGGCAGATTCGCGCGCAAGAGAGGTACACTAAATATATGCTATAGCATACATTTAGTGTACCTCGCCGGAGCGAACTCTGTGCATAGCCGGCATCCTAAAAAAATCTCTCGGAAGAATCTGAAGAGGTTTAGACTTTCAGTAGAGAAACAAGACTGGCTTTCGAGATATGCGGGCCGATGATGGCGAGGTTGAGGCGGTTGGTCTGGAGAAGGTCGCGGGCGACGCGTTGGACTTCGGCGGCGGTGACGCCGTCGATGCCTTTGATGATTTCTTCGAGCGGGCGTACACGGCCGATATTTATCATAGCGCTCGCTGCGTGCTGCGCTATCTCATCACTCGTCTCGAGCGAGAGCGTCATCGTGCCTTTGATGAATTGCTTCGCCTTCGCGAGCTCTGCCGCCGATACTTTCGTCCTCTTAATTTTCTTGAACTCACCAAGGATAGTCTTCACCGTCTGCTCCAGCTTCGCATGCTCGACACCTGCCTGGACGACGAAAGTTCCGGTATCAGGATAGCGCTCCACCCATGAGTGGACGGAGTATGCGAGCCCGCGCTTCTCGCGCACTTCGAGAAAAAGGCGGCTCGACATGCCAGAGCCGAGGATGGCCGAGAGCACCGCGAGGGCGAATTCGTCTTTGTGGAGGTAGGGGAAGGCCGGGACGCCGAGCATGAAGTGCGTCTGGTCCGTTTGCTTTTCTTTTATCATGACCCGCGGCTTGTCCTGCTCGGGAGCGAAGCGGATGAAATCGGGCGGGTTGCCATGCTTCAAGCCGCCAAAATCTTTCGTTATTTTCGCCAGTACCTTTTTTTCGTCGAAAGAACCGGCGATGCAGACCACTGTATTGAGCGACGTGTAGTTGCGCTTGAGGTAGGCGGCGAAATCTTTTCGTGTGAAGGTGCGGATGTTCTCTTTGGGCCCGAGGATGGTGCGGCCGAGCGGATGCTCTTTGCCGAAGAGCATTTCGTCGAATACATTATCAACCGTGCGCATCGGCATGTCCTCATACATATCTATCTCCTGGATGATGGCACCGCGCTCTTTCGTTATCTCTTTTTCCGGCAGGAGGGAATTGACGAAGATATCGGAGATGACGTCGAGCGCGGTATCGAGGTAACGGGCGGAGACTTTGGCGTAGTAGGCGGTGCGCTCCTTGGCGGTGAAGGCGTTGTAAACGGCACCGACGGCATCCAGCTCCTCGCTTATCGCCTTGGCGCTTGGCCGTTTCTTGGTGCCTTTGAAAAACATGTGCTCCAAGAAGTGCGCGAGCCCATTCTCCTTCTCGTCTTCATAGCGCGAGCCGGTGCCCGACATCACGATGACTGTCGCTGTCTTATTGCCCGGCATCGGCGCGAGCACGATGCGCAGACCGTTTTTGAGCGTATGGAGGTTGTACTTCATGTGCGGCGCATAGTAGCGCGCTCTTATCTATTGCGCAAAACCTGCATACAGGCTACTTTATCTTAATGACGATTAACGAAATCCGCTCGAAATACCTCGATTTTTTCAAGGCGCGGGGGCACACGGTGATACCGTCGGCTTCGCTTGTGCCGCAGAACGACCCCACCACCCTTTTCACCGGAAGCGGCATGCAGCCGCTCATCACGTATCTCTTGGGCGCGCCGCACCCGAAGGGAAGCCGGCTCGCCGACAGCCAGAAAAGTTTCCGCGCGGAAGATATCGAGGAAGTGGGCGACAACAGGCACACGACCTTTTTCGAGATGCTCGGCAACTGGTCGCTCGGCGATTATTTCAAGAAGGAACAGCTGCCGTGGTTTTTCCAGTTCCTGACGGAAGAAGTAGGCCTCGATCCGAAGAATCTTTACGTCACGGCATTCATCGGCGATGAGAAAAACAATGTGCCGCGCGATACCGAATCCGCGCAGATATGGCAAGATCTTTTCACCGACAAAGGCATCGAAGCAAAAATAGTCGAGATTGGCAGCGAAGCCGACGGCTACCGCCTCGGCATGCGGGAGGGGCGGATTTTTTACTACGACGCGAAGAAGAATTGGTGGAGCCGATCGGGCGTGCCGGAGAACATGCCTGCGGGCGAGCCTGGCGGGCCCGACTCGGAGGTCTTTTATGATTTCGGTACGCCGCACGATTTGAGGTTCGGTGCGGAGTGCCATCCCAATTGCGACTGCGGACGATTCCTGGAGATAGGCAATTCCGTGTTCATGCAGTACCTCAAAAAAGAAGACGGCTCGTTCGCGCTCTTGCCGAAGCAGAACGTGGATTTCGGGGGCGGGTTGGAGCGCATCGCGATGGCGGCGCGCGGCGACGGGGACATGTTTGGCATCGATGCCTTCGCGGACTTGATCGCGCTTCTCGGGCACTTTTCCGGCAAGGAGTACGACGATTCCCGCTACAAGCGCAGTTTTCGTATCGTCGCCGATCATATGCGCGCGGCCACCTTTATGCTCGGCGACGGCGTGCGGCCGTCCAACACCGAGCGCGGCTACGTGCTTCGCCGTCTCATTCGTCGTGCTTCGCAGCATGCGCAAAAGCTCGGCATCAGCGCCGAAAAGCGAGAAGACAGCATGCTGGTGCGCTGTGCTGTCGTCGCGATCGAGAAATACAAGCAGGCGTATCCGGAGCTCTCGAGCGAAGAAGCGTACGAGCTCATCAGGAATGAGATCTGGAAAGAAGAGGTGCAGTTTGCGCGCACACTCGAAAAGGGGATGAAAGAGTTCGAGAAGATCGCTTCGACCGGACGCGTGGAAGCGCGAGAAGCGTATGTCTTATTCACCACGTACGGATTTCCATTCGAGATGACGGCGGAGTTAGCCAAAGAGCGCGGGACCAGCGTCGATGAAGCCGGTTTTCGCGAGCTGATGAAAAAGCATCAGGACATGTCGCGATCAGGAAGCGAGCAAAAGTTCAAGGGCGGGCTCGCAGACGCCTCGGAAAAAACCACGCGCTTGCACACCGCGCACCACCTTCTGCTCAAGGCCCTGCAAATCGTTCTTGGACCTCACGTGAAGCAGCGCGGCAGCAATATCACGCAGGAGCGGTTGCGTATCGATTTCTCTCACGGCGAGAAGATGACGAAGGAGCAAGTCGCCGAAGTGGAGCGTATCGTCAATGAAAAGATACAGGAAGGTATCCCGGTCATCCGCACCGAAATGGCGAAAGACGAGGCGGAGAAACTCGGCGCGGAGCGCGAATTCGGAGCGAAATATCCCGACCGCGTGACGGTATATTCCGTGGGTCCGCTCGCGAGCGCATTTTCAATCGAATTTTGCGGCGGGCCGCATGTACAGAATACTTCGCAGTTGCAGGGTACGTTCAAGATACAGAAGGAGGAGGCGGTAGCCGCAGGCGTGCGCCGCATAAAAGCGGTCTTGGTTTGAAATCCTTGCTATACTGGCTGCGATGTTCAACCTCTTTGGGAAACGAGGTGAGAAAGTTTTTGCCGTTGCTGATATCGGGAGCGGGACTGCCGCGATCGGCATCGCGCATATGCGCCCCGACGAGCCCGCGCGAGTATTTGCGGCTCGTCGCGCCATTCTTCCGCTCGAGGAGCGAAGCGAAGACGCGACGCTCAAAGGCATCGCCGAGGAGGTGGAAAAGACGGGCGCGCAAATGCTGAAAGAGTATGCGGAGCGCGCCGGAAAGAAGGCTCGGGCGTTCGATTCGCTCTACCTCATCGTGCGAGCGCCGTGGAGCAGATCCCGCACGGCGCGAGCAAGCATGAAATTCGAAAGCGAGACTACGATCACGTCGTCCATGATCGGCGAACTCGCGCAAAAAGCGCTGGCCGAGGAAAAGGATATCGATCGCAATACTTTGCTTGAAGCAAGTGTCGTGCGAGTGGAGCTCAACGGCTATCCCACGGGCGCGCCGGTGGGGAAGAAAGCGCATTCGCTTCGCACGCTCGCGCTTGTGAGCGAGTGCAATGCGAGCGCCCGGCAGTACGCGCTTCAATCGGTGCAAAAAATATTCCCGCAAAGCGAGCCCGCGATGCGCTCGTCGATCCGCGCGCTCCTCACCGTCCTGCGGGAGCTGCCGGCACCCGAAGACGATTACTTCATCGTCGATATGGGGAGCGAGGGGACGAATTTGTGCGCCGTGCGCGCGGGCGCGCCGAGCGAGCATGCGTTTATCTCCGAGGGGATGAAAAGCATCTTGAAGCGCATCGCGCCGTCGGGCATGCCGGAAGAGACGCTTACGCTCATGCGCATGCTCTCGCGCGATCAGTGCTCGAGCGCGGCTTGCGAAGCGCTCCAGACTTCGCTCGCGGCCGCCGAGTCGGAGCTCGTGCGCATTTTCGGGGAGGCTATGACGCAATGCGCGGCTCATCGCCGGCTTCCGAACCGGCTCGTGCTCGTAGGCCACCCCGACCTCTTGTCGTGGCTTACCGGCTTCTTTTCCCGCATCGACTTCGGTCAATTTACGCAAACGACGCGGCCTTTCACGATCGTCACCGTCTCGCTTCCCGATCTTTCGCGATGGGTCGTACCCGAGCACGGGGTCGTTCCAGACGCGGCGCTCTCGCTCGGCATCGCACTTGTCAACATCGAAGACAGACGCGGCATCAGAGCTTGATATACTGGAGAGGATGGCAAACGATTACTTTCAGGACATAACGCCCGTCGGAGGCGGCGACGATCATGCTCGTCACGCGGCGCAGCGTTCCACGGAAGTATCAGATATCGCAGCCGATAGCTCCGAAAATACCCATATCCCGATACGAGTCACCGCGGAGACCGATTCACCGGCTCGCGGTATACGCAACATCGCTCCGGTCCGCACCCCTCGTCCGCGCCTCGTGCCCCCGCCAGGCCGTCCGCCGATAGGAGGACCCGTCGGCCCCCGCAGGAGACGCTTTTGGATGTGGCTCGTCGCCGGCATTCTCGCGCTCGCCGTGGGCGCGCTGGCGTTCGTCGCATTACGGCCAACGAGCGTAACGGTTACGCCGAAGTCGCATGCGCTCGTGCTCACCGAAGCAATTCCGCTCACCGCATATCCGTCGGAGGGCGCGCCTCCGGGGACGCTCACCTACACCGTGAAAACGGCAGACGCGGAGGATTCCGAAGTCGTTCCTTCGCAGGGGACGACGCATGCCGAGCGCAAAGCTTCCGGGGCGATCACGATCGTCAACAACTACTCCGGCGCGCCGGTCAATCTCGTGAAATCGACGCGCTTTGAAGCGCCCGGAGGACTCATCTACCGCATAGCGCAGGACGTCACGATTCCGGGGAAAAAGGGGTCGGTGCCGGGAGAGCTGCGCGCGTCGGTCGTGGCCGACCAGGTCGGCGAGAAATACAACATCGGGCCGACGGCGAAATTCACGCTGCCCGGCCTGAAGTCGAACGCCGCCATGTATACGGGAGTCACGGCACGCTCCGATCGGGCGATGTCGGGAGGATTCGTCGGCGAAGAACCGGGCACCGCTCCCGGTGCCGTAGATACCGCGCGCGCGACGATCCGCGGCAGGCTCGAGATCAAGGCGCGCGCGGCGGTGAGTGCCGGCGATACAAGCATCATCGTGCCGGGCCTCACGCGCATCACATACACCTCGCTTCCTAACGGTACTGAAAAGAGCGGAGTTCGGATCGGCGAGAAAGCACGCGTCGAAACGGCAATTTTCGATAATGGCGCGCTTGCCTCGGCGATCGCGCACACATCCGCGGCAGATGCCGATTCCGAGGCGAGCGTGAGACTCGTGCCGGGCAAAGATTTCAGCGGGAGCCTCATCGGTTCTCCGAATTACGGATCGGATCCGATCCAGCTTGCTCTAACCGGCAACGCGACTCTTATTTGGAAAGTGGATGAAAAAGCGCTCGCGGCGGCTCTCGCCGGCCGCGATCAGGGAGCGTTCCAGGTCATCGTCAACGGCTTTCCGAGCGTCGAAGAAGCGCATGCGCGCATCGAACCGTTCTGGCGGTCGACCTTCCCGGATGCCTCGAAGATCCGGGTGAGCGTCATTGAGCCGAAGATCACCGAATGAGGGTTGACTCGGCATCCTTCCGCTGCTATATTTCGTCGCGCAGATATGCATGAGCCAGAGGTTGCGGAGGGTGTCGTCGACGAGGCGCTCCCAAACACCCTTTTTAACGTGAAGCTCAAGAACGGCGAGACCGTGCTTGCGTACCTCGCGGGTAAAATGCGTTTGCACCGGATAAAAGTGCTCGTCGGCGATCGCGTCGAATTGCGGCTTGATCCGTACGGCGGCAGAGCGCGCATTACGCGACGCTTCTAACCCCGACCACCATGAAAGTGAAATCCTCCGTCAAGAAGATCTGCACGCATTGTCGCACCGTGAAGCGCCGCGGGCGGCTGTGGGTTATCTGCAAGAATCCTCGCCATAAACAACGGCAAGGGTAAGGCGTTATTATTCAAAGTACGATCATGAGAATCGCAGGCATTACCATACCGGAAGAAAAGCGGCTCGAGATCGGGCTGACGGCCGTTTACGGCGTCGGACGTCCTCGCGCGAAATCGACGCTCGAGCAACTCGGCATCGATTTTGGCAAACGGCCTAAAGAACTTTCCCCCAAAGAGGAGACCGCGCTTCGCGAGGCGATCGAGAAATTCAGCGTGGAGGGCGAACTCCGGCGATTCATCAGCGGCAATATCCGGCGTCTCAAAGACATCAAGGCGCATCGCGGTACTCGGCACGCGAAGCATCTCCCCGCTCGCGGGCAGCGTACCAAGACCAATTCTCGCACGGTACGCGGCAACGTCCGCAAAACGATGACCAGCGGCCGCCGCAAACTCGAGAAAACATAAACCATGGGAAAAAAGCGCATCATCAGAAAAAGCGGCGGCACGGTCGATCAGGGACTCAAATCTCGGTCGCTCGCGCGCGTCGCGAAGAAAAACATCGCGGCCGGCACGCTCCATATTCACGCGACGTACAATAACACAAAGGTCCTTCTCACCGACAAGCAGGGCAACGCCGTGGCGTGGTCTTCTTCGGGCGCTCTTGGATTTTCCGGCGCGAAAAAGGGAACGCCGTTTGCCGCGGCGAAAGTGGGCGAGCTCGTCGGCGACAAGGCGGCGATAATCGGGCTGAAGGAGGTGGATGTGGTGATTCGCGGCGTGGGCGCGGGCCGGGAGTCGGCTCTGCGCGGCTTTGCCGGCAAGGGAATCGATGTCACCAAGATCGCGGACGACACGCCGATTCCGCACAACGGCCCGCGCCCGCCAAAACCCAGGCGCGTCTAGTTCGTATTTCGTATGTTGCTCGTCAAATCCAAATTCAAGATCGCGAAACGCCTCGGCGCGGCCGTCTTTGAAAAAACGCAGTCGCAGAAATTCGCGCTCTCCGAAGCCCGCTTTTCCGGGAAAAAGCGCGGCGGGCGCAGCGGCAGCGATTATGGCAGGCAACTGCTCGAAAAGCAGCGCGTACGCTACACCTACGGCCTCTCGGAGCGCCAGCTCTCGAACTACGCGAAACTCGCGTTCGCCGAGAAAGATCCGTCGGCGAGTCTGCATCGCGCGCTCGAAATGCGCGCCGACTCAGCCGTGTATCGTGCCGGTTTTTCTCTCACGCGCCGCGCCGCGCGGCAGGCCGTTTCCCACGGACACTTCACGATCAACGGGAAGCGGATCACGACGCCTTCCTACCGAGTGAAGAAAGGGGACATCATCGCGATCCGGGAGGGGAATCGCACGAGCCCTCTCTATGCCGCGCTGTCGGAGAAGAAGGAAGAGCTCGGACGAACAGTACCGCAGTGGCTCACGGTCAACCTCGATCTCCTTACGGCCGAGGTGACGGTGGAGCCGGGGTACAGTCCCATGGAGGCAGGCCTTGATTATCCGACGGTGTTTGAATTCTACAGCAGATAATGGTACACTAGCCGCCTTTACGCTGCGTCGAAACAGCGGGTTTTATTAGTAGGATACTCCAACAGGTCCATCATCCTATGCTTGATTATCACATTGCTCTGCCCAGTAAGCCGCGCATCGTTTCCGAATCGGAACGAAGCGGCGTATATGAAATAGACGGGCTGTATCCCGGCTATGGCTACACGCTCGGCAACAGCCTTCGTCGCATCATTCTCTCCTCTCTCCCGGGCGCTGCCGTAACGCATGTCAAGATTCCGGGCGTCGCGCACGAATTTTCAACGATCGAAGGCGTTAAAGAAGACGTGGTAACGATTCTCCTCAACGTCCGGAAGATCCGTCTCAAATTGCTCACCGACGAGCCGCAGACGATCACGCTTTCGGCGAGAGGTCCGAAGACGGCCGTTGCGGCCGATCTCAAACTCCCCGGACAGGTGGAGATACTGAATCCCGAGAGTCATATAGCCGACATCACGGGCAAGACGAATTTCGAAATGGAACTGCGCGCGGAGCGCGGATTGGGCTATATCCCGAAGGAAGCGCACCAGAAAGAACGCGTCGAAATCGGCACGATAGCGCTCGATGCGATCTTCTCGCCGATCCGCCGCGTCAACTACGAAGTCGAGAACATGCGCGTCGGAGATCGTACCGATTTCAACCGGTTGCGCATCACGATCGAGACCGACGGCACGCTTCCTCCGCGCGAGGCGCTTGAGACTTCGATCGCGACCATGATTCACCAGCTGAAAGCGGTCGTCGGCTTCAAAGAAGACGAGGCTCCCGAAGCATTGCTCGGCATACCGGAGACCGGCCGTGCCGGCAGGGAGGAGAAGGGTGTTGCTCTCGACGCGGAGGTCCTGAAGACGCGAATCGGCGAACTCGGACTTCCTCAGCGCGTCGAGCAAGCGCTCGACAACGCCTCGATCAGAACGGTAGGCGGTCTGGTACGCAAGCGCGAGGACGATCTCCTCTCGATCGAAGGTCTCGGCCAGAAGGGGCTGCAAGACATCAAGCGCGCGCTCTCCAACATGGGGCTCACTCTGCGATCCGATAAATAGATATGCGGCACCACAAAGCCAACAGGAAATTTCACCGCGTGAAGCGCCAGCGCGTGGCGCTTTTGCGCAGCCTCGCGCGCTCGCTCGTGATGCACGATGGCATCATGACCACCGTCGCAAAAGCGAAAGAGCTCCGGCCGTTTATCGAACGACTTGTCACGAAGACGAAAGACGGCACGCTCGCTTCTCGTCGAGCCGTCGTTGTCGAGCTCGGAGGGGCGGCAAAGATGCTCTATGGCATGAACGAGCAATTCGCGAAGCGTACGGGCGGGTATACGCGTATCGTCCGCTTGGGGCGAGTGGGCAAACGCGCGATCGAATCAGCCCGCATCGAATTCATCAAGTAATCTGCCGAAGGATATGAAACTTTCCGATACCACGTACACGATCGACGCCGCAGGCAAGAGCATCGGGCGCGTCGCCGCCGAAGCGGCGAAAGCGCTTATGGGCAAGATGCGCGCCGATTACGTGCCACACAAGAATTCCGGCGTCAAGGTAGAGATCTCGAATGCCGGCAAGCTCTCTATCCGAGAGAAAAAGCGCACGGGGAAAATGTATGTCACCTATTCCGGGTATCCGGGCGGCCAGAAAGTCGAATCGCTGGCATCGCTCACCGCTCGACGCGGTAGAGGAGAAGCGATCCGCCGAGCTGTGCGCCGCATGCTTCCTCGCAATACGATGCTTGTTGCCCGTTTGAAAAATCTAACGATAACGGAATAATATACAACTATGGCAAAAGAAAACCGATATACCGAAGCGGTGGGGCGAAGAAAGACAGCGACAGCACGCGTGCGCATTTCGGACTCCAAGAGTGCCTCACTCACCGTGAATGGCAAGAGCGCGCAGGAGTATTTCCCCCTTGAACAAATGGTAAAAACTGCCTTCGCGCCGCTTCAAGTGCTCGGTGCAAGCTACGCCGTATCCGCTAGGGTCTCCGGCGGCGGACACAAAGCGCAGGCTGAAGCCGTGCGCCACGGCATTTCGCGCGCGATCGCCGAGCTCGTCCCCGAGCAGCGCAAGGATCTCAAGGTTCGCGGCTTTCTCAAACGCGACCCGCGCGCCAAAGAGCGCAAAAAGTTCGGCCTCAAGGCCGCGCGAAGGGCTCCGCAGTGGAGCAAGCGCTAACGACATTTTGATTGTCCCATCGCGGATTTGATATACTCGCCTCATGAATGAAGAGCATGAGAATCTTGATTTCGAGCCCGAGGAAGAATTAGGAGACGTTGCCGCTGCGCAAGCGAAGCTTAAGAAGATCAGGGCGGAGTTAGAAAAGATAAGAAAAGAGCGGAAGGAGTACCTCGACGGTTGGCAGCGGTGCAAAGCCGACTCGATAAACGCCAAAAAAGACGCCGAAATGGGTGCAAGGCGCACGGCCGAGATGCTCCGTGAAGCGCTCGTGCACGACATCATCCCCGCGCTCGATTCTTTCGATATGGCGGCCGGAAGCGAAGCGTGGGTCAGTGTCTCCGACGGCTTTCGGAGCGGCATGGAGGCCGTGCAGAGCCAACTTTTGGGCGCACTTCGCTCTCACGGCATCGAGCGCTACGGCAAGGTTGGCGAGAAATTCGACCACGCGACGTACGAGGCGGTCGAAGAGCGCGATGACGTACCTGGCGAGTCGGGAACCGTTGCACGAATCTTGCGCTACGGCTATCGCTCGGGCGAACGCATCTTGCGCTCAGCGCAGGTCATCGTAAAAAAGTAACTAATCGAGGTTGACACACGCCCTTCATGAGCATATATAATGATTGCCTCATCAATAACTTCTAATTTTATATGTCAAAAATACTCGGCATAGATCTCGGTACCACCAACTCCGCGATGGCGATCGTCAAAGGTGGCGAGCCGGAAATTCTCGAAAACGCGGAAGGGGCACGCACCACCCCCTCGATCGTCGCCGCGTCGAAGACGGGAGAACGACTGGTCGGCCTTCTGGCAAAACGGCAGGCCGTCACGAATCCTAAGAACACCGTCTACCAGATCAAGCGGTTTATCGGTCATACGTTTGACGAGCCCGCTGTGCAAAAAGACGTCAAGGCGGTGCCGTTCGACGTCCAAAAAGCCTCCAACGGCGGAATCGAGGTGAAAATGGGAGACAAGTGGTATCGTCCCGAGGAGATCTCGGCGATGATTTTGCAAAAACTGAAGCAGGATGCCGAAGCGCGTCTCGGCGAGGCGATCACGGAGGCGGTCATTACCGTCCCGGCGTACTTCAACGATTCGCAACGCCAGGCGACAAAGGACGCCGGAAAGATCGCGGGGCTCGACGTGAAGCGCATCATCAATGAACCGACCGCAGCCGCGCTCGCGTACGGGTTCAACAAGAAAAAAAACGAAAAGATCGTGGTATTCGATTTCGGAGGCGGCACCTTCGATATTTCCGTGCTCGAAGTGGGGGATGACGTGATCGAGGTGCGCTCGACCGACGGAGACGCGCACCTCGGCGGCAAGGACATCGATCAAAAGATCATGGGATGGCTCGCCGACGAATTCAAAAAAGAGAGCGGCATCGACGTACGCAACGATGCGCTTGCCCGCCAGCGTCTCGATGAAGCCGCTGAAAAGGCGAAAATCGAGCTCTCGACGGCGCTCGAGACGGAGATCAACATCCCATTCATTACGTCTGATTCATCAGGTCCGCGCCACTTGCTCATCAAAATGACGCGGGCGAAGCTCGAAGAGATCGCGGGAGAATTTCTGGAACGCGCGATGAGCATAGCAAAGCGCGCGATGGAAGCATCTCCTTTTAAGGTGGGGGACATTAACGAGGTCGTGCTTGTCGGCGGGCAGACTCGCATGCCGGCGATGCAAAAAGCCGTCGAGGAATATTTCAAGAAAAAGCCCAACATGTCGGTCAATCCCGATGAAGTCGTCGCTATCGGCGCGGCGATCCAAGGCGGTATTTTGCAAGGAGACGTGAAAGATGTGCTTTTGCTCGACGTTATACCGCTCTCGCTTGGTATTGAGACGATGGGGGGCGTGGCGACGAAATTGATCGAGCGCAACACGACCATTCCGACCTCGCGCTCACAGGTCTTCTCTACCGCCTCGGATAATCAACCGTCGGTCGAAATACACGTCGTTCAGGGCGAGCGTCCGATGGCTGGCGATAATAAATCGCTCGGCCGCTTCAATCTCGACGGCATCCCGCCCTCGCCGCGCGGCATGCCGCAAATCGAGGTCTCGTTCGACATCGACGCCAACGGCATTCTCACCGTGAAGGCGAAAGACAAGACGACCGGCAAAGAGCAGTCCATCCGTATCGAGGGGTCGTCGGGACTTACAGACGCGGATATTGAAAAGATGCGCAAAGACGCCGAGATGAACGCCGAAGCGGATAGAAAGAAACACGATCTCGTCGAGGCGCAGAATGCGGCGGATCAGCTCGTTTATACGGCCGAGAAGGCGCTCAAAGAGCACGGCGAGAAGGTGAGCGAGGATATCAGGAAGAACGTCCAGGAAAAAATCGATGCGCTCAAATCGGCGCGCGGCGGCTCCGATCCGTCCGTCATCAAATCTTCCGCCGATGCGCTCTCGAACGCCATGCAAGCGATTGGCCAGGCGATGCAGCAGAAGCCTCCTCAAGACGATCAATCCGGCCAGTCGGGCAAACCGCCGGAAGAACCGCCAAAAGAATAGCAGAGAGTCTGCGCAAGACGGGCTTTTGCTTTTCAAAATAGCGCCTATATAATCTCCGGACATGAAAGACTATTACTCGATTCTCGGCGTGACGAAAACGGCGAGCGAAGAGGAGATTAAGACCGCTTTTCGAAAGCTCGCGCACAAATATCACCCCGATAAGAAAGGCGGGGATGAGAAAAAATTCAAGGAGGTGAGCGAGGCATACGCGGTGCTCTCCGACAAGAAAAAGCGGACGGAATACGACACGTACGGAAAAACGTTCGCGGGAGGCGGACCGCAGGGAGGATTCGGCGGTTTCGATTTCTCCGATTTCGCGCGCGCCGGAGGCTTTCAGGGTTTCCAGGGGCAGAACGGGCAGGCGTTCGAATTCGATCTCGGAGACATATTCGGCGACATATTCGGTGCCGGATCGCGCGGGGCGCGAGCGCGCGGGCGCGATATCTCTATCGATATCGAGCTGACATTCCGCGAGGCGGTATTCGGCACTGATCGCCGTGTCCTCATCAGCAAGATGGCCGTGTGCGACGTGTGCGAGGGCACGGGCGCGAAGAAGGGATCGAAAATGATCACCTGCGCGAGCTGCAACGGCAAGGGAGAGATACGCGAGACGCGAAACTCTTTCTTCGGCACCTTCACTTCTTCGCGCCAGTGCCCCCGCTGCAAGGGTCGCGGCGAATCGCCCGAACACCCGTGCGAAGCGTGCCGGGGCGACGGTGTGCGTAAACGACAAGAAGAGGTTCGCGTCGTCGTACCTGCCGGCGTTGAAGACGGAGAGATGATCCGTATGCCCGGGCGCGGCGAGGCAGTGCCGGGCGCGGGCGCGGGCGATCTCTATGTAAAGCTCCACGTAAAGCAGGATCCGAGATTTTCTCGCGATGGCAACAACCTGCTCACTTCGCTCTCTATCCGGCTCACGGAAGCGCTGCTCGGAGGCGAGTACCGCATAAAGACGCTCGACGGTGAGGAATCCCTGACTATCCCTGCCGGCGTGGAACACGGCGAGATTCTTCGCGTTCGGGGAAAAGGGATTCCCCACGGACGTGGCTCGCGCGGCGATCTGCTGGTGCGCGTTGATGTGCAATTCCCGAAAAAACTTTCGAGACAGCAGCGCGAACTTGTTGAAAAATTAAAGACAGAAGGACTCTAGCACGTTCTATACGTTATAATCGTTGTAAACGTTATAGACGCCGGCTATTAGAACGGATAAAACGTCTACAACGGTTACAACATGGATATCGCTACAACCTCCTTTCTGCAGGCTTCAAGCTTGCTTGCACATTGGCCGACTGATTGGTTTATTGTCGCAGGAGTCGCGGGGCTCTTGGCGTTCGACGCCCTTCGCAATGGTCCGGCGCGCGCGGCAACCCTTGCCCTCGTGCTCCCGACCGCGCTCATGCTTGAGCAACTTCTCGCGAAGGCGGCATACATCGGGCCAATGCTCGCCGGATTCGTCAGCGCATACAAGGAACTCGCCATTTTCGGCGCGATGTTTGTGCTGCTTTACTTTGTGATCCACCGGATCGTTTTTACCTTTGCCGATTCGGGCGGCCCGCTTCCCGCGCTTATCGCCGGTCTTTGCGGCGCGATCGTGCTCATCATCGTCTGGCTGCAGATCCCGCAGCTCACCGCGCTATGGCACTTCGGACCGCAGGTGCAAGCAGTGTTCGCCGAATCCTATCGTTTTTGGTGGCTTCTCGTCGCGTATGCAGGTTTGGCCTTCGCTCGAAGCTGAAGCGCTGCTCTCTTTTGGAAGCTAGAGTTGCGAGCGTGTTTCGTGTACAGTGAATCGTGGTGCGAGCGGCACAATGGTGTGCCGCAGGGAAAGAGGATCTTTCACATGATGAGATACGTTCGCGGCATGCTTGCCGCTCTCGCATTCTCTAGCCCGGCATATGCCCTCGAAGGAGAGGCGTGGGACGGGCATTTTCCGTTCGTGGTACAAATCTTCAGCGACTACGGCGACGGAATACAGTGGCCGTGCAGCAGCTCGGTCATCGACGGCGGATTAGTCGTCACGGCTGCGCACTGCGTAATGCGTCCCACCATAAGGACGGAAAATGGCCGCGAAATCGTGGCCATAAACCTCGCGCAGGCCGTGCGCGTGAAATATGTCGACCGCCACGGTGTTGAAAGCGCAACGAACGCCGTTCGCGCGACATGGGAGCCGGCGATGCCGCGTTACTTGGCGGTTTGGCTCGGAATGCCTCGCCCGCAGGAAGACGACCCTTCCGATACGCAAAAAGCGAAGACACGCGCGCTCAACGGAATGTTCGCGCAGTTCGCGCCCATGGACGTCGCCTATCTCGTGACCGAACGCTACATCGACCTTAAGGTCTATGCGCATTCGGTGCTCGATCTCATGGGCCCGATCACCAAATCCATGAGTAACAAGCGCGATTGGGCCCTGACGAGTGAGGCGATCGAAGCTGCCGAAAAGATCTTCTGGAAAAGATTCGATCGCACGCTTTCTGAAAATGTCGTCGTCGGCTTCGGAGGACACGGCTGCATGACTCCGGGGAAACTGTATACCTGCACGATCGATTCCACCCGCAGATGGTCGAAACTCTCGATCATCTCCGGCGACTATCTTAACGGCACTTCCGTCTCGACGGATGGCTCAAGCAGGTCGCAGGCGAGTCCGCCGCCTTATAGAGTTCCGTGGGTGTGGCAGGCGGGGCCTGGCTCCAACGGCACAAATCCTACCGTCGGAGGCGACAGCGGAGGGCCGTTGCTTCTCATGAGCAACACCAAGAAAAAGAAGTGGTTCCATGTCGGCACGACTTCGGGATGGACGGGGTACGCAAGCACGCACGCCTCTCTCTTGTCTGCTCCGTATGCGTGGTGGCAGGCCGTATCGTCGCCCCAATACCAGATACTGAAGATACTGCAAGATGAAGCGCGCCGGTCGGCTACGGGCAAAGCCCGTATGCGCTGATCGCGCTTCATATCAGCTCTGTTCAAGCACGACCCCGCCGATCGATTCGGCGGGGATTCTCTTTCTTCTATTCTTCTATGATACTGTGCACGTACGCTTCAAGACAACCGGAAGGAGGTGAAGTCATGAAAGCGATCGTGATAGCCGTAGTGACGGCGGCACTGCTCTTTGTGAGTGGGCGCGCGGCGAGCGCGGAGTGCAATTATGCCAAGGTCTACGTCGTCGGCGGTGGCAATTGGTGCCCCTACTGCAAATCCGCGCGGCGTTTTCTGGAGAAACGGGGCATCCCGTACGAGTACGTAAACGTCGTCTCCGACTTCTACGACAAAGCCGGGTGGCAGCGTCTCTACGAGGCGTTCGGTTCTCGCTCCGTTCCCATCATCGCGACTACCCGATACTACATCGCGACGGCAGACGAAAGCGTCATCAAGCGATTCCTCTGCCTGCGTTAGTGTTGGCGGACGGTATTGAGGCGGATTATTCCGCTGCTGACGGCCCGGAGGTATTTCTCCGGGCCATTTTCTCTTGCAGTAAAGTTGAGGCCCGCGCAGTCGCGCGGGCCTCTGATCGTCAAAAAGAGCAGCCATGAGATCAGCGTTTGGCGAAATAGTCTATCGGGCTGGCTTCTTTTCCGACTGCCTCGCCAAGCTTCGGATCGAGTTGCATGGCGTGCGCTCGATCGCCCTCGCTTCCCGAAGAATCGCCGAGCGCCGATCGTATGATGCTGCGTACGTACACCTGGCTCGCATGCTCGGGACGGAGGTTGATCGCGTCGTTGATGTCGCTTAATGCGATGCGGTAGTTGCGCTTGATAGCGTACACAATCGCGCGATTGTACCGCGAGAACGCATTATTGGGATCAATGGCGAGCGATTTGTCGAGATCCAGCAGCGCCAGATCATATTCACCCTTTTTGATGTGGGCGATACCCCTGTTGCTGTAGGCGCCGGATCCATCCGGGAACAGTTCGATACTCTTCGTGTAGTCCGCGATGGCGAGATCGTGCCGGCTGAAAATAGAATGGACGCGTCCTCGCTGGAAATACGCATCATCGTTGACCGGATCCAGCCTGATCGCTTCGTTGAGGTCGGGCAGCGCAAGGTTGAAGTTGCCGAGCTTGACGTTGTATTTCGCCCGGAACACGTAGGCGCGCGCGAACTGCGGATTTCTGCCGATAGCTTCCGTAAGGTCGCTAACGGCGGAACTGTAGTTGTCGAGCATGGCGTATGCCAAGCCGCGATTGTAGTAGGCGAGCGCATACGCGGGGTTGAGCGAGATAGCCCGCGTGTACTGCTGGATGGCGAGATCGGTACGCCCTTGGCGGGCATGAACGACGCCGAGGTCGAGGCGATAGTACGCGTTGCTCGGTTCCAATTCGATTGCCTTTGTCAGGTTGGCGACGGCGGCGGTGTTGTCGCGGTCGATATCCACCCATCCGAGCAGATACCAAGCAAAGGCGTTTTTCGGATTTTGCCTGGTCGCGGTCAGGAAGTCCGCCCTTGCCTCGCCCACCTTCTTCATCTGGACGTAGGCGTTGCCTCTGCTGACGTAAGCTTTGCTCAACTCGACATTCGAGGCGACTCTTTGCGTGATGATGCGCGTACACCCGCGCACCACGCGATCCGGCGCTCTGCTGTTGCAGTCGGCGATATCATCGCCGAACGAGGGCATGGCATAAAGCAACGCACCCATTACGATGGTGACAAAGAAGACGATTCTCATCGCGCTTTCCTTTCTCTCGCGTTGAATTTCGTGGCCTATTGACCACTATCAAAGTACAATCCACGCAGCATCTTGTCAATCTCGATGGGGACAACCGAATGGACATACTATCCAATGCGTGATACAGATATGTCAACTATGGCAATGCATTTCGGTGAGCATGTGATGGTGGACGGCTACGGAGGAAGTCCTGTATTACTCGATGACAGGAAGTTGGTTCGCGGCTGCCTCGACGAGTTGTGCGACCTAATGAAAATGTACCGGCTCGGGAAGCCGCAGGTCTACCGCGCGCCGGACAACCACATGAAGGACCCCGGCGGCTGGAGCGGCTTCGTCGTCATCGCCGAAAGCCACATAAGCATCCACACCTTCCCGAAGCGCAAATTCCTAACGGCCGACATCTACACCTGCAAGAACGGCATCGACGCGAATTTTTTTGTCGATTTCTTAAAAAAGAAATTCAAACTCGACGACGTCGAAATGACACTCGTCGAACGCGGCCTCAAATATCCCGAGCGCAATATCGTGTGACCCTTCAAGCTTTTTTTGGGATAGCTGCCGGATTACTCGAGTTCGCGTCTTGTGCAGTATACATCGTAAGCATTCTCAATCGTAACACGAAGCCGGATAGAGTCACGTGGTGGATACTCGCCGTAGTGACCGGCATGCTTACCGCGAGCTATTACGCGTCGGGTGCTCGAGCCACGATGTGGCTCCCGCTCGTTTACACGCTGTGCTTCGTCATCACCGGTGTGCTCTCCATCAAGTACGGCGATGGTCCCGTCACGCTGAGTTTGCTCGATCGTGTATCGGTTTTAGGAGCATTGCTTGCAGGGCTCGTGTGGTGGTTTTTCAACTCGCCGATTCTTGCTCTATACATGAACATCGCCGTCGATTTCATTGCGCTTCTTCCGACGATATACAAATCGTATCAGCGCCCTTCGACCGAGAGCAAAAGCGCGTGGTTTTTCGCCGCTTCGGCAAGTCTGCTCAACGTTTTCGCGATAGATCAATGGGTCTTCGCTGTAGCGTTGTATCCTTTGTATCTTTTCATTGCGAATACCGCCATCGCGTATTTCATTGTCCGCGGCAAGCGCGCATGATACCGCAATTTCCCGAGTTCAAGGTCGTCGATGTGTCCGACCGCGAGTCGGTCGAAGTGCATACGCACCGCTATCCGCCGTATTCCGACTTCAATTTCACCTCGCTCTGGGCATGGGATACGAGCGGCAAACGGATGATTTCCGAGCTCAACCACAACTTGGTCGTGCGATTTACGGATTACAGCACGGGCGAAACGTTCCTTTCGTTCTTGGGCGAAGTTGAAACAGAGCGTACCGCGCGAGTCCTCATCGACTACTGCAAGACGGAGCGTTTTCCGACGACGTTGAAATTGATGCCCGAAATTTCGATTAAAGATATACGCTCTTCCGTGCTGCGTGTCGAAGAAGACCGCGACAACTTTGATTATCTCTATAAAGTCTCGGAGCATGCGAGATTCCTCGGTGGAGATTTCAAGAGGAGCCGCAATTTCGTGAATACTTTCACGCGCGAGTATCCAAGCGCTCGCGCTGAGGTTGCAGATCTCGCCGACAGGGGGGTGCAGCACAGCCTCGTCGGGGTCATTCGTACCTGGGAAAGCAATAAGATCGGTGCGAACAAAACGTACGAACTTGCACATGAAGAAGCTGCGGTCGGGCGGCTTTTCGAGACCGCCGGTACGCACAAGCTCGTGGTGACTGCAGTATTCGAAGGGAATGCTGTTCGGGCTTTCAGTATCGATGAGGTACTTCAAGACCAATACGGTATTAGCCACTTTCAAAAGGGCGACGTACGGTACAAGGGCATATACGATTTTCTTATACAAGAGAAATCAAAGCATCTTGAGGTGTTGGGTGTCGTCTACATCAATTTTGAGCAGGATCTCGGCGTGGAGGGCCTGCGCCGCTCAAAATTAGCGTACCGGCCGATGGAGTTCTTGAAAAAATATAAAGTGAGCCTCTCGTGAGTTATACTTTTCAGTATGAAGAACGATGGCATGTTGCCGATGGAAGACAAGGCCTTCAGTTCCATCGACTTCGTCGGTCAATGTCTCTTTGACCCGGAGAAAGCAGAGGTGTTCGAGACCGCGATACGCGATGTCGTGCGCCCGGAACACACTGTACTTGATGTCGGCACCGGTTCAGGCATTCTGGCCTTGCTTGCGGCGCGCGCAGGTGCCAAAAAGGTCGTGGCGCTTGAGTTCGACCCTTTCGTCGCGGGCATCGCGAAAGAAAATTTCAAGAACAATGGTTTCGAAGACAAGATAGAATTGCTTGTAGGCGACGCACGCACGCATCGGTTCGATCCTTCGATGAGATTCGACATTGTCACGATGGAGATGTTGAGCTCTGGCATGGTGGATGAAATGCAGGTGCAAGCTGCCAATAATCTACTCGCTCAAGGAGCCGTTCGCGCCGACACTGTTTTTCTACCGGGAAGCCAAGAGACATCTATTTCACTCGTGAACGCGGACTTCAATCTTTTCGGATTGCATATGAAAATGATACTGCACGTCTGGAAGATATTTAAGAACATCAAGGTCGCTGAACTTACCGAGACGGTGTCGCTCAATCACATTCATTTCAATAAGAACAACGAGGAGCTCTTCGACCGCGCGATCCGCCTCAAGGTAGTACAGGGCGGGGTCATGAACGCGCTTTGGCTCTCGAGCCGCGCTGCGGTAGGCAGCGAACGTTTTCTTGAAAGCACCATATCCGTCAACGCGCCTGTCGCTATCCCGTTGCCGGAGCGCAAGGTCTCGAAGGGGGAGGAGATCGAGGTTCGAGTACGCTACAAATTTGGACACGGATACCAGAATTTTCAAGTCCACGTAAAGTGATCCTTGTGCGCTCCCTGTGCTTGACCCTCCGGAGAGACGCACCATAATGCACTGACAAGAGTATGTTCGACTCGACCGTAGGGCAATTTCTGAAGAGCACGGCAGGCCTTCTTCTCGTTGGTCTCTTCGCCGTAGTCGTTGCGTGGCGGCTCGTACTCCTTTTCTTCTCCGCGAACTTCCCTAATCTCGACCTTGACATCGAGATATGGGGCGCTTCCTACCAGATGCTTGCACTTGTTGGTGTTGTGTGCGGACTTTTCTATAGCCGCTTGTGGGGCGGGTGGAATAGTGTCATCGGTCGCGCCAGCATTGCCTTTGCACTCGGATTGTGCGGCGAACTCTTCGGACAATGCATATCGAGTTACTACACTATTACCGGTGGCGAGCTACCCTATCCTTCGATAGCCGACCTCGGATTTTTCTCGACCATCCCGCTCTACGTCTACGGGGCGCTGCTTTTGGCGAAAGCTGGCGGCGCCCGCAACGCACTGCGCTCTCTGGAGAACATTACGCAGGGCTTGGTGGTGCCGCTCTTCATGCTCTTGCTCTCGTTCTTCGTATTCTTGCGCGGGTACCAATTCGATTGGTCGCAGCCGCTTAAGATATTTCTTGATCTCGGATATCCGCTCGGCGATGCGCTCTACATCTCCGCAGCCATCCTCGCGCTATTGCTGACCTGGCGCACCCTCGGAGGCATCATGCGTTTTCCGATGATGGGATTCATCGTGGCTCTCGTTATGCAATACATTTCCGACTTCACCTTCCTCTATCAGGCCAATCAGGGCACGTTCGTCGTTGGTGGCATTACAGATACCTTCTACATGCTCGCGTACGTCTTCATGGCGGCGAGCCTCGTCCAGCTCTCGATCACGTTCAATGCAATAAAAACCTCTTACCCTGAAGTGAAGACTTCCGGCGTTCTTAGCGTGGCTTCGGCTATTTTTAACCAACTCGCATCTAAAATAATCACTGAGCAATCTCTCGTCATCGGCCCTCTGGCGTGGAGCGAAGCAGGAAAAGTGCCTGGTATGTCGATCAACATGCAACAGAAAGCTGCGGTCATACAAGCAGATGACCCGAAGGCGGCTCTCGACAAGCTCGTTGCGCAATACGAGCGGCTCTTCGGCCGAGCCTCGCATGAGGTGTGCAGAGAAGCCGCGGCACCTCTCATCGCAAGCCTTTCTCCTGATGAAGTTCCTTCAAGCCTGCGCGCGGTATAGGGAAATGGTATACTGGCGGCATGACCAAGCTATTAGAGCGGGCAATCGCTAGGGCTAAGAGATTATCAGCGGACGACCAAAACGAGGCAGCGGCGATACTCTTTTCGATAGCATCGAGGCAAAAAGCCCCGATACCTCTCGACGCCGAGACTCGTGCAGCAATACGCGAGGGATTGGCGCAAGCGAGGCGCGGTCAATTTGTAAGTGATAAAAGCATGAATGCTTTCTTCAAACGCCATGGAGTATGAGAGTGCGATACACGCCGCGGGCGCGGCGTGATCTTGAGGCGATCTATCGTTACATAGATCAGCCTGCGCCGCAGGCGGCTCGTGGAGTGAAAAAAACCATCGAACACCGCATCGCGTTGCTTTCGGAATTTCCTCTAGTAGCGCCTCAAACGGAAGAAAAAGGAGTGCACGAACTTCATATCGCCCCGTATCCTTACCACGTCTACTATCAGGTTGACCGTACGGAAGTTCAGATACTGCACATCCGCGATGAACGGCGAGGGCCATGGTCAGAAGATCACTAGTACGCTGCGTCGCGCAGTATGAGCGGCTGTTCGGCCGAGCTTCGCACGAGGTCTGCAGGGAGGCGGCGGCACCGTTTCTCGCGGGTCTTTCTCCCGCCGAGATTCCTTCAAGCCTGCGCGCGGTATAGGGAAATGGTATACTGGCGGCATGCTGACGAATAAAGACATCGATAAGTTGATGCACCTCTTTCCGACGAAGGAAGGTGTCAGAAAAATAGTTCGAGAAGAACTTGTCGAGATCAAGAAGTCAATTCATGACCTCATGCTAGGGTTCGATAAACTCGCCAGTACCGTTGACAAACTGCTGTTGGGGTATGCTGCGATAAGTGGGCAGATTAGCAGACACGAACGGTGGATCAAGCAGATCGCGCAGAAAGCCGGCATTGCTCTAAAAGCATAAATATCCCGTATGGCCGATGCCGGCGGGCAAGCCGATAAGACGCACGAGGATTATGAGGCGGAGCTGAAGGCCGCCAACGAGATAGTCTACAAGCACTCGCTCGAACTCGCCCGACTCAAACAAGAGCTCGAGATTGCGAACGCGCAGCAGGAAAATCTGCTGCACTTCATCAGCCACGAGATCAAAGGTTACCTGACGAAAGGTGAGGCGGCGTTCTCCGAAATTGCGGAAGGAGACGTCGGCGCGATCCCCGACGGCGTGAAGCGGCTCGCGGTCGAGGCGCTCGCGGAGATGCGCAAAGGCGTGGCGACGGTAATGGACATCCTGGACGCGTCGAATTTGAAGAAGGGGACGGTGACGTTCAAAAAAGCGCGATTCGACCTCAAGGCGGCGCTTTTGAATGAAATCAACGAGCTGCGGCCTGCTGCTTATGATAAACGGCTCGGCTTCGACGTGAATATAGAAGATGGAGACTACCAGCTGGAAGGCGATGCGGAAAAAATACGCGAGCATGTCCTCCGCAATCTGATAGACAATGCCATTAAGTATACGCCGAGCGGCTCGATAAAAGTCGAACTGTCGCGAAGAGAAAAGACTATCGTTTTTCGCGTGGAGGACACAGGAGTCGGTATTACCGAAGAAGACATGGCACGCCTTTTTACCGAAGGCGGGCACGGCAAGGATTCGATCAAGGTCAACGTTCATTCGACCGGGTACGGGCTATTTATCGCGAAGCAGGTGGTGGAAAATCACAACGGCACGATCCGTGCGGAGTCCGATGGGCAAGGCAAGGGCGCGAAATTCATCGTCGAGCTTCCCGCAACTTGACACCATAAGCCGGGTTTGTACACTGTGTACATGAAAGTACTTTCAACCACCAATGCTCGGAAATACATCAAAGAGATCGTGAACCGCGCGCGATACCGCGGCGAAGTCTTTGGGATAGGAAGACGTCGCGATATCGATGCAGTGCTCATCGGCTTCCCGCAGAGTTACAACGATTCACTGAACGACATCACCAACGTCAACGCGTATTCACGTTCGTTCGATTTTCTCTCTCGAGAGCCTGAACTGTATTCCGTTTCGGACTTGAAGAAGCGCTATGGGTAAAGGGCGGCTTGTCCTTGTGCCGTTCCCGTTTACCGACCTGTCAGGGCAAAAAGTACGGCCCGCTCTCGTGTTGTATGTCTCGAGGGGAGAGGATTGCATCGTCGCGTTCGTGTCGTCCATCAGCACAAAGAGAGGGCCATTCGATGTCCCAATTCGTGCGACGAAAGCGAACGGTCTCAAAGTCGATTCCGTGATAAAGGTGGACAAGGTCGCGACACTGCAAAAGCTGATAGTGCTCGGTGAGCTAGGCATGGCCGAAAAAGCCGTATGTGCCCGAGTCGATCTGATATTGCGCAAAGTATTCAAATTGTAGTCCTTTGTCGGAGTCTGCCGCTTATGGCTAGCATGCCTTGACCTGCGGGACGCTGGATTGTTTATAGTGAAGACGCAATTTACTTGCTATAATCACCGAATATGGCCAAAAAACGCCTGTTCACGGGCCTGCAGCCTTCCGGCGCGCTGCACATCGGGAACTATTTCGGCGCCCTAAAACAGACCGTCGAGCTTCTGCGGGGGAACGACGGAATGGTCATGGTGGCCGATTACCACGCGCTCACGTCGCTTCGCAAACCGGAAGAACTGCGCAAAAACATTTTCGAGGTCGTGCGCGATTACGTGGCGGTCGGTCTCGATCAGAAAAAGACGGTCCTTTTTCAGCAATCGGCGGTTTCTGCGCATACCGAACTTGCCTGGGTATTCGATTGTCTCGTCACCGTCCCGTTCTTGCAGCAGGCACATGCGTACAAAGACAAGGTGGCGAAAGGTTTGGAAGCAAATGCCGGTCTTTTTACCTACCCGATGCTCATGGCCGCCGACATCCTGCTCTACGACACCGACGTCGTCCCCGTGGGCGCCGACCAGCGGCAACACGTGGAGTACGCGCGTGAAGCCGCCGCGAAATTCAACGCCGCTTTTGGCGAGACATTCAAAGAGCCAAAAGAACAGATACTTGAAGGCGTAGCGACAGTACCGGGGACTGACGGCAAGAAAATGAGCAAAAGCTACGGCAATACGATCCCGCTCTTTGGCGCGAAAGACGATATCGCGAGCGCTGTGATGAGTATAGTCACTGACTCGGCTGGGGAGCGTCCGGAAAACGTCTACGCGATTCACAGACTCTTCCGCGACGATGAAGAACTCTCGAGACTCTATGAAGCGAATCGCGGGAACTACAAATCTCTTAAAGAAGCCCTTACCGAGGACATCGAGGCTCTGATCGCCCCGATGCGCGAGAAGCGGGCGAGTGTCTCCGATGCCGACGTGAAGGCTATTCTCAAAGACGGTGCCGAGCGGGCGAGTGCGCAGGCCAAAGAGAAGATGGTGTCCGTGCGAAAAGCGGTCGGCGTTGCGATATGAATATGGAGCGAACATTCATCGGAGACCTCAAAGAACACGTAGGGAAGAGTGCGACCATCAATGCGTGGGTGACCGTACGCCGCGACCAGGGCAAAATGGTCTTCTTCGATTTCCGCGATGTCTCCGGAATAGTGCAGGGCGTCGTATTGCCGACGAGCGGCGCAATGGCTGTCGCGAAGGAAACGACCGTCGAATCGGCGGTTGTCGTCGAGGGTACGGTGAACAAGCGCCCGCAGAAGAATATACAGGAGGGGAAACAGAATGGCGACATCGAATTGAAAGTTGATGCTATGCGCATTTTGAGCGCCGCCGAGACGCTTCCCTTCGAGCTGACGGCCGATCTCAACCTCGAGACGCATCTCGACAATCTGCCGCTTACGCTACGAGGTCAGCGGGCTCGAGACATTTTTACGCTTCAATCTTCGATACTCGACGCCTATCGTCGTTCATTGAAGGAGCAACGATTCACCGAATTCGTCGCTCCCGCACTCGTGGGCGGCGACGCGGAAGGAGGTGCGGCGGCATTCAAAGTGGAATATTTCAACGACGCGACCGCTTTTCTCGCCACGAGCCCGCAGTTTTACAAGCAGATCATGGTGGGCCCGTTCGAGAGGGCGTTTACCGTCGCGAAGATCTTTCGCGCGGAAAAGAGCGCGACGACGCGCCACCTGTCCGAGGCGACGTGCATAGATTTCGAGATGGGCTTCATCGAGAGCGAGCGCGAGCCGATGGCAATCCTCGAGCGTGCAATTCGTGATGTCGTACAAGAAGTAAAAGAAAAGCATCGGGATATATTTGCGCGATTTGGAGTCGATGCAGCAGTTATACCAGATGGGTCGTTCCCAATTCTCACGCTAAAAGAAGCGCGGGAGATTCTTGGCAAAGAAGAAGCACTTGATATGGAGCCAGAAGACGAGCGGGGAATTTGCGAATGGTCGAAGAGAGAAAGGGGATCGGACTTCGTGTTCATCACCCGCTTTCCGACATCGAAACGAGCCTTCTATACGTACGAGGATCCCGCCGAAGCTCCCTATTCCCGCGGATTCGATCTTCTCTTCAAAGGACTCGAAATAAACAGCGGCGCTCAGCGCATCCACGACCACTCGGAGCTCGTAAGACGCATCGAATCGCGCGGTCTCGATCCGAAAAAATTCCAGTTCTACCTCCAGGCTTTCAAATACGGTATGCCGCCGCACGGCGGATGCTCGACCGGGCTTGAGCGATTCACGGCGCGCATGCTCGAGTTTCAAAACGTGAAAGAGGCGACTTCCTTCCCGCGCGACATGACTCGCATCGACAGCCGCCTGTCGGAAACGGTCGAACCCGATCATGAATAATTCCTTTCAGATCGCGACCGGGCATTTCGAGGGTCCTCTCGAGAAACTCCTCGATCTCATCGAGGAGCGCCGGCTATCGATCTCGGAGATTTCGCTTGCCGAGGTCGCCGATTCTTATCTCGCGTATATTGAAAAATTGGCGCGGCTCCCGCTCGGAGAAACCGCGCAGTTCGTCCTTATCGCCTCCACGCTGCTGCTCATCAAATCGCGAGCGCTCCTGCCGACGCTCGAACTCTCGAGCGACGAGCGTGAATCGGTCGAGGAGCTTGAACGACGTCTGGCGCGGCTGCGTCTCATCCGCAGGTGCGCGAAGCTGCTTCGCGGCTCGTGGGGTGCGCACCCGCTTTCCTTCGCGCGGCGCGCTCCATCCGGAGAAACGATCTTTAGCCCGGCGGACGCCTCGATTGAGAAAATCGCGCGCGCCGCGCGAAAACTCATCGAGATATTGCCGAAACCCGAAAGGATCGCGCAGGCGGCCGTCGTCCCGGTACTCGCGCTCGAGGACGTGATCGATCAGCTCAAAAAGCGCCTCGTCGGAGCGTTCCGCGCGCGATTTTCGGAGCTCACGAAATCGAGAAACAGGCACGACGTCATCGTCTATTTTCTCGCGATGCTCGAATTGGTGCGCTCCGGATCCGCGAGCGTCACCCAGGAGCGTCTTTTTGAAGACATCACGATCGAGTCCGAGGGCGTTGCCGGCGCTCCGAAATTCGGAGTCTGAATTATATGATGACCGATCTCTCATCACAGGCGGAAGCTTTTCTTTTCTCCGAAGGAGGCCCGCTTTCCCGCAAGAAACTCGCTCATGCACTCGGCATTGAAGAAAGCGAGCTCGCACCGGCGCTCACCGAACTTTCTTCGCGCCTTTCGGGGCGCGGGCTCGCGCTCATCCTCACCGACACTTCAGCGGCGCTCGCGATCGCGCCCGATGCCGCGCAAGCTGTGCGGAGGGCTCGCGAAAACGAGTTGGGGCAGGAAATCGGCGAGGCGGGCCTTGAAGTCATCTCTATCGTGCTCTATCGCGGACCCTCCACCCGCTCTCAGATCGACTACATCCGGGGCGTCAATACGAGTTCGACGATCCGCACCCTCATGGCGCGCGGCTTGCTCGAGCGCGCGGGAAACCCGGAAGACGGGCGCGAATACCTCTACCGTCCGACGGTAGAGCTGCTCGCGCACCTTGGCGTTGGTCAGGCGGCCGACTTGCCGGAGTACGCCGCGATCCGCGCCGAACTCGCCTCCTTCGAAGCTCATGAAAAGCCCGGCGCCGAATCGTCCTATGCCGAGTGACCCGCAAAGCGTTAACGCAAGTCCGACAGCCATGCGCGTGGTTGGGCTTGCCTCGCTCGCGCTCCTGTTTGTCGCGAGCGCGATAGGGACGACCGCTTACCTCACGCAAAACGGCAGAGCGCTCGCCGGCGGACAGGCTGCCGCTGCGGCGATCGCGACTCAGCCGATCGATCTCGACATCGGGGCGACGGGCGGTTTTGCCTTCGACACGACGACGGGAGAGGTGCTCTTCGCGAAAAATCCCGGAGCACAACTGCCGCTCGCGTCGCTCGCCAAAGTGGTGCTCGCGCTCGCCGTCTCGGACTTTCTCGCGCCCGACACCCTCATCGCGATACCTCCCCACGCGACTCCCGACGGAGCAGTGAAGCGATTCCCGGATGGATCGACGTGGCGTTCGAGAGATCTCATGAATTTTATGCTCGTGAACTCTTCGAACGAGGGGGCGGAGCTTATCGCCGCCGCTTCCGACGAGGCGATCCGCAAGCGGTATCCGGCCGCTCCGGCAGGCGGCGCCGCGCTCTACCGGATGAATGCGCTGGTACGGGAGCTCGGCCTTACGCGCACATACTTTCTCAACGTGAGCGGTCTCGATATTTCTCCGACGCAGGCGGGGGCATTCGGTACGGCGAGAGAAACCGCTGAGATTTTCGCATATGCCGCGCTCAATCATCCGGATTTGTTCGTCGCCACCACGAAAAACGGCATGCTGCTCACCTCGGAAGAGGGCGAACGGGCGACGGCCAAGAACACCGATAAGGCGCTCGGAGAGATTCACGGACTCATGATGGGCAAAACGGGGACGACCGATCTCGCCGGAGGCAACTTGGCTGTCGCGTTCGACATCGGGCCCGCGCACCCGATCGTCGCGGTGATACTGCACTCCTCCGACGACGGTCGGTTCGAAGACATGAAGCGGCTCGTCGCGGCGATTGAAGACCGCATCGCGAAGCGCTAAACCCGCATGATCTCTCCCATCGTCAAGATCCTCATTCCGGCGGCGCTCTCATTCGCGATCGGAATCGGCATCACGCCGATCGTCGCGCATTACCTCTATACGTACAGAGCATGGAAAAAGCGGCCGGGCAAAGAGGCGCTCGATGGCACGATCGCGCGCGAGTTCAACCGGCTCCACATCGAGAACGAAGTCAGGGCACCGCGCATGGGAGGGATCGTCGTCTGGGCGAGCGTATTGCTCACGATCTTCGGTATCGCGCTGCTCGGGCTCATACCATCGCCCTATCTCTCGTCTCTAAACTTCTTGAGTCGAAGCCAGACATGGCTTCCGCTCGCGACGCTGCTCGTCGGCGCTCTCGTGGGGCTTGCGGACGATCTCCTCGTGATACGGCCGGATGGTAAAGGGCTTCGTCTGCGTCTGCGGCTTCTTATCGTCGTTCTGCTTTCGGCCTGCATCGGCTGGTGGTTCTTCGCAAAGCTCGACGTAACGTCAATCGGCATTCCATTCGGCGCTCCGCTCGAGATCGGATGGCTCATTATCCCTCTGTTTATATTCGTTTCGCTTTCGCTCTACGCCTCCGGCGTCATCGACGGCATCGACGGCCTTTCCGGGGGCGTTTTTGCGTCGATCTTCGCCTCGTATACCATCATCGCGTTTAGCCAGCAGCAAATCGACCTCGCCGCTTTCACGGCTTCTGTCCTCGGCGGATTGCTTGCATTTTTGTGGTTCAATATCCCGCCTGCGCGCTTCTACATGAGCGATACCGGTACGATGGGACTTACGCTCGCGATCGGGACGGTCGCGTTTTTGACAGATACTCCGGGAGACGGCGTCGGCATTGCGGTGCTGCCGATCATCGGCGGGCTGCTCGTCGTCACGGTGCTCTCCGACGTCGCGCAGGTGCTCTCGAAGAAATACTTCGGACGCAAACTCTTGCGCATCGCGCCGCTCCACCACCACTTTGAAGCGATCGGCTGGCCGGGCCCGAAAATCGTGATGCGCTACTGGGTACTTTCGATCGTTCTCGCATTCGCCGGCGTCATAATCGCGCTTGCCAGGTAAGATCCATGCGACGCGCCGGAGTGGACAAGACGTTGGTGCTCCTGATCGCGATCCTCGTCATCGGCGGCGGGCTGATCTTCGCCTCCGCGGCGTTCGGGATCCTCGCCCGAGGGGGAGTAAGCATCGCTTCCGTCGCGTTCGGGCACGTCGTTCTCGGCATCGGCGCGGGGTCATTTTTGCTGGTATGCGGCGCGCTTATCGACTACCGCCGGTGGCGGCCGATAGCGCCGTACTTTTTCGGGCTTGCCCTCCTTGCGACTGCGGCAGTTTTTATACCGCATCTCGGCGCCTCGCACGGCGGCGGAAGGCGCTGGCTCATCCTCGCCGGCATGTCTTTTCAACCATCGGAGCTGCTCAAACTCGCGACTATCATCATGGCTGCCGCCTATTTCGCGACGATACGCGAGCGCGCGGCGAGCATCCTTTGGGGTGCTTGCGGTTTTCTTGCGCTCCTCTTACTGCCGGGACTCATCCTTTTGCTGCAACCAGACATGGGGACGCTCGGCGTCATATGCGCGAGTATCGCAGCGATCTTTTTCTCGGCCGGCGCGCGCTGGCGCGACATCGCGCTCATCATCATAATCGCCTTGCTTGCGCTCGGCGCGCTCGCCTTCGAGCGACCGTACGTGCGAGATCGAGTCATGACTTTTTTCTATCCGTCGGAAGGACGGCTGGCGGAAGGCTATCAGATACGTCAATCGCTCATCGCGATCGGCTCCGGCGGCCTTACCGGAAGGGGATTCGGACAGAGCGTGCAAAAATTCACCTATCTGCCGGAGCCGATGGGAGATTCGATTTTCGCGGTCGCATCCGAGGAGCTCGGTTTCGTCGGTTCGGTCGGGATCGTCGGGCTCTTTCTCTTCCTCGCGCTTCGGGGCTTCGTCGTCGCGGCGCGGACACACGATGCGTTCGGAGGCCTCCTTGCGGTCGGCATCTCGACCTACCTTGTCTCGGAGGCATTCATCAACATCTCCTCCATGCTCGGTTTGGCACCTCTCACGGGTATTCCGCTGACTTTCGTATCCCAAGGCGGCTCGGCGATGCTCGTCTCGCTCGCAAGCGCCGGCATCCTTCTTAATGTATCGCGCAGCCGACATAGATAACGCGCTGATAACCCTCGCCAACGCGATACAATACTTCGAGTTAAAGAAACTTTCGGGTTGCTGAATCCGGGACGATCGAAGCCCTGAAATGGTGCCTGTCTCCGTTACCCTATTTTTCTCCCGGGCCATATTGTTTTCATCGAGGATGTTGCTATACTGCCGTATATGAACAAAGCGAATGTGCAGGAACGCATCGGCAAAATCGAGGCGGAAATCAAACTGCTTAAACGGTCGGTCATCAAGCGGCCTGATTTTTCGATTGACGAACGAAACTGGAAAATAATCCGACCGGCGATGAAAAGGGCGCGCGCGAAGACATTCAAGTCGCGCTATGGAAAATAGGCCTCGTGTCTTCGTCGACTCAAGTGTACTTATTGCGGCGTTGCTTTCCGCCGATGGCGGGAGCGCATACGCGCTGCGGGAAAAACACTCAGGTTTTGTCCTCCTCATCAACGAATACGTACTCGAAGAAGTAAGAGATGTGTTGGACGGCAAATTACAGCGGTTCGCGCACCTCTCTGCTACTCTATTTCTCCTCATTGGATTTGCGGGTATTCGAGTATTGCCTAATCCCTCGAAGCGAGACGTTGCGAAACTGTTTCGACATATCTCAAAAAAGGACGCGCCGATCCTTGCGTCGGCACTGCGGAATGCCGAATATTTACTCACGCTCGATAATGAATTTTTCAGCGAGAAGATCATACGGATAGCAAATCAAAAAGGTCTCAAAATCGTAAAGCCGGGAGATTTGATTCGGCTTGCCGAAATGGATCTATAGAAAGAATGGTGAAGCGGCATGAACTTGAGTCGGCGCTCGGGAATCCAGGATGGCCGAAGTCCTGAAATGGTGCCTGTCCTCATTACCCCGCCATTACCCCCTTGGGTAATTGCTCGCGCCGGTGATTGAACATCGTGCTTCACCTCGAAGTGTGTTAGTACGGCAACGTCTACTATTTTGCGATCAGATTTCCTGAAACGCGGGCACGACATTGACGACTTGAGATTCGTTGATGTGCGAGCCGTTAAAGGCAGTGCACGCGAGCGTATACGTCGTCTGCTGATTGATCGGACTTGTTGCTACACCTGCCTCACCTGACGCGGCAAAATTCCATGCATCGCCGTTTGAGCCGGTGACCGAGCAGTGGGATGCGTTCGAAACCTGCCAATAGACTTTGGCGCTGGACCCCTGTTGTACTAATTGTGGACGGACGGCAAGATGCTGCGAGACTGTGATCGCCGCGTCGAGGCACGCCGATGAACCTGGTGAGCAAAACTGAGGCGAGACGCAGGTCGCATAACTCGGGTTCGCGGTGACGGTGCAGGAAGCGTCCGTGCTCGTTTGTATAATGTTGCTGGCGGAGCAGGAGTAGGCGGCGGAGGGCGTGCAGGAGCAGGACGCGTACTGGTATGAGGGAGAGCCGGAGAGCGATCCGTCGGTACAGGTGCGTGACTGGCCCAGTGCCGAGCAAAGCTGGCCCACGGGCGCGGTTTGTTTTGAATAGAACGTTCGGGATTGGCCGTGGAGAACGGTCGCGCCGTCGAGCGTGCAATTTGCAGGAGGGCTGACAGCGCAGGAGGGATACTGATACGACTCTGAGAGTGTTCCTTCGGTGCAGGTGCGAACTTGCGAGGCACAGGAGGAGCCGTACGGGACAGTCGCGGCTTGGTATGCGGTAACGGATGATCCGTGCGTGACGGTTTGACCATTGAAGGTGCAGGAGGGATGGACAGTGAGTGTCGCGGGGCACGTCGCGGAACCGCCGGGACCTGTCACCGTGCCGCTGTAGTCGGTGGAAGCCGAGGGTGAGACCGTCGTCGAACCGGAGGCGCCGACGTATCCTACGGAGTTGATGTAGAAGCTTGCTGCGTTTGATGAAGACCACGAGAGAGTCGCGGAAGCGGGGGCATTATACGATGTGGGGCTGATTGTCACCGCGCATGTCGGAGCGGGAATAACGGTGACGACGGTCGAGGACGAATAGCTGTATTGGTTGTTGGTGTCCAAACACGACAGAGTGTATGTCTTATTCGTTGAGAGCGGACCCGTGGTATTGCTGCCGCTCCACGGTGGCGAATAATTGAAGATCGTGTAATTCGGCGCCGGAAAGACGCCGATGGTACAGCTGTAATAGTTGCTCGCGCTCCACGAGATTGTCGAGGACTGTCCCGCCCCGATCGTAGCAGGTGAGGCGCTGATCGATAGGGCGGGAGGCGCAGCAGGTTGCGGCGGATAGCATGTAAAATCAAACGTCGTCTGCTCGCTGTATTCACCTGTACTCGAAACCGAGTGCACCCACCAGACGAGATTGCGATCGGTCGGCACGTTCACCGTCACGCCGGGCTGGGCGACATCGTTGACGTAATCGACTCCGCTCGTGCAGTAGCCGTTGGGGCCCGTCACGGTCGGCGACGAGCAATCAGGAGTGAGATAGTCATTGACCCGCAGCCAGTAATGATCGGCACCCGCAACCGGTGTCCAATTGAGCGTCGCCTGCGTGCCGGCGGCGTTGCATGTCGCGGTGAGCGGCAGCGGCGGAGCGGCGGGAGCGGAGGCAAAAGCAAAAATGGCGCTTGCGAGGAAAGAGAGGATGACAACCGCTGTGATGCGCCAGTGCGCCATAATGCTCTATTGTAAAGTAACGGGGACAAAGTAACGAGTAACGGGGACGGGCACAATTAATTGATCGACCGCGTGGTATAGTATTTGCATGGTTCGTGTCGCTCGTGTTGATGTTGGCGGTCATGTGTACCACGTCCTCAATCGTGCCGTTGGCAGGTTCACGATCTTCGATCGTAGACGAGGATTATCGATGCTTCGTTGATCTTCTGCGAGAAGCAAAAGAAATGACGGACATGCGTATAGAGATTCCACGCGCTCCCTGTAGCGTGATAAAATGAGCGCTACCATGCGCATTGTGCTTGTTGGAGGCGGTACCGGGGGACATTTTTACCCGCTGATCGCGGTCGCGGAAGCGATCGAGGATATTTGCAAAGAGCGGACGCTTATCGAGCCAGAGCTGCTTTACGTCGGTCCGCCGGCTTTCGACGCCGAGGCGCTGCTTGAGCATGACATCCAGTATGTCAGTTCTCCCGCCGGAAAATTGCGTCGCTACCCGAGTTTGTTGAACGTGGTGACGCTATTCTTAAGCGTCGCGGGCATCATTCGCTCAATTTTTCTTCTTTTTCGACTGTATCCCGACGTCATCTTTTCAACTGGAGGCTATGCGGCGTTTCCGACTCTATCGGCGGCGCGCATCCTAAAAATCCCGGTGGTGATCTACGATGCCGACGCGACGCCCGGTAGGGTCTCCCTCTGGTCGTCGAAATTCTCCGTATGGATCGGGTTGGCGCATGCCGACGCCGCCAAGAAATTCCCCGAGAAAGTGCGGGGCAAAATAGCGAGTATCGGCCATCCGATTCGTAAAGAGATCGTAACGAGAAGCCCCGAGGGCGGCCATGAATTCCTCAAACTAGATACCGGGGTTCCGACGATCTTTATCATGGGCGGCTCCCAAGGCGCGCGCGCCATCAATGAAGTTGTACTGGACGCTCTCCCGTCGCTCTTGCAGGAATACAACGTCGTCCATCAAGCGGGGAATGCCAACGTCGAAGAGGTGGGCAGGCTCTCGGGCGTGATCCTCAAGGATTCCCGTTTCGCGCTTCGTTACAAGATATTCGGTCTTTTGAACACGCTCGCGCTTCGCATGGCCGCGGGGATCACGGATCTCATTATCGCGCGGGCGGGATCGGGTACCATTTTCGAGATTGCGAGCTGGGGCATACCGGCGATCCTCGTTCCGATTCCGGAAGACGTCTCGCATGATCAAACGGAGAACGCATTTTCCTATGCGCGCGCGGGAGGGGCGATAGTCATCGAACAGCACAACCTGACGCCGCACCTGCTCGTCGCCGAGGTGACCCGCCTCATGAGCGATCAGACGATGCGCGCATCGATGGCCGAGGCCGCTCGCGCTTTCGCGCGGCCGGAAGCCGCGCGAAAGCTGGCGCAAGTCTTGCTCGATATCGCGATCGGGCACGAACCCGTCTGATATGTCCTCCGTTCGAGTCAGACTGCCTCCGAGCCCTACAGGGTACTGCCACGTCGGCACGGCCCGCATGGCGATACTGAACTACCTATTCGCGAAAAAGAACGATGGCGCGATCATCTTTCGAAGCGAAGACACGGACAAAGAACGCAGCCGCGTCGAATTCGAGGAAGATATCATCGAACAACTGCACTGGCTCGGCCTTTCTTGGGACGAGTTTCATCGGCAATCCGAGCGCACGGCCGCGTATCGCGCGGCGATCGAGAAACTTATCGCAGAAGGGAAGGCGTACTCCTCCGATGAGGAGAGCAAGAAGGATCCCGGAACGCGCGTTGCGGTTATACGCCTTAAGAATCCCGGCACAAAGGTGACCTTTCGCGATCTGATCCGCGGCGATATCACTTTCGATACGGCCGAACTCAAGGATTTCGCGATTGCTCGATCGGCCGATGACCCGCTCTACCATCTCGCGGTCGTCGTCGATGATGCCGATATGGGAATTACCCACGTCATCCGCGGCGAGGACCACATCTCGAACACGCCGCGGCAGATTCTTATCCAGGAGGCGCTCGGCGTATCGCGCCCGGCGTATGCTCACTATCCGCTCCATCTGTCTCCAGAGCGCGCCAAGCTCTCCAAGCGCACGGGTGACGTCGCCGTGCGAGATTATCGCTCCAAGGGCTACCTTGCGCCCGCGCTTCTCAATTATCTCGCGGTGCTCGGCTGGACGCCGCCATCGCAGCGCGAGCTGATCAGCCTGCAGGAAATGGTGGAAGAGTTCGATCTGAAGGATCTGCACAAAAGCGGAGCAATCTTCGACATCGAAAAGCTCAACTGGTTCAACCGGGAATACCTCCGCGCGATGCCGCGAGCCGGTTTCATCGCCTACTATATGCCGACGCTGCGCGCGGGTCTGGAATCGCGCGGCATCGCGTGCGATCCTCCCATCGCGGAACGCATCGCTTCCTTGCTTTCTCAATCGATCCATTCGACGGACCAGCTTGCCTCCTTGGTCGAATCGGGGGAGTACGATTTCTTTTTCGCGGATCCGAAGCTCGATGCGAGCAAGATACCCGAAAGGAAATCCAGCGCTAATGAGGCTGAAAATCATCTGCGATACGCGATTGGCGCGCTTGATGGCGTCGATTTTGAAAGCGAGACGGCGATCAAAGACGCCCTCTGGGACTATGCGAGCGAACATGGCCGTGGTGCGGTGCTCTGGCCGCTGCGCTATGCGCTCACTGGAAAAGAGCGCTCTCCGGATCCATTCGTGGTCGCGTCGATCATCGGCAAAGATTCGACGCTCCGCCGGATAGACGCGGCTCTCCGAGCGCTGCCCGTATGAGGAGTGATGGAAGAATACGCGCTGGAGCGCTTATGCTCCCGTTCCTTATCGTGCCGGTGCTTCTTTTTGCGCAAAGCGCCACAACCACGTCGCAGACCGCGGATGATCTACAACGCCAAATCGACGTGCACAATGCGGCGATCGAGCAGCTTGATAAAGAGATCGCGCAGTACCAAAAGCAGCTCGAAGCGGTGTCGGGAAAGAAACAAACGCTCCAAAATACGCTTTCTCAAATCGATCTCTCGCTGAAGAAAACCTCCGCTTCGATCAACGTCACTAAAAATAAAATCGGGTCGACACAGCTCGAAATCCAGCAACTCTCCGCCGGTATCGCCGACAAAGAATCTTCGATCGCGACCGACAAAGCGGGTCTCGGGGAGTCGATCCGCCGCCTGTCGGACATCGAGGATCAGCCGCTCATCGTCCAGATCCTTGCGGGTAATACCGTAGGCGACGCGTGGCGCGAGGTGGACCAAAGCGCATCTCTCCACGCCGCCATCAACGGGCAGATCGACGAGCTCGCGACACAGAAACGATCTCTAACCGATACCAAGACAAAAACCGAAGATAAAAAAGCGCAGCTCGAGAAACAAAAAGGCACGCTCGTCGCGCAGCAGGGCTCCCTCAGCGCGACCAAGAAAACGCAGAACGACCTGCTTGCCGAAACGAAGAATCAAGAGGCCAATTACCAGGCCATCATCAAGCAAAAAAAGTCTCAAGAGGCTGCTCTGGAGGCGGCGCTGTCCGATCTCAAGGCGAAATTCAATGTCGCGATCAACCCTTCCGATATCACTCCGGCCGGCAAGGGCATCTTGCAGTGGCCTCTCGAACAGGTCAGGATTACGCAATACTTCGGCAACACGCCGTTTGCGATGTCGGGCGCGTACAATGGAAAAGGCCACAACGGCATCGATCTCGCGGCGACGATCGGCACTCCGATACTTGCCGCGCTTTCGGGCACCGTCATCGGCACCGGTAACACCGATCAGGTTCGCGGCTGCTACAGTTTCGGCAAATGGGTGATGGTGAAGCATAGCAATGGCTTGAGTACCATGTATGCGCATCTTTCGCAGATCGCCGTTTCCGAGGGGCAGTCGGTTTCTACCGGCCAGATCCTCGGTTACAGCGGCGAAACCGGCTACGCAACCGGCCCGCACCTGCACTTCGGCGTCTATGTGACGGCGGCAACGCAGATCATCAAGCTCGGTTCCGCGACCAACAAATCGACTTCGTGCTCAAGCGCAGTCATGCCCGTCGCGCCGCTTTCGGGCTATCTCAATCCGCTCAACTACTTGTAGGGTTTCTTCCATTCGGTTAATTTCATCGCGCAAAGTTGGATTGCATCGGCGCGGCGCGTCTGCCGCAAGATTTTTTTCGGCGCAATAGGGAAGTGGCGTGCCTCGTCGAGCGCTTCGACGAGCCAATCGAGGTCTTCTTCGGCGATCACCCACTCGTGAGGCGCGTACCGCGTGAGGTCAAAAGGCGCGGAATACTCCCGGAGCGATTTGCGGCCATCCCACTCGAGATACTCGTGAAAATACGACATCGCGAGCTCGCGTGGCGAGCGATAGATCGGATCGCGCCAGCGCAAAATCGCGTGATTCGTTTTACTTATCGCGCCCCACAGTCCTTTTTCAACAAACGGCGCGACCACGTGATCATCATCCTTCGGCGTCGTGCGAAAATCCATCAAAAACGGCTTCCTGCCGTGGTAGGCCAATACGGCCGCCGCGAACACGGCGCCTTCGAGACAATGCGCTTTCTTTGCGCTCAACACGCGCCTCGGAGAGTAATTCGACTCCCCCGAGAGCTCAAAGTTGATAGGGAGGCCATCCAGGTAATCTTGGATCTTCCGGGGTGTCGAGAGCTTTCGGAAGACACGTCGTTCGGGGGACGTGAGAATCCGTCTGATCTCTTCCTTGTGTCCCATGAAGGTGTCGCGCATCATTTTGGCACGATTGTGCGACTGTACAACGGCTCAGTCCGCACAATCGTGCGAATCTTTTCCGATCGTATACGTATGTATACGTCGCAAAAGATATATTGTGCGACGCTTCACATCTCGCCGCCCCGATATCCACAAGTATTACACCACGAGTGCACGTGAATTGCGCAACGCTCTTTTGCGGCGCTTGAGCAAGAAAAAATACAGGCCGCGGTATTTGTTATCTCTTTTCCGTATGCAAAGTGGATCTGCTACGCATTGTCGCTATACCCCCTCTCCCCTGCGGGGTATTGCCCTAAACGACGCACTATTTTTCCACGGAATCTCGAACTGTGCGAATTCCGGCAGCAATTTTCTTCCATACAAAAGCCGCGCGATGACTTCCGCGTGCGAAAGCGCTCCGGTGAGTGCGTTGTGCGGATTTGGCTCCTCGGGAATCCCGCAGTAGTTGAGAATCGAATCCAGGTCGAGCGCGCTTCGCTTGTGAATCGTCGGAGGTTGCAGGCCGCGCTGTACCATGTGCATGTAGCAGAGCGTGTGCGTATCGATGGTCCGGTACGCGAACGGCCACTCGGTGTGTCCGGCACGTTCGGCGGCTGCCTTCAAAAAATCGCGATCGAAAGAAACGTTCTGTCCGGCGAGCGTACGCTCATCGAGCGCATCGCTCCAGCGCAGAAAAGCATGCACGAGATCGGCCTCGCTCTGTTTTTGGGGGTCGGTGATCTGGCCTTTCGTGAATCCGTTCACCGCGAGCGCCTCGTCCATGATATGCGCTCCATCCCACGTGCGGCATTCCTCGTAAAATCGATTGGAAGGATTCGCCAGATCGAGCGCCCCGACGCTCACGATGGAGTGCTTTGAGGCTTCGGTGCCCGATGCTTCCACGTCGACGACCAACATACGAACAGTATATCTCCGCGAGAGAGTATGCCCAAACGACACAATCCTTACTCCATTCCTTTGCAGTTCTTCGCCGCTCTATAGCCTGCGCGCACCGCGGCGCTCTCATCGGCAAACCAGACCTGATTCGCCGGAAGAATCTTCGTCGCCCCCGTACACCACGGATAGTAATAGACGCTCCCGGAACGCGAGGCCACGTACAAGCCTCCTTGGACAAGCTGACGGGGGTGCGGCGCGAGATGCGTAGACGTGATGGAAAGCACCGGCGTTGCGGACTCCAGAGCTGAAAGCCGGCCGAGTTCGAAGGAGCTGATGCCGAGCAGTATCACGATAGCGATAAGCCCCCACTGTGCGACGGCCTCACGCCCCACACCCTTGATTTCCAGCCATATTTCCTGTATATTTGGCATGCACGTAATCATAAAACACTATGGCAACAACCAAAGCAGGCGGGACAGCTAAAAACCTCAATGACTCAAACCCGAAGTATCTCGGCGTAAAGCGCTCAGACGGCCAAAAAGTGGCTATCGGCGAGATCATCGTCAGGCAGCGCGGCACGGCTATCGTGCCGGGTAGAAATATCGGCATGGGGAAAGACCACACGCTTTTCGCACGCATCGCGGGCGTTGTGCACTTTCGCTCGACTCGTAAGACCAATTTCGACGGCCGCTCCAAGCGAAGAGCCGTCGTCGACGTCATTTAATCGCGCTTACGGCGATGCTGATATGCGCCTCCGCGCCCGAGGCGCGAATCGTTACCTGGTGCTCCCCTGTCGATTTGATGGGTTTCTGAAGCACAATGGCGTCTTGAGGAATATCGCCAAGCGCCTTTTGAATCTCGTCCGCGCCGATTGATTTGAAAAGCCCTCCTTTCTCGGTCGCGCGCACGGTAAGCTCGATTCGTTTGCCTTCGAGCGCCCGGATAGATTTTGCGAGCCGTTCTTCATCGGCCGCGCGTTTTGCGGCAGACGCGCTTACGTTTTTCTCATGCCGAGCAAGCGCCTCCGAAGTCGCCTGCACCGCCAGTCCGCGCGCTATCAGGAAGTTGAACGCGTAGCCGTCGGAAACTTCGCGTACCTCATCACGCCGCCCCACTCCGCCCACGTCTTTAAGGAGAATCACTTTCACAGGCCGTTTCTCAGTATCTCCACGGCGCGATCCATCTGCGGATCCCTCCCCGTTTCCTTGTCCTTGTCCGTAAACTCTACGCGCACGTCGGGAATGATTCCTTCCCGCGGTATCTGTTCGCCATCGGGCCCGAGCCAGCGGGCGACCGTGATCTTGAGCGCGCTCCCGTTTGCGATGTCGACGAGCTCTTGCACCGATCCCTTGCCGAAGGTGTTGTCTCCTACCATTGTTGCGATGCGATAGTGATGCAGGGCGTCCGCAAGTATTTCCGCCGCGGATGCCGAGCCGTGATCGACGAGCACGACCATGCGCAAATTCTTATTGAAAATGTCGTAGCCGAGGCTTCGATGGACGATATTGGGCGCATGTCCGGCATAATCCTCCGTGACGATCACCTTGCCGCTTTGCAAGAACCAGCTTCCCATCTCGACCGCCGCCTCGAGATAGCCGCCGGGATTTCCGCGCAAATCGAGAACGAGCTTGGTATCGCCCGACCGCACGAATTCACGAAGCGCGTTGCGGAAAAGCTCCGGAGAATTTGCGGTAAAGCTCATGAGCTGAATGACGAAGACCCCGTCCTCGCGCGCCGTCGTTGAAAGCGTCGGCACGTTGATCACGTCGCGCATGACCTTAATCTCCCTCGGCTCGCTCCATCCTGATCGAAACACGGTGAGCGTCACGATGCTTCCCTTTGGCCCTCGGATCTTCCGCACCGCCGCATTCACATCAAGTCCCTGGGTCGATTCTCCGTCGATCTTCAGTATCTGATCCTTGCTCTTGAGCCCGGCTTTTTCTGCGGGAGTGCCCTTGAGGGGCGAAACGACCGTGAGGACTTGATCGCGTACCGCGATCTCCATGCCGACACCTTCGAATGCGCCGCTCATGTCGTCGGTGAATTGCTGGTTTTCCGGCGGCGGAAGGAAAAAGGTATACGGATCATTGAGTGAAGCGGCCAATCCTTCGATCATGCCCCATACTTTTTCCTGATTCATCTCTTCGGTGGAAGTCGCGACTTTTGTCGACGTTGCGACCGCGGCCGGGACGAATTTATCGTTTATCACGCCCCACGCTTTCCACACCGGTGAAAAATCGACATCTTGCGGAGGAGCACTCCCGCCTGAAAGAGTCGGCATCACGCCATCGGGCATTCTCGGCGCGAATACGAGCCCTGCCCCGAATGCCACAAGCGCTATCGCCGCTCCGCACAAAACGGCGAGCGCGAGCGGTATCTGCTTGCGCGCGATTGTATACATTGCGGGGATTATCCCATATCTCATACCCGTTGGCCACTTTGTGCGAGGCAGCCCTAGTGACTATGAAAGAGTGGCGGTATACTTTTCGAATGCATAGCCGCTACCAGCATAACGGCTTGGTGTGGATCGACCTTGAATCCCCCACCCGCGACGAAGTACAAGATATCGTCAATGAGTTCGGCGTCGAGCCGCTCGTCGCCGAAGAACTCTTGCTTCCCTCGACCAAGCCGCACGCGGAGTATCACGGCGACTACCTATACCTCGTGCTTCACTTTCCCGCCCTGCGCCACAGCCACAAAACTCGGGAGCAGGAAGTGGATTTCCTGATCGGCAAGAAGTACCTAGTGACGACTCATTACGAAACGATCGATCCGCTGCACAAATTCTCGAAGGTTTTCGAAGTTAATTCTCTGCTCGACAAGAGCAACCTCGGCGATCACGCAGGCTACATGTTCTACTACATGCTCAAGAAACTCTACCAGTCAGTCGAGCACGAGGTCGAATACATCAGACATGAGCTTGCAATCATCGAAGAGCATATTTTCAGCGGACACGAAGTGCAGATGGTCGAGACGATCTCGCGCAACGCCCGCGATCTCTTGAGTCTCCGACAGCGCATTGAGCCTCATCGCGACGTGCTGCGCGAATTCGAGACGGTAGGCGCGCAATTCTTCGGCGAATCGTTCGCGCCCTACGTCCGTGCCCTTTCCGACGAATACTACCGGGTCCACAATCACGTCATGAGGGAGATCGAATCTCTCCATGAACTTCGCGAGACCAACGACTCTCTGCTCACGACGAAGCAAAACGAAACGATGCGCATCCTTACCATCATGGCGCTCCTCACTTTTCCGCTATCGCTCTTCGTCGCGATCTTCGACGTCAACACGGTAAGCAATCCGATCAGCAACATTCCCAACGGCTTTTGGGTGATCGTCGGCAGCGTCTTTGTCGCGGGAGTCGGAATGCTCTGGTATTTCCGGTATAGGAAGTGGCTGTAGCGCTTTCATGTCGTCGTTACTCGAATTCGTCGGTTCGCTGTATGTCATGATGATCGACGCGGCGGCCGCGTGGACGCAAAAAAAACGCTCTGGCAATGGCGTATCTGTGCGTCTGCACAACACGCTCGGCGGCGAGCTGCAAGAATTCGTCCTGCCCGCTCATACAAAAGAGGTGCGCATGTACAACTGCGGGCCCACGGTTTACGGCCGCCAGCATATCGGGAATCTTTCGATGTTCGTTTTTACCGACGTGCTTCGCAGAATGCTCGAGTACAACGGCTATACCGTGAAGCAGGCGATCAACTTCACCGACTTTGGCCACCTCACATCGGACGCCGACGAGGGCGAAGACAAGATGACCAGAGGTCTCAAGCGGGAGGGTCTTTCCCCTACTCTCGCGAACATGCGCGCGCTCGGCGAGAAATACGCCAACCTTTTTCTCGAAGACATTCGCGCCCTTAATATTGAAGTCGAAAAGATCGCATTTCCCCGCGCGAGTGATTACATTCCCGCGCAAATCGCGATGATCAAGACCCTCGAGGAGAAGGGATACGCGTACAGGGGCGCGCACGGCGTTTATTTCGATACGTCGCGCTTCAGCGATTACGGTAAACTCGGCAAGGTGCGGCTGGAAGGTTTGAAAGAGGGCGCCCGCGTCGGCAAGGACGATTCCAAGCGCCATCCGACGGATTTTCTCCTTTGGAAATCCGGCAAAAAGATCGGCTGGGATTCGCCGTGGGGCAGGGGCTTTCCCGGCTGGCATATCGAATGCTCCGCGATGATTCGCGCCGTGCTCGGCGCCCAAATCGATATTCACACCGGCGGGATCGAGCATATTCCTATTCACCACAACAACGAGATCGCGCAATCCGAATGCGCCACCGGCAAGCGTCCGTTGAGCCGTTTCTGGCTTCACCGGGCTCATCTCCAGCTCGAGGGCGCCAAAATCGCGAAATCCGAAGGAAATATCGTGTATCTATCCGATATCGTGGAGCGCGGCTTTCATCCCCTCTCGCTGCGGTATCTTCTGCTTGGCGCGCACTACCGGACGAACTCGAACTTTACGTGGGAAGCGCTTGCGGCGGCGCAAACGGCGTACGGGAAGATTCTCTCGCTTCGGCTGTCGATTGCGGAGCCGCCGTCCTCCCCTGCCGCGTCGTGGAAGAGCAAATTCACCGAGCGTATCAACGACGATCTCGACACGCCCGGTGCGCTCGCCGTGCTGTGGGAGATGACGAAAGATGCTTCTCTCCTCAAAGCTGAAGTGCTTGCGACGCTGCTCGATTTCGACCGCGTGCTCGGTTTGAATCTCCTCGAGCCCGACGAGCAGGCAAAAAGACTCGCCGCTTCCGAGAGCGAGATTCCCGTTACGCTCGCCGACTTGCCAGAAGACGTTCGCGCACTGATGAGGGATCGCGAGGAAGCGCGCGCGGCCAAGGATTGGCCGCGCGCCGACGAGCTGCGCGCGGCGCTTGAGGGCAAAGGCTATGCCCTCAAAGACACGAGCGAGGGCCCCGAAGTATTCAAGATCTGATCAATCCGCGACGACAAAATTGACGAGTCTTCCCGGCACCACGATCGCGCGCAGCACGTTTTTCCCCTGAAGGCGCGTTGCGACGACCGACCTCGCCGCCTGCTCTTGGACCGTCTTGTCGCTATCGCTCGCGAGAGTAACCTCGCCTCTCGTTTTGCCGTTGATTTGCACGGCCATCGTCATTCGCTCGTCTTTGAGGAGAGATTCGTCGTATTTCGGCCACGATTCCATGTGAACGGATCGTTTGCGGCCGGCGGAATGCCAGAGCTCGTCTGTCATGTGCGGCGCGAACGGCGCGAGGAGACGCAAAAACGTTTCCCACTGTTCTTTGCCGATCTTTTTCTCTTTTTCCGCGGCGTTGAGAAATATCATGAGTTGACTGATGGCGGTATTGAATTTCAGCGCGATAATGTCGTCTCCGACTTTTTTCACGGTCTTGTGCAATATGTGTCGCAGCGCATCCACTCGCTTCTCTTGCACCGCCAATTTCTGGCCGGCATTCCACACCCGCTCGAGAAAGCGACGGACGCCGACCACTCCGTCGGGATTCCACGGGAAGCTGGAGACCTCACTGTACGGACCGATGAAGGCGAGATACATGCGCACCGTGTCCGCCCCGAGCCGCGCGACCACTTCGTCGGGATCGATGACATTGCCGTGCGATTTGCTCATTTTTTGGCCGTCCGGCCCGAGAATGATGGAGCGATTCATGCGCCGCACGTACGGCTCTTTGTCTTTCACGAGCCCGAGGTCGAACATCGCCTTCTGCCAGAAACGGGAATAGAGCACGTGCATGGTCGTATGCTCCGCGCCGCCGGAGTAGAGATCGACCGGCATCCAATGATCCATCTTATTTGCATCGGCGAATTTCTTTTTATTCTTTGGATCTGTGTAGCGCAAGAAATACCACGACGAGTCCACGAACGTATCAAGCGTGTCGGTTTCTCGCTGCGCCGAACTCTTGCAGCGCGGACATTTTACCTGAACGAATTTGATTACCTTCGCGAGCGGCGATTTCCCCTTCCCGTCCGGCAGATAATCTCTGACTTCCGGTAATTTGACGGGCAGGTCTTTGTCGGGCACGGCAACAGGGCCGCACGTTGCGCAATGAATGATCGGTATGGGCACTCCCCAATAGCGTTGGCGCGATACTATCCAATCGCGCAGGCGATAGTGTTTGACCAGTCGTCCGAATTTCTCGCCGATCTTCGGCATCGCCTCATCGCTCGTGAGCCCGCTGAACTCTCCAGAGTCGAACAGTATCCCCTTTCCCTCATACGGAATATCATTCTCGACGCGACTCCAGCCCAGACGGATATCGTCCCGGTTGAAGAATCGCCCTACCTCTTCCTTCGAAAGCCAACTTACCTCATGGCGCGCCTTTTCACTCGCCGATATCTCCTCTTGAGTATCATCTTCAAGTTGGAATAGGAGTGGGGTAAAATGCACGAACATGTTCTTCTTGCGTTCAACGCTGTAATACTTCGCATGAACTCGATTGCCCAACTTCCTGACGAAGCGCGCTTTACTGTAACCTGTCTCTTCACGTATCTCACGTTGTGCCGCCGTTACCGCATCTTCACCTTCTTCGATCCCACCAGACACACACTCGTTGATATCACTCGGCACATAGTGCACCGCCATGTACTTTTCGTCCGACCAATGCTTAACGAACGCGTGAATGGAATTGCGCTCCGTAAATGGCTCATCTGATCGAATTTTGTCTAGCCCTGTTTCCTGAATGAACAAAGGCTCTATTGTTTCCCTCAACGGAATGCCGTACTTTTTCGCAAAGGCGACGTCGCGGGCGTCGTGCGCATCGCCAAATAACGCACCAGTGCCGAATCCCATCAGAGCGTAGTCGGCCACCCACAGCGGTATTTCGGCTCCGGTCGTTGGATTGATGGCTTTCACACCCATCAGCTCAACTCCCGTCTTTTCCTTGCTCTCCTGTCGTTCGCGCTCTGTCTTTTTCGCTGCATTCTCGACGTAGCGTTGAATCTCTGCCTCGTTTGAAATGACGGACTTACGATGTCCGTCATTTTGCAGGGCCGCTTTGATCCAAGGATGTTCGGGCGCGAGAACGAGAAAAGTGCCGCCATAGAGCGTGTCGGGGCGAGTGGTGAAAACACGGATGGTCGGACGCAGCCACATGAGGAGATCCGGCTCCCTGTCGCCCGTAAAGTGCGGCTCGGTCGTGCTGCATAGCCGTGCCTTCAGATTGAGCATGTTTTCAATGAGTTGTCTTTGTTTCTCGGTGATCGCGTAATCCCGCGGGTCGTGGAGTACCGTAATGCTTTTCGCGTTCTTTTTTATTGCTTCGGGGTCGAATCTCCAACTGAACTTCTTCTCGAACGGCCGTTTCTTGTCTTTGAATCGCGGATTGACCACGGCTCCGGCTAGCACGAGGCGTGATATCGGAGCTGTAAGCTTTTCCACAACCTTCATCGCGACCGTCGCGCCGAGGCTGTGGCCAAAGAGAACCGTCCGTTCATCGTACTCTGTAGCGTGTAAAGCCACTTCGACCTGTTCTTCCTCGCTCGGATCATCGGTATTCGGGAGTTCGGGAATGATGACCTCGTGCCCCAGCGCTTCCAATTCGCGCCGTATCCACTGCCACCGCGCATCCGACGCGTGTCCCGTATAGCCGTGCAAGAGAACATACTTGTACTTTTTGCCATCGTCGAAAACAAGAGGAAAATCGATTTCGTATCCTTCGGAACGGCCGATCCAGTTGCGCTGCGATTCTTTTATCTGCTCCGGCCAGTCAAGCGCGTCGAGATCATTGATGAGCCGATCGGCGTAGTCGGTTATCTTGAGATTCCACTGCGGCATTTCTTTCTGGATTACCTGCGTGCCGCAACGCTCGCACTTGCCATCCACGACTTGTTCGTTGGCGAGCACCGTCTTGTCTTTCGGGCACCAATTGGCGGGAGTCTCTTTCTGATACGCCAGACCTCTCTTGAAAAATTGAAGGAAGAGCCATTGCGTCCACTTGTAATATGCCGGATCGCAGGTGAGGATTTCTCGCGACCAGTCGAATGAGGTTCCCATCGAACGTATCTGCTTTTTCATGAATTCGATGTTGCCCAGCGTCCACTTTCGCGGATTCACCCTGTTTTTGATCGCGGCATTTTCCGCCGGAAGGCCGAACGCATCGAAACCGATCGGATAGAGCACGTTCCTACCCTGCATTCGCATCATGCGTGCGAGAATGTCGGGCACGGAAAAGGCGTACCAGTGCCCGACGTGGAGATTGCCGGATGGATACGGGAATTCGACCAACAGGTAAAAGTTGTCCTTCCCTTTTACTTTATCGGATGTTTTATAGAGGCCCTTTTTCGCCCACGCTTTTTGCCATTTGGTCTCTATCTTCTTGTGGTCGTAGCCGTGCATCGCAGATCAGCCTATCACAGGCTTCGACGCTCGAAAATGCCCGTTTTACAGGGTCTTTTGCTTCGAGAAAGGCGGGTAGCGCTCAGGGTCTATGGCGCGGTCAAAACACGCCTCTCCGGCGCCGTGCAGCCAATTGTCGGCTATCGGTTTTCCCGCCTCCCCTACCGCCATCGGCTCGCTCGGGCGCGCAAGGATTGGATTGTTGCCGTGCGTTTCGGCATTGAAGGTTGCGCAGAGCTGGAACGAATGCGCTCCGGTTATCTTGTAGGTGTAGGGTTTGCCGCTCTGGGCGTCGTTCGGGACGGTGAAATTCGAGATCGAATCATTCAGATCACTGAGAGATATGGGTAATCTCTGCTTCGATTGCCAGTAATTGACGATTTGGTACTGGATCGAAGTGAGGTCGCTCACCTTCTGTTCGTCAAAGCGGTACAACCGGGCTTGGGCCGGCGTGCCGACAATAAAAAACCCCGCGATCACCGTGATCGCGACGAGAAGAGCCGTCGCGAGGGCGACGAAACGATTGCGACCGGGGAATTGCTCCCAATACCCCCAGAGATCGGCGAGAAAGTGCATGAAGCCGACCGCAGCGACCGCAAGGACGACGAGCGCTTTGAGAAGGAACCGGGCCGTGAGATCCGTGCCGCTTAAAAAGGCGTACAAGACGTAGATCAGATCGACGGCGATCGTGACTCCCGCGACAAAGAGCGTCAAGTACAGGGCCCAGCGACGGATCCAGATTTCACCGCGCGTCGAATCGGCCTTGATGGATCGGTGTATCCACCACATGAGGACGAGGAAAAGAGGCGCGAGCACGATGAGCGACGCCATCTCCCAGCTGATGCCGCTCTGGTAAGGGTCGCTCGGATAGTACTGCAGCGGATCGGGGAAACTGTAGTTGATGTAATCCCACACGAGCGCGACGTAGTTGAAAACGCCCGCATACAAAAATAGCATCGCCGCGAACCACAAAAAGAAATCCTTCGGGGTCACTTTTGGTTTGTCCATACGGAAAGTATAGCGCGACGAGCGCACGTGGCCATCCTTGGCAAGCAGAGATTTTCGTTGTATAGTAACGATCCACCGGACAGTTTACGCTCAAGGAGGAAATGATGCCGCGTCATCGAAACTTACCGACAACTGCCACCGTGGTGTTCTCAAGAGATGGGCTGGGAAAGGAGCTCATCAGTGTCGTGATCGGCGCCTGGGTTCAGCCCGAATTCAGCGCGACGATCACCTACGGCCAAATCGATGCTCTCGAAGATGAGGTCCAGAAGTGCAAGCTGCTGCGCGATTTTTCCGTCTGCCGCTCGAATGATGGCAGCATCAGGGTGAGCGCAAGAGTATGCGCCGCGGGACAGGGCCGGACGCTCGATCTTGCTGCGATCAAGCTCGACACTCTGTTCCAGAAGCACCTGTTGACCAAAGCGAGCAAGCAGGTGCTTGCGACCCAATCGCTGGTCGAACAGGTACTTCGCTGCTAAACGCGGCGTGCGTACTTCGTCTTCAAACCCCGGGCATAGCGCCCGGGGTTCGTCTATATCTTGAACTCCATCACGTCGCCGTCTTGCACGATATACTCCTTTCCCTCGGTACGCACGAGGCCCTTCTCGCGAGCTTTCGCCCACGAGCCGCACTCGGCTAATCGATCCCACCGGATAACATCCGCGCGAATGAATTTGTCGCGAAAGTCGGTGTGGATAGCCGCGCCGGCATCGGGAGCGCTCGAGCCGCGCGGAATCGTCCACGCTCGGCTCTCTTTCTCGCCGGTCGTGAGGAAGGAGATAAGGTCGAGCAGTTTGTATCCCGCTTTGATAAGGTCGTCTAGCCCGTCGCTCGATACGCCAAGCTCGCGCCGGAAGTCCGCTTTTTCGTCTGCATGCACGTCGCCAAGCTCGTTCTCGACTCCCGCATCGACGAGCACGTACGCGGCGCCGGTGGAATCAAGATGCGCTTTGAGCTCGCGCCAGCGAGGCCCGTTTTCCGCGTCAATATTGAGCGCGCCGCTTTTCCGATTGAGGACATACAAGATCGGTTTCATCGTGAGAAGATGCAGGCTCTTGGCTGCTATTTTTTCTTTCTCGTCGAGCGCGATGCTGCGCGCCGGCTTTCCCTGCGCCAGCGCAGGAACGAGCTTGCGCAGCGCGTCGCGCTCCGTCACGAGATCCTTATCCGCGCCTTTGGCGTCACGTTCTACGCGCTCGAGGCGCTTTTCCGCCGTTTGCTTGTCGGCCTGCACGAGTTCGAGGTCGATTATCTCGATGTCGTAGCGCGGATCCACGTTGCCTGCAACATGGTGAATGTCCTCGTCGTCGAAGATGCGCACGATTTCTGCTATAGCATCCACTTCGCGAATGTGCTGCAAGAATTGATTGCCGAGACCCTCCCCTTCCGAAGCTCCTTTGACGAGACCCGCGATATCGACGAATTCCACCGCGGCCGGCACTTTTTTTTCGGAATGTGACATTTCTGCGAGCCTATCCAGGCGAAAATCAGGTACGGCAACCACCCCGACCGACGGATCGATGGTCGCGAACGGGTAATTCGCGATAAGCACGCCCTTGCGCGTAAGCGCATTGAAAAGCGTGGATTTCCCGACATTTGGCAGACCTACAATGCCGATGCTCAAAGACATCGGACTATCCTACCAACTATTGCGTGCACATCAATTGGCAATCACGCGGCCACCGCTACCGCCGGCCGCACCTCCCCCCGAGCCTGTCTCTGAATCATCGCTAGCACTCGAACATCCGCCGTCTGCCGGGAAATCTATTTTCCCGTCCGCGTCGTTGTCTAGACCGTCCGAACACTGCGCGGAACTAACCGGAGGCATCACGCATGATGTGTCATTCCATGTACCCCCCTGCTCGCTGCATTGCTCATCGGCACACGGCCCTTCGGCTTGGTCACCGGGAACGTTCGGACAAATATCTAGTGGCGGCATGACGCACGAGTTTTCGCTCCAGGTGCCGCCATCGTCCGCGCAAATCTTATCCACGCAGTCGCCTTGCAGTTGAACACCCGAGACGTTTGGGCAAATGTCGCACGACTCCGGCGGGGCGATACGCGAAGCGGATTCGATGTATCGCTGACACAAGTCATGTCCCCTGCCGCTATTATTATCAGACGGCGGAGGGGGTGTCGGGAACTCGCAGGAATCGCCGTGCCATATCCCTCCCTGCTCTTTGCATCGATCATCCGCACAGGGCCGCGATGTTTGATTGCCGGGGACGTTGGGACACGCATCCGTCGGAGGAGGTGGAGGGGGCGGCGGCTGACAGACAGGAAAACGAGAAAGCGCCGGGAATCGTTCGCAAAAGGTGGGGCTGGCATTCTGCCCCACTTCGCTCGCTGAGACAATACCGACGGTTATTGTCAATAGCGAGAAGATGGCAAAAATCCTCAATAACGTCGAGCCGGTCGATATTTTCATGTTTGAAACGCTGGCTCCCCTAAGAGGCACACTCTACTGCGGCAGAGCTCCTAGTCAACGTCGCGCCTGTCGCGCTATTTCCCTGCTTTTCCGAGCTCGCGCGCGCAGGCGAGCCAGCGCACTTTGCGTCCCTCCGGAATGTTTTCGGCAGGACCGAACCATTTCGTACGAACCGAAAAGCCGGCAAACCACAAAATACCCCATTTGAGTTGGGCGTTGACGTTGCCTGGCAAAAAGCGGACTAACAGCGGATGCGTGCCGCTTGTCATGAAAATACGCGCGGTCTTCCCTCGAAAAAGGCGGTGCCAGAAAATGGTCCTTGTTCCCGTTTTTGTTTTGATGTAGCGAAACGCGGAACCGGGAAGCCACGCGCGGTCGAAGAGGCCTTTCAGGAGCGCGGGCATGCTGACCCACCACACCGGGTACACGATCACAAAATGATCGCACGCGGTGACGAGCTCCTGGAAACGCTTGAGGTCCGGCTCGAGCTCCTGCATGGCGCGATAGCCCTTATGCAAAATCGGGTCGAACTGCATATCTCCCAGATTCATGCGCTCTATCTGGTGGCCGGCGGCTCGAGCGCTGGATTCGTACGCATCCGCGATCTCGCCGCAAAAGCCGCTCTTATCCGGATGCCCCAATAACAAAAAAATCTTCCGTGGCATGGCGGCTCTTATTGTTCGGGTCGGTGTTTCTCTCCTTCGTATCGCTCGTCTTCCGCTTTCTCCGCTTCTGTCTCGAATTCGTCTGGTTCATCGCGGCGCCCCACCTGGTGCAGGGCGAACGCCCGCACCGTTTTCATGCTGAAGTAGAAGGCAAACAGAAAGACGAGCGCGACCGCGAGCCGCAGGACAAAAGCGACCGCTCCCACGTCAAGGTATCCGGAGATCCCCCACGTCGCGTAGATGACGACCGCGGCGCCCGATATGGCGGCCGCCGCATAGGCTGCGGCCTTCGAGTGCGGCGTGATGAGCGCGCCGAAGCCCGCCGCGAGGAGTGCGCCGAGCACGATCACCGGGAACTCGAGACGAAGGTTGCTGCCGTAGAGCGGCGAAGCGAGCAGCATCAATGCGGCACCCCCGAGCAGCAGCTGGCGCACGACGGTCCCGTAGTAGTGCGGGATCGTCGGCCACGGCGTGGTACGCGCGGAGCTGAACGCGTCGAAGAGCCCGACATCGGCATCTCGACGATCGCCTTCGCTCTCCTGACGGCCTTCGACTGTCATGGCGCAATTATGCCAAGTCAGGGATTTCCCGCAATGCGAAGGAGTGCATCTGTGTCGTCATCTTTCCCGGCACGCACGCGGGAAACGGCGCGGCAGCTCTCGCACGCGTGCACGATGACGTACTCCGGAGAAGCACCCTCAATCTTCACGGGTCGCATCATGCCGCCGCACGATTCTGCCCGGTCGCCGGGATCGACGTCGACATGTTTGCTCCAAAGACAGCGCGGACAGTGATTGGTATAACCGTCGCCTTGTACCAGCGCATGGCAATTCGCGCACTCGAAATCCTCGATTCGCCGCGTAAATCCCGTCATGTCACTTGATAACCACGGCCGCCGTTTTTCTCACAGCGCTCCCCGATTGGCTGACGCATCCCAAGACAAAATGGATCGTACCGCGCGAAGTCGCCTGTGTCGTCGAGATGGTGATCGATCCGGAATTCTTTCTCGCAAGCGCCTTGCCCTCTTGCGCGAGTACGCATGGATCGCCCGTTTTCATTCCGACGCTCGACCACGACACGTGTATGCTCATTCCGCGAGTGATCGACGGAGGCTGCGCGACGAGTTCCGCCGCGTAATTCACCGGCAGATTCGACGAGATCGTTGCCGGATTGCGGATCGCATCGATGAGTTGTTGGGCGGCCGAGCCTTGCTGCGCGGGTACGCCTTGTGTCGCGAAATAGTTCTGCGACGTCGGTGTGACGTTGGCAAACGGACTCCCCGCGGGAGCCGAAGCGCGTTGAGGATACGAAGGCGCGAAATTCTGAGGATACCCGGACCCGGACGGTGGCGGGGGAGGCACGTAGACCTGCGGGCCCGTCGTCACCGTCGTCGTGACGGGGCCGCCGACTTGTTTCCACGCCGTGTTTTTGTTGGCGCAAAAAGGCATCGAGTTTACGAGCCCCACGTTGCCGCCGCGGCGAAAGTCGCCGTAGGCGATGTCGAATTTCCGGTAGATGTCGGTGCAGGTACTATAGCGCGCGCACGTACCTTCTCGAAAAGCGCTCCCCGTATCGTGCACGTAGCCGACGACGTTTTGAAGCGTCACCTGATGATTGTCTACGATGCTGATGTAGCTAATCGTGCCCATGTTGTACCATTTGCCATAATTTGCGGGGTTGCCGGCGAGCGTGACGTATTTCGATCTTCCGAATCTGACGTCGTCAAGCGTGTGAGGAATGGCACGCCCGTCGCGATCCGGACGCGAAGTCGCGAACGGCCCTTCGATGTTGCCGCCGGCACCGGGCGCATAACACGTCACCCGAGCGGTGATCGGCGTGCCTCCTTCCGGTATGCCGGGCGAAATGGTACCGACCTCCTGCGCAAAGGCGATCGTTGCGCCCGCGAATATGAATGCTCCTAACACAAAAAGCGAGGATCGCTTCACGTTGTGATTATATCGCGGGCGAGCTTTACCGAGCGATATCGTGTTGAAAACCATGTGGCTGCACGTTCACAACCTACTCGACATATCCACATCCCTATCTCGCGCCTATAGATGAAAGATAGGGATAGGTCGTGCTTGAGTATGCATGGGCCGTGAAGGTACGGGATGCGAAGAGATTAGAGCAGGACGACGGCTCGATTCGCGCTCATTTCAAAAACGCCCTGCGCGATATCGAAGCGCATTGTCGCTCCGGATGCATCGCGGATGGTGATGGTTCCTTTTGCGAGGGTCGTCACGATCGGCTCGTGGTGCGCGAGTATGGTCATCTCGCCCGCCGCTCCGGGCAAGGTCGCAAAAAGCGCGGCTCCATCGAAGCGCGTCTCGCCGACGGACGCGATGACGAGGTGGAACGTGGCTTGCGTAATCATCAGTTTTTGACCTCCTCGATGCCGCCTTTCATGTAAAAGACCTGCTCGTTTTGTGCGTCATGCTTGCCGTCGAGAATCTCGCCGAATCCGCGGACCGTCTCTTTCAGCGGAACGTACGCTCCCTTTTTGCCGGTGAAAGCCTCGGCGACCGACATCGGCTGCGAGAGGAAACGCTGGATTTTCCGCGCCCGGTAGACCAGTTTTTTATCTTCATCGGAAAGTTCTTCGATGCCGAGAATGGCGATGATGTCTTGAAGGTCCTTGTAGCGCTGCAAGACGCGGCGCGTTTCGTTCGCGACGCGGTAGTGCTCTTCGCCGACGATCTCCGGAGTGAGCGCGGCTGATCCGGATTCGAGCGGATCGATCGCCGGGAAGATCGCGAGCGCGGCAAGCTGGCGCGAAAGCACGATCGTCGAATCGAGGTGCGAGAAGGTCGTTGCGGGGGCCGGATCGGTCAAGTCGTCGGCGGGGACGTAAATCGCCTGGACGGACGTGATCGAGCCTTCGGTCGTCGACGTGATGCGCTCCTGCAAATTGCCCATCTCTTCGGCGAGCGTCGGCTGGTAGCCGACGGCCGACGGCACGCGGCCGAGCAACGACGAGACTTCGGATCCGGCCTGTACGAAGCGAAACACGTTATCCATGAAAAAGAGGACATCTTTACCGCCCTCGTCGCGGAAGGCTTCCGCCATCGTGAGGCCGCTCAAGGCGACGCGCGCGCGAGCGCCGGGAACTTCGTTCATCTGGCCGAAGACAAGCGCGGTTTTCTCGAGTACGCCCGAGTCTTTCATTTCATGATAGAGGTCGTTGCCCTCGCGTACGCGCTCCCCTACGCCGGCAAAGACGGAATAGCCGCCGTGTTCGGAGGCGACATTGTGTATCAATTCCTGAATGAGAACCGTCTTGCCAACGCCGGCGCCGCCGAAAAGACCAACCTTGCCGCCCTTGATGAAAGGCGCGAGAAGGTCAACCGCCTTGATACCGGTCTCGAAGAGCTCCGCCTTCGTGCTCTGGCGTACGAACTGCGGCGGATCCCGGTGTATCGGGAGTCGCGCCGCGGAGCCATCGAGCGCTTCTTTGCCGTCTATCGGCTCACCGATGACGTTGAACATCCGCCCGAGCGCCGCTTGACCTACCGGCACCGATATCGGCGCACCGGTATCCAACGCTTCCGCGTCTCGCGCGAGGCCAGCGGTGTCTTGCATGGCGATGCAGCGCGCGCGATTCAGTCCGAGGTGTTGAGCTACCTCGAGCGTAAGCGTCGCGTCTTTGTGTTTGACGTGCAGTGCGTTTCTAATGGGAGGCAATTTCTCATCGAAGCGTACGTCGACGACGGGACCGATTATCTGCGTGACTACCCCTTTGGTCATAAAGATGGCCGAATCATACTAATTTCCCGCGAATTCCGCAACGAGGATATCTCGCGCATATTTCAGCGCTTTGCCGCGATGGCTGTAGCCGTGTTTCTCCTCGACGTCCATTTCGCCGCCGGTTTTTCCCGCCTCGTTGTAGCGGAAAATGGGATCGTACCCAAACGGTCTCTTGCCGCGGGGTTCACGGGTGATCCGGCCTTCGACGACGGCTCTGCACGTACGCAGCAGATCCTTTTTTGGGTCATAGATGGCAATCGCCGAGATCATACGGGCGGTGCGCTTCTCCTCGGGCACGTCTTTCATCGCGATCAATAAGGTACGGTTGCGATCCGCATCGGTTCCGCTTGCATATCGCGCGCTCCCGATGCCGGGCGCTCCCCCGAGCGCATCGACCTCGATGCCGGAATCGTCGGCAAGCGCGAGGTATCCGGATTTCATGCCGTATGCTTTCGCCTTGATCGAAGCATTCTCTTCATACGACGTGCCCGCCTCCTCCGGCTCAAAACCGCCGAGCACAGATGCGTCGTTGATGTCGATGATGCGAAACGGCAACCCCTCCAGCGCGTGCCGGATTTCCGGCATTTTCCCCTCGTTGCGCGTCGCAATAAGAAGCTCGCGCATGTATCAGTCCGCAAAGACTTCCCATTGCGTGCTGCTGAACGTCTGATGCAGATCTTCTCGAAAATCTCGTAAGAAATCGTTGAGACCTTCACCGAGAATGGGGCCAACATGTTTTTCGACTGCTGCGATAATCGCCAATTCAAGTTCGGGAACACTCTCTGTGCTGCTATTCGCACGTTCCGCCACTGCATCAACCACCGTATCGTGAAGTTCATCAAGATCAACTTTGCTCATGTCGTACTTATTGCCGATGCGCTTCAGAACTTGATCAGCTGTTTTGACGACAGCGCTGCGCAACTCGCCACGAGCTTCAATTTCGCCTAGAAATTTCTTCATCTCAAATTTCCCGTTCTCCATATTATTTCATCGCTTCCATACCGCTGGTAATTTCCGAGACCTCGCGGGTGATTGCGGCCTGGCGGACTTTGTTGAAGGTACGCGTGAGCGCATGCGCCATTTCCTTCGCCTTGTCGGTAGCGCTTTTCATCGCGACCATGCGCGCGCTGTGTTCCGAAGCCTTCGCTTCGAGGAGCGCATGAAATACCGCCACATTGAGAAGACGCGGGAGGAGCACGGCAAGCACGGTATCCGCATCCGGCTCGATGCTGTACGAGGCGGGCGGCTGGCTTTTTTCTTTGGTCGACGGAGCATACTTACCCTTAGCCGGCCGGATATGCGCGACGAAATCCGCAATCACTTCCGGCATGATCGGCGCGATCCTGCGGATCGAGGGATGCTGTTCGAAGGTGGAAATGAAATTTTGATACGCCACGAAGCAATCGCCCGCCTCGCCCGAATTTCGCAGCGAGAGAATCTTTTCGGTGATCGCCTGCATCTCTGCTTCCGAAACGCTGTCGGCGACGTTCTCGAGGCGCTCGCGCACGTCGTAGCCGCGCGCGGCGAAATGATCCGCGCCGCGCCGACCGATACCCAATATGACCACCTCCGATCTATCAAGGTTCGACCTTGATATTTCCCGTTCAACGGCGCGGATAACGCCGCTGTTCAAGGCCCCCGCGAGCCCCTTATCGCTGGTGACGACGAGAAAAAGCGTTTTGCCGCTTTTCGATTGCATGAGCGGATGCTTGGCGAGATCGGCGGTACTCGCGAGGCGCTCGAGCACCGAGAGCGCGGCGGCGGCATACAAGCGGCCGGAGAGCGCGCGTTCCTGCCCCTTTCGCATCTTCACGGCCGAGACCGCCTCCATCGCGTGCGTAACGGTTCCCGTCTTTTTGTACGACAGTATCTTCAGCTTGATGTTCTTCAAGCCGGCCATACGCTATTTGGATGGAAACAGTTCAGAGTGCGCGAGACGAAATTCCTCGAGCGCTCTGTTGAGAGACTTTTTAACGTCTTCGGAAAGCTGTCCGCTCTTTTTGATCTCCGCGAGCGTTTTCTTGTGCTCGCCGTCGAGGTACTCGGCCAGTTGCGCTTCGACTGCCGTCACGTTGCCGACCGGCACATCGGCAAAAAATTGGTGCCCGGCGGCGTAGAGGATAGCGACTTGCATCTCGACGGGGAGCGGCGCTCCGTTTTTCTGCTTCAACACCTCGACCATGCGCTGACCCGTCGCGATCTGATCCGCGGTCGCCTTATCGAGATCCTGCGCGAATTGCATAAACGCCTCGAGGTCGCGGAATTGCGCCAGCTGGAGCTTCAAACCTCCGGCGACAGCCTTCATGGCTTTCGTCTGGGCGCTCGAACCGACGCGAGAAACCGAAATGCCGACGTCGACCGCGGGCCGCACTCCCTTGTTGAAAAGTTCGGAGGTGAGGAAAATCTGCCCGTCGGTAATCGAGATCACGTTCGTCGGGATGTATGCGGAGACGTCGCCGTCCTGCGTCTCGATGATTGGGAGCGCGGTGATCGAACCTCCTCCTTTTTCTTCGCTCAAGCGGCATGCGCGCTCGAGCAAGCGCGAGTGCAGGTAGAAGATGTCGCCCGGGTACGCTTCGCGGCCCGGCGGACGGCGAAGGAGAAGCGAGAGCTGGCGATACGCGACCGCCTGTTTCGAAAGATCGTCGTAGATGATGAGCACGTCTTTGCCCTTGTCCATGAAATACTCGCCGATCGCGACGCCCGCGTACGGCGCGAGGTACTGGAGCGCCGCGGGGGCGGAAGCGGGCGCGTCGACGACGATGCTGTACTCAAGCGCCCGCTCGCGGCGCAATTGTTCCACGATGCGCGCGGTTTTGGATTCCTTCTGTCCGATGGCGACATAGATACAGATCGGGCGTTGGTCTTTTGGCTCGTTGCGCTGGTTGATGATCGTGTCGATCGCGACGGTCGTCTTGCCGGTACTGCGATCACCGATGATGAGCTCGCGCTGGCCCCGCCCGATCGGGATCATGGCGTCGATCGATTTGATGCCCGTCTGGAGCGGCACGCTAACCGATTTTCGATCGATGACTCCGGAAGCTTGGCGCTCGACCGGCATCAGGGTCGCATCCTTAAAAGGGCCCTTGCCGTCGATCGGTTCCCCGAGCGCATTCACGACGCGCCCGAGCATCTCTTCCCCTGCCGGAGTGGAAAGTACCTGCCCGGTCGATCGTACCGTCATGCCCTCGCTGATGCGCGAAGTGTCGCCAAGGACGGCCGCCCGCACGCTGTCTTCCTCGAGATTGAGGATGAGGCCGTAGAGCTCCCCTTGCTCGTTTTGCATGGCATCGGCGAGTTTTTTTCCCTTGCCCTGTTCAAACAAGACAACCTCGCTCATGAGCGATTTCGAAAGGCCGTCGATCGCGACGACGCCGTCGCCCACGGCCGTCACGCGCCCGACGTGGGCGCTTTCATGCGCGGGCGTAAACCCTTCGATCTCTTTTATGATTTTTTCTACGACTGAAGAATCCATATATAGTGAAGTTCCGACATTTATCGGGCAGTGGCTGCAGTATACATGTCGAGAAGCTGCATCTTGTAGCTCGCGTCCACGAGATGTTCTCCGCCTTCGAGCCGCCAGCCGCCGATCAGCGTTTCGTCGATGCGCACTTCAATCTCGTCGCGCGATGCGGAAAGCCCGGCGAGCGCGCTCTTTGCCTGCGCGAGCGTTTTATGCTCGTCTTGTTTTCGCGCGATAGAGAGAACGATCGTCTCCTTTTGCGATACGCGCGCGGCGAGACGCTCCAGCGCCTTCGCGATATGCGGCATGAGAGCGGCTCGCCCGCGAGCTATAAGCCGCTCATGGACGGCCTGTACGGCCTTTTTCGGTGTCATCCCTCGCAATACCAACTCCCATATCGCCCGCGCATAATGTTCAGCCATAGTGTGGTAGCATTTAGGACGTCTTTTCCCTCAAGATTTTCTCGGCCGCGAGCATCGCCGCTCGCGCGATTCCCCGCTCGCTCTCGATGAGTGCCTGCCGATGGGTTTCTTCCGCGCGCTCCGCCGCATCCTTGAGAGCCGCCTGCGCGCGCGCTTCGGCCGCTCTTACGATCTCGTTCGCCTTCGTCTCGGCGCCGCTGCGAGCCTGCGCGATGATGCCTTCGGCATCCCGCGCTGCATCTCCGACGATCGCTTCGCTCTGTCGTTTCGCGTCGGCGAGCTTTTGTTCGGCCGCCTGCGCGGTGCGCACGCCGTCCCCGATGACGCGCTGTCGCTCGTCGATGATGCGCAGGAGCGGCTTGTAGAGCAGGTACGTCAGGATAGAAAGCAGTACGCCGAAATTAATCGCCTGCACGACAAGCAGTTTCCAGTTGACGCCGAATACCGCGAGGAGGTCGGACATGGCGCACGCCGCGTATTAGGTAAACTTGATAATGAATCCGATAACGAGCGCGAAAATCGCGAGCGCGTCGGTCACGGCGATGCCGATAAACATCGTTGTCTGGATCTTTCCGGACGCTTCCGGATTGCGGCCGATCGCTTCGAGTGCGCGGCCTACGAGGATGCCGAGACCGATACCGGGGCCGAGCACGCCGATGCCGACCGCGAGCGCCATGCCGAGAGTTTTTGCCGCTTCTATATCCATAGGGATGTGATTCGTGAGACTACTTTTTAGTCGTTAGATGCTAATGGTTAACAAATATGGCCATATACTAGCATGTTCTCGTCGCGATTCAATGGGGATTGCGCAAGCGGCTAATGCGCTTCTGTCAGCGCGAGCTTGATGAAAAAGAGCGTGAGGAGGGCGAAAATCGCGGCCTGCAGGAAACCGATGAAAAGTTCGAACATCATGAGCGGCACCGGTCCGAGATACGGCGCGAAGAAGGTGGCGACGATAATGAGGACTTCACCCGCGATGATGTTGCCGAAAAGGCGAAACGAGAGCGAAATGAGGCGCGCGAGCTCGCCGATGAGCTCGACGATGCCGACCGCGAAGCCCATAAACGAACGGAAATTGAGGAATTTGCCGCCGTATTTGATCGCGCCGAGCACCGCGACGCCGGTTATCTCGACGACGAGGAACGAGATGATGGCGAGCGTGAGCGTCACGTTGAGATCGGTGTTGACGGAGCGCAAAAGCGGCGAAAATTCCTCGCCGCGGAAAAATCCTATGCTTCCGATGCCGGGCGTGAATTCGAGCACGTTGGAGGTGAAGATGAAAAGAAAGATCGTCATCAAAAGCGGGAAGAATTTCCTCGCGAGATCCCGGCTCTCGAGAACCTCGGTGACGTACTCGTAGACATAGCCGATGATCCACTCGAGTACGGTTTGCAATTTGCCCGGCACCAGCGAGACCCTGCTGCCGGCGAAGAAAGCAAGCAGGATGAGCACGCCGATCACGATCCAGCTGGTGATGAGCGTGTTCGTGAGCGGGATGCCGAGAAACGAACCTACCTGCTCCGGCGAGAGCGCGACGTGGATCCCTTCCATGAGGCCTATTCTTTCATAAATTCCTTGATTTGGCGAGCGACAAATCTTTCCCCGCCTTTGAATCCGTGCCCGACCTTGGGCACGATCACGATCCTCCCCTTTCGCACGTGCTTCTCAAACCATGCGGCGATCTCTTTCGCCGGTCGGTCCGCGTATTCGTCCCGCTTTGCCCACAGGATGAGCTGCGGGATCTTTATCGCATGCAGCGCGGACGGTATCTTTTTTGGTTGTTCATATGAAAAGATCGTTTCTGCGCTATCCGGCGTATACAAACTCAAAAAACGTTGCGCGTCATTGATCGACCACTTGGTACGGAGAGCGCGAGGCATCATTTCGTGCGGCCGGCCGGTCCGTACGAGCCTTCGCGCAATTCCGACTGCTTTGGACAACCGCCCATGTCTATCGTCGCGGACCGCGACCGCGTGATCGCTCACCGGTCCAAAAAGTATCAGACCCTTCACGCGCGCGCGAGTTGGCAGCTTGCTTGAATACAAAACCGCCTTTTGGCATCCTGTGGAGTGACCCGCAATGTAGATATCGCGCGCTCCGTTCTTTTTTGCGAAATCTACCGCACCTCGTATGTCGTCCACGGAGTCCCGAAAAATTTCGTGAGCGGATCCTGCGAGAAGCTGGCGCTTTCCATAATGAATTCGACTGACGATGCCGTGGCCGCGATTGTTAAACGATAGCACGGCGGTACGGGAGTCGATTAAATGTGTGGGGAACGCTCTCGGTACGTAACTAAACATAGAGCCAGTGAGACCGTGTATAATTACGATGACGCGGGTGGCTCGCCTCGGCCCATACCATAACCCATATAGCTTTACTTTTTTCGGAGTCGTGATCTCGACGACATGCGCGGGACGCATTTCGATTGCCATTCGGGCACTATAGCACTCACGGCGCGTCTTCCATCGGATCATGAGGAGCGCTCTTTGCGTCCCAGATCGTGCTCGTTTGCTTATCGGTGATGATCGGCATGGCGACGGACTCGTCTTTCGTTGATACGTGCTTCGCGAGCGAATCGGGATCGCCGGATTTTCGCATCGGCGGCGCAGGCTTCGAGCGATGGAGCGCGATGAAGATCGCGAGCAATACAAGGGCGACGAGCGCTCCCGTGATGCTGATCCCGACCGGAAGCGAGATCGTTTCCGAATCGAATCCGGTCTGCTGCGGATTTTGCCCGTCTTCGAATGTGCTCGGCGCGAGCAAGCGAGGATCGCTCGCTTTTTTCGCCGGCGCGCGCACGCTGCCTTCGCGCATGTACGGACTCAACCCCGCGAAGGTCTTGAACGCTTCGCCGTAATTCGGCCCTGTTTTCGCCGCGTACAGCGTGCGCGTCAGCCCGTCGCCGACGCGCAGCACCTCATCGGGAGTCACCAGGTATTTCACTCCCTTGATCGTGACGAATCTGATTTGCGGCGTGCTCGTCGGCGTGTCGGCGGCCTGCGCGTCGAGCGTCGCTTCGGTGAACGCGGCGAGAATAACATCCGACGGGATGCTCGAAGTCGTTGTCGTTGCGGGAATGTAGGACATATCGGCCGAAGGCGGCATCATCGGCTTTTGCGGCTCCTTCGGGAGGTCGTTTGGCGGCGCTTTCGGCCAGCTGTCGGCCTTGCATTCACTGATGTGCGTGCAGTGCCCCTGTGTCGTGTATCCGCTCGTATTGTCCTTGCACGACTGCCCTACCGTCCCGCCGGGCGGACACTGCGTGTTCGCTTCGAAATCTTCCGCGAGCGCGACATCGCCAACGCCCGCAGCGATGACCGCGCATGCGACGACCAGATGCCCAATCGTTCTTCCCGCGGGCATACGATCAGGGCGCCACCCAGATGAGCCCGTTCGGCTCCGGAGTGCCGTATATCTTTTTCGTCGCAAGCAATTCTTCCGACGCCTGGCCCACGACCGCTCCGCCATAGTAGAGATTGTTGATGTCGGCTGCGTCCACGATGATCGCCGAACCGCTCGGCTGCTCAATAAGCGATTCTTCAAAAGCTTGGAATGTCGGCAAGTCGGCCTCTGGAATCACTATCAGCGATTGCGTGCACGCGCCTTCAAAACAGGTGGTCGTGATTACATAGACGTGATCGGCGTCTCTCGCATATTGATCGCCAAGCAGCTGAAAAGTCGCCGGATCGGCGCCGGCAAGCACCGCGAGCGAATCGCTCGTACCCGAGACATCGCCCGCGGATTGCTCCTGCAAAACGTAGACATTTGTTTGATCCTTGTAGTATGCGATCGGCGCGGCATCGTTCGCCGTACTGCTTTTTTGAACGACAGACGCGCCCTGCGCCGGATTTTTCCACGTGACGCTCGGATAGATCCGCACGACTGTCTTCGGATCGGGCACGTCGAATTTCAAGTACTGTGCTTGGGCCTGTGGATCGCCGGAGAACGCGGCGGATTTCTTGAGATACAGACCTCCCGTATTTTTCGACATGCGCGAATCGACCGGTATCAGGGCGAAAAGCGAAGAAGGATCGTCGACCGGAAGGCCGAGGTAGATGAGCGCAGTGCTCGAGGTCGCGGAATCTTGCGTCGACGTAGCGGTCTCGGTCGCGTCGGTCGCATAATTCGAGAGCGTCGGATGCGCTTGATATTTGTTATTGAGAATCAAATATCCGCCGACGGCGATAATGACCGCCACGACGGCAACGATACCCGCCACCCCCGCTGCTCCCCTCTGCTCCATGTCCTGAATCGTATCATGTCGCGACGCGCGATTGCGGCCCAGAAAAGCAGCAGACTAAAAGCTATCCGACTTATCCCGACGGCTCTCATTTTTCAGCGCCGTCGCGTGCTAAAATTTTTTCATAGATATGGAGCCGATTCTCGATCGGAAGCTTTTTGTGTATAGCCGGAAAGTCCGATACGATTTCGCGCATGCGTTCGCCGCGCTTACCTTGAGCACTGTCGTGGTCGTTTCATTGTTTACGTATGTTTATTCCGATGGGCATCCGCTCCTTGCTGTGAGGGAGGGCGCTGCGGCACTCACAGCGGCCGGCTCCCATCTCTACAGCCGCGCCAACCTTGCGCTTGCGGAAGTGAGCGTGCCGGATTCCACTCTTCCCAAGATCGACGCGAGCGCGCTCGTCGGCTCTGCTTCAGAGGGAGCCGCGAGTTTTCTACGCTCTGTCGCTTCGTGGCTCGATCCGATAGCGCCCGCGCAGACGGTCGACTACGTGCGCGGCAGTGCTACCCCCGCCAACACGGCTCGCGGAATTTCTGCGCAGCAACCAAACCGCCCAGCGACCACGACCGTCATCTACCAAACCATTCGGCAGCCTGTCGTCGAGCGTATCATCGAGCGCTCGCTGCCTCCCGTACTCACGGGAATGACGGATGAGGCAATCACAGCGCGCTTGCAGCAGCTCGACAACAGATGGTCCTCGCAGCTCGCCGCGTTATCAGCCTCTATTCCCTCTCCAAGAGAGTTCGTCTCCCAGCCCGTCTTCTCGCAATCGCAACGCATCGACACTCTCTCCAACGCCGACATCTCGAACGCCGATGTCACGAGCTCTACTTGGACCGGCGGCACCATCAGGGACGCCACGATCACGGGCGGCTCCGTCACGGCGACCG
>JBEEJY010000009.1:0-29346 GCA_041168925.1 Candidatus Parcubacteria bacterium | reverse complement strand
CGCGCGAAACGCTAGAGTTGTCGTTTCGCCTGGAGACGGCTCAAGATTTCGTTGAAAGAATACGGGCTCTCTGCGATCACGAGGAAATGCTGATTGGGAAAGGAGTAGTAGAGCTGTATCTGCCCGGCGTCGTCTTTCAGGGCGCGCACGTCGTAGTTGCGCATCACGAGGTCCGTAAAGCTCCGCTTGATTGAAACGCCGCTCTCGTCGCGCGCGGTGGGCGGCAAGGCGCTGAAGGCGGGCGCGAGGTCTGCGTTCATCGCGGGTTCCCACGCAAGCATTCCGGCAAAAGCGTGGTCGTAGGACGTGACCGGCACGATGATGACCGGCGCGTTCTTATCGACCGTATGGATGCCGAGAAAGAATTCATCGCCGAGCGCGCGGATAAGTTCGTCGGGCGCATGCACGCCAAGCGCCTTCATGAATTCCGCGAAAGTGGCCGGACGCTCCATGCTCGTACCATCAGGCAGGGGCGCGCTCGTGATCGGGACAATGCGCGTGATCGAGCCAAGCGTTGCGTTTGCGCCGCCGCGCGCCGCGGCGATGGTTCGCTTGATGTCGGCAGAGGAGTGGTCGTCGAGCGAAAGAACGACGCTTTGCTCGGAGAAGAGAAGCGAAGAGGATGTATCTGCCGCCGGGCGCGCGGTACGCTGTGTCATGATGAAATACACGGCAAAGAGCGCCGCAGCGCCTAAAAACAGAAAGAGGGTCGAGGTGACGACGATCGCGATCATTCGCTTCGAGCGCTGCGCCGCCGGAGCGCTCTCGGGCGTTTCTTCGTTTGCCCTGCGCGCTCGGCGATCTGATTCGAGCGCTACGGCGCGTACGACGGACATCTTCGTATCGCGCACGACTCCCTGCAGATCGTCCTTCAGCGTATGCACGGGCACCACAACGTCCGACTTCGCCTTCGCGCTCGATGGCGTCACGATAGCGGGAGTTTCGGGCGCTTCTTGTTTGTCGAGCGTCGATGTGAGCGACGTATCGTACCGTTTTGCTTGGGAGGCCTTTGCGCCGCCTTCGACATCGCGGCGTTCCGGGATTTTTATTCCTCCGAGTATCTTTGCAATATCGGTATCGAGTGCAGCGGTGGTTTCTGATTTCGGCGCAGGCGCAATAATCGCAGCGGCCGGCGCTAGTGGCGGCACTCCGGATGCCGCGGGCGTCGTGGGCGGAGGATTACTTAAAGCCGGCGTCGTGCCCGGAGCGCTTTGCGGAATCGGCGCTTCGGGAGCTGTATTCGGCTGGTATGCAGACGCTGTCTCCGGCGTAAGAGGTGCGGGATCAGGTACGGGGATCGCAGGCGCAGCAGGGGGAGACGGCTTTGGCGGGATCTTGTGTATGATCGTTTCCTCTAGGATTTGAGGCTCGGGATCTTTTGCGACACCCCCGGGTATCCCGCTTGGCGGGTTAGATCCGCCTTGGCCGGTCGTTTCTTTGGTTTCCTCTGCCATTGTATTCTCCGCCGCCTTCCGAAGGTTTCAGTCCTTTGCGGGCAGCCCACTGCGGGTCCGCGGCTTTGATGGAAAGATTATACCGCCCTTTCTCGTCGATCTCTTTCAAGACGACCGGCACGACATCGCCGATCTGCACGGCGTCGGAGATTCTTCCGATTCTAAAAGGCGCCACCTCGGATACATGAACAAGCCCGTCTGTGTTGGGGCCGATCTTAACGAACGCGCCGAAATCCATCATACGCACCACCGGGCCTTCGAATCGATCACCCACCATATATTCGCGCGTGAGGTCGTCGATCGCCTTTTTCGCGGCCTCGGCGGCCCCGAGCTTGCCCGTGATGAAGATCGTGCCGTCCTCTTCGATCGTGATGTCGTCCGCGCCCGTTTCTTCTCTGATGCCGTTGATCGTCTTTCCTCCGGGACCGATTACGAGGCCGATCTGGTCGACCTTCACTTTCGTCGTGAGGATCTTCGGCGCGCGCGGCGAGATGTCGGCGCGCGGCGCGGGGATGGCGTCGGTAATGACCTTCAGGATCTGGAGACGCGCTTTTTTCGCCTGCGCGAAGGCCTCGACGAGCGCGGGGATCGGTACGCCGTCGACTTTCACGTCCATCTGCACGCCGGTTACGCCGTCCGCGGTCCCCGCGACTTTGAAATCCATATCGCCGTGATGATCCTCCGGCCCCTGAATGTCGGTAAGCACCTTGTACGTCTTGCCATCGCTCATCATGCCCATTGCGATGCCCGCGACCGGTTTCGAAATCGGCACGCCCGCATCCATGAGCGCGATCGTGCCCGCGCATACGCTCGCCATCGAGGTCGAGCCGTTGGACGCGAGACAGTCGGCAACGATGCGAATGGTGTAGGGAAACGCTTCTTTCGGCGGCAACACCGCGCGCAGCGATTTTTCCGCAAGCGCGCCGTGTCCGATCATCCGGCGGTTCATGCCGCCGACACGCCCGGTCTCACCGACCGAGAACGGAGGAAAATTGTAATGAAGCATGAAGGTTTTCTTCTTGTCTTGGAATTCGATCGTGTCGAGAAGCTGCGCGTCGCCCGGGCTGCCGAGCGTGAGCGCGGCGAGGACATGGGTTTGGCCCCGGTAGAAGAGTCCGGTACCGTGGATGATAGGAGAAATGCCGCCCGCCTGCGCAAAAAGCGGACGGATCTCGTCGAACGCTCGTCCGTCCACGCGCTTGCCTTCTTTGATAGCGAGCTCATGCACGTGCTCGTCCATCTTGTGCTCGAAAAAGCCGTCGAGCATTTGAGGCTTGAGATCGGGAAATTTGAGCCCAGAGGCCGCCATCCATTCGCTCTTCATCGCACTGATGTCGCTTTTGTCCATTTTGCCGTCGAGCTTTTCAAGTTTTGGTTCGATGAGTTCGGCGAAGGCACCCGGCAGCTCCGCGTTGTCGGTCGGCGCGACGAAAGATTGCTTCTGCACGCCTCGTTCAGCGATAATCTGCTTTTGCCACGCCTGCATCTTTTCTATCTCCTCGCTCGCGCGCCGGAGCGTCTTTTCGAGGACCTCCTCGCTCACCTCGCGCGCATTGACCTCGATCATGTTGACCATCCCGTCTTTTCCCGAAACGGTGACGTCCATTCGCGCCTTCGGCGGGAGCTCATCGGAGCGCTGTCCGTAGCTCGGATTGACGATTAGCGTGTCGCTGTCGTCGGTCTGTCCGATGCGCACCGCAGAGACGGGCCCCTGCCACGGGATATCCGAAGTGGCTATTGCGAGGCTCGCGGCGTTCACGGCGAGAATATCGGTATCATAATCCTCGATGGAGAGCACGGTGATGATGACCTGTACGTCGCGCTTCAAGCCTTTCGGGAAGAGCGGCCGGATGGTGCGATCGACGATGCGGCCGGAGAGGATTGCTTCGTCGCTCGGCCGCCCTTCGCGGCGCATGAAGCGGCTGCCGAGGATCGCGCCGACCGCGTAGAATTTCTCTTCGTATTCGACGGAGAGCGGAAAATAATCGAGCGTTGATTCTTTCGAGCTCATCACGACCGTTGCGAGCACGGCGCTGTTGCCGTAGCGCAGCAGTACCGAGCCGTTGGCCTGGTTGGCCCAGTCGTTAAACTCCGCGATAAGCTGCTTTCCGCCGATCTCGACGGAATATTCTTTCTTTTGCATGACGACAGGTCATTGATGACCCTCGGATTTTAGATCTCCTTTCTTGCTTGCTTTGCGCAAAGTCAAAGAGGAGAGCTACCTATCCGCGGGTCGCTTCTAATGCGGGCACTATAGCACGGGCATGACGCAAGACAAATTAGCTCCCTTGTGTCGAGGTGATACGATACCTTGAAACGGTATGCATATACTCATTTTTCCGACAGCGGTTGCGCTCCTGGTGTCGATCGCGGCTTATCTCTGGGGAGGTATGCCGGCGCTCGCGCTCCTTCTTTTGCTCGCCGTGCTCGAGACGACGCTCTCGTTCGACAACGCCGTCGTCAATGCGAAAGTTCTCTCTCACATGGACGACCGCTGGCAGCGCCGCTTTCTCGTCTGGGGCATACCGATCGCGGTATTCGGCACGCGGTTCATTCTCCCGCTTCTCATCGTCTCGATTGCCGCGTCGCTCTCTCCTATCGCCGTCGCGAAACTCGCTTTTTTCGAGCCTGCCGCATACGCGACGCACCTTGCGCAGGCGCACACCGCGATCGCCGCATTCGGCAGCGCCTTTTTGCTCTTGGTGTCATTCAAATATTTTTTCAACGATCGCAAGACAGTGCACTGGGTCGGCATTATCGAGCGCACCCTTTCGCGCTGGGGAGGTGTTGAGGCGATCGAAATCGCAGCCGTCCTCGTCGTCTTCTTGCTGTGCGCGTACCTGGAGCCCGCGCAATCGGCGACGATTCTTTTTTCCGGGCTGTTTGGCGTCGTCGTGTTCGTCGTGACTCAAGGGGTCGCGCAGTCCTTCGAGCTTCAGGCGCATCCGGATTTCGCGGCGGCAGGGGCGGCCCTTTTCCTCTACCTCAACGTGCTTGATTCCGCGTTTTCGCTCGACGGTGTCGTAGGCGCTTTCGCGATCACGTCGAATCTGCCCGTCATCATCGCAGGATTAGGCATCGGCGCGCTTTTCGTGCGCTCCTTCACCGTGATGCTTGTGCGCGCACGCACGCTTGAGACGCTCGTGTATCTCGAACATGGCGCGCACTACGCCGTCCTTGGGCTCGCGGCCGCGATGCTTCTGGGGATTTTTATCGAGATCCCGGAGTACATTACGGGATTCATCGGCCTTGTGTTCGTCGGATTAGCTTACTTTTCTTCGCGCCGGGCGCGCACCAGCGTCTGATCATTCGACGCCGGTAATCCGTCCGATCTCGGCGGCTTCCTCGGTTGTCTCGGGAGCGATGGAATCGTCGGGTGCCGAGACGGAAATATCCCGTGAATTCGGGGCGGTTTGCCGTCCGCGAGAGAATCGAGTCGGACGATAATTGATGAGGTAGCGCTTCGGATCCTCATCGAGATCGAGAAAGTGATTCGCGACTTCTTTAAGTTTGCCCGAGGTCGAGCGGCCGAAAGAAACGACCTCGACTTGGCAGCCATGCTCTTTGAGGTAATGCACGAGCGGGATGAAATCGCCATCGCCCGTGAGGAGGATCACGGTGTCGAGTTTCGGCGAGGCGACGATCGCGTCGACGGCGAGCCCGACATCCCAGTCGGCTTTTTTAGCGCCGCCGTAGAAGACCTGGAGCTCCTTTGTTTTCGGTTCGATGCCCATTTTGGCGAGCGCTTCGAGAAACGCCTTCTCCTCGCCCGTTTCCGTCGTCACCATATAGGCGCGAGCGCGGATGAGCCGGCGTCCGGCGACCGAATCTTTGAGCACGTTGCCGAAATTCACTCGCGCGTGATAGATATTTTTCGCGCTGTGATAGAGGTTTTGCGTATCGATGAAGACACCGACTCGCTGTTCTGGATGTTTAATTATTGCCATAGTTAAGAATTACTACGTGCCGCGGTCTAGCCGCGACACTTTATTAAAATATTCCGCTAGACGGAGTATAGCTCACGAAACGAAGCGCACGAACTACTTTTTGAGACCGAGTTTCTTCACGAGCGCGCTGTACTGGCGCTTGTTGTTCTCCTCGAGGTATTTCAGGTGGCTGCGGCGAGCGGCGACGAGGCCGAGCAATCCGCGGCGACCGTGCTTATCCTTGCGATTCTTATCCAAATGGGCGCTCAATTCCTCGATTCTTCGCGTCAAAAGGGCGACCTGCACCTCCGGAGAACCCGTATCGGTATCGTGTCGATGAGTCTTCAAGATCTCGTTGTGCTTCTTGCGCTTCGTAAGCATGGCCGCAGAATATCACATTCTGCGGCCATATGCAAGGCTTTTTGAAGGTTACTGAGCCTTGGCGGGAGTGCTCGTGGAAGCTGGTGCCGGTGCGGCCTCTTCCACTTTCACCAGCTGAACATCGAAGACAAGCGTCGAATTCGCCGGAATGATCACCTTGCCGCTCGGATCTTTCACGTCTTGAGAGCCATAGGCAAGAGCCGGAGGAATCGCCAGCGTGCGCTCGCCGCCTTCCTTCATGCCATTGACGCCGATTTGGAAACCCGGAATAAGACCTTGCGCTCCAAGGGTGAACTTGAGAGGCTGGTTGTTGTGGGCGGCGGAGCTGTCAAAAACCGTGCCGTCCTGCAGCTTGCCCGTATAAAGTACGGACACGACCATGCCCGGCTTTGCTTCTTTGCCGGTCCCGATTTTCACATCCTGGCCCTGCACTTGCTGGTCGCTCGTCGAAGGAGTCGACGTCGCGGCAGATCCGGGTTTCATGAGATTGTTGCTATAGATAAAATAACCCCCTATTCCGATAATAACGATAACGATCAATGCGATAACGATTGATTTGGTACTCATATGGCCTCTACCATAACGCCCGCACGGATTATTGCAAGTGTGGATACGGGTACTCCTCGCTTGAGAAGTGGGGAAGATGCATACTGGAGAGATGGAGCCGCTCGCCTCGAAAATTCGCCCGCAAACACTCGATGAATTCGTCGGGCAGGAGCATTTGACCGGGGTCGGCAAGCCGCTTCGCGTCGCGGTTGAGAAAAAGCAGATCTTCTCTTTTATATTGTGGGGTCCGCCAGGGAGCGGAAAGACGACACTCGCGCGCATATACGCCAATGCGCTCGCCGCGGATTTTTACGAACTCTCCGCGGTCGACGCCGGCAAGGAAGAGATCAGGAAAGTCATCCCGAAGCGCGGCACGCTCGGCTTTCGCGAGCCCGTCGTGCTCTTTGTCGACGAAATACACCGCTTCAACAAAGCGCAGCAGGATTTTTTGCTCCCTTTCGTGGAGCGGGGAGACATCACGCTCATCGGCGCAACGACCGAGAATCCGTCATTCGAAGTGATCGCGCCGCTCCTCTCGCGCACGCGCGTGTTTATATTGAATGAGCATTCGGAAAAAGAAATGGAGAAAATAATCGATCGCACGAAGATCAAAATCCCGAAAGACGCGAGAGAGTGGCTTGTGCGCATGGTCAACGGCGATGCCCGCCAGGCGCTAACCGTGCTTGAGACGACGGAAAAACTTTACGGGAAGATCACCGTCGATGCGCTCAAAGAGGCGGTGCAGTCGAAACATTTGCGCTACGACAAAAAGGGAGAGGAACACTACAACACCGTTTCCGCGTTCATCAAATCGATGCGCGCGTCGCAACCGGACGCCGCGCTCTACTACCTCGCCCGCATGATAGATGCCGGCGAAGATCCCCTTTTTATCGCGCGACGCATGGTGATTTTCGCCAGCGAAGATATCGGGCTTGCGCAACCGACCGCGCTCGTCGCCGCCGATGCCGTCTTCCGTGCGTGCGAGACTATCGGTTATCCGGAATGCGCCATTAATCTCGCGCACGGCGTCGCCTATCTCGCGCGCGCGGAGAAAAGCCGCGAGAGCTACGACGCCTACCTCGAAGCGATGGAAGACGTCCGCCAACACGGCAACCTCCCAATCCCGATGAAAGTTCGCAATGCGCCGACGAAGCTCTTGAAAAGCTTGGGCTACCACAAAGGCTACACATTTTATGACAAAGAGTCCTTCTTGCCGGAGAAGCTGAAGAAGAAGAAATACCTGAGGTAGCGGTTGTGCACAGGATATGCACAAACGCGCTCATTGCGTCTTCATGCGCGCGGTTTACAGTTGTCGGACTTATCCTGCATGCGTGTGCGCGCGTGCGTAATATTTTTTGCGTATGCATGAGAGTCAGGGAAATCTCTTGCGCCGAGCCGCCGCCGCGTTCGCCGCATCATTAGTATTCATAACGCCGCTTGCCGCTTCGGCCTCGATGTTCGGCGATGTGCCGCTCGGGCAGCGGATATTTGACCGCATCATTCGACAACTCTGCGAGCGGCAAGCGGCGCTTTCGCATCGAATCATCCTGGTCGACCCGGCGAAATGCGGCCCGCTTCCCGCGCCGACGCTGACCTTGCGCAAAAGTGTCGTCAACGATGATGGTGGTACCGCCGTCGCGTCAGATTTCCAGGCAAAAATCGATGGCAGCAACGTTCCGTGGGGTGTCGCGCAAGCAGTGAGCGTCGGCCCGCACACCGCTTCCGAGACAAGCCTTCCCGGCTACAGCGCTTCGTCGTGGGGCAGCGATTGCGCTTCGGACGGGACGGTCGCCCTTTCTCCGGGTGAGAATAAAACGTGTTCGATAACGAATGACGACAATCCTCCTTCGCCGACGACCGGACATCTCATCGTCGATAAGGTAACTGATCCGAGCGGGAGCGCCGCGGCCTTTTCCATCGAAGCGACCGGCACGGCGGCGATAATCGGCAGCGGAGCGGCCTCGGTGACAGACGCGACGAGCAAAAACTACGAGGTCGAGCCGGGCACTTTCAGCGTCAGTGAATCGCCGAGTACGGGCTGGATCGAAATGAGCAATACGTGCTCAAACATCTCAGTTGCTGCCGGTGAAACGAAAACGTGCACGATAACCAACGCGAAGTTGCCCACGCTTACCGTGACCAAGATTGTCGTGAACGACAATGGAGGCACTGCGACGACAAGCGATTTCTCGCTTATGATCGACGGCATGACAACGGCTTCCAGTGTCGCCTCTACGACGACGATCGGCGCGCATAGCATCTCTGAAGGCGCGCACACGGGCTACACCTCAACGATAGGCGGCGATTGCGCTGCGGACGGCTCTATAACGCTTGTCGCGGGAGACAATAAAACGTGCACAGTCACCAACGACGACAACCCGCCGCAACAATCGATCGGTCATATGGTGATCAGCGAGATCTACTACGACGTCGCCTCGACGACCACGACTTCGCCAAACGACGCGCCCTTCGAATGGGTCGAGCTTTATAACGGCAGCAACAGCGCCGTCGATCTCCACAATTGGCTCATCGGCGATGCTTCTTCGACTGATCCGATCGCGAATTCGGTCGTGGTACAGCCGGGGCAGCGAGCACTCATCGTCGCCTCGTCGACGCCCATTGGTATTCCTGCCGGAGTGCCTGTCATCGTTTTGCACAGTTCGATTGGCCAGAACGGATTCTCGAACAGCGAAGACGCGGCGCGGCTTTTCGACTCGACTCCTGCCATTGTCGATCAAGTCGGATACGGTACCGATACGAGCGTGTCGCCCAACGTCCCGCTCCCCGCTTCGCACGATGGGCACTCACTCGTGCGCGTACAGCTCACCTCCGATACCGACACCGCAGCGGATTGGGCGGATACGGCAACTCCGACACCAGGTTCATAGTTCTCTCGGAGCCCTGGTAGTTCCAACATTGTGCGACGCGAAAGCGTCGCACAATGTTGATACACTGGAGATATGATGGGCGACCTCAAATCACTCAAGACGCAATTTCTCGAATATCTTGAGATAGAGAAAGGGCGGAGCGTAAAAACGGTGGAAAATTACGACCGCTACCTCACGCGTTTTCTCGCGCAGACGAAAGTCATCGCGCCTCAGAAATTGACCGAACCCGTCGTACGCGAATTCCGCCTCTGGCTCAATCGCCAGAGAGGGACTGCCGGCGACATGAAAAAGAAAACCCAGAATTACTACCTCATCGCTCTGCGCGCATTCTTGAAATATTTGCGGAAGCTCAACATCGCTTCGCTCCAGCCGGAACGTATCGAGCTCGCGAAAGTGGGTGGCCGTGATCTCGACCTTATTACGTCCGACGAGCTCGATCGATTGATGAGAGTGCCTCAAGGAGAAGAGCTTCAGGCGCTGCGTGATCGGGCAATGCTCGAATTGCTTTTCTCTACCGGCCTGCGCGTATCCGAGCTTTGCTCGCTCAATTCTGATATCGATCTCTCACGCGACGAATTTTCCGTACGCGGCAAAGGCGACAAGGTGCGAGTCGTTTTCCTCTCCCCTTCTGCGAAGAAAGCGGTGGGCGACTATCTCAACAAGCGCGGCGACTTGGGAGAAGCGCTTTTCGTGAGCTACGGCCGCGCGATTAGCAAAGGCAAAGACTTGCCGCGCATCACGCCGCGCTCGGTGGAGCGGCTGGTGAAGCAGTACGCCATCAAGGCCGGTATCACGCGCAAAGTGACGCCGCACGTCATCCGGCATTGTCTCCACGCCGAAACGAGGGTGGCGGGGAATCCGTCGCTTACAACGGCAAAAGAGCTGTTCGCACCGGGGAGAAGAAAGAAAGTCTTGGGATTTGATTGGAACACGAATCGTCTCGTTCAAGCCTCAATTGAAAGGCGTGAGACACATTCTACCCAACAGATGATTTCTTTGTGGGCCGACGGCCGTGAAATTCGCTGCACTCCCTATCACAATTTTTTTACCACGACTGCTAATGGTATTGTGCCCATACAAGCGCAGGATCTAAAGGTCGGAGATTACGTAGCGGGCGTCCGAAGCATTCAGTGGCGCCAGATTAAAAAGCCTGAAAGCGAATCCGCCGACCTTTGGCGGCTTCTCGGGTATATTCTTGGCGATGGGACGATTAGCGAAGCGAGGCGCGGTATTATTTTGAATGACAAAGAACGTCGCCACATCGATCTGTACGATGAAATCGTATTTCGTGTGACAGGTAGGCACGGAACTGTTACCAAATTGCCGAGCGGTAATGGGTACGCGCTCAACGTTTACAACGTCGATTTTCTGAAGAAAGTCCGCGCACTCGGCATAACTCAGCGCTCAAAAGAGCGTCGAGTGCCCGTCCGGCTGTTTCAGGAATCAGAGGACGCGATCCGTGCTTTTCTTGCAGGCTACTACGACGCCGAGGGGAATAACGGAACAATCAAGATGTTTTCCGCAAGTAAAGAACTTCTAAAGGACGTGCAGATGCTTTTGCTCCGATTATCTATCGAAAGCATACTTCTTCGTCGTGAGCGACGGGTGAAACTGCCGCGGGGCCGTGTCATAGATCACGTGATATACGTACTTCACGTGACGTATCCTCCGAGCGAGAATCGGTTTGTGGAGCTCATACCGACTTTCAAACAGCGCATGCGACCAAAAAAAGGATGGCAGCGACTCGATATCGCATTACCCACTCAACCGTTGATACGAGAGCTGTACCCGCGCTTGCTCACAAAGAAAGGTTTCATGCACTGGATTGGCAAACAACATGGGATACGACACTTAAAACGCTACACACGAATCTGTACGACACCGCTTGTGCTGTCCGCATTACTGAAGGCATGCGATGAGAAAGCAATTCGAAGCCCACTCGTCGAACAGCTGAAAGTTCTTCGTCGACTCGACTCAATTCGCTGGCTCCGCGTGAAAAAGTTAGACACAATCGAAGGCCGGTCACAAGTCTATGACTTCACCATTGAGCCAACACGGAATTTCATCACCGATGGTTTTATCTCCCATAACTCATTCGCAACCGACCTTTTGGAAAATGGTGCCGACCTCCGCTCTGTGCAAGCACTTTTAGGCCATGCCAACATCGCAACAACGCAGATATATACGCATGTGACCGACAAACATCTGCGCGAGGTACACAAAGCGTTCCACGGCAAGCGACGGAAATAATTATTTCGCGGTCGACTCGATATAGTCAAACAAGGTTTTCATCGTGCGTGCTATTGTTTCGTCTTCTATTAGGATCGCGACTGGATTTTCCTGCGCGTACGAAAAAATACCGACTTTATTGTCGTACATTGAGATCTCTGTATCCATTTTGTATTTTTCGGGTATAAAGCACACTTCGCGCAGATATTTTTTATCGTCGCCTTGCTTTTCCTGAGCAGTCGGAGTTTTCGGGGCGATATAGAATGATTTGATGCCAAGCCGCGTGCGCTTTTCCAAATAATAGTTTACGAATTTCGGATCGAGTTTGGTATACACGGCGTCGATGCCGGTGATCTCGTGCAGTATTTTCCCGATGTTGTTCTCAAGCGTATCTTCGTATGCCTGCTCCACTCCATCCTTTCCTTCAAAAAATTGGATTTTGGGGAGCGTCTTCCCTTTCGAGCGAAGCAATTTTATCTGCGGCACCAGTTCGGCAACTTGTTTTTTTATTTCCAGCAGTTCGTTACCGCGCCGCGCGATGTATCCAGGTAAAAGCTCCGGCGCGATGGACTGATATTTGGTCGCAGCGGCGCTCGACGCCGACACAAGTCCTTTTGCCGCGAGTTCTTTAAGGAGGCCGTATGTCGTCGTGCGGTTCAACTTCGCTATTCTCGCAATCCCCGCAGCATACATTGGTCCGCTTTCAAGCAGCACCAATAGCACACGAATCTCTTTGTCGCCAAGGCCGATACTTTCGAGCGCCTTCTTTATAGCAGGTGGCATAAGGCAAGACTATCGTGTTGTCGAAAAAAGTCAACACTTTCTATAAAATATATTGACTTTCGGCTTAAATATTGTACTATCTTGGTCGGAAAGATAAGACAGTACATTGAAAACGTTGGTATTTGGTCGCAGTAAGGGTGCGGAGGATCACCGCACCCTTCATGCGACTACTTTCCAACCATATCTGTCCAAGGAGGACACCATGCCAAGGCACGTATCACCCCCGCTCTCCCGGCGTTTCGTGGGTATTGCTCCCGAAGCGCATGAGTGGCCTGAAGAGTCACGAGTGTGGCCCCACCTCGGCCTCGCCTATGTCGGCACTGTCGCGAAGCGCTGCGGCTACGACGTCGTCTTGCACGATGAATGGATCCAGGGGCAAACCTCCATGGAGAAACTCGTCGGCGAAGGTGATGTCGTTGGCCTCTCACTCGTGACGACTGGCATCGAGCGCGGCGTCGAACTCGCGCGCAGCGCGAAAGCACTCGGCGCGAGTTACGTCATCGCCGGGAACGACTCGGCGGCGTTCCGCGACCAGCAGCTTCTCGAGCTGCCGGATGCGCCCATCGATGCGGTGTTCACTTCGAACAGCGTCGTCGCGGTCGCGTCGTTCTTGCGGTCCATTGCGATGACGTCTATCGAGGGTCTCCGCATTCCGCACGTCGCGATTCGCGGCCACGCGTATCGTCTCTCCAACGAGCCGAATTCGCTCGCGTGGCAAAAAGAAAATTACCGCGCGGACGACTTCTTCATGGTTCCCGATCTCTCGGTCTTCGACCGACCGTATTGGGAACTCGTGTGGAGCGCGTACCGCTCGCAGTTCGGGCACAAGCACCGTGATGCCGGTTCTCTCAGGAACGCGGTCGCACTGCTCTCGCACGGCTGCGGCCGCGCGGCGGTGGGCGACGCGTGCCGGTATTGCAGCATCGGCGGAGTCGCCAACTTCGCGATGCCCGACAAGAATTACATCGAGCGAACGCTCGATGCTTATGCGTTGTTCGGCATCAGCGTGTTCTTCAATGCGGCCGACAGCGCGATTGAGCAGCTTGAGCTCGCGGATGCGCTGGCTCAGCGCGGTCCGGTACCCTCGCTCGTCCTGTACGGACGTGCGCAGGTCATCACGAGCCGCACGCTTGCACGTTGGCAAGACGCGGCGAGCGAGCGCCTCCTCATCAACTGCGGCATGGACTCCGGCGACGATTCTCTCTTGCAGAAAGCCGTTCAGAAAGCGGCCAACACGAGAGGATCCAGACTTGAGGAGAACCGCAGGGCGCTCCGGGCGATACGGGACGCTGGCGAGAAGTTCCACTTGCACTACTCGGTCATCTTCGGGTCTCCCGGAGAAACGACCGATTCGTGCGAGCGTACCCTCGCCCTCATCGACGAATCAATCGATGTGCTGCGACACAAGCAGCAACTCGATATCGTCGAGAGTGACCGCTGGTGGCTCAACTTCGGCGCGGCATGCGCAGAGATATTCCGGAGCTACGATTACGCCGACACGTTGGCACAGTCAGTAGGCCGAAGCATCTCGCGCGCGGATTGGAAGCGTGAGTTCGCTCTCCACGCAGATGCGCTCGTCGTACCTGCCTCCTGTCAGGAGGCGTGGTATCGGCACTTCACCGACATCTCCCTCGACATCGCGGATGAGTACATCGAGAAAGTCAAAAGAAGGATGTCGAATGTGCCAGGTGCTATCATCGGTCGGAACTTCGCGTTCCGAAAGCCCTCGCCGTGAGGCTGCTCATTGTCAAATACCCCACGTGGTCAGTATTACCGCGTGGGGTTTTTACCCTTAGAAATCCGGACGAAATGCACGAAACATCTCGTGGAAAACGCTGGCAATGCCCGCATGTTCAAAGTATCTCACGGTCGTGGAGGATTTTGAACATTACTCACGGGGCGTTCGGCCGAGGAATACGCAGTTAAGCTAATCGATAAGTCCAACGCATGGATAAGACCTGCGTTAGCCCAAAGGTTGTTTATTCAAGACTCGTTCTCATACCGCGTGGCGGGGTATGAGGCGTCGTGGGTAGCGGCGGATGTGAACTATATTTGGGTAGCGTGGCACCTCTCGTATACACGGCGTGAGGACGCGGAATGCGCCTGCATGGTCGTGTTTTATCGTGCGAAATGTACTCCATTCGTGCGCGCCCTTTTCGCGCGGCGCAGCGAATAAACTCATTTGATTCTCTGCGGCAGGGTTTTTCATATCTCTTTTTTGTGCGGGGAAGTACTTCCTCGCTATGCATAAAGACGCCTTCCTCCCCCGCGCGTTACATCATTGATCAGACGAGATGATGTTTTGGTGAAACGATTTTTAACGTGGTACGCTGTTCCACATGAAACTCGTCTCGTGGAATGTGAATGGTATCCGAAGCATCCACAAGAAAGGCGCGCTCGTCCCATTCCTCGAAAAAGTGAGACCCGATATCGCCTGTTTCCAGGAGACCAAGGCAGAGGAGCATCAATCGGAAGTTGATTTGCCGGACTATGAAGAATATTGGAATTCCTCCAAGGGGCGGAAAGGTTACGCCGGTACCGCCATCTTCTCAAAAACCAAGCCTTTAAGCCTTATTTTTGGCTTTCCCGAGGAGATTCTCAAAAAGTACAGACTGAAAGACGGCTACGGAGATCCGAACGAAGAGGGACGCGTCATCTCCGCGGAGTTTCAAGATTTTTGGATCGTGAACGTCTATACCCCCAACGCCAAGCCCGATCTCTCCCGCTTGCGCCTTCGGCATGAGCGATGGGATCCGGCGTTCCTTGAATTCTGCAAATATCTGGAGAAGAAAAAGCCCGTTGTCTTTACGGGAGATCTCAACGTCGCCCACACGCCTGATGATCTCGCGAATCCGGAGGCCAACGAAGGCGAACACGGGTACACGAGGGAGGAGAGAGAAGGTATTGATCGTATCCTAAAGGCCGGGTTCGTGGATACTTTTCGCCTCTTTACCAAGGGAAAGGGCCACTATACCTGGTGGAGTCACTTTTCCAACGCTCGTGCGCGCAATGTCGGTTGGAGAATAGACTACTTTTTCGTAAGCAAGAGCCTTATGCAAAAGGTGAAAAGCGCCAAAATCCACCCCGAGGTCACAGGATCCGATCATTGCCCGGCTTCTCTGGAGTTGAGCATATAAGCCATATTTCTATTGGACATATGCCCAGGGGCGATATCCACAGCGTGTCCTTTACAATGTCCTTTATAGGGATATTATTTCTATTGGACAAGATCTTTGAGACATTCTTGTTGATTCATCGTCAACGAGTGCATAACGGACATTAGTACCTCAATCACATACATTGTAAGGGATGCCTCTGCATCCCATTGGGTTCGAACGTACTAGTCTATGACTGCTCGCGCTCTTTTTGAATGAACGGGAGTCTCGCGAAAGGCCGTCTGATGACGGCGACAGGTTCAGAGAAAGGAAACCCGTCGCTGGATCAGCCGGCCTTTTTTCTATTGCCAAGCGCTTTTTTGTCGATTGTTGGTTATGAAACGCGGTGTTTTTTTCTCAACTGTTTGATTACCGCTTCATCTGCCTCGGCCTTCTTCTCCTTGCCGGCTTCTCCGAGTTTCCGGAGTCCTTCCTCGTCCATATTGGCAAGTTCTGCGGCTCTTTTTTCAAGATATTCCGACGTATTTTTGTCGGGATCGTCCAGCACCTCCTCCAAGAGCGCATGCAGTATCCAGCCGATGCGGGGCCCTGGCCTCTCGCCCATTTCTATGAGCCTCGTTCCATCGATCTTTAGCATCCCGACCGTGACGGGATCGCGCATAGCCTCGTCGACCATGGACATATATTTGCGAAGGCGGAACGGATGCTCCTTGGGGCGCCCGGTGCCGATGCGATCACACACGCGCAGATTCAGAAGGTCGGCGATATTCTCCTTGCCGACGCGCGAAATGACGCGGCGTACCGCAGCGAGCGTCACGACTTCCGGATCGGAGAAGAACATATGCGTTCGCACCAGCGTCGCGGTCTTGTCGATCACATGCTTCGGAAATTTCAGGTCGTTCAGAATCTTTTTGGTCATTTTGGCCGAGACGACATCATGACCGTGGAAAGTCCAATCCTTTTTCTCGTCGGACCATACCCGAGTCGCGGGTTTGCCGATATCGTGCAGAAGTGCGGCAAGGCGCACGTCGAGCGGCCAGCCTTTGTCGGCGGCATGCTGCAGGCTTCGCATGAGGTGTTCGAAGACGTCGTAGGAATGCGCCTGATTTTGTGCGCAGCCGATGCCCTCCTCGAGCTCCGGGATGATGTACTTCAAAATACCGAGCTTTTGTGCGACGTAGAGAGATTGCATCGGCCGGTCGCTCTCGAGGATCCTAATGAGCTCGTCGCGCACCCGCTCGCGCGAGATCTTTTCGAGCTGCGGGGCCTGCGCGGCGATTCCTTCGGCGGCGTCGGCGTCGATCACAAAATCAAGCTCGGCGGAAAGGCGGATCGCGCGGAGCATCCGAAGCGCGTCCTCTTCAAAGCGCTCGCGCGCGTCGCCTACCGTTTTGATGCGCCGCGCGAGAATGTCTTCCCTGCCGCCGTGTTCGTCGACGAGCTCTCGCGTGCTTGGATCATACGCGATCGCGTTGATAGTGAAGTCCCGGCGCTTCAGATCCGCGGAAAGATGTTCGGCCCATCGAATCTCGTCCGGATGCCGCGCGTTGGTGTACTCCCCCTCTTCGCGGTACGGCGTCACCTCGACGACTTTGAGTCGCGGATCTTGCGACATCGTCACGATCCCGACGGTGCCGTAATCGTTCTCATAGAACGTCTCTTCAAAGAGACTCTGAATCTCATCAGGTTTCGCATTCGTCGTGATGTCCCAATCTTTTGGCTCGCGACCAAGGAGAAGATCGCGCACGCAGCCGCCTACGAGATAGGCCTCATAGCCGGCCTCCCGCAGTTTTGCGTGCACTGCAAGAACTTCGGGCGGCACTGAGAGCGTTATTTCCATATGTAAGTATTGTAGTGCATTATAGACGCACGCCTCTTTCGGCAGCACGCTCTCGTGGTGAAACGGATATCACGCGACGCTTCGGACGTCGTATTCCAGGTTCGAGTCCTGGCGAGAGCAATTCAATTACAGTGTGCGGATACGGGGAATCGAACCCCGATCTCGTCCTTGGCAAGGACGCGTTCTACCACTAAACCATATCCGCAACCTCACACAGGTGGCATTCTACGCGCATGCCCCCGCGCGGCGGCGTTTCGGTATCATCCGCCTTGCCCCCTATGACAAGAGAGAGGGCTACGCTAAAGTTTCGGCGGACGAATCCGCGTTCACTTTAACAACCCGCCGATTATACAGGAGAAGCGTGCTCCCGCAACGCGCCTACGAGACAGATTCTTCGATCAAGAGAAGCTGAGTTACGCGCGGGTGATTCCAAAATGCCGCGAGAAGTCCGAGGACGGCAATGAGGAAGGCGAGCAGCGGCATCCAGAGCGCTGCGCGGCATGAAGGCGAGAAGTACCAGAATGCGAGGAGAAGCAGGAGTCCGGCGAGAATGATGGTCGCGATCCGCTCAGGCGTTTTCGCCCAGGGCGCCGACATGGGAAATTCGGACCAGAGCGCGATTCCTACGACCAGTGCGTACACCACGAGGAGAATGAGCCACAGACGATAGGCGGCAGCGGCCGAAGCGCAGAGATTTGCGAGCGGATTTTGAACGATTCCGGAGGCAGAACCGCTTGCGGTTTGCCCCGGCGTCACCGTCGACATGCCCATTCCCGGCGACCAGCTTCCCGCGCTTCCCTGTTGCGGTATTGGATTACTCGTCGGATTACTCGCTCCGCTTGGGGGTGTCGCGGATTTCGAAGGGGGTGTTTGAGCGGTCGATGGCTTTGATGGCGCGGGCGCTGCCGGAGCGGGAGCTGGTGCGTATGGTTTTTGCGCCGATGTGCCTTGCACAGCGCCGGAGCCGACCGACATCGCGACGACCGATACGCAGACCGGTGCGCCGCCTCCCGGGGCCGACAAGAGAGTTACCGTGAGCGGGAGAGTGCCCCTAATCGGAGTCGAATACATGTTTACCCGCACCAGAAGGTTGCCGGCGGAATCAAAAGAACGGTTTAAAAATTGGAACGGAATCGAGGTATCGCCCACGGTCGCGATGAAGGCGACATATGACGGGTCATGGACAGTAAATTCAAATCCGTCCAGATGACTGTCGTAAATGTAAGCTCGAAACCCGTCGACTGCGACGGCCGGGCATGTATTCGAACCCGGGGGAAGCAGTTGTTGAGTGCGGACGGCGACTACATCGGCGCGCGCCGATCCCGGGAAAACAGAGAGCGAGAGGGCGAAGGTGCATGCAACGGCAAGAAGGAGCAGTTGATAAGAAGTCCCGACTTTTCCGATTAGTTTCATATGCCGAAAAAGTAGTACGGTGACGGCGTTGGCGTCAAGGAAAAAACGTGTTGTAAATGACCATTTTTTGGCTTTATATAAGACAAAAATCTCAAGGACATGGAATTATAAACAGCTTTGAAACGTACTCCCGCATGGCGCTGCAGAAATTTCGAGTAATAAAGCCAAAATAGATTGTCCAATACTGTGGATAAGTCGGTGGATATGTGGATAAAGGACAAATGTCCGTAAGCAGTCTCGTACTTGAGGATGGTTTCCCGGATCATTCGGCTAATCTTTCCAGGTACGGTCTTTCTAATGTGTTACTTCGTAACGTTGTTTCGCGTGAAAACATGCTATTATTCTCAAATGGCTCAAGACTCAGATCGTAAGGAAGTCGGGAGAACGGGCGAAGATATAGCGGCTGAGTATTTGCGCGGCAAAGGCTATAAACTCATCGAAAAGAACTATCGGCGAAAGTGGGGTGAGATCGATATTATCGCCGAAAAGGCGGGAATCGTGCGTTTTGTAGAGGTAAAGGCGGTTTCACGTGAAAATCCGGTCTTTAGGCCCGAGGAGCTGCTTCACAGGACGAAGTTAAGTAAAGTCGCAAGGACAGCAGCCCTCTACATGGATGAGAAACGGGATAAAAGAGAATACCAAATAGATGCCGTGACAGTCGTGATGGATCAAACGAAAAGAATCGCGAGGTGCCAGCTATTTGAACAGGTGTTAGAAGAGTCCTTCTAAAGGACATTAGCTTGTCCGATAGAATGTCCTTTAGTAAATTTCGACTCAACGTTACTCGTTATGTATTGTGCATATCTTTGGGAACTAGTTGTGCTCCCAAATTCGCGTTAAGATTGATGAGTGCCTGTAAAAAAGTGCCGATATTGTGGAAATACTTACCCCGAAACTGATTTTGGAGTTGCCGCAACAACAAAGTCAAAAGTATACCGTCGCTGGAAATGCAGAGATTGTTATCGGAAAACCAAGCAATCGCTGATCAATCGACATTATAAATGGCTAGCAAAGCTCAAAGCCTCTCGTTCTTGCGCGCGGTGCGGCATAAAGGATTCCAGAGTCCTCGATTTCCATCATAAGGATAAAAAGGATAAACTGCTTGGGATCTCGGCGTTACGCAGGGAAGTTGTTTTTAAGAGGCTGATCGACGAAATTGAAAAATGCGAGGTCGTATGTGCAAATTGTCATCGGATTTTGCACGATGAGGAAAGGCGGGGCGTGGTGTAACGGCTAACATGCTTGCTTTGGGAGCAAGTGATTCCCGGTTCGAATCCGGGCGCCCCGATATGTGGCTCTCTTTTGCGCTCGCGCTCTTGAGGAGCGCGTGATCATCTCGCGAGAACAGCTATGAACGCGCGCAACAGATCCGGCGCCGCGCTCGTTCGGAAATCCTGCTCCTTGGAGACGACGTCGCCGCCAAGCATCGCTCCAAGCCCGGAGCCCGTTTGAGCTTTGAGATCGCGATCGATGTAGCTCAGTGTTATCGCACGCAAATCGCGTGCGCCAGTCGTTTCTCCCTCGCTCGTCGTCGTGATAAGGCCGACGAGCCGGTCCCAGGCGTTGGACACGGCGCCGCCGGAGGAGCCGCTTTGCGCTTCGATCACGCCCCCGAGTGAAACAAGGTCGACTGACTTCTCGGAAAACGTCAGGAGTTTTCCGATGTTTGTGACGGAGGAGGCCGGGTACAGACCTGATGTGGCGGCGTAGCCGCCAAGAAATTCCGCTGGATAACTCGCGACGAGCACCTGGTCATCCTGGAAGGCTATCGCTTCGCGCGTGTCCGGTGAGAGGTAGGGGAACGCCCCCGTATTTTCGGGGAGAGGATTTCCGTCTGCCATCGCATCGATAAGAAGGAGCGCATAATCATGTTCGCCGCTTCCGAGCGGGTGGGCATCGCGGAGTTCGGGTGCGTGTTTTTCCACCCAGACCGATGGGAGGTAAAGCACACTCGCGAGATAGCGCGCGGCGGCGGGCGCACCTGTTCGGATCGTGCAGGCGAGGTCGATCTGCGTACTTTCGGAGAGCAGCACATACTGTGCGACGTGGGCGTTGGTGAGAATGACGCCGCGCGGATCGATGATGACGCCGGAGCCGGAGATAGGGGAAAGCGATTTTCCTTGTGGTATACAGAGAATGTTTACGAGAGCCGCGCGGGTCGCGTCGTTCACGGCGGCAAAGGCAAGCGGGGGACTCCGGTACGGCTCTCTGACACGCTCGACGGAATCCCCTTTTTGCTCTTGTTTTTCGGGCTTTTTTGGGGGCGTGCTCGGAGCGCCTACCGACTCGCTCGGCTTCTTTTCCTCGGCCGTGGTCGTGTCGCTATGCGATTCCTGAATCGGTATGGCGGCTTCGACTGCAGCGCTGTGGGCGGCTTGCCGTTGCGTAGCAGGTACCTCGTTGCTTGGCGCGAATCTCACGATGAGGACGATTGCTCCCATGATGATCGCGAGCGCTCCGATGTCGGCGAGCAGAGATTTTAATCGCGAACGCATTCCGTAGAATATACGTTTCATAGTGATTTTGCTCAAGTGCGCGAGCTATGCGCAAGGCAAGACGCTAGACTTTACTTCATATATCTCCCGCATCGACGGCCGTCGATGCGGGAGATATATGGTGGATGGCGGAGAGCCGACAGCGGAAGGCGGCAGAGTTCGCGTTTACAAACTACAGACAACAGAGAGGCGACTCACGGTCGCCTCGTAGATACCAGGAATGTTCCTCCCTTGAAGCCGCCCGCAAGGCGGCGCTTTCGCGTTTGCATCGCGCGCAGTTTGTTCCAGCTTACTTTGTGCATGCGCAGGAGCTCATCGATGACTTCGACGGCATCAGCGATCTCGAGCAGGAAATCCTTTTTCGTGTTCTTGCGCGAGAAGGCCTCTTGAGCCTCTTTGGCCTCTTCAACAAGCTTCGCAACGAGATAGTATTTCTTCTCGCGAGCAGCAAGGGTCTTGCATCTGGATATTTCTCCGCCGCGCAGGATTCTCGCCGGAATCCCGTCGCGTACCAATTTGTTGTGGCGGGATACGCCGCCGCTTTTGCGAGGCATGATCAATCTCCCTTGTCAGAAGATATTGTCCTAACACCATTTTTAACACAGTTTACCCCCTAAGTTATGAACAATCGGACCCTGAAACAGTAAAAAGAATCGGTTTGGCAAGGGCAGCGTCCGGGGCGACTAAAACGAGAATACGGCAAGCGTCAATTGCTGAAGCTGAAAAGGAAGCAGCGCGCGAGCTCGGTAAGCTCACTCGTCGGTGTTCCAAAAGCGAACCTTCGCATTCGTCTTCATTTATATCCTGATTGCGACGAGCGATGCAGTTTGCAGTATTGGTCGAAAGTCACTAATATTCCGGTACGCCAGTTTCAAAAGACTTCTTTTGATAGGCGAACAGGCAAGAAGGCTATAAAGTCGGGGAAACTTCTCCACGGTACGGCTCATCTAAGGCCGAGAAGTTTCGGCGAGAAGCAGTTCGGAGTTTTCTTGTTTCGGAAAATAGCAGCATGGTCGAATTTGGTGCTCGGAAATAATTCTGCGGGCGTAGTTTAGTGGCAAAACGGCTCTCTTCCAAAGAGCAGTCGCGAGTTCGATTCTCGCCGCCCGCACCATGTAGGAAATTGCAAGGTGGAGCTCGTCGCCGCGCTTCGCTCCTGTGGAGATTCGGACGGGCAGGCACCGCGCCGCCGGTGGCGGAGGCGACGGCGCGGCGGGTTCGCACTAATATTCTGCAAAAAAATCGAACGGGTGCTTGAATACAAAAACCGCCGGATGGCGGTTTTTGCGAGAACGAATGTCCAGATCATTTTATCGCATCCTTCAGGGTTTTCGATGCGCGGAATTTCGGTACTTTCATCGCTTTGATCTGTATCGTAGCGCCCGTGCGCGGGTTGCGACCCATGCGACCCTTGCGCTCCTTCGCTTCGAAAATGCCGAGACCGGCGACGGAGACTTCCTCGCCTTTCTTGAGACAGTCCGTGATCATCGCGATCATGGATTCGACGGCTCGTTCGGCGTCGGCCTTCGTGCTTCCGATCGTTGAGGCCACTTTTTCGACTAAGTCCATTTTATTCGCCATAGCATGTATGGTTATTGATAACTTGATGAAATTCTCGACCCCCGCCCGCCGGGCGGGACCCTATGCCACCATTTTGAGCCGTATTTTGGGGCTGTCAATTGACAAACGGCTAAAAACAGCAGGTTTTGAGCCGTAAAATCAGTGCCGGAAATATGGCCAAAAGCAAGGCTTATCTAGCATACTCGATGACTCTTGTCTCACGGATGACCGATACTTTGATTTCGCCGGGATACTGCAACTCTTTCTCGATTTTGTCGGCGATATCGCGCGCGAGCTTGCGGGCATCGAGATCAGAGATGTTCTCCGGCTTGACGATAACGCGAAGCTCGCGGCCCGCGGCGATTGCGTAGCTTTTCTCGACGCCCTGTTCTTGATTGGCGATGGCCTCGAGATCTTCGAGGCGTTTGATGTAGTTCTCTACGCTGTCACGGCGCGCGCCCGGGCGGCCGCCGGAAATCGCGTCGGCGACTTGGACGATCATACTCTCCGGAGTCTCATAGGGATACTCTTCGTGATGCGCTTGCATCGCTTTGATCACTGGCTCTCCGACTCCGAATTTTGCAAGGATACGGCGACCGATTTCGACGTGCGTGCCCGGCACTTCATGATCGACCGCTTTGCCTATGTCGTGGAAAAGCGCTCCCGCGCGGGCGACCGCCTGATCCGCGCCAAGCTCCTCGGCGAGCATTCCCGCGAGATGCGCGACTTCGACCGAGTGATCGAGGACGTTTTGCCCGTAACTCGACCGGAAGTACAGCCGGCCGAGAATCATGAGGAGTTTCGGGTCGATATTTTGCACTTTCGCATTGTAGGCCGCTTCGGCGCCCTTTTTCTTGATGATGTTGTTGATCTCGGCCTCCGCTTTCTGTACCGACTCTTCGATTTTTGCCGGCTGGATGCGGCCGTCGAGAATAAGATTCTCTAAAGCTATGCGCGCTATCTGGCGGCGGATCGGATCGTACGATGAGAGCGTGATCGTGCCCGGCGTATCGTCGACGATCACGTCCACTCCCGTCGCTCGCTCAAAAGCCCTTATATTCCGGCCTTCTTTGCCGATAATCTTGCCTTTGATTTCATCACTGGGGAGCGAAATCGTCGTCGCAAGCACGTCGGAAACGACCGAATTGCCGAGGCGATGCACCGCGGTCGTGAGAATTTCGCGCGCGCGGGCCTCGAGGCGCTCGTTGCCGGAGATCTCAAGCTTGCGCATGCGGCTTTCGATGTCTTGCTCGTTTTGTTTTTCGATCGACTCGAGCAGATTTTTCTTCGCTTCGTCGGTGGAAAGACCGGCGATTTTCTCGAGTCGCGCCTGCTGCTCTTTGATGAGTTCCTCGGAGCGGCTTTTCGCCGCGATCAGCTCGTCGCTCTTCTTCAGGAGCGTTTCCGCCTCTGCATCAAGAGTGATTTGGCGCTTGTCGAGCATCTCTTCCTTGCGCACGAGCCGCTCCTCGACCTGCTTGAGCTCGTGGGAGCGTTCCTTTAATTCGCCCGAGATCTGCACTTCTTTTTCCTTGGCGCGCACTTCGGATTCTTCGGTTATTTTCTTCGCTCGCTCTTCGGCATCGAGCATCATTTTGCGGATTTGGAGTTCCATCGAACCGCGCTTGCCGAGCAAAATGAGCATGCGCAAAAAGTAGCCGATCGCGATACCCGCGGCTCCGGCTCCGGCGAGGAGAAACAGTATGAGTTTTAATGACATGGCGGTGTAGTTCCGCCGCGCACCTTTGTTACGACAGCATTACGACTGGACTATTGCGAAGTTCATTAAGGCCAAGCGTAATCCCACCAACGCCATATGCGCGAGCAAGGTGCGCGGCGGAAGAAATTAAAGTGAATTTCATACGATACTAAAGAGGAACGCTAAAGAGTATACAGCGTGCCTTCATTTTTAGCAAAACGAAAGCGCACTGGAGCCCCGCCAAGGCGGCTTACTACCTCGCTCCTTTAGCCAAGCACCTTGTCGATGACGCCGTATTCGAGGGCTTCTTTCGCGTCCATGAAGTAGTCGCGGTCGACGTCTTTCTCGATCCGGTCGAGTTTCTGACCCGTATTTTTTGCAAGGATTTTGTTGAGCCGTTCGCGCAAGCGCAGGATCTGCTTTGCAGTAATCTCGATGTCGCTTGCCATGCCCTCAGCGCCGCCTGACGGTTGATGGATCATGATCTCGGCGTTCGGAAGCGCGAAGCGCTTGCCCTTCTCTCCGGCGGAAAGAAGCACGGCACCCATCGAAGCAGCCATGCCGACGCACACCGTCGAGACATTGGGCTGGATATGATTCATGGTATCGAGGATCGCGAGGCCGGCCGAAACGTGTCCACCGGGGGAGTTGATGTAGAAGGAGATGTCTTTTTTCGCGTCTTCCGACTGCAAGAAGAGAAGTTGTGCGATCACGAGGTTGGCGACGTCGCTATCGATCGGACCGCCGAGAAAGACGATGCGTTCTCTGAGAAGCCGCGAATAGATGTCGTACGCCCGCTCGCCGAAGCTCGTCTTTTCGACGACCATCGGCACCAACATTTGCGAGCGCGCCGCGCTGGTTTGAGATTTTGGTGCGTTCATATGCGAAAGAGTGTACCTCATACCGCGGTTTTTTCCAAAAACTCCAGTGTCGCGTCGTTTTTGAGGGCGTGGGCAATATGCGCGCGCAGCGCGCCTTCGTCGGCGTGCGGATAGTGCTGTTTCGCGCGTTTTACTTCCTCATCGAGACGCGCTTTGTCGGCCTCGATAGTTTCTATGCGCGCGATCTCGGTCAGGATGAGGCGGACTTTTGCGCGTTTGTCGGCCGCGTCTTTCCACTCGTCGCGCAATTGTTCTTTCGTTTTCTTTGCTTGCGCAAGGTAGCCCTCATAACTCGTACCCATGCGCTCAAGATCGCCCTTCATTCGCGCTTCCATGTCGTCGAGCTCGTATTCGCGAAGCGCGGGGGGATAGCGGACCGTCGACTTCTCGACGAGCTCGTCTAGAATCTCGGCGCGGCGTTTCTCGCGCGCTTGTATTTCTTTCTCGGTCTTGATGTTTGCGCGCAGCGCCTTGGAGAATCTCTCGGCGCTCTCGAAGCCGAGCGATTTGACGAATTCATCATCCAGTGCGGGAAGGTTCTCTGAAGGCGCTGCGCGCGACTCTTCGTGCGCTTTTTGCGCTTCCACGCCCGCTTCAAGCTTTTCGATACGGTGCCGCTCGCGCCGCAAATGCATCATCGCCTCTTCGTGCTCTCGGTCGGTCACTGATATTTCCTCTTTGGTCGCGTTGGCGCGCGCCGCGATTTCTTTGTAGTCGGGCAATTCCACCTGCGGGGCAAGAGCCGCGGCGGCCTTGAATTTGAGGGCTTTTCCGCTCTCAGGCTCTTCGGTCGTCACCCTCGGCGACTCGATGATCAAAAGCTCTTCCGAGGCGAGGAGTTGCGGCAATTCGTGCCGGATCGCGTGTTCGGCCGCATGCCGCAGGATCGTTGCTTCTCCGTATATTTGAATGATTCGTTCGAGTGGCGCTTTGCCGGGGCGAAAGCCGTCGAGCTTCGCGTCTTTCTGCATTTCATCAAGCGTCTCTTCGCGATAGCGCGCGCACACGTCTGCAGGGATCTCGCCCTCGATCGCGACTTCCCACGCGTTTTCATCGCGCGAGATTTTTACGTCCCGTATTGCGTGCGACATCGCACGAGTCTATCGCACTATATGTCCGTCGTCGATGCGTCGGAAGGGTCCGGTGGGATGTACGCCGGCGGGTTTTGCGGTTCTTGGTTGAGTTGCGCTCCCCAGAAATAAAGCGCGCCGAAGATCATAAGCACGACGATGATGACGATTCCGATAATCGGGCCGGCGGATGAGGTGTGCGCGGGCGGGAGAAGCCGGTCCTCGTTTGGATTCGGGATAGGGGAAGCGGGCGGCATGGCACCATTATAGACACCCGCCGCAAGCGATCGGCAACGAGCGGAAGGGGAAAACTCGGCGCCTACGTATACTTCGCGCGATAGAGCTCGATCGAACGCTTTATGGCGGCGACGGCGTCGGTACGACCCTTAAAGCCCGGGACCGTTATTTCGACGGGTTTTTTCTTGAGTTTTTTGTTCTGTTCGAAGAAGTGCTTCAATTCTTTCAGCGTGTGCTCGTTGAGATCCTTGAGGTCTTGGATGGTGTCGTAGCGGATGTCTTCGGCCGGCACGACGAGCACTTTGTCGTCGTTTTCGCCGCCGTCCACCATCTGCATGAGGCCGACGGGGCGGACCGCGACCAGAATGCCGGGTGGAATCGGGTTGGTCGCAAAAAGGATCACGTCGAGCGCGTCGCCGTCATCCCAAAGCGTTTGCGGCGCGAAGCCGTATTCGCACGGATATGCGGCTGAAGAATAATTGACGCGGTCGAGCTTGATTAGGCCGGTCTCTTTGTCGATCTCGTATTTATTGTGCGAGCCCTTCGGTATCTCGACAATGATATTGAATTCGTCGGGTGCCCGTTCGCCGAGCGGTACGTCGTGCCAGAGGTTCATAGCTCAAAAGTGTAGCAAATCATCGGCAAAAAGGGAACATGCGCGTTCGCTGTGACACGGGACGTTGCGCCATTGCGGCAGTTCATGCGCTTGAACGAGCAAAACAAACTTTATGAATACCTCGGGGCTTGGCCCGAGACCTTTATACCCAGGCTGCTATTCGACGTCCTTTTCCTTCTCAACCGGCTCTTCCTGTTGCTCCTCCACTTTTTCATCGGCGATATCACGATCCTGTACCTGCGGCTCGGCATTTTCGGCGTCGAGATCGCTCTCATCGCCATTGCCCGTCTCCTTTTTCGTCTCCTCGAAGGCGCTCTCCGATTCAGCGGGCGATTCGGCAGCGACACCGCCTTGTTCCGAACCTTCCACCTGCTCGCCTCCTACGCCGCGTATATCGATTTTCCATCCCGTGAGGCGCGCAGCGAGGCGCACATTTTGTCCTCCGCGTCCGATCGCGAGCGATTGCTGGTCTTCTGAGACCTTCACCGTCGCGCGATTCTCGTCTTCATTCAATTCTATATCAAGGACCTGGGCGGGTTTCAGCGCTTCTTTCACAAATTCCGGCGGATTCTCGCTCCACTCGACGACGTCGATTTTTTCACCTCCAAGTTCGGACGTGACGACCGCCACACGCACGCCGCGCTGGCCGACCAGGGCGCCCACCGGATCCACGTGGTCGTCATTCGAGAAAACCGCAATCTTCGCGCGGCTTCCCGGCTCGCGCACGATGCCTTTCACCTCGACAACGCCCGAGGCCATTTCCGGGACTTCGGCTTCGAAAAGCTTAGTCAAGAATTTCGGGTGTGAGCGAGAAAGGCGTATGAAGGTGCCGCGCACGCCCTCGTCGACGCGAAGCAAAAGCGCGCGCACCCGCTCGCCCTGGCGATAGCGCTCGCCGGGGATCTGCTCGTCATAGGGCAAGATCGCAGTTGCCCGGCCGAGGTCGACGAAAAGGTTTCCGCGCTCGAAGCGCTGCACATGACCCGTCACTACCTCGCCCTCGCGCTCGCCGTATTCGGATATGATGGAAGCGCGTTCCGCTTCCCGGACTTTTTGCATGATGACCTGCTTCGCGGCTTGCGCGGCGATGCGGCCGAAATCCTCGCGCGTTTCGAGCGGGAAGGAGATTTCTTCGTCGAGTTGCGCGTCTTTTTTGATGCGGCGCGCATCTTCGATCATGATGTGCTGCTCGGGATTGAAGCGCGAGCGGTGGTCTTCGTCGTTTTTGGGCTCTTCGTCTTCTGCGCGAACCAGCGTATCGTCGACCACTATCTTCGCCTGACGGAATTCCATATCGCCCGTCTCGGGATTGAAAGTGGCGCGAATAATCTGTCCACGCTTGCCGTATTCGCGTCGGTACGCCGCGGCGAGCGCTGTTGCCAAGGCGTCGATAACAGACTCGCGCGAGATCCCGCGCTCCTGCTGGAGCTCTTCGAGCGCGGAATTGAGCGATTTAAGGTCGAATAGAGCCATAGGAATAGTTCGTAGTTAGTAGAACGTAGTACGTAGTGAAATGCACGAAGTACGCAGCTTTTAAAAAAACGTTCCGGCAGAGCCGGAACCAATGTCGACAATATATATGAGCGATTTTAAAAGTCAAACCCGGCACTTTCTTTGGATTCCAGAAAGTGCCGGATCAGTTCGCGCCAGTCCCGCCGCCTCGAATTGCCTACCGCCGCGAAACCGGCGAAAGACATAATTCAGGAAGCTGCTCGGTCGGCGTAGTCATCCATTCGGTCGTTGCCTCGACCGCAGTGAGACTGTCCTGCAAGTGACTGCGACGCATGTCGAGCGCGTCGACGATCTCTGCAGTAATTGACAGTTCGCGTTTTCCGCCGACGCGCGAGAACCTGAAGCCCAAGTTTTCCATCGCGGACGATATAGCGCCGCGCACGGACGGCCGCCGGCCGTAGAGACCGGTATGCCAAATCAATAGCTCTCTTGTCTTTTTGAGAATTTGGACTTTTTCGCTCGCGGTAAGAAAGATTCCCAACATGGCATCCTCCTGGTGCGCCTCAGCACGGGTGAAGTTTCGAGACACTCTGTCCCGCCGCATTCATAGCACAAAGCGTCGTTCGCGTACAGCATGCGCGTAATGGTTCAATAGCTTGGAAACACTTGGATACCTAGAATATGAAAGATATGGCATACACAAAGAATCCGTACCTGCCGCGCGTCCGTCGGGACGCTGCTGACTTGGTACGCAGGGGCT
>JBEEJY010000008.1:0-61499 GCA_041168925.1 Candidatus Parcubacteria bacterium | reverse complement strand
CCGATCGACGCCGCGGACAATATCGAAGAGCTCTCGGTGAATGTCCCGCTCGTCGCTGAGCTCGAACAACGACACAAGCAGATCGAAAGCGCGCTCGGGCGCCTCGACGACGGTACCTACGGCCTTTGCGAAAAATGCGGCGATGCGATTCCGTTTGACCGTCTCGAAGCGAATCCCGCCGCGCGCACCTGCATCGCGCACGCGTAGAGTACAATACGCGGGTGGGTCAAAAGCAAAAAATCGAATCGGGCTTCGCGCGCGTATTTGGCGCGCAGCCGATGCTTCCGAAAGGAGTGGTCGTTTCGGTCGAATGCGACATCGTGAAAGGCCTGCACGCGTTCACGATCGTCGGGCTTCCGGATAAGGCAGTGGAAGAATCGAAAGATCGAATCGCTGCCGCCATCAAGAATACGGGCGAACTTGAATCGCCGAAACGCTCCAATAAAAAGATCGTGCTCTCGCTCGCTCCCGCCGATCTCAAAAAAGAAGGCTCCGCGTTCGACCTGCCGCTCGCGCTTTCGTTTTTGCTCGCTTCCGAACAGGTGATCTTCGATCCCGCGGGAAAGACATTCGCCGGTGAACTCGCGCTCGATGGGAGTATGCGCCGAATCCTAGGCGCGCTTTCAATCGCACAGGCGGCAAAAGCGGCGGGTTTCACCGACATTTACGTGCCGGAAGAAAACGCGGCGGAAGCGGCACTCATATCCGAATTGCGCGTACATGCCGTCCACTCGCTCGGCGAGCTGCTTGAAGAACTGCAGAGCGAATCGCCCGCAGAGCCCTACGCGCCAAAGCGCCCGCGCGAACAGGATGAAGACGACGCGGCGCTTGATGAGATACGCGGTCAGGAAAGCGCGAAGCGCGGCCTCATCATCGCCTCCGCGGGCGGCCACAACCTCGCGCTCTACGGACCGCCCGGGACGGGAAAGACGCTGCTCGCTCGCGCGGCAGCTTCCATTCTTCCAGACCTCTCCGAAGAGGAGATGATCGAGGTGACGACGATTCACTCGCTTGCCGGGACGCTTGCATCAAACGTCATCGTGCGCCCGCCGTTTCGCTCTCCGCACCACACGAGCTCGTACGCTTCGCTCATCGGCGGCGGATCGAGCGCGATCCGCCCGGGTGAAGCGACGCTTGCGCATCGCGGAGTGCTCTTCGCAGACGAATTTCCGGAATTCCACCGCGACGTGATCAATGCGCTGCGCGAACCGCTCGAAGATCGAGTCGTCTCAATCTCGCGCGCAAAAGGTTCGGCAATCTTTCCGGCGAACTTCATGCTCATCGCGGCGCTTAATCCTTGTCCGTGCGGTTTTTGGGGCACGCCTAGATGCCAGTGCATGCCGCATTCGATCGAAAAGTACCGCCGGAAGATCTCCGGACCGGTCGCGGATCGGATCGACATGTGGGTCTCGGTCGGGCACATTCCGTTTGAAACCCTTTCGACTCAGCGAAAGACGGAATCCGGCGAAACGAAGCGGGCCCGCGCGCAGGTTGCAAAGGCGCGCACGCGGCAACGCGGGCGATTTCAAACCCAAAAAGGCGTCTCGACCAACGCCGACATGGGGCCAAAAGAGATCGAGAGTTTCGCGAATCTGTCACCGAAAGCGGAAGCGACGCTGCAGAGCGCCGCAAAAGCAATGAAGCTCTCTCCGCGCGGATATCACCGCACGATCAAGCTCGCTCGCACCATCGCCGACCTCGCCGAAAGCGCGCCGATCGAACCGGCGCATATGTTGGAGGCCCTGCAATACCGCCAGCGCGAATTTTAATTGTGCACAGGTTCGTTTCCGATCGGGATTTTCATAGTACGCTTACGAGTAGGAGTGTGCATGCTCCTAAACGAGGTGAGCCATGAGCGAGCAGCAAATGGGCGATGTAGTCACTGTCAGAGGCGAGTTCCGCGACCTGAAGAATCGGTGCGGAAGTTGCGGCGAGGGCGAACTGCGGCGCAAAGACGAGACGCATTTTAAGTGCGACAAGTGCGGTGCCGAGTATGGCATACCGCGCGAATTCTGATCCGAGCCCTCTCTTTCTTGCGGGGCCGGGCTTTGCCCGGCCTCAACCTTAGATCGTTTCTTTGCTCTCCGAGAAAAAAATATTCTCTTTTTTGATCCCGAGCGATTGGAGCCGCTCTCCGACGAAGCTGGCGAATGATGCCTCGTCCCCAAAGTCGACTACTTTCCCGGCGTCGATCGCCGCCCATCGTCCAACTGCCCGCAGCACATCGACTTTGTTGAAGACGATGTGCGTGACACCGTTCATGCGGATGGCACGCTCGAGCGTTTGCATATTCATCCAATTGACCTGGCGACGACGGCCGGTGGTCGCGCCATACTCCTCGCCGATATCGGCGGTTCTGTTGAACACGTCGCCATCGGGCTGAAATACTTTGCTGCCGACATACGTTTCATACACCTTCGCCACACCCCATACGTTGCCGACTGATCCCGGCGGAAGGCCGTTCAAAAGAGCGCCCGCAGTCGTGCAGTGCGAAGACGTGACGAAAGGATAATCACCCCAATCAATATCGAGCCCGAAACCCTGCGCACCCTCGGCAAGTATCTTCACATCTTTGCCTGAAAACCATTCATTGTAGAGGTTGATGAGGTAGGGCTGCAGCCTTGCGACCTGCACCGCGCGCGTGCCGGTGCGTCCGTATTTCTCGCGATATGCCGGGCCGTTGCCGCGCCCCGTCGTGCCGATCTTTGCCCCGACCTGCCGGTCTTCTTCCTTATGCGCATCGGTAATGATGTGCGCATTTTCTGCCACGAAAATTTTTCCCTCCGTATCGATGCCGCCGTCTTGAAGCATCTTGAGTTCCGCGAAGAACTGGTCAGGGTCGACGACGCAGCCGTTGCCGATGACGCTTTTTATGCCGAAAAACACGCCGGCGGGTATCTGATGAGTGACGAACTTGGTGCCGTTATGGAAGATGGTGTGGCCAGCGTTCGCTCCGCCGTTGTAGCGGAGGACGTGGGTGTAGAGGTTGTGGTGGGCGAGATAGTGGGCGATTTTCCCCTTGCCACAATCTCCGTACTGGAGATCGACTATGACGTCCATCGTTAACACAGCTGCCTTATCGTAGCAGCTTCAGGCCCTTCAATCAAACTACGAAAGATAGCGGCGCACGAGAAACACGATCGAGTGGAGCAGCCCTATCACGGAAACAATTTAGAACGGATTGCGGATGCCGTTGCGTATCTCGAAGTGGACGTGCGGGCCGGTCGCGCGACCAGTCCGGCCGACTTCTCCTATGACCTGGCTTTGCACGACATGCTGGCCGATTCCTACCGAGACTTCCGACAAGTGCGCATATAGCGTTTGCGAGCCGTTATTGTGCTGGATCACGACATAGCTGCCGTAGCCGCCGTTCCATCCCCCTTCGCGAGCGACAATCACGTCGCCCTCGGCAGAGGCGAGAATCGGCGTGCCGACGGGGGCCGCGAGGTCGATTCCGTTGTAGCCGTGAATACCCTGCGTGCGTGTGCCGCCGATTATCGGGCGCAGGTAGTAACCGATCTGTTCTGGCGAGCCTTGTGGGCCGATGTTGTGCGCTGTCGCGCCAGCGCTTGCGCTCGGCTTCGAGCTTGGGGCGGCGGCCGCGACTTCGCCATTCGGGATCATGATCTCCGATCCGACGATGAGCGAGGATTCATCGACTCCGTTATAACTTGCGATTTCGGCCGCATCGGCATCATAGGCTTTCGCGATCGAGGCGAGCGTGTCACCTTTCTTGACCGTGTGGCGAACGCCGGGAATGGGAAGAATGACGAGGGTTTGGCCGATCTGGAGCGGCGAGCTCTTCGAGAGGTTATTGGCCCAAAGAATGGTATTGACGTCGACATCGAAGAGCTGCGCAATGCCGCTCAACGTATCGCCCGGACGAACGACGTAGAGGCTGATGGTGCCGTTCTTCGACTTCTCGATGTCCGCAATCGTGCCGGACGGCCCTTCCTCGGGCATGAGCGCCGTTCCGCTGACGATCGTGATATCGCCGCCGCCGCGCGCGGCAGAGGGGTTGAAGTTCATCGCCGGCTTCAAGAGCGGCATGGTCTGGAGGTTGCCGTAGGAAGAGCTCATTTGTGAATCCGCCTTGGCCACATGGACGAAGAGCGAGCCTAAAACGGAAGCCCGCGCGGCGGCGGGTATAAGGGAACCGATGATGAGAGCGAGCGAAATGAGACTCGTTACCGGTCGCGGCGAGGATCGATGGCCTTTTTTTCCTGAACGCAGAGGGGAAGCCTCCGTGCGAGGGTTTTGTGGTGTTCTAGAAGAAATATGCCTAAAGTAAGCCGCGATACGGACGGAGTGGCTGAAAAGTGGCTCTAAGACTCACTTTTTACTAGAGCCGGTCGAAGCAGAGGTACCGCTACCTTCCACTCTACCCCGAGCGGGGCTTCACGGTCAATTCACGTCTAGACAGCGCGGTGGATAACATCCTTCGTCAACTTATTTCTCCTTATTTTAAGCCATTTTTTAGAGACTTGCCTGAGTACGTGCTATAGTCGGATAATGTCGCACCTCGATTCTTTGAATAAAAAACAGCTCGAGGCTGTCACTCACCTTGAGGGACCCCTCCTTATCGTCGCCGGAGCGGGGGCGGGAAAAACGAAGACCATCACGCACCGAATCGCACACCTTATACGAAGCGGCGTCGCGGGAAACCGGATACTGGCGGTCACGTTCACCAACAAAGCGGCCGGGGAGATGCGGGAGCGGGTGCGAAACCTGCTCGAAGCGGATCGGACGAAGGTCGATCATCTCGGTGGAGCCGGCGGGATGCCGCTTGTCGCGACCTTTCATTCGCTCGCCGTGCGGCTCCTGCGCGAATTCGGTCCCAACGTGGGGGTTTCAGCGCGCTTCACGATTGCCGATCGCGACGATCAGTTGCGGACCATGAAGCGACTTCTTCGGGCCACGGGCATGGAAGATGAAAACCCGAGCGGCATACTCGCTGCGATCTCGCGCGAGAAGGGAAGCGGCGTTGATCGGGCCGAGTATGCGGAGGAAGCGCGATCCCACCGACAGCGAGTGGTTGCGCGCGCCTGGGAGATGTATGAGAGCGCGCTCATGGAAGAGGGCGCGCTCGACTTCGACGATCTGCTTCAGAAAGCGCGCGAGTTGCTTAAACGACGCTCTGACGTCGTCGAGCTGCTCCGCTCCCGCTGGAGCCACATTACGATCGACGAATACCAAGATACCAATGTGGTGCAATACGACATCGCGCGGCTTCTCGCCGGCGAGCGGCAAAACATCTGCGTCGTCGGCGACCTCGATCAGTGCATTTACACCTGGCGGCAAGCGAAGCTCGAAAACCTGCTCTCATTCGAGCGCTCTTTCCCGGGTACCAAGACCGTCGTGCTCGAAGAAAACTACCGCTCGACCGGAACCATCATTGCTGCGGCCAACGCCATTATCTCGAAAAACGCCAACCGATTACCGAAGGTTTTGCGCTCTACGCGCGAGACGGGCGAGCCGATTTACCTCTACGAGGCGCGCGACGAAATGGAAGAGGCATGGTTCGTAGCGCAACAAATTGAACAGCTCATGAAAAAGAAAGAGCGCGCGAAAGAAACCGCGGTTCTCTACCGCAATAATTTCCAGTCGCGCGCGCTCGAAGAAGCGTTCCTTGCACTCGGCATCCCGTATCGCGTCATCGGGACGCGCTTCTTCGAGCGCAAAGAGGTTAAAGACGTGCTCGCTTACGCGCGCGCCGCGCTCAATCCAAAGCGAATGCACGATCTTTTGCGCATTATCGCGACTCCGCCGCGCGGAATCGGACGCTCCACGCTCACGAAAGTACTCGCGGGCGCCGAAGGCGATTTGTCGAGCGCGGCGCGCGCGAAACTCGCCGCGTTTCGGGAGATGTTGAAGCGCGTACGACATGCGCTCGAGACTCTTCCGCTCTCGGAGGCGCTCAGATTCCTCATCGAAGAGAGCGGCTTGGAGCGAATGTACAAAGAAAAGGCGGGTCGGGAAGAAGCGGAGCATTTCGACAACGTAAAAGAGCTCGTCAACCTCGCGGTGCGCTACGATACCGAGCTCCCGCCACGCGGAATCGAGCTCCTGCTTGAAGAAGCCGCGCTGCAGAGCGATCAAGACGAGATGCGAGACGACGAACGCGTATCGCTCATGACGGTTCACGCCGCCAAAGGGCTGGAATTTGAATCGGTCTTTTTGACGGGGCTCGAGCAAGGTCTCTTCCCGTCACAAAAACTCGACGAGGGCGCGGATCCGGAGGAGGAGAGGCGGTTGTTTTACGTCGCGCTCACGCGGGCGAAGGATCGTCTCTTTCTTACCTTCGCCCGCTCGCGACTGAAATTCGGCTCGCGCGAGCCTGCCGTACCGTCGGAATTCCTCGGCGATATCGACGATCGGCTCCTTGCGTGGGCGAATACCGCCGATGCCGCGGAAGAGGTCATCGAATGAGCATGAAAAAACGCGGCACTCGCTTGGGCCAGCATTTTCTGACGGGGCAGTGGGCCGCGAAGAAGCTCGCGGACGCTATAGCGGTGCGGCCGAACGAGACGATACTCGAGATCGGACCCGGCAAGGGCGCGCTTACAAAAGAACTGCTCCGAACGGGCGGGCGAGTCGTCGCGGTCGAGAAAGACAAGAGGCTTGTCGAAGAACTGGAACAAACATTTAAAAACGAAATAGATCGTGGGCGGCTGGTTCTTGCCGCCGCCGACATCCGCGATCTCGACGGCAAAGAGTCGGATCTCGGAGCGTACGTGGTCGCCGCCAATATCCCGTATTATATCACGGGTGACATTATTCGATATTTTCTCACGGCGAACTGCCAGCCGCGCGCAATGGCGCTCCTCGTGCAAAAAGAGGTCGCGGATCGGATCGTCGCGCGCAACGGGAAAGAGAGCGTCCTTTCTCTTTCGGTCAAAGCATACGGCACTCCGAAGATCGTCGCGAGGGTCTCAAAAGGGAATTTCAATCCCCAGCCGTCTGTTGACTCCGCCATTCTGCTTATCACGGATATATCGAGAGATTTTTTCAACGACGCGAGCGAAGAGGAGTTTTTCGCGGTCGTAAAGGCGGGATTTTCTTCCAAACGGAAGATTCTCCGCGGAAATCTCAAAAAACGATTCGGCGACGCTCCGAAGTGGCTCGGGAACACCGACCGGGCCGAGGAGCTCGATTTACAGACGTGGAAGCGCCTGGCGCGGGAACTAGCGCTCGCTCATTAGCGACTACTGCCCATCATCGTGATGTACGTGCCCGGCCAGACGATGATCGGCTGAATCGAGATGATGCAATAGTAAGGCGCACTCGCGAGACCAAGGAGCCACTGGCCTCCGTGACTCGGCGGCCCGAACTGGTAGGTTTTCGTTCCTGTCGACCAGATGTAGGGTCCTCCGCGTGGCGGACCGAGATTCGCGTAAATCGCCTGATTGTAACAGGGCTTCACGATGCCAATCTGCCCGCCGAAGGGAAACGCGAGTGCTATAAGCGGGGTGAAGAGGGCCGCTGCGAACGCTGATGCTGCAAAGAAGCGCATACGCTTATTCTAACAGCCTATACCCATGACGTGTCTCAAGAGGAGCGCGGTTGTGTATAGCGCTCACACACGCTCTGTTGAGCGGTATACTTGGTGTCATGCCGCCGCAAGGCAATGATTTACACTCGATCGGTCTTGGGTCGCCGCCTGCGCCGCCCTCTTCTCCGCGTGGCGCCGGCTGGATCGCGGCGCATCCGTATCTTGCCGGTGCCGCGGCGATTGCCGGGCTTCTCCTTATCGGAGGAGTCTTCATTTTCTCGAAATCTTCCACCGCGCCGCAAAGATCAGACGCGGGTGCATGGGGCGGCGCGAATCTGCAGGCGCTCGACACGACCTCCTATGGCCGCGCCCCGATTATCGCGCAAGCGCCCGATAGCATCATGGAGCAGATACAGAGCGCGACACCTTATACCTATGTACCTCCTGCCGCGCCCGATGTCGGTACGAGCAACAATGGCGAAGACGCGAATGCGAATGTCGGAACCGCATTTGATTTCGATGCGTTCGTCAAATCCCTTTCCGGCGGCACGAAGACGCAGTCGAGCGGGCCGCCGTCCGGAAGTGACGGCTCGCTTTCCGACGCATACTCGTTCCTGCCACAGGGGCTCGTGTCGACCGCAGCGCCAGAAGAGAACCGCTCCGATCTCCAGCAAAAACTCTACGATTACGGCAACGAAACGGGCTCTTACGTACAATCGTTCGAAGATCTTCACTTCGGGATGGCACAGACGCTAAAAAACCAGGCCGAAGACCGCAGCGATCCGCAAAAAGCCGCCGCAGTCGTATCGCTCGCGAAAGCGCTGAAAAATGTCGGCCAAAATCTCATGGATATGGACACCATCCCCGACCAGGCGCTTGAACCGCACCTTGCGCTCGCGAAAAGCTATATCCAGATCGGCAAGAATCTCGAACTGATACCTGCTGCAACGAGCGATGAGGATTTTCTCGCGCGAATTCAGACATACGATAATTCGGTCGACGAATTCGGGAAAAATTATGTCGCGTTGGCGAGTTTTTTCGAGGCTTACGCGGTGAAATTCAACCAAACCGATCCCGGCAGTGTGTTCGCGTTCACGCCCATTGGCCTCTAGGCGAGAAAATCGGGAGCCGTTCGCCTTCGGAGAGATTGACCGCTTGAGTGCTCCCCGTTGTCCCTATTCTTGCGAAAAATACAAACCGTAGCCTGCGGGCCACGCTATAATTGAATGCGTGAAAACTCGGAATTCAGGCGCCGGGAGGTTTTCGGCTATTGGTGCCACCGCGACACTTTCTGTGATCGCGCTTTTAGCAGTCGCGGGTTGGAAGATCGAGCAAACCATTGCCGAAAAAAGATTCGCGACCACCTATGTGGCGAGCGCTTCGAGCGCGAGCTCCGATCCGCAGAAGGAAAACCCGCCTGGCCTCACGGACCAAACGGCGCAAGACGAAGCGCTGTGGAGCCCGGAAGCGACTCCACTCGGAAACGCCGTCCTCGGTAACCTCATTACGCGCTACGTCACCCTGGAGAGCCAAGGATCGTATACGCCGGATAGGGGAGAAAAAACCGCCGAAGCGATGGCGAGCACGCTGAAGCCCAGCGTCGCATACGTGCCCTTCACCTCGGCCGATATCAAGACGACTCCCGACACGTCGTATGAGCGCATGCTCGCGTACCGCAAAGATCTCCAGGGGTCGCTTGCACCGCTCATGAAAAACACGCGCCCCGAATTCGAACTCTTCGGGCAGTATGTCGAAACGAAAGATTCGTTGTACCTCGCGCGGCTTCGCGCCGTCGCAAAAGATTACGCCGATGCGGCCACGGCAAGCGCACATATCGTCGTACCCGCGGACGCATCTCCGTATCACGTCGCGATCTTAAACGCGATGCGGCAATTCGGGGCTACCCTCAACGAAATGGCGGCCAACGCGAGCGACCCGTTTGCCTCCGTCGCGCTCCTTCGTTCATACAATCAGGCCGAGACCGACATGCTTGTCGCGTTTCGCGCGCTCGTCTCATACGAGAAGAGCAAACTGCCATTATGAAAAGTGCGCGAGCTGAAATTTCACTTCGGGGCATGAGATATATCGCTGCGCTCCTCGCGCTTTTCCTAATCGCGCCGCTCGCTTCGTACGCGCAGACCGATCCGGCTGGCGATCAAGGAGATCAGACCGCGCAAACGCCATCGGCCGACGCGCCCTATCGTTTCCAAAGGCAGGGAATCTTCGATTGCAACTTAAACGGCGCATACGCGATGTCGATCGGCTCCATGACCGCGGGCGGCGGAGCGTACGTGCCGGTCGCGGACGCGACCGTGGAGCTCAATACCGGCATTCTGGTCTACAAAGAATGCGTGCTGCGCGAAGTCGTGGATCGCGAGCGCGAAGCGGCTACAGCGGCCTTCGGCAAGCGCGCGGTGATCGCGATCAAAACCGCTCGCAACGGAAATCCGCTGTACGTCGTCAATGAGCGGAAGGAGGAGCTGAACGTGAGCGACGCCGCGTTCTTGCCGTTCTTGCGCAATGAGATGAACAGTCTGAACCCGGTTCTCAAATCGCCGGTTCAGCGCGCACTCGCGCAATCATACGAAGCGCAGACAAGAAACGCGCAGGAAGCGCTCGCGTGCCCATACAAAGGCGACCTCTCGGCGATGCTGCGAGGGAATCCGTCAAACGTGTGGGACGCGGTATTGTCGCTCGGCAGCTCATGCAACCCGCTTATCGCATACAACAATTCCCGACAGCTCGCCGAAGTACGTATCGCAACAGCCGTCGCGTATCAGCGCGATCAGTGGCAATGGGGCAACGGCTATTATGCGGTAACCGACAACAACGACGATCCCCTCCTGCAGAACGTGCTCACGCCGTCGATCACGGTGCAAGAGTCCTTCCAGACGATTCTCGATTCGCCAGTACGCCAGCTTGAGAGCGCCAACGATATCGGCCAGATGATCAGTGCGCTCTACGGGGGTATGACCACTCAGATTATCTCCGACAGCCAGGGACTTGCGGGCTTGACGCAAAGCTTCGGCGGCCAGCCCTCGTATCTCGACCAGGTCGCCGCCGAGTCCTCGCAGGGCGTGCGCAACGCCGCGGCGAACGCCGCGATCCAGATCCTTTCCGCGGCGCGGCAAGTCGAAGCGCAATATTTCCAAGCGGTCAACGGTATAGCGTCGGTGCTTACCCAGACCATCGCACAACTGCGAAGCGCCGAAAACCAGTGTTGGAATCTCATCACTCAGCGCGTGTGTACCGGTAATCCGCCCGGGGCTGATAACGTGTGCACCGATTCCGGCGGCGCGCGCTTCCGCATCGCCACCTCGACCGCTTTCTCGCAACCGATCGTCAATTCGCAGATCACCCCGCTTGCGAACGCGGCGCTTGCCAGTATCAACGCGTCACGCCGAGCACTAAGCCTCATCGACGGCATCATTCAAGGAATCACCAACACTCAATCGCTCGACGCGCAGCGTATCGCGCTCCAGCAGCTCGACGCCCTCGTCTACCAACACGCCCTTCACATCCAGCCGGATCTTGCAAATGTCACGACGCAGTACACCAATGTGCAGAGCACGATGTCTACTCTTGTGCAAAACACCGTGCAATCGTGGGCCGACGGAGCGCCTTCGGGATCGGTGAGTCCGAGCAATCCGGCCGGCTGGTGCAACGTCAACAATCCCGGCGTCGTCAACGCATGGAAGAGCGCGTGGCAGCAATGATATGCAACGACTGACGACAAGAAGGAAATTGCAGCTCGGTCTTCTTACCGGCCTCGTCGCGATCACGGCGGTTTTACTTCCGTTTTCGTTTTCGGGCATGCATACCGCGTCCGCTTTGGGTTGCGTCAAGAACAACATCACGAGCGCATTCGGCTTCAATCTCGGCACCTGTACCATCGAAGACGTTGATCCCGCCTGTATGGACGGCAGCGGTCCGTGCAGCACCGCCGACCGCGCGATTTTGATCGCGCTTTCCCAATGCGATCAATTCAAGAACTGCTCCGATGCGCAGCAGGCGGATGAAGCGAAAGCGCAGAAGGCGGTAGAGAGTGCGGGAAACTCTTGTCAGCATTGGACCGACTGGATAGGTTTCACCTGCTTCGGGAGGATGGCGAGCGTCCTGATCGGAACCGCTCTCATTTCAGTCACGGCGTGGCTCTTGGCCGTGGCCGGATTGCTCTTCAACGTACTTGTCGATCACACGATCGTCAATTTCAGTCAGTTTCTTTACAGCACCGCGATCAAATCCGGGATCGAGACGGCGTGGGCCGCGTTTCGCGATATCGCGAATATTCTCATCATCGGCATTTTCACTTTTATCGCGATATCGATAATCCTCGGATTGAAAGAGTTCGGGCAAAAACGCCTTATCGCCAACGTCTTGATTATCGCGGTGCTCATCAACTTCAGCCTGCTCTTCACGAAAGTCATTATCGACGCGTCGAATTATACGGCGACGCAGTTCTACAACGCAGCCAGGCTTCCGAGCGGGGAAGACGCATCGACCGGGACAACCGCGACGGAATTCTCCCAGTCCGGGATATCGGGACAGTTTATCAACCTGATGGGTGTTACGAGTCTCGCAGACACGTACAAAGCGCTCTCCAGCGCCGCATTCGGCACGGCGACGAATAACTACAGCGGTGCCAACGGTTTGCTCGCCCTTTTACACGGCCTTGTCTCCGCAACGGTTCTCCTCGCGGCGGCGGCCATCCTTTTATACGGATGCTTTCTCCTTTTTGCGCGGGCTTTGCTCTTCATTTTCCTTCTGGTCACCGCCTCGCTCGCCTTCGCTTCCTATCTTGTGCCGAAATGGGCGGGGAGCAGCTACGGATGGAGTACGTGGTGGAGCTCGCTTGTGAGGTGCGCCGCGCTTGCTCCGATACTGATGCTTGCGATTTGGGTCACGCTCACGATCGGGCATGCGATAAAGCCGGAAGCGACGGGAACGCTGGGCGGTCTGCTCGCGGAACCTACGAAGGCGGCGAATCTCGATGCGCTTTTCGTGTACGTCATCGTGCTCGGGCTTCTCTTTATTTCTTTCCGGATCGCAAGCGTGTTTTCGAGCAAGATCGCAGGGTTTGACTGGGCAGCGATGCCCGCAGGGCTCGCGGTCGCCCTCGGCTCAAGATTCGCGCTTGCGCCCCTGCTTAGAAATACACTCGGTAGTCTGGCGTTCGGGATCAAGGGAGGTCTCACCGGGAAAGAGTACCAAGAAAGGTTGGGCCGGCAGGAGGCTGCCGAACGAGGCGCAAAAGCCGCAAGAGGTGCGGGCAATTATGCACTCGCGGCTCAGGCACAACGTGAAGCGGACAGGCTGAAGAGAGCTGGAGCTCGGCGCGCTACATGGGCCGGCCGGTTCGGAGAACTGGCTGACAGCAAGATGAATATGATGGACACTGCGGCCATGAAAGCTGCGGCCAAACAAGCCGGGCTGACTGGCTTCGCCGCAGGCGCATCAGCGAAAGGTGATTTGAGCTACGCCGGGAAAGTCAAAGCGAAAGCAGAAGCAGCAGAAAAAGCGACGCCGCAGATCAGCGACGAGCAGAAGAAGAAAATACGCGAGGAAGCCGGCATGACTGTCTCCGAAGAACGTCGCGGCAGAAAAGAAGCGCTTGAGGCGACGAAACAGAGCACTAAAGAAATGCGGGAAGCGATCGAGCAGGTCATCGCAGTCGAAAAGGATCAATTGAAGCAGGAGCGCGAGGCAAAAGACACCGATTATCAACGAGCGGTTGAAACGAAACGCACCATGGAGCGAGATTTCGAACAGCGGCTCTCACAGCTTGGTACGGGTGCTCAAACCGACCAAGAGCGTCAACAGATCGAAACTGACCGTGCACTTAAACTGAACGAACAATCACAACACATAGAACAAGCTCGAATGGCCTTGCAGCAGATCGACACAAAACTTAAAAATGTAAATAAACCTCAACGGGAAGCGAATGTGAGAGGCAAAACGGTCATTATGTCGGGCGAGGAAGCTGAGACTGCAGACAATGCGGCACGCAACGAGCTCGAATCTCATAATCGCGAAACGGTCTCGATATCAGAAGAACGGACAAGAGAAAAGCTACGAGGAATGGAGGAGGCGCGACAGAACGTTGCCGGAGAAGTCGGACGACAGATGGCCGGTCCCATTGCTCAATTTACAGAAACCGGAGAACGCGTGGCAAAGGCGGCGCGCAGTAAAATCAAAACGAGCGCGGGAACCGAGAGCATTAAAAAAGCGCTGGAAGATTATCTGAAAAAAGAGACCGAGAGTTCCGGTGGAGCGGCGCCGGAGGCTCCAGGCACGCCCGCAGCTCCAACGAGCGGTCACTAGTGTATGGACACGGCAATACAGGGGCATGAAACTGAATTGAACGCGCAGCTTGCGGAGCGGTTCAAGACGCTGCCAAAGATCGTGCAAGACGCGATCACGTCCGCGGATGTGCAGAAGCATCTGCGCGATCTTGCCGAGACGCAAAAGCTGCATCTCGATCAATGGCAGCTTCTCGAAAACGAAGTGATGCTCACGCTCCTCGGATTCCAGCCGACCGACAAACTGAAAGACAACATTAAAAGCGAGGTCGGTGTGACGGACGAGGAGGCGGCGGCGCTTGCGGAAGACATTTCGAAAACCGTCTTCGAGCCGATACGCGGCGAGCTTGAGCGGCTGCTCGAGCACCCTGAGGCAAAGGCGGCCGAGGTAAGCGACGTTGAGACCGCGCGTCAAGAGGCGCTTGCAGGCCAATCTGGGGAGTCAGCCGCACAAGGAGGAACGCAGAACGCTCCTCCCGCTCCTACACTTTCTGTCGCGCCGACGGTTGCTCCTGCAACCCCACCTGCGCCAGCGCCGACAACGACCGCGAAGCGGGCGCCTGTATCGAGTGCATACCAATCGGGCCAACCGAGCACCGCGCGTGCGAACGTACAAGACGACCCCTATCGGGAACCGCCCGCCTGATGCGGCGTTCTCCGTGCACAACTGACAGAACACCCCAAATGTTGCGTGATATGATTGTGGTACTCCGGTGACCTCACGCCACCGCTTTTGTTGCTGGCGAGGTTGTCGAGTAAACGCGCTATGCAATTCCAAGTGCCCCAATTCATCGAGGTCGAGGACAAGATCTTCGGCCCGCTCACGTTCAAACAATTCATCTATATGGGCGGCGGAGCGGGTGCCTGCTACCTTCTGTGGCGCACGCTCCCGCTTGTCGTAGCTGCGCCGTTCATTGTCGTTATCGGAGGGCTCGCGGCCGCGCTCGCGTTTTTCCAGTGGAATGGACGCCCCTTTATCCTCGCACTCGAGAGCGCGTTCTTCTTTTTCGCGCGCAATAAACTGTACCTGTGGAACAACGAGCGCAAAAAGAAAGTTGTCCCGCCCGTGATCGGGGCGCTCGACCAGAGAAAAGCCGAGGTGTACGTGCCGAAACTCTCCGAGAGTAAGCTCCACGAACTCGCGTGGAGCCTCGATATCAAAGAGCGCATCGCGGCCGGGCTCGAGAATGACCGTGAAAGCCACATTTACAAGACAGACCAAGACATCGTCGTCCCGGTTCGCACCCCGCAGCAAGTTTTGCGTCACTTCGCGGAAGACACCGACCAATAGGTATGCCCACGACCGCAGCTGCAAACCCGCGCGCAAGCGCAAAATCCACCCAGGACTTTCTTCCCATTTCCGAAGTGCGTGACGGCGTCATCGTGATGAAAGACGGCGGCTTGCGCGCGATACTGCTCGCCTCGTCGCTTAACTTCGCGCTCAAATCTGAAGATGAACAGACGGCTTTTATCGTGCAGTTCCAGAATTTCCTCAACTCGCTCGATTTTTCGTGCCAGATCTTCGTGCAATCGCGCATGCTCGACATCCGGCCGTACGTCGCGACGCTCGAGGTGCAATATAAACAGCAGCTCGACGACCTGATGCGCATCCAGATTCGCGAATACATCGAGTTCATCAAGAGTTTCACCGAGGCGGCGAACATCATGACGAAGAATTTCTTCGTCGTCGTGCCGTACTCGCCATCGCTCCAGATCACCCGCAAAGGAGCGCTCTCGATGCTTCCGTTCGGCAAGAAAAAAACCGGCGACGAGGAATCGAATATGACGTTCGAGGAACATGTGACGCAGCTCGAACAGCGCATCTCGATCGTGCAGCAAGGACTGGTCCGCACGGGCGTGCGCACGGTACAGCTCGGCACGGAAGAAGCGATTGAGCTCATGTACAAGATGTTCAATCCGGGCGAAGAAGGCAAGCCGATGCCGCTCCAGAATCAACAATAGTAGTATGGGACTTCTCGACCTTCTGCCGTTTGGAAAGAAAAAAGAAGAATCGCCCAACGTGCTGCCCGTCCTCCCTTCCGAAATCTACAAATCGGGAGTACTCGACCTGCAAGACGTGATCGCGCCTCACGCGCTTCGCATCAATTCGCGAGAGCTAGATCTCGGCGAGAAAATCGCGCGCACCTTCTTCGTCATCTCGTATCCGCGCTTTCTCACGACCGGCTGGTTCGCGCCGATCATCAACATGGACAAGGTGCTCGATATTTCGATCTTCATCCATCCGATGGATACCAACGAGATGCTCCGCAAATTCCAGAAAAAAGTCGCCGAAGTACAGAGCCAGATCGCGACGCGCGAGCAAAAAGGCATGGTGCGCGACCCGATGCTCGATACCGCCTACTCCGACCTGGAGCAGCTGCGTGATTCGCTGCAACAAGCGCAGGAGCGCATCTTCGAAATCGGACTCTACCTCACGATCTACGGCAATACGCGAGAGGAGATCGACAAGGTGGAAACCGAGGTGCGCTCCATTCTCGAATCGCGGCTTGTGTACATTCGTCCCGCGCTTTTCCAGCAGGAGCAAGGCTTCCGTTCGGTCCTACCGCTCGCAACCGACGAGATCAACGTACACACGAAGCTCAACTCTGCGCCACTCTCCTCGATCTTCCCGTTCATTTCATTCGACCTCACTTCGGATCGCGGCATTCTCTACGGCATCAACCGCCACAATTCCTCGCTCATTCTCTTCGATCGTTTTTCGCTCGAAAACTACAACTCGGTGACATTCGCAAAATCGGGCGCCGGCAAAAGTTACACGACGAAGCTTGAGATTCTCCGCAGCCTCATGTTTGACACCGAGGTCATCGTCATCGACCCGGAACGCGAGTATGAATATCTTGCAACGACGGTCGGCGGTCGCTACTTCAACATTTCGCTCTCTTCCGAGCACCACATCAATCCGTTCGACCTGCCGATACCGCGTGAAGATGAAAACCCCTCCGACGTGCTACGCAACAACATCATCACGCTCGTCGGGCTCTTCCGCATCATGCTCGGCGGACTCACGCCGGAGGAAGACGCCATTATCGACAAGGCGATCACCGAAACGTACGCGCTGAAGGATATTACCGCGGACGCGAACTTCGCCGCGATCGAGCCGCCGCTCCTGTCCGACTTCGAGCTCGTGCTCTCGGGCATGGAAGGTTCCGAATCCCTCGTGCAGCGCCTCTCAAAGTACACCAAGGGCACCTGGTCGGGCTTTATGAACCGCCCGACCAACGTCGACATGAATAAAAAGCTCATCGTCTTTTCGGTGCGAGACATGGAAGACGACCTGAAGCCCGTCGCGATGTACATCATCACGCACCACATCTGGAACACGGTGCGCAAAGAGCTGCGCAAGCGCCTCCTCGTCATCGACGAGGCGTGGTGGATGATGAAATCGCAAGATACGGCGAGCTTCCTCTTCGGCATCGCCAAGCGCGGCCGTAAATACTACCTCGGCCTTTCCACGATCACCCAAGACGTAAACGACTTTCTGACTTCACCGTACGGCGCCGCGATGATAACGAACTCGTCTATCCAGTTGCTGCTGCGACAATCGCCGACATCCGTCGATCTCATTCAGCAGACATTCAAGCTGTCGGACGAAGAAAAATACTTGCTGCTCGAGTCCGATGTGGGGGAGGGTATTTTCTTCGCGGGGCTGAAACACGTCGCCATCAAGGTCATCGCCTCGTACACCGAAGACCAGATCATCACCTCGGACCCGTCCCAAATCCTCGCCATCAAAAAGGCAAAACAGGAGCTCGAACGAGCGAAGGAAGCGGCGCTTGGCGCAAAGGTACTCGAAGGAGCCATACAAGGCGAAGCGAGCGGCGCATCGCAAGCGGCGCGCGTGCAGGCTTCTCAGGTCAATTTCAGCGCCGCGGCCGCATCAGCGAGCGCCCAACCGAAACAATGAAGTTCGCCCGCACGCACGCTGGACTTATGGGGCTCGTTTTTCTCGCGGCCGCGGCGCCCATACTCACGCCGACACGCCTCCATGCCCAAGGCGCCTTGATCGGAATCGAGCGCGCGGCCATGATCACGACCTCGCCTGTCTACCCTGGCGCCAATGAGGCTGTTCACCTCGAGCTCACAAGTTCGGCGCTCGATCTCGATACCAGCTCGATCGTCTGGCTCGTCGACGGAAAAGCGATCGCGCAAGGCATCGGGGTGACAAGCGTCGATGTCTCAACAGGCGCGCTTGGGACGCAAAAAGAGGTCGAGGTAAATATCGCGACGGCAAACAATATCGCCGCCTCGGCGAAAGCGACCATCGTGCCGACCGGGCTCGATCTGCTCGTCGATTCTGATTCTTACGTACCGCCCTTTTACCGGGGCCGCGCCCTCGCATCCGCAGGGACCAATCTGATCGTCGAGGCTATTCCATATTTTCGCGGCCCGAGCGGACCGGTGAGCGCGCCCGACCTGACGTACATATGGAAGCGCGATGGCGAAGCGATCGGCAGCGTTTCGGGCAAAGGCCATTTCATCGTAAGCATCCCTTCACCGCACCTCTACGGCTCCGATACGATATCAGTCGAGGCGCGATCGAGCGACGGGTTGTTCTCCGGGAAAGCATCGGTGACGATTCCGTCGATTCAGCCGACGCTCGTCCTCTATGAAGACCATCCGCTCTATGGGATCCGCCTCGGCCAGGCGTTTGGCGCAACGAGCTTCGTGTCAGGCTCCGAGATGGCGTTCGCCGCGATCCCGTATTTCGCACAAGCACGCACCGCGCATGATCCGGCGCTCTCATACGAGTGGAGGGTCAACGACGCTCTAATTCCCGTGCGGAGCGGGCAGGAAAACGAAATTACCATCAACGCGAAAAATTCGACGGGGAGAGCGCTGATCGGCCTCGAGCTCACGCACAAAACCAACTTCTATCTCGACGCGAAGTCGGCGTGGAACGTGATCTTCTCGAGCGGCGATGCGGGTCAAAATCCGTTCGGTGGTTTTTGATATGCGCGTACGTTCCATTATCACGTATCTGCTTGTTGCGCTGATCGTCGTTATTCTCGGCGCGCTTTCGGGCTGGTACTTTTTCATACGCACGCAAACGAAAGCGACCCAACAGGCTGACGCTGCCCGGGGATTCACGAGCGGCGCTTCTTCCCCAAGTGAAGCTGCGCCAAGCAGAAGCGGCACGGCGTCGGGCGTGACCACCTTCAACGACGGATCGCGAAACAATCCCGGTTTATTCGCCCGGGTCTTCAATGCGCTCTTCGCGAGAACGGGCAGCTCGGCTTCGCAGCCACCGGCGTCGAACTCTTTCGGCGCTATCGGCACATCCGGACAGTTCGGTGCCCCTTCTGCGGATACGCGTTCGGCCGCTCCCGCGGTGCAGTTGCCGCCGCTCTTGTGGCATGCGCATGCAGCGCCCGTCGCCGGAGTTGCGTTCATGCAAAATGGCCGGGTGCGCTTCGTTGAGCGCTCCAGCGGGAATGTGATGGAGGCGGATCCTATGAGCGGAGTAATAACAAGACTCTCAGGAACCCTCATGCCAAAAATATACGAGGCAGCGTTCTCTCGAGATCGGATTCTCGAACGCTCCATCGAAAATTCAGGACTCATCAGCACGTTCTCGGGAATACTCGCGACGAGCACGTCGATCAGCGCGACCTCGTCTCTTAAATCATTAAGCGGCGTCCAACTCGCGCCCGATATTGTGCGCATCGCGGCCAGTCCTGTCTCTGACTCGATTGTGTACCTGGCGCGAGATGACCGTGGGATAGCGCTCTGGCGCGCCAAGGCGGATGGCTCGCAGCAGAAACGACTTTTTTCTTCAGCGCTTCCCAATTGGCGGCTCTATTACCTTCCGGGCGCCACTCAGAAAGCCGACAAGATCATCCTCGTACAGTCCGCATCCGATGGTCTGTCCGGCTACGCGTATGAGGTGCAAAACGGCACGCTCGAACCGATCACGCACGCACCCGGACTCACTTTGCTGCCGCGCGCGTCGGGGGGCTTCCTCTCGGGACAATCATCCAGCGGCAACCTCGCGTTCTTTCTCACGCGAAGCCAAAATGACGCGCCGATACGGCTTTCTATAAAAACGGTCGCCGATAAATGCGCGTGGGCGCCGTCCGGCACGCTCGCGTATTGCGCGGTTCCCCAAAACGCTCCCACCGGAGATTTTCTCAACAACTGGTACCGCGGGATCGTCCACACGTCCGATGCGATCTGGCGCGTCGGCGTGAGCTCGAGCACGGCCGAGCTTGTTTACTCGCCTGAAAACACGATCGACGTAAAAGACCCCGTGATCGACACGACGGGGACTCACATCGCGTTTATAAACGCCATCGATGACACGCTCTGGATCTTGCGCCTCGAGCGCTAACGTATGAAACTGCGTTCTCATATTTCTCTCTTGCGCATCGCCTGCATCACGGCAGGATGCGCGATACCAACCATTGCTCTGGCGCAGGGGACGTTCGTGCCGCTTGCCGACATCTCGCAATCACCTCGTCTCTCCGGACTCTACGACTCCGGCAATCTCGCGGACTTTGTTCAAAAGTTGTTTACGTTTGCGCTTATCGTCGGCGCGATCGGCGGCGTATTGCGGCTTGCTTACGCGGGATACCTCTACATGGGCCAATCCGACATGTGGAGCCACAAGGGGGAGGCAAAGCAAATCATAGGCGATGTGACCTTGGGCTTGATACTCTTACTCGCAATCTACCTTATTCTCCGGCAAATCAATCCGGACATACTTTCACTCAGGGCGCTCGACGCGATCAAGAACAACCCTGCTCCAGCGCAGGAGCCCGGCAGGTTACAACAGTCCCAAACTCCCAGAGCGGACAACGCCTTTACGCCGGACGTTTTTGATCCTTACATCAATGGATGCGGGGTCAACGGTTGCGACACATTTAATCCGGAGCCGATAAGTCCGTAAACTATGCGGCCGAGTACTTGATAACCACACGCCGATTGCGCCCTTCTCCTTGCGATTCCGTCTTCACGTTCGGCGCGTTCTGGAGCGTCGTATGAATGATGAGACGCTCGTACGAGCTCATGGGCGAGAGCTCGACGTCATACTGGAAGCTGCGCGCGCGCTCCGCCATCATGAGCGCTTTTGTCTGCAGATCTTTGATCTGCTTCGTGCGATAGTCATTGACATCGATAAGAAACATCGGGCCGCGATCTTCCTCGTCGCCCGCTTCCGCGGGGTGGCGCTTCTCGTATATTTTTTTCACCAAGAGGTCGAGTGCGTGTACGGTATCTCCGTGTCCGCCGATCAGCGCGCGCGCCGCATCCTCCGCTTTGATCGCGTAGATTTCTTGCCCCGCAAGCACACTCTTTTCGACACCAGAGTACGCGACACCGGCGGCATCAAGGAGTTCGCGCACGATGGTCTCAACGTCCATCGGGGCACTATACTCTCTTGGACTTGTTTTTCAAAATTACGCGCGCTCAGACCGCAGTTGAGTCGTGAATCGTTTACCCATCGCGAGTTCTTGTCCGATCATGAAGAGATTGCTCGTGAGCCAGTAGAGCGGCGCGGCGGCGGCGACTGAGTAGGAAATGACGCCGAAGATGAGCGGAAAGACGTAGCGTGCTTGAAGATCGAAGCTCTTCGCCATATCTCCTGAAAGGGTCGCTTCGACCGGTGTCGAATCGAGGATCTTTTCGCGGGGGCCCATGGAAAGGCGCGAGTAGACGAGCTGCGAGAGGGCGACCAGTATCGCAAGAGGGATATTGTGATGCGCCGACATGTCCAATAGGCCGAGGAACTGCATGTTGATGTGCGACGGCGCCTCTATGAACGGGTAGAGGAGCGTCGGATCGACGCCGGGAAAAGTTTTGTTGAGAAAGACGAAGTATAGACCGATCAGGATGGGGAATTGGACGAGAAGAAGCCCGAAACTCGCGAAAGGGTGTATGTCGCGCTCCCGGTAGAGCGCGAAAATCGCAGCTCCCTGTTCCGCGGAATTATTTTTATACTTCTTTTTAAGCTCTTCCACCTCCGGTGCGATTTTCTTCATCGCAAGCTGTGAGAGGATAGCGCGCTTCGAGAGCGGATAGATAATGATGCGCACGATGATCGTGAGAAGGATGACCGCGAGCCCTATGTCGTTGCCGGGCACGACGCCGACCAAAAAAACAAGCCCGTTGTAGAGCGGGTCGTAGATCGCGGCATGGAAAAACGCCGATAGCATGTCCTCGGCATTGTACCCTGTGCTGGAATTTCAGCTACTGCGTGATGTTGCGCCTTTGGCGCAGGGTGGAATTTCGCTACGGGGTCGCGGCGCGCGCAAGAAGCGCGCGCATGTCCCGCGCGATGTCTGAAAACGACGCTTCGCGCGCTTCCCGTTTCGCGTAAAAGACAAGCGCAAGACCCTTCGGAAGAGTCGGTACGAGGGGGCGCAGCGCCTCCCGACAGCGCCTTTCTATCGCGTTGCGCGAAACGGCGCGTGCAACGACTTTTTTTCCGACAACGCAGGCGATTTTCGGTGCCTCGGCGCCGGGAAGCGCTGCGATAACGAGTGAGAAGTATTTCCCGTGCTCGCGGCGGCGCTTCAACCCGAGGCGAGCGAAATCAGCGCGCGCAAGGCGGTTGCGCGGGGGCATTCGCTAGACGCTCAAGCGCGCGCGACCCTTGCGGCGGCGGCGGCGGAGAAGGTTTCGTCCGGTGCGACTTGCGCTTCTGGTTAAAAAGCCGTGCGTCCGCGCTCGTTTGCGCTTTTTAGGCTGCCACGTTCGTTTCATTGCGCCATACTAAACGAATTTCCGCAAAATCGCAACCTCGAATCGCTCGAAAATCCGCGTACACACGTTATGCACAGTTTGTGAACATGCCCCGAGCATCAGCACAAGCTTTCGCTTGATCCGCGTACGCGTATAATGGTCGAACTTCGCGCATGACTATCAGCACTACCATGAGCAACAGGGAACTGTGGCAAAACGCCCTCGTGCAGATCGAGCTCGGTACGTCCGAGGCATCGTTCCGTACATGGTTCCGCAATACCGACATCGCGAATCGCGGCCAGGGGGTGGTACACGTCGCCGTTCCCTCGAAGATCGTCAAGGAGTGGCTCATGGAAAAGCACCACAAGCTCATCTTGAAAGCGCTGCGCGGTCTTGACAACACGATCCGCACGGTCGAATACGTCGTTCACCGCTCCGCCGCCGCTCCGGGAGAACGAAAAGTCACGCGCGAGACGCAAACCGAGAACGCGTCGCTCGATCTTGGCAGCCTCTATATAGACAAGCGCGACAATCTAAACCCCCGCTACACTTTCGATACATTCGTCGTAGGCCCGTTCAACCAGCTCGCCTACACCGCCGCGAGGGCGGTGCTTGAGCGTCCGGGCCTCGCATACAACCCGCTCTTTATCTACGGGCAAACAGGCCACGGAAAGACTCACCTCATTCAAGCGGTCGGCAACTACTTCAAGAAACAGCACGCGAACAAAAAAGTCCTGTATGTCACGAGCGAGCGATTCGCGATCGACTATATCAACGCGGTGCGCAAGGGCGCGGCTAATAATTTCAAAGACCAGTACCGCCAGTACGATGTCCTCATCATGGACGACATCCAGTTCATCGCTAATACGGAAAAAACCCAGGAAGAGCTTTTCCATCTCTTCAACGCGATGCACGACAACAACAAACAGATCGTGTTCTCTTCAGACAAACACCCGATGCTTCTCCCCGGTTTAGAGGACCGCCTCAAGGGGCGCTTCGGGGCCGGCATGATCGCGGAGATCCCCGAGCCCGACATCGAATCGCGCACGGCGATCATCAAGGCGAAGCTCGAGCAGCATGGCTTTTCCATCCCCGAGGATATCATCGTCCACATCGCGGAGAACGTGCGCGGCAACATCCGAGAACTCGAAGGCATTCTCAATATGATCGTATGCAAATCGCAGCTCAAGGGCCGCGGCGTGACGCTCGCGGACGTGAGGGCGCTTATCAAACACAATGTCAAACCGAATCGCGGCGTTTCCGTAGAGGAAGTCGTTCGACGCATTTCGCAGTACTACGAGATACCGGAAAAGAGCATTTACGAAAAAACCCGCAAAAAAGAGGTCGTGAAGCCCCGGCAGATCATCATGTATATGCTCCGTGAGGAATTCAGTGTCTCCTATCCGTCGATCGGGGAGAAGCTCGGGGGGAGAGATCACACGACAGTCATTCACTCGTGTGAAAAGATAAAAGAGGAGGTCAAATCGAACACATCGCTCGAGCAAGAACTCGAGCATATCCGTTCACTCATCCATGCATAACGCGGGGACAAACGCTGCGCGAAGCGCTGATAGCTGTGCCGAAAAAGTCGCATACCATACTGTTGCGGTAATTTTCCCCACCCTACATCAGAGCCATCCACACCAAATCCTCAATTCGAAAACGGTAAAAAATTCATCTATTTCACGCTCACAATAACCTTTCCACATTTCCCACATCGTTAATAGTAGTAGTAGTTTCTTTATGTATTTATATCAAGTATGAAATTCAAAACCTCGCGGGAAAAAATACTACAGGCCGTGCTCCTTACTGAACGAATCGTAGGAAAAAAAGAATCTCTCCCTGTACTCTCTTGTGTGTTGTTTGATGTAGGGAAGGAGTGTGTTGTGCGCGCAACAAATCTCGAAGCTGGTGTTATGGTAACTATTCCGTGTGATATAGAAGAGAAGGGATCGATAGCGGTTCCCGCAACCATTCTCTCCCAAACCCTTCGCTCTATTTCGGGCGATATGGTCTCTTGCTTGTCTGAAGATTATAATTTAATCATTGAGTCACGAGGGACGAGAACGCTCATCAAGGCCATACCACATGAAGAATTCCCGAAACTGGGAGATTCGAGTGAGAAAAGGGGAATGCAGGTACCGCGGCTTGAGCTTATGCGCGGCCTGCAGAGCGTGCTGTATGCGGCATCTCCATCCATGATTCGGCCGGAACTTGGAAGCGTCTATGTATCCATCAAACCAGAGGGTGTTCTTTGTGTCGCGACTGATTCGTTCCGGCTCGCGGAAAAAGCGATTTCCACGCGCGCGGGGAAACAAGAGGTGGAGCTTCTCGTCCCGCTCAAGCATGCGGGCGAACTCGTACACATTCTCGAACAGGTATCAGACGAAGTCGTCTTACTCGGAGCCGACGAGTCGCAGCTTGTTGTTTCGGTGCCCGGTATTCGCTACGTCTCGCGCGTAGTTGACGGCTCCTTTCCGAATTACAAAGAAATCCTCCCCAAAAAATTCACAACCGAAGCGACAGTCCTCAAAAGTGATTTTGCGGAGATGCTTCGCAAAGCGCGCGTGTTCTCCGGTAACGATCAGCATGTCGGACTGCATCTTTATCCGAAAAAGAAAATATTCTCGGCGACCGCGCGAAGCAACGAGATCGGCGAAATGTCCGATTCGATCGATTCAGCGCTCTCGGGCGAGGATCTTGATATCAACTTTCACATCGGTTATCTCGCGGACTGTCTCCCTTCGATCGAATCCGACTCCGTCGCGCTCGGGTTTTCCGGCGCCGGCAAGCCGCTCGTTATACGCGGAGTATCCGACACCTCGTTTACCTATTTGGTAATGCCGCTCAACCGTTAGCCTCTCACGCGCTCTCGCTACTGGATCACGAACGTGAGCGATCGTTCCTTGGTGCCTCCGCCTTGGAGCTGTGCGACCGCGCGCAGCGTTACGGGGCCGCGAAGCAGCGGGCTAAATGAAACCGTATACGGCATCTGGCCTGAAATTCCAACCATCGCGCCGTTCACATAGTAAGTAACGTCTCTGATGGAGCTCGGGTTCGAATCGTATGCGGAAAGCGTGACGGCAGCTCCAAACGGAAAGGAGGCGCCCTGCGAAGGCGAGGTGATATTGAAATCATTCGTCCCGCCTTGAAACGCGGAAATATCCGTTGGTACAGACGATCCGTTCGCGATAAGCCCAGGATTCTGCATAGTCCACTGTTGGACCGGGTACTCCCAGCGCGCGAATTGCGGATCGCTTGAGGGGTTGGAGGGCGGCGCTCCGCGCGGATTGTCTTTGTTGATCCAATAGAGGATGTCGTGTACCCCCTGGCTCGGGTTTGAATTCCAATTTCCCGAAAGCACGGGCGCGAGCGAGCCTGTCGCCGCGTCGGGCGCCGGCTGCGGGAAGGAATCGCTTGAGCCGTACTTCTCGAGCGCTTGCGCCATGACCTCATGCCACAGGGGTGCGATGATGAAAGCCGCGATTTTTTTCGCCATGGGCGAGTTGTCGTTGTTTCCCGCCCACGCGCCGACAGCGATGTCGGGCGTGTAGCCAAGGACCCACACGTCGTGAAAGTCGTTGGTCGTACCGGTTTTGTCCGCGACATCGTAGCCGGGGAAATAGAGCGGCGAGTTAGCGCCGAATTCCGGCGTGCGCGCGACGTTGTCGGAGAGGATGTCGCTCATCTGGCGGGCGATCTGCGGCTCGATTACCCGAGTCGGTTTCTGCTGGTACTCCTCGAGCACGCGTCCGGCGCTGTCTTCGACCTTGAGGATTCCGGTCGGAGGATTGCGCACGCCGTCATTGGCGAACACGCCATAGGCACTCGTCATCTCGAGAAGCGTGACCTCGCCGCCGCCGAGTACGAGCGTGAGGCCGTACACATCGGCGTCGCCGAGCGTCGAGATCCCCACCGCCTGCGCGGTCGAAATCGAATCGCGAATGCCGGCCAAGTAGAGCACTTTCACCGACGGGACGTTTTGCGATTGCGCGATAGCGTTGCGAAGCGTCATCGGCCCCTTGAACGCGCCGTCGTAATTCGACGGCGAATAACAAGGCGGCGTGTCGTTGAGGTTGTCCGAAGGCTCGCAATAGGTCGAAAATTGCGTGGGGAGATCGAAAATTACGGTATCCGGCGTATAGCCTTTTTCAAGAGCCGTCGCGTAGACGAACGGCTTGAATGAAGAGCCCGGTTGACGGCGCGCGAGCGCGACATTGACCGCGCCGTCGATGTCTTCGTTGAAGTAATCGCGCGAACCGATCATGGAGAGAATCTGTCCGGTCTTCGGATCGATCGCGACGACGCCTTCGTTCGACGCATTGAAATTCGCCTGCATCTCCGGCGCGAATTTCTTCACCGCACTTTCGGCCTTTTGCTGCAGGTCGTAATCAAGCGTCGTCGTAACCTTGAGTCCGCCCTGAGAAACCGCGTCCGCGCCGTATTTTTCTTCCAGATACTCGCGAATGAAAAAAACGAAATGCGGCGCCTTGATGCCGGCCTCCTGCTCGGCGCGAAAATCCACTTTCTCCGCCTTCGCCTGCGCGTATTCGTCCTCCGTAATAAAGCCCGAATCTTTCATGCGCGAGAGGACGAGATCTTTGCGCGCGTCGAGCGCGTCGCGGTGGTTGCCGTACGGTGAAAAATACGTGGGCGCTTGCGGAAGCGCCGCGAGATACGCCGCTTGCGCGAGATCGAGATCCTTGGCGTCCACGCCAAAAAAGTACTGGCTCGCCTCCTGAACTCCATAGACCGTACCGCCATAGGGCGTTTCGTTGAGATACGTATTGAGAATCTCGTCCTTCGTGTAGGCCTTCGTGAGGCGAAGCGCAAGAACGATCTCTCTCGCTTTGCGCATGATGGTTTTGTCTTGGGTGAGGAGCGTATTTTTGACAACCTGCTGCGTGATGGTCGAGCCGCCTTGCGCATAACCGCCCGAAGTGAGATCGACGAGTATCGCGCGCATGAAAGAAAGCGGACGAAACCCGGCGTTGGTGTAAAACGTGTCGTCCTCGACCGCGATCGCGGCCTTTTGCACGAAGGGTGAAATATCTTCCAATTTCACGGCGGTGCGTCGCATCGTGCCGTGAACATCGTAGAGCACGATGTTGCCCGTGCGGTCGTAAATCTTGGTAGATTGCGCGACCTGTCTGTTTTCGAAATTGGAAATGGCGGGAATCGGCATCACGGCTGCCCAGAGAATCGTCGCGCCGACCATGAAAAAACAGACGGCCGCGAAGACCATCAAGCTGAATTCGAGCCACGGCGGGAGCTTCCGCCACAAACGCATCAGAGTCCGCATGTGTCCAGCATGTTAGCGCTTTTTTGCCCTTTTCGCTATCTAGCCCGCGCTAGATGCGTCACGGCGATCGCAATCGCATCGTACTCGTCGTCATGAGAGATCTTCTTTTCGATCTTCACCAGCGCATGAAGCATCTTTGCAACTGCCTGTTTGTCGGCGCTCCCCGAACCGGCCGCCGCAGCTTTTACTTCGCCAGGCGTGTATTCGAAGACCTTGAGCCTCGCGCGGGCGGCAGTATCAATAAGTGCGCCGCGCACTTCGGCAACCCGCATCGCCGTTTTTTGATTTTTGGTGAAGTAGAGTTTCTCCATCGCGACTGAATCCGGCGCGTATTCCCGCATCAGTCGTCCGCACTCGTCGGCCACCGCCGCAAGTCGAGCGGGGAAATCCAGCGTTGCAGAAGTCTCGATGCAATTCGAGTACAACAAGATTTCTTTGCCCGTTTGTTTTTCGACTACCGCAACCCCGCACCTGCCGTACCCCGGATCGATTGCGAGTACTTTCATGTATTCATACTATTGCGCGTTCGTATAGACCGCCTGCACATCGTCGTGCCCGTCTATCGTTTCCATGATGCTCATGAGCTTCGCACCATCTTCTTCGGAGAGCGGCACGGTCGATTTTGGCGCGTAGCCATCGGCGTTTTTGTCGAAAGCCCACAGTGCCGAGCCGGGGGAAGCGAGCGAAAGGCCCCGCTCGCTCAAAAGATGCTTGATCTCTTGTGCGGTGCGATTGCGGCTGTCGGTAAGCGCATCGATGATTATGGCCGCGCCACCCGGACCGTAGGCCTCGTAGGTCGCCGATTCGAGCGCCATCGCGTCGGAACCGGCGCCTTTCGCGATCGCCCGTTCAATCGCATCTTTCGGCATGTTCTCTTTCCGAGCCGTATCGACGACGCTGCGCACATTGGCCGCGTCAGCTTTTCCTCCGGCTTTTTTACTCTCGACCGTCAATCGGCGCGAAAGTTTCGCCCACACCTGGCTCTTCGCGGCGTCGTTAGCGCCCTTTTGCCGTTTTATCTGCGACCATTTGTTGTGTCCTCCCATGGTTGAGTAGCGGCGAAGCGAGATTAGCAGCCATGAAGACCCCATCAGCGTCCACGGCCAACTCGTTTCTCGTGCCAAGTATGCGCTGCAGAAGCGCATTAGACAAGATTGCGCGGAGATTGCGCGGAGAAATCTGATGCCGCGGACCCGCCACTGTTACCGGAGATATACACAGGGTTATGCACAAGCAAGGGAACAGGAAATCCACGAAAACAGGCGCTTGACGTGAAGTCGCGGGGAAAAATGTCCTTGTATCATTTGGGCTCTGATGCGCTTTACCGTGCGTCGGCGCCAGCAGGGGAACGGGCGTAAGCCCCGAACGCTCTGGCAGCTCCGTGAGTCTTTCCCGGCGGGAGTCGGGCGACACTGCGGGAGTCGTCGGTCAGGAGTGGTGGGATGGGTGAAGTAAGTTCGGACGCACATCTAGGACTTCGCGGGCTTTGATGAGATCGTATCAAGTTGAGCCCGCTCACTCACCGAGATTCAAAATGACCGAGAACGAAAACGGCCTCCCGCAAGGGAGGCCGTTTCGATACCGTGCGTTCATCACGCATTGTACGCACTTAATCAGGGAGCGTGTCGCTTATCCACACGCGCTCGTTGCGCGCGGGGCCCCAGTTCACACGAGCGTGTTTTGAGTCTTCGGCGATTCAGCACCGATGTGGATGTAGCCTTTTTTGGTAACGGTACGCCCTCGAGGAGTTCTTTCAATTAGCCCGGTCTGCATGAGGTAGGGCTCGTTTACTTCTTCGATCGTCGCCTCTTCTTCCGAAAGAGCGGCCGCGATGGTTTTGAGGCCGACCGGCCCGCCGCCGAATTTTTCGACAAGAAGCGTGAGAATGTCGCGATCGGTCTGGTTGAGCCCGCCCTCGTCGATCTCAAGGAGCGCGAGCGCTTTTTTCACGGTCTTGAGGTCTAATTTTTCCTGATTCACTTCGGCGAAATCGCGCGCTCGTTTCAGCAGGTAGTTCGCGGTGCGAGGTGTCGCGCGCGAGCGGCGCGAGATCTCTTTGAGCGAGTATTCGTCGATCGCGATTTTAAGGATGTGTGCGGAACGTCTCAGTATTTCCGCGATCTCATCATCATCGTAGTACTGCAGACGGAAGGTGCCGCCGGAAAAGCGCGAGCGAAGCGGCGCGCTAAGCATCGAGATGCGTGTCGTTGCCGCGATGAGCGAGAATGGTGGCAACTCGAGTTGCACGGTGCGCGCCGACGGCCCCTTGCCGATGACGATATCGAGCACCCCCGATTCCATCGCGGGATAGAGTACCTCTTCGATCGTTCGATTCAGGCGATGAATTTCGTCGACGAAGAGCACATCGCCGGAGGAGAGGTTGGTGAGGATCGACGCGAGATCGCCGACGCGCTCGATCGCAGGCCCCGATGTGCTTCGAAGATTCGCGCCGATCTCTTTTGCGATCAAATGCGCGAGCGTGGTTTTGCCGAGGCCCGGCGGTCCGTACAATAGGACGTGTTCAGGCTGATGATTGCGTCCTTTGGCAGCCGTGAGGAGGATGCGGAGATTTTCTTTTATCGTCGGTTGGCCGATGTATTCGCTCCAATTGGCAGGGCGAAGCGCCTGATCAAGAGAACGCGGTGTTTTTTCTGTTTCGTTTTTCATATGCGGAGGCTTGCGGCCGCGAAACGCGCGGGCGCGAAGGCTCTTGACTTTCATTTATTATATGCTATATTGTCTACCCAGAAGCGGATCTCGTCCGCTTTTTCCTTTCGGTCTTTCAAAGAGGCGCGCAGTATCGGGCGATGGTGACTTTTCCGAGGACGCGGCGGTATTGCCGCTTGCGGCAGTGTGCTGCCGCCATCCTTAGGACCACGTTGCAACTTTTTTCAAAAGCATCGCCCGATAGTGCCCACCTCTTTTATGCGGGGCAGCGTCGAAGGACTTTTCCCTCTTAAGCCTAACATCCGATTATGACTCCGCAATCGGGTTTTGTGGTCAAATCACTTGATCATCTCCAGCAACACTTCATCATGCAGGTCAACCATGCGGTTGAGCTCGTCGAATGACGTGACGCCCTGCAATACCTTCACCGCGCCGTCCTGGGCCATACGGCGGATCTGTTGATGACGCGACGCGAGCCAGATTTCACGCTCGCTCGACGATTTGCGGACCGTGTCTTCAATCTCTTTGTCCATCAGCACAACCTCGACGACCGCGATGCGGCCTTTGTAGCCGAGTCCGCCGCATTTCTCGCACCCCTTCGGGACCCACATCTGTTCGCGATTCGCAGGCAGGTCTTCTTTGTGCGGTATGTTGGCGAAAAGTGGCGCCATCGTTTCTTTCGCTTCGCCTTCGATCGGTGCCGCTTGGCGGCAGTTGGAGCAAAGTCTGCGGACGAGGCGTTGCGCCATGGCAACCGTGAGTGCCGCACCCAAAATGTCGGCGTTGACGCCCATGTCTATGAGGCGCGGGAACGTGCCGGCCGCGTCGTTGGTGTGGAGCGTCGAGAAAACGAGGTGGCCGGTAAGCGAAGCGTGCACCGCCGTCGAGGCCACCTCGGCATCGCGGATCTCGCCGACCATGATGACGTCCGGGTCTTGGCGCAAGGTCGATCGAAGCCCCGATGCGAAAGTATAGTCTTTCGATACTTGGGTTTGAACGATGCCGTTGAGGTGGTACTCGATCGGGTCTTCGATCGTGACGATTTTGATTTCGGGCGTCGCAACGCGCGAGAGGAAGGCGTAGAGCGTCGTCGTCTTTCCGCTTCCCGTCGGACCCGTGTTGAGAATCATCCCGTTTGGCTTCTGGATTTCTCGGTTGAATATGTCCATCAGATACTTGTCGAATCCGAGCGCCTCCATCGGGAGCGCGATCGTGGTCGGATCGAGAATACGCATAACGATCGTCTCGGCGTAGGCGCCCGGGAGCACGCTTGCGCGGATCTCGATCTCTTTTTCATTGATGAGAATCGAAAAGCGCCCGTCTTGCGCGGAGCTTTTTATGTTGAGTTTGAGTCCGGAGAGCAGCTTGATGCGCGAAGAGATGAGCGCGTAGGTCGGGAAGTCGAAGGTGAGAACCTCGATCAATACGCCGTCGAGACGATAGCGCATGCGCACCGATTCCTCTTGCGGCTCCAAGTGCACGTCGGAAGCGCCGAGCGACATGGCCCCCGCCATCACGATCTCAAGAACGCGCGAGATCCGATGCGTGTCTTTCGAACCGGCGTGCGACTGAATCTCCGCCTGCACGTCCTGCAGCGTCTTCAACTTCTGAAGCATCCGCTGGATCGTTTCGTTGGAGAGCGTGAGAATGCCGGCTTCCGTTTCGGTCGCATACGAAAGATCGTGGTAGCGATCCCACGCGTGATCGAGCGATGCGCGCGAGACGATGACGCGCCGCACGTCGTAGCCGAGCTTTTGCAGATTTTCGAAGACTTTCAGGCCGTCGGGGCGCTCCGGCGCGCGCATCGCGAGGAAAAGCGTCTTGTTGACCTTTCGAAACGCGGCGACTTCCGCCGCACGCGCCTCCTTCTCAGGTACGAGCCGCAGCGCGTCGGTGTCGATTGATTTCGAGGTGAGATCGGCGTAATCGACGCCGTACTTGCCGGAGAGCATCTCGGCGAGCTGCTCTTCTTCGCGCAAACGCAGCTCGTGCAATCTTTCGTCCTGTTTCTTTTCGTTGAACGTCGTCGTCATGTACCGATATTGTAACGCACAAAAAAGGAAGGACGCGGCAATCATAAAAGAGACCTTCGACTTTGAGAGGAGGAGGCGTACAATCACGTCTGATGGCCAGGAAAAAAACCAGGGCGAAAGCGGCCGGGACGCCCGAAAAGCCAGTGCGTCTCGTCATTCTCGACTCGCACGCCATAATCCACCGCGCGTACCACGCGCTCCCTGATTTCACCTCGGGCAAGGGCGAGCCGACAGGCGCTCTGTACGGCCTCGTCTCGATGCTGTTGAAAATCGCCGAGAGCTTGAAGCCCGACTACCTCATCGCCGCGCGCGACCTGCCGGGCAAGACGCAGCGGCATGAGCTTTTTGAAGCGTACAAAGCGACGCGGGTGAAAACGGAAGACGAGCTCGTCGCGCAACTGGAGAAAGCGCCGGAGGTGTTCGACGCGTTCGGGATCCCCGTGTATGCGCACGCCGGACACGAGGCCGATGACGTCGTTGGCACTATCGTGAAAGAGGTGTCGGCGCGCAGCGATCTCGAGATCATCATAGCGACCGGGGATATGGACACCCTGCAACTGGTGCAGGGTACGCATGTACGCGTTTTCACGCTGCGTAAAGGCTTGAGCGACACCGTCATCTACGATGAAGGCGCGGTGCGTGAGCGTTTCGGGTTCGGCCCGGAACACATCGTGGATTACAAGGCGCTTCGCGGCGACCCATCCGACAACATACCCGGCATCCGCGGCATCGGAGAGAAAATCGCAACCGAGCTCATCAGAGAATTCGGTTCGCTCGACGGGATCTATCAGGCGCTTGAGAAGCATCCATCGGACTTCGAGAAAAAAGTAAAGCCGCGCACCGTCGAGCTTTTGAAAACCGGCAAGGCGGACGCGGCATTTTCAAAAACCCTCGCGACCATCCACGCCAATGTGCCGATACGTTTTTCGCTTCCAAAACTGCACTGGCACCTCGCCGACCACGCCGCTTCGATCGCGGCACTGTGCGACAAGTTCGAATTCCGCTCGCTCAAAGAGCGTTTGAACAGCCGCGTGGGCAAAGAGGAGGTCGGTGCGCCGAAAGAAGAAGCGGTGGATCGCGAAGCGCTGAAGGAAACCTCGGTCGCGCTCTGGCTGCTGCACTCCGATGTGACGAATCCGAGTCTCGCCGACATCATGCGCGAGACCAATGCGGAAGATTTCGAGAAAGCGCGAGAGCATGTCTTCCGCGAACTGCGGAAAACCGGCCGCCTGCAGGAAGTGTTCGACCATATCGAGAAACCACTCATTCCCATCGTCGAGCGGATGAACGCGGCTGGCGTGTACATCGATGCGCCGCACCTCAAAGAGCTGTCGCGTGAATACAGCAAAGAGCTCGGCGCAGCCGCAGGCCGCATTTACAAGCATGCCGGGCATGAGTTCAACGTGAATTCGCCCAAACAACTCGCGGCGGTTCTCTACGACGAACTCAAGATCACGCCGGAGCGGCAGAAGAAAACTGCGCGCGGCGCGCGGACGACTCGCGAAGACGAGCTGGTGAAGTTGAGCGGGCTCCATCCCATCATCGCCGACGTGCTCGCGTACCGCGAGTTGCAGAAATTGCTCTCGACCTACATCGACAAGATGCCCGCACTCATCGGGAGCGACGGCCGATTGCATGCGGAATTCTTGCAGACGGGTACCGTGACAGGCCGTATGGGTTGCCAGAACCCGAATTTGCAGAACATCCCTATCAAGACGGAATACGGCCGGCGCATCCGTGAAGCGTTCGGCGCCCCGGGGGGGCGAGTGCTCGTTTCACTCGACTACTCGCAGATCGAATTGCGCATCGCGGCGGGACTCTCGGGCGACGAAAAGCTCGTTTCCATATTCAAACGCGGCGGCGACGTGCACGCGGCTGTCGCCTCGGAAGTATTCGGCGTGCCTCCGGAGCACGTGGATTACGAGATGCGCCGCCGCGCCAAGGTTATCAACTTCGGGATCCTCTACGGAATGGGAGTGAATGCGCTTCGCACGACGCTCGGCGAAGGCGTTTCGCGGGAAGATGCCGCGAAGTATCTCGCGGATTACTTCAAGAATTTCTCCGGACTCGCGCACTACATCGAACGCACGAAAATGGATGCCGCGCGAAAAGGCTACACGGAAACGCTTTTCGGACGCCGGCGGTATTTCCCCGGCCTTACATCGACTCTCCCCGGAGTGCGGGCACAATCGGAGCGCATGGCCATCAATGCGCCGATGCAAGGTACGCAGAGCGATATCATCAAGCTCGCGATGGTCGAGGCCGACCGCCTCATTGAACGAGAAGGCTGGCGGGACAAGGTCGAGCTCGTCTTGCAGGTGCACGACGAACTCGTATACGAGCTCGATGAAAAACTCGTGCACGCCGCTGCGCCGAATATCCGCCACGCGATGGAATCGGTCGCTCCAAAAAAAGATCTCTCCGGCGTCCCTATCATCGTGGAGGCTGCCGTTGGAGACCATTGGGGCAGCATGAAAAAGATCTCGCGTTGATATGCTTCACCTCTACATCGGATCAGATAGAGCGCGCGCGAGAGAGAGCATGAGCGTCGATCTCAAGAAAAATGCGCCGCGAGCGTCTGTCGTCAGGATCAGCGATGCGAACATGCCCGCAGACCTCGCCGCCGCGCTTTCAGGCGGCGGCTTGTTCGGAGGGGAGACCGCGGTCGTATTAGACGGCATAATATCGAACGCGGAGATGGCGGACATGTTTTTCGACGCGCTCGAACGTGTTTCGAACGCGAAAGAACACTTTTTTATGTTCGAGGAGAAGCTCGACGCTCCTACCCGCAAGCGCATTGAAGCGAAGGCGGATGACGTGCAAAAGTTCGAGGCACCTCGCAAGAAAGAAGGCGATGATTTTTTTAAGATTGCGCATGCGCTTCTCGATGAGAGCAAGAAAACGCGATGGGTGGCGCTGCAGAGGGCACTTGAGGGCGGGAAGCCATCTGAAGCCGTGCACGGCATCCTTTTCTGGCGCGCGAAAGATATATTCATGAAAGCGAGAGATGAAAAAACCCGAAAGCGCGGCGCGAAACTCATCGCACTATTGGCCGAGCTCCCGCATGCATCGAGGCGTAGAGGAGAGGAGTTGGAGTATGCACTAGAGCGATTTCTCTTGTCGGTTGCGTGATATTATTGATCACGTATGCGATCCCTGCGAGCCTTCTTGCTGAAAGGCGCGGTCGGAGCGTTTGTCCTAGTACTCACGCTCTTTATTTCATATCCGATCGCCGTGCGCGCGGTCGGCAATCAGGGCGACATGGAATGCGCCGGGTGCCAGATGGATCCGAAAAAACCGAAGTTTTGCCCCACGGTTCCGTGTAAAGACATAACGAACGGCCACACGACCCCGGGAATGTGCGTGTCGCCTGGAATCTGCAAAGGCCAGGCGCCTGGCGGCGAAGGCGGCGGTGGCGGCATGGAAGGACTCATGCAAGCGCTCAAGGGCCTCATGGATGCGCTGAAGCCGAAAGAGGGCGGCGGGGGCGGAAGCGGCGGCGGAGGTTCGCCGACGCCTTCGACTCCAACAAGCGGCTGCCAAGGTCAGTATTTCCAAACGTCCGACATTACGCAGATGTCCAATCCCTGCGCGCAGTACACTCCGCCGACCTCGACCAGCATCGACACCGGCAAGAGCGCCGGATGCGACGCGCTCTCGATCGCGCTCGGTACGTGCAACGACACCAACTCGGGAGGCGGAGGCTCGGGAGGCGCTGCCGGCACGACTCATGCGAGCACCACGCCCGCGGCGAGCGCGCCCGCGCCGCGCTTTGCTTCGACGACCGGAGAGATGATTACGGGGCTTGCTCCCGGGTCCGGGGTCTCCGGCGATCTCAAAGCGGGCGGCACCGGAGCGACCGCGTACGTCGGCGCGACCGACGCGGAAAGCAACGCGAGCATCGCGGGATTCTATGGCGCCGGCTCCGGCGGCTCGCAGGCGCTCGGCCTTATCGCGACCTGGTGCCGGACACGGCCGTGGGCGACCAACTTTCTCTCAAAACTCATCCCGCCGTCCTTTTTCGACAATCTTTGCGCCGCGCGCGGCTACCAGGTGGGCGAGCCGCAAACGCCAGGAGCGGCCTATGTGCCGCCCGTCAAAAAGAAACCGTCTTCGACGCCTGTCGCCACCTCGACTGGTCCGACTGTTGCTCCGAAGGTAGACATCTGGGCGTCGCCCGCTTCCGTATCGCTCGGAGGGCGTACGTCGATCTTTTGGAACACGCGCGGCGTGAAATCGTGCAAAGAGACTTCTTCCGACGGAAGCTTCAACCAGACTTCGCTCTCGGGAGGCGCGGCGACGGTACCGCTCACGGGAGCGACCACGTTTACCATTTCGTGCGAAACGCCCGACGGATCGAAAGCGGAGAATAGCGTGACGGTCAACTTGTCCATTTAAGAGTGACAAGCGCCGATGTCTTTCTCCAGGTTCTTTTGCGGTAATTCTTCGCTATACTAAATCTGTGCTATAGCATAAGTTTAGTATATTCACTTGGCCGAATCAGGATGTAGCGCCAAGCACTATTTCGTACGGATTAGTTTCACAACGATAAGTATCAAGCTAATGAGGGAGAAAAGTACGGAAGCAACGAGAGCCGTATCGCTCTTCCCGAGGGCTATTTGCGGACCGAATCCGCCGGCGGGCGAGTCGGGAGTGAGCAAAATGAGGATCATGGAAACAATTACCGCCGGAATTGCGAACCGCACCCATGCACGAAAAACGTCTTCTCGCATGAAGTAGGTGATGAGGGAAAAGAAAAAAAACGGAAAAAATGGAATCAAGATTAATTCCGTAGAGGAAAGCAGAAAAGGGCAAGATCCCATGTGACCATCTTTTGCGAGGTAATCGCATAGACGATAGTTCCCCATGTAATCCCAAACAATGAAAGCTGCGGACACCATTGCGGATGTAATAAGAACTGACTTTTTCTCGACCATACGGACAATACTACCATCCATACCCTACAATCCCTTTATTCGTCATCAACCTAATGAGAGCAAGTCCGTTCAAGTTGAATAACTGGGCAGATTTTCCCTTTTTGAGAATGAGTATTGCACTTCTGTTCTTCTTCGGGTCAAAGGTCGCCTGTATAACCGTTTGATTGTCGACGACGACCGTCTGGCTGATGAGATTTTGCTTTGAGTCCCAGATGTAGGTGAGGGAGGAAGATAAGGCAAGTTTCGCACCCGAACCATATTTGATGCCGGTGATTTTCACCGTGTTCAGAAGTTTACCCAGTGACACTTTTTGGAACGAAAGGACAGTCGAATTACCGGCGGCATCAGTGAGCGTTGCGCTTGTCGTGCCTTTCACGACTCCAACTGGTGCATTGTCGTCAATCCCCGTTATGGCAAAGTCCCTGGTCGAAGTACTGACGGTCACCGATGCTTCAGGGGGAGTCGTATCGACGGTCGCAACCCCGCCGAGTTTTACCGGCAACGTGAAGTCCGTCTTTCCGTCGCCGTTCTCATCCACATGCATCGGAGAGAGCGTCGATATGTCAGATCCGATGTCGAGATTTACGAAAGTATTCGATGTCGTCGGTACATCTTTGAACGTGGTACTGGCGATGAGGCTATTTCCCTCAAATTGGTCGACGTTGAAGGTGAACGCGCCATCTCCGTACCCGTCCATAAAAATGTGCGCTGGAGCGGTACCATCCGCGAAAATATATTTAATGTCACCGAATTCCGTGTAGTACGAACCCGGAATGTCCTCGTCGATTTCACCGGTCGTGGTTGAGATGCCGGTGTGATGCCCCAGATTGTCGTATAGATTGAGTGTGAGAGGGGAATGGAGAGCATAGCGGAGCCGAGAAAGAGTGGAAGAAGGGGACTCTGTAGATAAATAGTCATAATCCACCACTGGCTTTACAACATCCGCGATCAGATCTCTGACAAGATTTCTTAATTCAGCAATTTCTAATATATTTGCGTGCGAGAAAGGAATATGGCCGAAAAGTGTTGTGAATTTATGGTCAACGTTGTATTTTTCTAAGTTCACCCAATAATCTTTTGCGCCCGTAGCTTCATTCACCCACAGTGCACTTGGGACGACGACCGTGCCGTCGCCGTCGATGACAAATCTTGGATTCGGCAAGATGGTCAGTGCACCATCATCGAGCGTTCTCACGTAGTCAATGCCGGACACCGTCGTCGGTACTCCCCAACCGGCGATCTGTATCAGCCGTACTCCGTCCGGTGGCGTCCACGCATCGAGCGAATCATGCACCGATTCCGCCTCTGTGAGAGCAGCGTCACTCAGTATCGTCGGATTACTCAAGTCGTCTACTGACGGTTGAGTCCTGTGCGCGGTATCCGTGAGGAATGCATGTTGAGTTTCTCCGGAATGAATGACATCGCCGTAGAGCCCCGCCCAATCGGCTACGGATGACGTGGAGAAAGTAAAAACCGGGTCGTTCACATATGTGAAATACGATGCCGATGGGATAAGCGTATAGAGTCCCGGCATCGTGTCGCCGATTTGTCGCGCCACAGAAGGTGTAAGGGCGTATGGGAAAGCGGCAAAGGGAAGCGCTTGATCATGTCCGTGCAGGAGTCCGGCAAGTGCTTGCGGCGTGCCCGCCTGCGGCGAGGCGACCAAGATGACCTTGTCGACCAGCTGTGCAGTCACCGCGGAGCCAAGTTTTTGCATGAGCGCTTTTGCGACGAGGCCTCCATTCGAGTGAGCTATCAGCGTGACTTTTCCAGATTTTGAAGAATGCGCGAGCCGCTGAAGTTCCTGCAGTATGAACGGCGTATCCGTTGCAGCAAGATACGATATGTTGGAGCCGTTTTGAGAGCCGCTCTCAAGTATTTGATCGGGAGTGAGGCGCCAATCGTACGGCGCGGCCTCCCAGTCGTTTATGGTTCCATTCGCCTTGAGGCCGTTCATGTCGGCAATGAATGACGCATACACGTTGCCCTTCGCGGGAACGTATGCATTGTCGAGCACGTCCCGCGTGTAAATGTCGGCGCGCATGCTTGAGCCGTCGGGGTTCATCTCGAGTTCGATCGCATCTGCCGACCTTCCAGGCTCCCACAATCGCTTTTCGCCGCCGCCGTACGGCCGATAGAGCCGGCTTGCTTCGATGCCGGGGAGGAAAAGCACATTCGAAAAACAGTCCTCCGCGCAGCCGGCGTTGGCATCTTCGATACCGAAATGCAGCGTTTCGACGACGGTCGGCGGATCAAACTGCGCGTACGCGACATCGCCGAAGAAAAGCTTCACGAAAAAATGCAGCGGATCGTTCTTTAGATTGAGGCAGCACGGCGGTCCGATCTGGACGATATCGAGCTCGTATTGCCCGACCGCGGGCCATCCAAAGACGACGTCATCCGACGCCTCCCATGCTTTGACGAAGATACTCGATACCAGTTGCCGCTGCGGAGATCCACCCGAATCGTCGATGTAATAGAGGAGTCCGCTCGTGAAGGGAATATCTGTCGCAAGATACGCGGACGAGGGCGTATTGAGTGCGACTGCATAGGTGCCGCCCTCACGCATCTCCATTTGCGCGGGCGATCCGCCTGCTTCATCCCCCCACACGAGCGAAGACGCCCTCGCGGAGCAGGGCGTTATGAGAAAGAGCGCGGCTACAAAGAGCGCGCTCACACTTACGAATCGAGAGATGCGGACCCCGCGCACCATGTCGTAGGTATAGCACGTCTCCCTGCTCGATCCGGCGAATGACGCCGCCTCTGTGGATTGCGGCGTGCTTATCCGTGAATTACGAAACTCTTCAAAATCGCTTTTACCTGTTGACCCAGCTTTCATTCGCGCTGGCTCGATCGCCGATAGAAATCATTCACTTCAGTATATGACACCGCGCCGCATTTTGCATCGCGCTTGAGCGGCTGGAGAAAGCGCTCAAACACTAAAAATCCGTTGCCCGTGGTATATTTCAAAATTGCCCCTCATAGCTCAATGGTAGAGCAGCTGCCTTTTAAGCAGTTGACCTAGGTTCGATTCCTAGTGGGGGGATACATGCTACAGCGGGAGGTCGAAGGAGAATGCTCCAGCGCCGGTGAAGACGAGCGAGACGCATATCACAAAAAGGAGAGCGCTTGCGGTCCGTGAGAGCGGGAAAAACGCCGAATAGCGCTGCTTCCAGATGAAATATTTTGCAGCGATAAGCGCGCCCGCGATCGCCGCCGCTTGCGTATATAATCCGGCGAAGAGTCCGGCTCCTATAATCGCTTCCACGATTGCCGTCACGACCGGAATCCAGATGCCCGAACCGACGGCGATAAAATCGATGCGACCGTGCTCCCGGCGTTTTTGGTAGTGCGTCCACGCGGCAAGCAGAAATATGACCGCTGCGGCGATGCGCAAGAGCGTCGATGAAAGCGGTGCGAGGAACAGAAGCTCGGGAAGGAGCGAGAGAGGATGCATGAGCAAATAGTACGAAGAAAGGGCGCAATAGTAAATACCGAGCGCCGGTGCTATCGTGCTCGCATGAAAGAAACGGCGGTACTGCTGCACGATATCCGAAGCGCGCATAACGTCGGTTCGATATTTCGCACCGCAGAAGCCGCAGGCGTATCGAGACTCTACATCAGCGGCTACACACCCCTGCCGCAGGATCGTTTCGGTCGCGTACAGAAAGAAATCGCCAAAGTGGCGCTAGGCGCCGAGCATTCGCTCTCATGGCAGCGCGTGGCCTCGCCGAAGGCTCTCATTTCGACCCTGAAGCGCCGAGGCTGGACGATCATCGGCGTCGAGCAGCATCCGCGATCGGTCGATTATCGGAAATGCAAACTCGCGACACCAGCGCTCTTTGTATTCGGTCACGAAGTTACGGGCGTTTCTCGATCGCTGCTCAAAGCATGCGACGCGATCGTGGAGATCCCGATGCATGGCGCAAAAGAATCGCTCAATGTCGCCGTCGCCGCCGGAGTCGTGCTTTTTTCAGTACGATAGCACGTCGACGATCCGCCCCTCGCCGTCTAGCAGGCGAATGACATCGTGCGTGTCGTACCAGAGCGCGCTGCGTACGCCGAGATAGATTCGCCATGCCGGCTCGGAAAAGTCGCCCCTTCCGCGGTTTGCGCTCACGCAGCCGTTGTATGAGATTGTCGATCCGATAAACGTAAGACAGTTGGCAGAGAGACTCGCCGGAGCTTTTGTCTGCGTCTCGCACGAAGGCAGGCTCGCGAGGTAATCGAAACACGACGGCCCGTAGGTCCGGAGGGTATCCGCCGTTTGCGGCAGCGCATCGCCGGGTGAAGGGCACGAACCGGTCATATCCGGTGCGAATTGCTGCGATTGGGCGAGGTAGCCGCTGCAGATGTTTTCCTTGAATGAAGCGCCGACGGGCGACGCGCCGGTCGTGATAAACGCTCGATCGCCCGCTTGCAGAAAAACGGGCCGCACCTCGTTGACGACGCCTTGTCCGAAAATCTCCACTCCTTGCCCCACGTATGCGCGCAATCCCGAGACCGCGCTCTGCAACGACCATCCGGAGATCTCGACGGGAGCGTTTGCACTTTCTGACGCTCGGATCTCGATATACTCCCGGCCGGCACCACTCTCCGTCGCGGCGCTACCCGTTATCCTCACGATTCCGGCGTATGCGGAGGGATTGCCGAACGTCTTGATGCGCGCGTCATTTTCGGATACATATGCGCCGTCCTGATCCTCGGGCGACATTCGTGCCTGGATCGCGTCGGCTTCGGTCGCATAGCCCGAAATGTCGGGACCGCGCGTCATATCGGAAGGTTGCCACGGGAGTCGGAGCGGCGAGCCAGTTGCTTCTCCACTCCAGAAGAGATCGACGGGATTGATAAGCGTGTGAGCGGTACGTCGCACGGCCTCGAACCCCCCGCTCCAAAACCAGAAAGCAACGAGCGCCAAAATGAAAAGTACGAGTACCCACAGCAAAACGGTCTTGATCATGCGATCATTATACTCGGCGTCTTTGAAGAGCGGCGAGTTCTTCGCGGGCTACTTTCGCGTCGCTCCAGGGAATTTTTTTGCCGTGCGGACCGCAGATGCACGGGTCGGTACCCTTGCCGGTGATGAGCGCGGCGACGCCGCGCCCATTCCCTCTGCCCTCCGAATAGTTCAGGGCGATTTCGAGTCCTCTCGAAATAGCCGCGCGTCTGTCCATGATGACCTCAGGAGTTCGTCGCATACCGCTTTTAAGCTCTTCGACGATAGCGCGCGGGTTTTCGTCGTACGGATCTTCGTCGGTGAGCACTACCGCTTCGCAATACGTGTCGGCAAGGGATCCCATGACCGGACGCTTCCACCGGTCGCGTCCGCCGCCGGTGGCGCCCATAATGCAGATTTTTATTTGGCTGCCGTAGGCCTTATAGAGCGCTTCAAGCGAATCAGGCGTATGAGCGTAGTCGACAACGACCGCAAAATCTTGTCCCGCCTCGATGCGCTCGGCGCGGCCGGGAATGGTGAGCACTTTTTCGAGCCCGCGCGCGATCGTCTTTGTGTCGATTTTCAGCGCGCGAGCGAGCACTGAGGCGCTAATCGCGTTTTTGAGAGAAAACTCCCCGGGCAAGCGAATCGAGATCTTTGCGCCGTCGAACGTGAAGTATCCGCCTCTCTCGTTTGCAAACCACGGCGGCTGCGCGGAAAGAGAAAAGGGGAGAGCCTGCTCCACGGGCAAGGCAAGGTATCGAGGGCTTTGCGGATCGTCGGCGTTGGCAACGATGATGCGCGGACGCTTCGAGGAGCGGACAAGCTGCTTCCCGATCTCGAATTTTGCGTCGGCGTACTCTTGAAACGAGCCGTGCGATTCTATGTGCTCGGGCGCAAGATTGGTGAAGACGAGCGCGTCGAGTGCGATGCCGCGGTGACGATGCTGTCGAGCGCCTTCCGACGTCATTTCCAATATCGCCGCCGTGCAGCCCGCGCGAAGCGCCTTCGACAAAAAGCGCTGTATGAAAAACCGCCCCGGCATCGACATGCGCATAACGTTCGCCTCCGAGCGGTCGGCGATTTTGACGCGAATTGAATTGAGAAGCGCGATTTTATAGCCCGCTTCTTCGAGTATCGCGTTCACGAGCTCCGTCGTCGATGATTTTCCCTTGGTGCCGGTCACGGCGATCACGAGTAATTTCGTCGAGGGAAAGCCATATCGAATAGCGCCCAGGTAGGCGAGCAGGAGATGGTAGAGGGAGAAAATCCGAGAGGGGAACAATCGTTCGAGAATTTGTTTTAAGATTCGCATGCCTGTCCCGGGTTTATTTCCCGCTCGCGATTTTCAGCGCTTCCCGCAGACGATCGCTCGCTTTTTCGATTTTGGCAGGAACCTTGCGCAACGCCTCGCGCGCTTCCGCTTGAGAGAAGCCGAGGCTCCGCATCGCTTCGAGCGCCTCCTCGTCTCCCCGCAGCGCACCGCTCGCGCCTTCGTCGGCGCGTCCGACTTTGTCCTTCAGCTCGAGCACGATCTTTTCCGCCGTTTTCTTTCCGACCCCAGACACGTTGGTAAGGTAGCTCGCGTTGCCTGCCGCGATGGCGTTTTGAAGCGTACCGATCGATGCGATGTCGAGGATTGCGAGCGCCGATTTCGGCCCGATGCCGGGTACGGTCATGAGAAGCTCGAAAAAACGCAGCTCCTCTTCCGAAGCGAAGCCGTAAAGATCGAGCACGCCTTCTCGCACCGCAAGGTGCGTCCACACTGCGATCGTTTCCTCGTGTTTCATTCGGGCGAGGCTCTCGCGTGTCGCAAACACTTTGTAACCTACGCCCCCCGCCGAAAGAATGACAAATCCGGTCCGCACCGCCTTTACGCTACCCTCCAGTCGCCCGATCATGAGCAAATCATACCGCGAACTCGTCCAAAGCTCATCTGAAGGCGCTCGTTGCGCGAACGCCTCACTTCGCGTATGATGCTCCCTCATGGCCAATACGTCGTCCGCCAAGAAAGCCGAGCGCGTCGCCTTGCGCCGCCGCGTCATCAACACGCGTAGAAAACGCGCGATGAAAGATGCGGTGAAAGAAATCACGGCGCTGACCAGGGCGAAATCAGGCAAAGAAGCGTCGGCGGCTCTTCCGGCTTTTTACCGCGCGATCGACAAGGCCGCCAAGGGCGGGACGATCCATCAAAACACGGCGGCGCGCATGAAAGCGCGCGTGGCAAAGCGGCTTGCCGCGATGTCGGCATAATTTCTCCACTCCGGAGGCATTGCGAAAGCGTCCATATGACGCATGATTGTCGCATGTACTCCTCCCGACAGAGGGGCGCCTCTATACTTGCCGCGCTCATTTTGGTATTCGTGATCGTGAGTGGCGCGATCGCGCTCGATCGCTCGCGCGCTTTGCAATACGCCTATGACATGCGCGGGCAAACCGCGGCAGGAGCAGAAGCGAGCGCGAGCGCTTCTTCGCAAACCTCCACCGGCGACACTGCCGCAGGGACTGCCGGGACCGAGGCATCGCCGCAGGGTGCTCAAAAAGGCGTATGCAGCATGCAGAGTTCGACCAAAAAAGACGCGAACGGGAACCCCGTCATGGTCGGCGTCAGCAACAAGCTCTCGGTTGGTTCAAACAAAGGGCTCAAAATATCCGGGTCGAAAGCAAACGACAAACTGAAAGCAGGCACGTGCGAGAGCTCGGGCATTGATCCCATTACGGGTAAGGAATTTACGACGACCGGCGATATAGATAAAAATATAAAGGACATTTTCACGCATGGCGGTTTGCCGGGATACAAACCTCCGATAGATCCGCAAGGCAATTATCTTCCGATCGAGTTTTCGCAGACTCCTCCGGTCGGCGAAGCGCCGGGCGGCTCCAATACGCAAGTAGGCGATTGGTTCGCACAGACGCCGTCTTCTTCAAATTCAAATACCGGGTTTGTCGATTCTGGATCCGCAGAGCGCGGCATAGGCGCCTATGCGAATGCGCCCCAGAGTAGTAGCGCCAATCCGGATGGATCAGCATCCGTACAAGCAACTTTACCGACCGGGGAGGTCGACGGCACAGGCGGATTGCCGCAAGCTCCGAGAGCGACCGTCAATCTGCCCGGCACCAACGAAAATCCTGAGACTCCGCAGACGGGACAGCCGCCCTCGAACACGACATTCGTGACATACAACGAAAATCCAAACGATTCGCAAGCACCAGATTCCCCGGTCCGAGGGCAAGCCCAAGTGAGTATTCCGGAGGTGAAGGTCGAAGCAGTCGACGGTCTCCCTACCGCAACCGAAGCCTGGGCAACGGAGGGACTGCACACGGGGAAAGAAACGGCCGAACTTCCGGTGATTGATGATTGGACACAGTGGGGTACGACCTGCAAGAGCGAAGCGTGCGAACGCGGCCGGCTCGGAGATACGACCACCAACGTCAGCAAAGAAGTCGGCCCGAATGGGCCATACTATGCGGACCAGCCAGGCGCCGCAGCACCTACGTCTCCATCGGAAGAAGCTGTCCCGCTTCCTCGGCCGCGCCCGGAGAACGGAATTATCCCCGGCGCGGATCAGCCAGGAGTCGATGTGCTTTGCCGCCAGGGCGGCTGTATCGGCCCTGATGGGAAACCAGTGCCGCAGTCGGAAGGCATTATCCCCGGCACGGATCAACCTGGAGTCGATTGCAGCAAGGGGGGATGTGTTGGCCCCGATGGGAAGCCAATTCCCGCCACCGAAAAACCCAGCCCGACGGTCCCGCTTCCACCCACCGACCCTCGGGGGCCGCATACGCCAAACGGTCCCAATGGCCCCGATGGGCCGGGCGGTCCCGGAGGTCCAGGCGGAGGTCCGACGGGAGATAGTACCGGCAATGCGAGCGGAGGCGGGAATCCGCTTGGCGCACTCGGGTCGCTTCTTGGAGCGCTTGGCAAGATGTTGAACCAGCCGCAGCAGCCGCAAAAACAGCCGGCGCAAGCATGCTCGACAGATCCGAATATATACGCTCAACAGCAGCAGCAATACCAGCAACAGCTCGATCAGTACAATTACCAGATGCAGCAGTACAACTACCAGGTCCAGCAGAACCAGTACAACAGCTACTATTACGGAACCAATTATCCCGCTCCGCCGATGCCGACGCAGCCGAGCCCCTGTACGCCTTCGAATGATCGGCAGTGCGCTTCTCAGCCGCCGCAGCCGGACGCCGCGAGCTGTTCTGTGGGGACGTGGAGGGCAGCGTATAGCGGCAGCTGTATTACGAACTGGCAGTGCGTGCCGAATCAAAACGCGACGACTTCGGCGGAGATTTCTTGCGCGCCCGATATCGTCGACGTCGGTTCGACGCTGGCGATTTCCTACTCATGCGCCGCGGGCACGGCAAGCGGGAGCGGCTTTAGCGTCACCTCGCAGCCTTCCGGGACCGCTTCAACGACGATCGCGAATCCGCCCGATGGGGCAAATACCGCAACCTACACGCTCACCTGCACGAATCAAGGTCAGACCTCGAGCGCGCGCTGCTCGGTCGAGATCAACCGCTCGTCGATCATCCTCGTCGCCAACCCCAAGAGCGTGAAGCGCGGCGAGCAATCACTCATCGGCTGGATCACGAGCGGCATGCAGTCATGCATTGTCTCCAGTCCCGACCAGGGCGATTTCACGACGCGCAACGCGCCGAATACGAGCGCCAACGGCACGGCGCTCACTTCGCCCGTCACCGGAGACGCCGGCTTCGTGCTCACGTGTCAGACATTCGCGGGCTCGATTCGACAGGCGACGACGACCGTCACGACGAGCAATTGAGTCGGCACCGCCTCATCGCGCACAGCCTCGAAAAAAGGGTGAAAGTGTAGTATTCTCCGCTTGTTTCTCTTAGGCTCCCGCGCGAAGTGCGGGAGCGTCACTCGGAAAAAATGCGGATATGTTGTATCCTCATTTTGTTCCTCGTCAGCTCCCGTCGTTCAATGGATAGGACGCAACCTTGCGGAGGTTGTAATGTAGGTTCGATTCCTGCCGGGAGCAATCGTATCCACATTTTCGCGTTGCGCCGGTTCTCCTTGGGGCGCATGATTGCGGTATGCAAACCCTCCCAAAGGGCAGCTGCGGCGCGTCCATTCTCGCGGCGCTCGTCTTCATCGGCATTCTCGCGGCCGTCACCATCGGTATTCAGTTTGGCGCACTCGACTTCGCGCCCATAGCGCGCTCATCCGTCCCGCAAGTCGCGGCGGTAAATTGTTTTCCCTTCAACAACAAGCCTAAACCGTATTGTTACGATACGAAGTGGGGTTTTAGCACCCCCACCGATGCGTCCGGCAACCCAATAGAAGTAAAATCAAAAGACGATATTCCGAAGGAGGGAATACAGCAACGATGCGATCCCGGCTACATCAACAAAGTCGCCATCATCAACGGGAAAATAATTCAGCTGACCGACAAGCCGATCCAATGCTTCAAAAAAGATCCGTCCAGGGGATGGGTGGGGGTGCCGAATTCGCCGGCCGAATGCCGACAGATGGAAAAAATGGATTCGTGCCGCGTGCTCGCGTGCGCTATCCAAAACGGCAAAGAGAAATGCCAGGTCGTGAAGGATTTCGACGCCGACGCGAAGGATGAAAAAAGTACCTATGACGAGCTGAAAAAAAATCCGAGCACCGCGGGCCTGATGCAGTTCATGAGGGAAACGAACCCAGCGGGATACAAGAATATTTTCGGCGCAATGAATGATTCGGATCAACAACGGATTTTGAGCGCATATGAGCAAGAGGTTGTTTACAAGCAAGGTCAAATCGACGAAAATAACGCGACAATCGACGGCATACAAAAGTACATCGATAAGTGCGACGCCGATATTGAGACATGCGGATCGGCGTATCGTCAAAATCTGGTCGACCAACAAAAGCAGCTCGAGGATGATAACAAAAAGTTGCAGGAACAGATGGACAAGCTTAAAGAGAGTCAGGTTTCGCTTACATCAAACACCGATCCGTCCGGCATCCCGTGCGATCAGCCGGGCGCAGACCAGGAGGCGTGCCGGAAGAATGCGGGCGTGCAAGGTCCGTACCAAGGTCCGTGCCCAAGCGGCACAGAGGTTGATCCAAACACCGGGAAGTGTCCGGAAGCGTATCAGGGACCATGCCAGTTTGGATCGATGGACCCTTCGAGCGGTCGCTGCGGGTATTGTCCCGACGGCTCTCTCCCGGTTGTCGGAGGCTGCAAGCCGGAATGCGGGCCGAACGATTCCTATGGCCAGAGCGGGTGCGTCCGAAGGGCGAATTGCCCGCTCGCCATCGTGGATCCCTGCAGGGATACCGGGCAGATATACGATTCACAGGTGACATGCTTGTGCGTAGGCAATCCCACCAGATGTCCGGCGGGAATGCGACTCGTGAACGGAGAATGCAAATCGGATGCCTGCGGCATCTGGTGCGGCGACGGACAAGTTATCGACAGCGCGACGTGCTCTTGCAAACCCGACCCACGCAGGCAGTGTCCGGCCGGTACGATTGGCTCGCCGCCGCAGTGCTATCCGAGCAACACGAATCCGGGAGGCCAATATCCGGGGCAAAACAAGGCGCAAGGTCAGGGACAAAATCCGTTTGGGGAGATGATGAAGGCGCTCGGAAAAGCGCTCGGCCAACAGCAGCAGCCGCGCCCGCAAACGCCGCCTTCGCAGCAGTGCTCGACCGATTCGAATGTGTACGCTGAGCAGCAACAGCAGTACCAGCAGCAGCTGCAGCAATACAACTACCAGCTCCAGCAGTACAACTATCAGCAGCAGCTCAATCAGTACAACGCGCAGTACTACGGCCAGACTCCTCCCCCGCCGATGCAGATGCCGATGCAGCCGCAAGGATGCACCCCGTCCACGGGGCAGCAGTGCCAGGCGCAACCGCAACAACCTCCTGCGGCGAATTGCACCTCTGGCTCGTGGCGTGCGACCTACAGCGGCGTGTGCATTGTCGGCTGGCAGTGCGTGCCCAAAGACGCCGGTGCGCCCAAAGCCGAGATCTCATGCCAGCCCGATGTTGCAGATGTCGGCATGTCGATCGCGATCTCGTTCTCGTGTTCGTCGGGAACAGCGAAAGGAGGCGGATTCGATACGGGCGGCAGCTCGTCGGGCTCGGCATCCGCGACGATCCAGCGTCCGCCGCAAGGCTCCAATACGGCCACCTACAATCTCACATGCGACAACAACGGCCAAACCGCCGGCGCGCAATGTTCCATACAAATCGGGATACCTTCGATCATTCTCGTCGCGAACCCGAAAACCGTGAATCAGGGGAGCGAATCGCTCATCGGCTGGATCACGACGGGGATGAAATCCTGCGTCATCTCAAGTCCAGATCAACAAGACTTCACCGACCGAAACGCTTCGAATACGAGTCCGAACGGAACGGCAAAAACATCGCCAATCAAGAAGAACAGCGATTTCACACTCCGTTGCGAGACCCTTGCGGGCGGTACGAGGGATGCGACCGTGAGCGTCGCGGCCGCGAGATAGAGGATTTAGAGCCCGAAAAATTCCAGCACCTTGTGCGCGAAGGGCTCTGTCATCGGCACTTCGTCTACGTGTTTTTGCAGGAAGGCACGCACGAGATGCGGGTCGATATTCTCGATCGGAATGATGAGATTCGGCGCCATGAATTTGACGGTGTCGACGAGGAGGAGCGGCCGCTCGATGTCGTGTTCTTCCACCCAAAATGCGATGATTTCTTCGAAACGATGCATGGTGTCTCCCGTGCGGATCCCGCGGTCGGAGATCTCGAAATTGACTATATCGGGCGGTACGTTGGCGAGCATGCCGAAGATCGCCGCCGCAAGTACGACGAGAATCGCGAAGAGATAGTCGTGGAAAAGGATCGCGATGATCGCCGCAGAGCACGCGATGATTCCGAGCGCCCAGAACCAGTCGCTCCCGCGCGGGATGTGTTCGTGCTCGAAGGCGCTCCATCGCAAAGTAGTCCGTGGGGGAGGCATGGCATTTTATTGTAGCACTCAAAAAAGCCGCCGGCCTTCTGGCCGGCGGCTTTCCTCTGGCAAACCGCTCCAAGTTACGGAGAAATATAGTTACCGCAGCCTTGCGCATGGCCGTTGTTGGCCTGTTCCATGCAGTAGCCGATCGTGTAGGTAGTACCGTTCGCGCTTCTGTAGCTATAGTCGTTGGTACCCGCCTGCGGATCAACCGGCACCGTCGAGATGTACCCGCCTCCGGTGAGCGCCGTCGAGACGGAATCCGACCCGGTGATCGTGGTCGTTGCTGCCGAGACCGGGTAGAGGTTGTGGTCGTTGTCGTAGAGCGCGAGCGCCTTCTTGATGGCGTCGACGTCTGCGAGGCGTCGCGCGTCGCGCGCTTTGACGCGGGCGCTGTTGAGGGACGCCAGGACTATCGAAGCCAAAATGCCAATAATCGCTATCACTACTAGTAATTCGATAAGGGTGAAACCCCTAGATACACGGCCGAAGCCCTGTTTTTTCATATGGAAATATTGTAGACCCTCCCGCGGAGCTCTCAAGATGGGGGTGTGTACAGCTTTTTCATGCTACAACACTCTCTGGAGGGGTGGCAGAGCGGTCTATCGCACCTGTCTTGAAAACAGGAGTGTCGCAAGGCACCGTGAGTTCGAATCTCACCCCCTCCGTTATGCGATTTTCAGGCGTCGTAAAGAAAGGAGCCGGACGCGGCAAGGAGCTCGGGTATCCGACGATCAACATTGTCCTTAAAGACTCCGCCGTTTCGGGTATTTATGCCGCATTGGTGAAAGTCGGGGATGAGAAATACCCTGCGGCGGCGTATGCCGACCCGAAGCGCGAAATCCTCGAGGCGCACATACTCGACTTCGATGAGGATCTCTATGGCTGGAACGTTGCCATTGAGCTCCTTGAAAAACAGCGCGAGAGCAAACGGTTCTCGGATGACGCGGCTCTTCGAAGGCAGATCGCGGCGGACATTGCCGCCGTGCGAGCGTATTTTGAAAAAGCGCGATAAAATGCGCGTTCATGAAAACTCGATCGATCACCCTGTACGGCCCGACCCTCGTGTTCCTGGCGGCGGCGCTCTGGGCAACCGATGCGCCATTTCGCATTCACCTCACGAAAGAGCTTGCCTCGAATTTCATCGTATTCATCGAGCATGCGATATCCTGCGTCGTCGCGATCCCGGTTCTTCTGCTCAACTGGAAAGAACTGAAGGCGCTCTCTGCGCGCGAGTGGCTGTGCTCTCTCTTCATCGGCATCGGAGGTTCCGCGCTCGCCGCGGTGGCCTTCACGCAATCTTTTCACTACGTCAACCCCTCGGTATCGATCGTGCTTCAAAAAATCCAGCCGCTTATCGCGATTGCGCTCGCGTGGTGGCTCTTAGGCGAGCGGATGCATAAGAATTTTTGGCTCTGGAGCGCGCTCGCGCTCTTTGGCGCCTACCTCGTGAGTTTTCCGGATCTCAAACCGCAGCTATATGCGGGAGAGGTATTCAATCCCAATCTCATCGGTGCCGCGCTCGCGCTCGGCGCCGCTTCTCTATGGGGCGCTTCGACGGTGTTTGGCAAGTACGTGCTTAAAACAGCAGCCTTCCAGACGCTTACGTCGCTGCGTTTTGTCGTCGGCCTTGTATTTCTCGGCGTATTGAGCGCGCTGCAGCACTCGTTCCCCGCGCCGGGCACCATGACCGAACTCGACTGGCTTTTCCTTTTTATCGTCGCGATCACCTCGGGCGTCTTTTCGCTCTTTCTCTACTACTACGGATTGCAGTACACGCGCGCATCGATCGCGACGATCGCCGAGCTCGGCTTTCCGCTCGCCGCGGTGTTTATCAATGCGCACTTCATCCCCGACGCGCAGGGCGTAGGCCCGTACTTCGGGCTTTTTGCCGGACAGTGGCTCGGCACTCTTCTCCTCCTTCTCGCCATGCTCATGCTCTCCCGCGTCAACCAAGAGTCGGAGGGCGAAACAGGGTGAACTGTACCGAGTTTCGCGCGCGTTGTACGCTGGGGCGATGACGCGCATCATGGTCTTCGGCACTTTCGACATGGTGCATGAAGGACACCTCGATCTTTTCAGGCAAGCGCGCGCTCTCGCGGACGATCCGTATCTCATCGTCTCCCTCGCGCGCGATCCTGTCGTGAAGCGCATCAAAGGCGCGTGGCCGCGGCGCTCCGAAGCGGAGCGTGAAGCGCTCGTGGGGCGCAACGTGCTCGTCGACGAGGTAGTACTTGGCCAAGAAGACGGATACCTCGAGCATATACTCGAAGCGCGGCCAGACGTCATCGCTCTCGGGTACGACCAGGAGGGAGAGTACGTTTCGAATCTTGAAAAAGATCTGAAAGCGGCGGGCGCAACAGTACGGATTGTGCGACTTAAACCGCATAAGCCGGAGCTCTACAAGACTTCTAAACTCATATGAGCGAAGAGAGTGATGAGCAGATCGCGGGGAGCGTGCAATCGGGCGATATCGAGCGCTTCGGAGAACTCATAGAGCGCTATCAGGCGAAACTGATGCGCTATGCGCGCAAATTTTTGCGTGATCCCGAAGACGCGGCCGACATCGTCCAAGATATCTTCATCAAGGCGTTCGAGAATATCCAAAGTTTCGATGCCGCGCGCCGGTTTTCTCCATGGATATACAGGATCGCGCACAACGAATTCGTCAACGCGCTCAAGAAGCGCGCGAGCGCGCGTATCTCTTTCGGTTTCGATGCCGACACGCTCTTTCCGCATCTTCCCGCGCCGGAAGAGACCGATAGCGCGACTCTCGATCGGGATTTACGATCAATCCTCGAAGCGCACCTCGACGAGCTCGATTCGAAATATCGCGAGCCGCTTATCTTGTATTACTTTGAAAGTATGGACTACAGGGAAATTTCTGACATTTTGGCGATACCGGTCTCGACGGTCGGCGTGCGGCTCGCGCGCGCCCGTGAGCGGCTGCGCGCTGTTGCGATGCGCAAGGGCGAGCTATGAATGATTCGCTCAAGGGCGTCGTCATGGAGGCAATCGCAGAAGGCCGCGTACGCATGCGCCCGCGCTGGCATTTCCTGATCTACTCCGCGTTTGGCGTCGTCGGGGTCGCGATTGTCTCTCTCTTGCTCGTCTACGTCGCGTCGCTCGCCGTCTTTTTTATGCGCGAAAGCGGCGCGCTTTTTACGCCAAGCTTCGGAATGCGCGGATGGTTCGTTCTCTTGCGCGGATTGCCGTGGATTCTTATCACTCTGGTTCTGGTGTTCATCGCGCTTTTGCAGCTCCTCGCGCGCCGCTACCGGTTCGTCTATCAGAAGCCGCTCATCGCATCTCTCATCGTCATCGTCTCAATCGTATTCTTGGGCGGATGGGCTGTCGGGGAGAGCCCGCTTCATCGACAGCTGGCTGATGGAGCGCATCATGGCAACCTGCCTCCTCCCGCGGGGTTTTTGTACGGTACCGGTTTGCGCCCGCCGCGCGAGAAAGAACTCTATCACGGTGTCATAGCGCGGATTCTGCCCGAGGGATTCATCCTCGCGGATTTTAAAGACGCGACCTCGACTGTTTTGATCTCGCGCGGCACACGGCTTCCGTTTGGCGCGGATTTCGAGCCTGGCGATTTCGTCGTCGTGATCGGGGACGAGACGAGTACCGATACGATACGGGCGTTTGGCATACGCGAAGTCAGGGAGTGAAATACGGAAAGCCGGTACTCTGTAGTAGAAAGTATCCGATGCTCTCGAAGCATCCGGAAAATAATGCAAAAAGCCGCATCACGACCCCGATGCGGCTTTTTGCTATACTCGCGTTCATGAAGCACCTCGGTATCGATTACGGGACGAAACGCGTCGGACTCGCGGTATCGGACCCTGATGGCGCGCTCGCGTTCCCGCGGGAAACTTTCCCCAACGATGCTTCGCTCCTCGAGCGGCTCGCTGCGTACGTCGAGAAGGAGAAGATCGCGGTCATCGTGGTCGGGGATGCCCGATCCTTCGGCGGCGCGGAAAATCCCGTGACCAAAGAAGCCGATTCGTTTGCCGACGCGCTTACGAACCTCGTCGATGTCCCCGTGAAGCGCGCGATGGAAGTTTTTTCATCAGTCGAAGCATCGCGATACGCTCCCGCAGGGAAAACCCACGATGACGCTGCCGCCGCAGCCATCATTTTGCAGCGCTACCTCGATGGGGTACAGTAACCATCATGCCCGAGATTTCATACGAAGATTTTGCGAGGCTTGATATACGGATCGGGACAATACAGACTGCCGAGCTCGTGCCCGACACCGACAAACTCATCAGATGCACGGTCGATTTCGGCGATCTTGGTCAGCGCACGATCGTATCCGGAATCGCGCAGTGGAAAAAACCGGAAGAGCTGGTCGGCAAGCAATTGCCCTACGTCGTGAATCTCGCGCCGAGAGTGCTCCGAGGAGTCGAGAGTCAGGGAATGTTGCTCGCCGCCTCCGACGAGGAAGGGGCGGCGCTTCTTATCGCCGAGCGTCCGCTCCCAAACGGGACGAGATTGAAATAGCGCCGAGGAATCGCGGTATACTTATGTGCGATGCAACGCATCGGTGCGCAGTCTTTTTCGCGTGCGCTTGCGCGATGGTTCCCGACGCCATCGCTCATTTACCCCGCATCGGCAGGAATCGATATTTCCGACGCGTCGGTGAAATGGCTTGCCCTTTCGTCCGCCGCCGACGGGTACGAGATAGGGACGTCCGGCGAGCAACCCCTCCAAGAGGGGATCGTTATAAACGGCGTGATACAAAACGTGGACGCGCTCGCCGAAGCGCTTCACGAAGTACGGCGGCAGCTGCGCGGAATCGTCTACGCGCACGCGGCCTTGCCGGAAGAGGCGGCTTACGTGTTTGAAATGCACGTGCCTGACGGAACGAAGCGCTCGGAAATCTTGCACATGATCGAGTTCGAGTTTGAAGGCCGCGTACCGATCCCGCCCTCGGAAGCAGTCTTCGACTTCGATGTCATTCAAACGCACGACGGCGTCGGGGCTGATATCGGGGTGGCGGTGTTTCCTCGCGAGCTCGCAGAAAGTTATGTCTCCGCGTTTGCGAAGGCGGGCATTGGGCTCCTTTCGCTCGAGATCGAGGCGCGCTCGATCGCCCGCGCGGTCACGAGCGCGCAAAGCGGCGAGCCGATCTCGCTCCTCGTAGATTTCGGACGCGCCCGTACCGGTTTTGCCGTTTTAAAGCGCGGCATTCCCATTTTCACCTCGACCGTAGAGGTCGGCGGAGACGCCATTACGCGCGCGCTCGTCGAGAAACTCAAGCTCACTCCGGAAGATGCGATCACGTTTCGCAACGAACAGGGGCTTGTGAGCGGGGACGGCGCAAAATCACCGGGATCCGAGGCCGTGACGCCGGTCGCGTCCGCGCTCGCAGACGAGGTCGCCCGTCACTACCATTACTGGGATACGAGACGCAACGAACGCGGCGAGCGGATGACTCCTGTCGAGAGGGTCGTACTCGTCGGTGGCAGCTCCAATTTGAACGGCCTCTCGGACTACATCGCCGGGCGCGTGCAAGCACCCGCTTTCTGCGGAGATGTCTGGCGCCACGTTTGCAACTTCAACGAGTACGTACCGTCGATCGATCGCCGAGCCTCGCTTCAATACGCGACTGCGATTGGCCTCGCGCTGCGAGCCGTCGAACCCCTTGTATGAGTAACGTCTTGCCGCTGATCGAGGCGAAATCGACGTGGAGCACATACCGATCGCGTCTCGTCTTGCTCGGCGCGCTTGTGATTCTCGTGCTCGCCATACTCGCGCTGCTCTCGCTGCTGCCGAGCTACCTCGCGCTTCGCGTGGACGAGAGCGCCGCACCCGCGAAATCTGCCGACATCGCCACGAAAGACGACCAAGACGCGATTGCGCACGCGCAAGCGCTTCTTGCGCTGCTCTCTCCCTACGCGACGACAACGGATGTCACCGAAGCCGTGAGGCGCGCGATCACTGCGCGTCCGAAGGGGGTTGCGATCGATCGGATATCGTACGCGCGAGGCGCCGAGAGCGTGATTATCGTGAACGGGTCGGCCTTCAGTCGAGAGAATATCAAGGCGTACCGCGCCGCGCTTTCCACCGAAAAGCTTTTCAAGACCGTTTCCGTTCCAATCTCCGATTTGGCAGGCAGCGGGAGCGGGACCTTTTCCGTCACTCTTAGGGGTAACTTTTGACCGTTATGTCGCGCATCACCCTCATCGCATACGGCGCATTAATCCTCGCGATTCTCGCGTGGGGCACCGCTGCCGCGTTTGCCTGGACGATTTCGCAGGCCGAACATGACCGCCGTTCGCGTGTCGTTGCCACGCGTCAATCGTCGGTCGATGCCGCTACCGCGCTTCGCGCTCACGCACTTGCCGCGGAGACGAGGGATTCACGCGCGGGACTCGCAACTCTCCTTGATGTCGATGTGGTGTCCGTTGCGGACGCGATCGAAACGAACGCAAAAGCGATCGGCGTCAAAGCGGAAGTTTCGAGCGTGCTCCCGGAAGGCCCCTCGGCATCTCTTCCGGGCGGGGTTTCGGCACAGGCGATCGGCTTCACCGTGGGCGCTGATGGTTCGTTTTCGAATCTCATGCGCGCGGTCGCGCTTTTCGAGACGCTTCCCGTGCCCTCGCGCATTGAGCGCTTCGATGTATTCCAGCCACCGCACCAAGCGGGTGAGAAAATCCCTGAGACATGGCATCTCGACCTCTATATCAAGGTGCTCACGTCTTCAGGAGCATCTGTGTGAGCGAAGCAAGCTATCATGGACGGATCAGGCATATGAAATTCAGCGCAGATATATTCGGCACCTTTCGAGAGTTCATCGATGGCAAGAGCGAGCCGGAGGGCGTTCGCGTCATTGCGCTCGTGTACTGGCGAGTGCTCCTGTGCAGCGCACTCGTCGCACTCGTCGCGATATTCTTCTACGGCACCTGGGATTTGATCGGGGTCTTGAACGCGATCGCCGCGTCGACGGACACGTCGGCGCCGCCGCCCGCGCCCTTCAGCCGCTCTGCGCTCGAGGATACGGTACGGACATTCAAAATTCGTCAGACGAATTTTCTCAATTTCAAGTCCAGCCCCCCGGCGCTCATCGCGGATCCGAATCGGTAGTCTATTTTACAGACATACGTGGCTCGCCGAGACGCGGATTACGTTGTATTCTCATTTTGCACGCTTCTGCCCTCGTAGTTCAATGGATCAGAACTGCGGACTTCTAAGCCGCTGATGTTGGTTCGATTCCAACCGAGGGCACCACATAGGAAATTGCAAGGTGGAGCTCGCCGCCGCGCAGGGCGCGGCGGCTCGCGCGTACTGTAATTTGGCCTCGAATTCAAATTGGCGATTTCGCAGAGAATGGTTCGCGCCGATGTTTTTCAGAAATGCTGTCATTCCGCTCAAGTCGTTGTGGGAGAGCAGATTCGCGGCTTGATTCAAGGATAATACAAACTCACGAGCCGGTTCGAGCCAAGACACGCCCATAGTCTCGATATCGGATATTTTCTCTTCCATTCTCACTTTTTGAGATATGAGAGTATTCTTTTTGGTGGCGTATTCGTGTGTGGATAGCGCGTCAGCGAGAAAGAGGTTGAGCAACTTTTCTAGCTGGTTGTCCATAGTCGAGAGTTCCGCTTTCAGAGTTTTTGCCTCCGTTCGCGCTTCCTCTTTTGCTTGTTGTTCGTCCTGTTCCAACGCCGCCAAAACCTTTTGCGTGTCTTGGCTCGACAAAGAAACTTTTTGTAGAAACGATTTGACTTGCGTTTCAAGCACATCTTCGCGCAGATATTTCTCGGCACATGCGCCTCGTTTTTTGGTACAGCGGTAGTAGGTGTAGATACCGCCGTTGCCCTTTGCGTATTGTGCCGTGATACTTGCTCCGCACGAGGCGCACTTCATTAGGCCGAGAAATGCGAAGTTGTGCTTTTTCGTTTCGTGCGTGTTGCCGCGCTTGCTCATTACTTCCTGCACTCGGTCAAAAAGTTTCTTTGTCAGGATCGGCTCGTGAGTCCCCTCAAAGATTTCCGACTTGTATCTCATCAGTCCGGTGTAGAAGGGATTTTGGAGAATATGCTGAACATTGCTCAATGACACTAGGTTGTTTGCGTTCGTTTTGAGATGTTGTTCGGCGCACCAATTTGCGAGAGATTTTAGTGTATAGGCTCCGGTGGAATACAGTTCAAATAGCTGTTTCACTTTGGGAGCGTTTACTTCGTCTACATCAATTCCTCGTGTCTTGGGGTTGTTTGTGTATCCCACCGGAGCCCAGCCGGGCCATACGCCGTTTCGTATCTTTTGCCGTAGTCCGCGCTTCACATTCTCTCGCAAATTGTCGGAGAAATATTTACTCTGCCCGAAAGCAATGTTCAGCATAAAGAGGCCTTGCGGGGTTGGTTCAAACCAGTGGGTCGGAAATTTGAGGGAACGAATCAAGCCGCGATCCACCATGTGGATTATTCGACCGCCGTCCACAGAATTGCGCGCGAGGCGGTCGGGGTGCCACGATATGATGCCGTCTGCTTTCCCACACTCAATGAATGACAGCATTTCGGCGAACCCTGTCCGCCCGGGCTCTTTTGCGGTTTTCGCCTCGTAAAACGAGGCGACAATATCAAATTTTTCTTTGGCGGAATACGAAGAAAGCTCAGCAAGCTGAGCTTGAATTGAAAGCACTTGGCGGTCATCTTCCTCTGTAGATTTTCTGGCGTATAGTACGTATCTCATATTTTGTTGTCTCTAATTGCTAAAGGAATGAACAAAAAGTTTTCTTTTTCTCGAAAGCGAAATCGCCAATTTGAATTCGAGGCCAAACTGCAGTACGCGCGAGCCGCCGCGCCCTGCGCGGCGGCGAGCTCCACCTTGCAATTTCCTATGTGGTGCAGAATACTTGAAATAGCTCGAACCAGCGCCGCCGCCCCCACCGGCGGCGCAAAACCCCCACAGGAAAACGGCGCGGCGAAGCCGCACCGCTCGAAAACCGCAAAAGAGCCCGGTGAAAAACATCGGCGCAAACCATTCTCATTCGGTGCGGGCATAGCCCGCTCTGAATTTGTTTCGGGAAAAAGAAAACTTTTTGGCATACCAATTTCAGAAGCCCCGAATAGAGTTGTGGGCTTTCGTGTGTCGCGCAACTTAAAGGTGTGCCATAATATCCCCATGTCCATAGGAACCATTGCTTTAGTCGCTGCCGTTGCTTTCGTTGTTTGGGGCATATACGCATTGGTAAAAGACATGCGACGTTCCAAAGCCCCAACAACTATGCAGTCCTCTGCGGTTTCGCCGCCCTCGAAATGGACTGCCGGAAGAATCTTCGCGTACATTGCTTTGACGCCTGTTTTCTTGCTGTGTCTTTTCGTTGCACTATTTTTCTTGATGAACATTTTGGTTCCGTCCACGTGTTCCGGCGGCGTCTGTACAAGTCCGCTTGATTCTTTTGGTATTAGTATGTTCGGCCTCGGCTGGATTGTCGGTTTGTTCTTGCTGCCTCTTTGTGTCATCGTCATTCCTTTCGCTGGAGGGATAGTATTGCTATTTCGTCCGTCAATCGCGGCAAAAGTCATAGGCGTTGTTCTCTTGCTTGGTTCTGCATACTTCGCGTGGGAATTTCGTATGTTGTGGTTCCCGATAGTTGGTATTGGTCCCAGTAGCGCCGAGATCTCCGCAAATGAGGCACAACAGGAAGTTGACGTTGAAGCCAAAAGACAAACATGGATCCAAACTGCCTTGCGCGATGAAGATTCTTGCAAGCGATCTGTGCAGGAGATTAGCGCAAAGACCATCGACATGATTGACGACATCGTCGTTTCTGACTTCTCTCTAAATGCGACCGAAACGCGTTTCGTTATGCAGAGCGGTCGTAACAAATGTTTATTCCTCGTTGATGCAAATCTAACTAAAAATAATATTCGTATGCGCCAACAGTATATTTTCGATATTTCTACCATGGAGTTTTCGTACGCCGGTGAGCCATTACTCGTCCGAGATCCGATCGCGTATCGGAGAGATATTACAGGCTCATCTCCGCGAGTAGAAGAAAGCGATAATTGGAATGAGGCCATAAGTGTATTTCGTTGATGTTTTTGGGTCTACTAAAAAATTTAGTGGTGCGCGCTCCGCACGCCCGTACCTAGTCCGCCAAAGAAAAATTTGATATTGTCAGCGGTGCGGCTTCGCCGCGCCGTTTTCCTGTGGGGGTTTTGCGCCGCCGGTGGGGGCGGCGGCGCTGGTTCGAGCTATTTCAAGTATTCTGCAATTAAAGGATGGTGGGCGGTGCAGGACTTGAACCCGCGGCCTACTGAGTGTAAATCAGTCGCTCTACCAACTGAGCTAACCGCCCATTTTTCTATGATAACTGAAATCGGGTGTACGAAACAGCATCATCAGGATCCGATGGATGCGAAGCATGCGAGGCATATGGCGCTCGCCGGCTACGTGCACAACCTGCCGGACTTTGCCGTTGAGATCCTCGCATAAGGCTTCCGCCCCGAGTTGGAGAATTTTTTGGCGCATGTGCGCCGCGGCCCCTTCCTCGCCCGAGTATCAAATATCGAAATCGAATGGCGCACCCCGACCGGAGCGTACAAAGCGTTCGAAGTTGTTTTCTAATCCCCCGAATGCTATAGTCCTGCGACGTATGGCAGTGAAAATCTCACCCGTCAATATGGACGCGCGTAAAAACCTAGACCTTCGGCCGGGGGATACGGTGCGCGTGCACCAAAAAATCGATGAGAAAGGAAAGTATCGCGTTCAGATTTTTGAGGGACTCGTCTTGGGCAGGAAACACGGCACCGAGCCCGGCGCCACCTTCACAGTACGGCGCGTTGCTTCGGGAGTGGGTGTCGAGAAGATTTATCCCCTCTACTCGCCGATGATAGACAAAGTGGAAGTCGTGAAGCGCGCGCGAGTGCGCCGCGCCAAGCTCTACTACATCCGCGAAAAGGTGGCGCGCGAAGCGCGCCGTCAGCTTCGACGCACTCGTCTTATGGGGAGCAATCAGATGACCGGATCCAAACTGGAGACGGAAGCTGAAGCGGAAGTACGCGAAGGAGCTGAACCGGTTGCAGCAGAAGCTGGTACTCTCGAGAAAAACTAGTTATATTTACGTCGCTGCGCAGGTGGCGAAATTGGTAGACGTACTACCTTGAGGTGGTAGCGCCCGCAAGGGCATGGGAGTTCGAGTCTCCCCCTGCGCAC
>JBEEJY010000007.1:0-13511 GCA_041168925.1 Candidatus Parcubacteria bacterium | reverse complement strand
CAGGCTCGGTCTCCAGCGTTTCTCGCGCCAACGAAGTCGCGGCGCAGAACGTCGTCGAGAACACGTCTGACCAGCCGCTCGGCGGCTTCGTCGTCGACATCAAGGGTGAAGCGATCACGGTTCAACAGACCGACTTCCACCTTGGCATCACCGGAGGCAACGCGACCGCCGCGGACGTCACGAGCGTGAAGCTCGTCGACGAAAACGGCGCAATCATCGCGGGCCCGGTAGACGGCAGCGACACGAGCGCGCGCGTGCGCTTCACCGACACCGTTACCTTCCCGACCGGCCGTCACGTCTACACCCTCAAGGGTCAGTACGGCACGGACTTCGCGAACGGCGATACCCTCCAGGCTTCGACCACTCCGTCTACAGACTGGACCACGGTTCGCGGCCTCACGACGGGCAACACCATCTCGCTCTCGAGCCTCTCGAATCCGGTTACGGGCAACATCATGACGCTGCGCGGAGGCGCAACCGCCGTCGCGGTCGCCGGCACGCCGGCAGCGCAGACGATCGTCGCGGGAGTCACCAACTACCCCGTCAGCGCCATCAACTTCGATGCGACGCAATCGGGCGAGGACGTGAAGTTCTCCTCGATGAAGCTCTACTACACGGATACGAGCATGAATGCCGATCCGACAAACTGCTTCGCCTACGACGGAGCGACCCGGCTCAACTCGAGTGCGGTCAATCCGACGACGACACTAACGGATTACACCTTCACGCTCGACACGAACCTCGTTGTCCCGAAGGGCACGGTGAAGACGGTCACCGTCAAGTGTGACCTCGCGGGTAACGCGACTTCCGGCTCGTTCAGCCTCGGCTTGAACGTGAGCTCCGGCAACGCGACATTCAGCGGCACCGGCCTCGATTCCGGAAACACGATTACGCCGACCTCATCGACGGGCGCTGTCCAGACGGGCAACACCATGACGATGACAAGCGGCGGTGCGCTTACGGTCGCGCTCGATTCCTTGAGCCCGGCGTACGCGATCGCTGCCGCGGGTACTTCGAACGTCACGCTCGGAGTGCTGCGCTTCAACGGCACGAACGAAGCGATGAAACTTGATCGCGTAGCCCTCCAGCTGCCGACGGCCACCGCTTCGACCTCGCCTGATTACCTCTCGCTGGTCACGCTCTGGGACGGCGCGACGCAGGTAGGTACTGCGACCTTCGCAGGAACCCGCTTTGCGACCTCGACCCTCTCCGGCAGCGTCATCATTCCGGCCAACGGCTACAAGGCGCTGACCGTCAAGGGTAACCTCGCCAACATCGGCGTCGGCCAGGCGACAACCACGAGCTACTTCGCGAGAGTCGATTACGACAACGACGATCCGACGGGTACGCGCGCGATCGGCCAGTCTTCGGGCTCGACCATCAACCGCACGAGCGCATCCGACACGTCTTCAAACGGCGTGCGCGTCTACCGCTCGACCCCGACATTCGCCAAGCTCTCTGTCCCGTCGACGACGCTCATCAGCGGCACGATGGATCTCTACCGCTTCTCGGTCACGGCGAATGCCGCGAACGACGTCAGCCTCTACCAGGTTGTCGCCGACTTCGCGACCTCGTCCGCATCGACCGCGAACGGCACGACGACGATCACCAACTTCAAGGTCTTCGCGTACCAGGATGCTGGCTTCAGCAGCCCGGTCGCAGGCTTTACGGATGGCCAGGTCGTCGCGACGATCTCGAGCGGCTACCTCGGTTCGGGTAACTTGGAACTCCAGTTGAGCTCCATCCTCACGATCCCGGCCGGCAGCACGTACTACTTCAAGGTCACCGGTGATGTGACCGGTACGGCCGGCTCGACCAACTGGTCGGGTTCCGTGACGACGTACATGGCGGGAGACTCGGCTGAACAGTCGAACCTTCCGGCCACTCGTCAGATGAACACGGCCGCGAATGCCGACAGCTCGACGGACGACGACTTCATCTGGTCGCCGAACTCGACCTCGACGACCCCGAGCTTCAACAACGTTGACTGGACCAACGGATATGGCGTCCCTGGTCTTGCCAGCACCGGCTCGGACGTAGTCACGATCTCCAAGTAAGGTTCGCTCGGATTCAGCTTCCGCTGATATCCGGACCGACCTGAAGCCCACAGCGACAATGCGGGCAAAGCGAAGCCCCCTCGAAAGAGGGGGCTTCTGCTTTTGCGCATCTTTGTGTACAATGCGGCGCTATGGAACCAAATCTTTCTAATGCACGTTCGAATTATCTCTACGCGATCATCGGGCTTGGAGCCGCGGCGCTCATCTTTATCCTCAGCGCATGGTACGCCGGATTCGTACCTTTTGGTACGGGCGCGATGCCCTCCCTTGAGCGGGCCGTCGCGTTTCCGGCCGATTTCCCCGAAGCGGGGAAAGCCATTCTTACGAGTAATATCGAGAAATTGAGGACTGCGATCGCCAAGAACCAAGACGATACGACCTCGTGGCTCGACCTCGCCATTCAGTACAAGACCGTGGGAGATTTCGAAGGTGCCATCGAGATTTGGAAATATCTCGTCTCGAAAAACCCGAAAAACTCCGTGGCGTACTACAATCTCGGTACCACCTACCACCTCGATCTGAAGGATTACTCAAGGGCGGAACAGTACCTTAAAAAGGCGGTCGAGGTGGATCCGGGGAGCGCTCTTCCGTATCTCGCGCTCGGCGAGCTCTATCGCTACTCGTACAAGCAGGATTCTTCGTTGGCAGCGGATATCCTTAAGCAGGGGATCGCAAAGATGCAACTGCCGCAGCGAATAGACCTCGAGGTGGCTCTTGGCAGCTACTATTCGGCTAAAAGCGACATCGCGAATGCGCGCACTTACCTCACGAATGCGCGGGATGACGCCAAGGCGGCACATAATACCGCGCTTGCCGCGCAACTCGATCAGCAAATAGCATCTCTTAAGTAAAGGTGGGCACTTATACACAGCCCTCGCCAAAAAGGGCTATCTCTTCAGAAAGAGGCATATAATGCGCGTTAGACGCGCGGCGGCTTTAGCCGTTTTGGATTGCGTATGCATGGATTTATTAAAAATGAGATAAGAAATTAATTATGAGAGAGATCATTCGATTTATCAGAGACTCCCAGTGGCTTTCCATGGCGGGAGCCGTGGTGGCGGGCACGTTTCTTGTGGTTTCGATCGCGAACGCGACGACGACGATCAGCACCAATATCTCGACAGACGGCACGCTCGCGGTCACCGGCGCTTCAACGCTTACAGGAGCGGTTTCCGCCGCAAACGGAGTGTATGCATCGACGACGCTCCAGGGCAATGGCATTACCGACTGGGGTAATACCACGCTTACCGGCACGCTCGCGGTCACCGGAGCGTCCACCTTTACTGGTGTCGCAAGCACGACGACTTTCAAGGCTGGCAACGATCAAGTAAGCACCATATCCGGACTCATTTTTGGCACGTGCACCGCTTCTCTCACCGTCACCGCTTCGACTTCCGCATATGCGAACTGCACGGGGGCAACCGGCGTAACGAGCAGCTACAAGGTATTCGTGCAAGCGACAAGTTCTATTCCAGTTCGTCTTACGATAGTCGCCGCGTCCTCGACCGCCACTTCAGGTACGATTCAACTCCTGGTCTTCAATACAGGTATCGGGGGAGGCGACGTAAGCAGCTCCGTCAACACCCTCAACTTCTGGGCGATTCGCTAATGAGCGGCATCATTACTAGCTCATGACGAACCTCTCTATGATGAGGAAAATTCTTGCAGGCGGCGCGTTTGCGTTGTTTGCGCCAGCGCTTGCGTTTGCCGCCGCGACAGACGTCTCCCTCGACTCCTCGACGACCATCACCTCCGGCGGGGTAAGCTACGGCATCTACGGCTCCACAGCCGTCATAGAATCGGTAGCGGTGGGCGCCTCAAGCTTTTCGTTCGTGCTGCAACCCGGCTCCTCGATACAGTTGGTGTCCGGCGATGCCTACACTATACCGAACGATGCACAGGGTGCCTTCATAATCTCGCAGACATGCACCTCCGGCTCGTATCGAATCAAGTTCGGAGCGACGGGCAGCGCTTCGAGTACTATCACCATTACGCCAGGTACGAATGCGTGCAATACATCTACTCAGTCGAATAGTGGTGGCGGTTCGGGAGGCAGCGGTAGCGGCGGCGGAGGAGGGGGCGGTGGAGGCGGCGGAGGAGTCGTAACTACAACGGCAGCTCCGACAACTTCGGAAACCACCCTCACTTCCGAACAGCGTGCCTCTCTAATCGCTTCCCTCACGGCGCAGATAAACGCCCTCATGGCGCAGATCGCATCTATGAAGGGCGTGGCCGCGCCCACTTTCTCCCGCGACCTTCGCGTAGGCTCGAACGGTTCCGACGTGCGCGATCTGCAGGTGTGGCTCAATGCCCATGGCTATGTAATCGCGTCCGGCGGCCCCGGTTCGTCCGGCAATGAAACGACGAAATTCGGCAATGCGACTAAAACCGCGCTAGCGAAATTCCAAAAGGCAGTGGGCATCTCGCCAGCGGCCGGATTCTTTGGAGCGAAGACCCGTGCATACGTCGCGGCGCATCCGTAATTCCCTCGGTAGAGCAAAAGCCGCGCTTTCGGGTACTTTTGCGTCGTATACTGATTTCATGGATCCGTCTGCCGCGAGTTCGTTTCTGAGATTTTTCGTTGGGTTCACGCTTCTGATCTCTTTGAGTTTTGGTCTTACGATCGCGGTGCAGACATACGCAGGTGCGCAAGATGCTGCGCGCCAACAAGCTGCCGCGGCCGCGCAGATGCTAAAGCATTAAAAAAGCTGCGCTGGCGGGACGGATCCCGCCAGCGCGTGCATGGCATGAGTATTTTTCTTTCAACTTACGCCGCGTTGGCCTCTTCGAGCGCCCAACGGGGGATAAAAACGTTTTGCTGATTCGCAATAGTTCTTATAACCCCGACCGACTGTTCGTCGAGTTTGCCGCCGTACGGCGGGATGATTTTTTGGCCGCTGCAGAGGTACTGCTCTACCGCGACCTTGGCGTTCATACCCAACTGTTGGCCCACTCGTTCCCAAACGGCGTACTGTGCCGACGCTAACTGATAAGGCTCGAGGCGGGGCTTGGACTTTGCCGCATTCATAGGACAACTCCTCTCTTTGAGACTATGTTGCCCTCCCTGTCCGGGGAAACAATAACATATTCTCATGAAAAGTCAATGATTTACAGCTTTTCTCAAAACGTGTAGTATGCAGCGCACAAGGCCGGAGAAGGTGAGCAGCATAAAAGCGTCAGGCTTGCCGGAGGTCGAAATCTCAGGGGTTTATTCCCAGAGGCCTTGGTTAAAGGCTTTTTGTCGCATATGGCAAAAACGAAAGAACAAAAGAAAGAGATTGTTGAGAAGCTTGAAGGCGCATTGAAAAATGCGGTATCGGCCGTGTTCGTTCACTTTTCAAGGGTGACGGTTGCAGACGAGAGCGCGATGCGCAAGGGACTGCGACAAGACGGCGTCTCGTACTATGTCGCGCGTAAGACTTTGATCAAACGCGCGCTCGAGAAGCTCGGTCACAAGAGCGCCGAGGTCCCGCTGGAAGGCGAGATCGCCATTGCTTGGGGTGGCGGAGAAGACGCTACGGCGCCGGCGCGACTCATCCACGAGTTCGGCAAAAAACTCGCGGACAAGCTTTCCATCGTCGGAGGCATTTTCGAGGGAAAGCTCGTCGGCACCTTGCAGATGCAAGAGATAGCGACGATCCCGCCGGTCGCGACGCTGCGCGCCATGTTCGCGCAGATCGTCAATTCGCCGCGGCAGCGCTTCGCGGTCGTCCTTGGCAAGGTTGCGGAAAAGAAAGCTTAATAATCTAAGGAATATCCTATGAATCAAGAACAGATCATCGAAGCGGTGGAAAAGATGACAGTGCTTGAGCTGAATCAACTCGTGAAAGCCATCGAAGAGAAGTGGGGCGTGTCGGCGGCTGCGGTCGCCGTTGCGGGTCCCGCAACAGGCGGCGCGGCCGCGGAGGAAAAGACGGAGTTCAATGTGGAACTCACGTCCTTCGGCGAGCAGAAGATCGCCGTTATCAAGGTGGTCAAGGAAGTTCTCGGACTAGGTCTCGCGGAAGCGAAGACTCTCGTCGAGAGCGCGCCGGCCATGCTCAAAACCGACGTCAAGAAAGAGGACGCGGAGGCGTGGAAGAAGAAGATCGAGGAAGCGGGCGGAAAAGTAACATTGAAGTAGTTCAAAGTCGCTTTTTCTGCTCGTTCCTCAAAAAGAAAACAACGGACTATCCGTTGTTTTCTTTTTTTGCCCGCGATACCATGCGAACGTGAAGACGATATATATCGGGCTTGGCTCGAATATGGGCGATCGCGAAGCGAACATCGGGAAAGCACTCGCTGCGCTCGCTCCGGAGATTGTCGTAGAAAAGATCTCGACTCTCCGCGAGACCGATCCGATGTACAACACGGAGCAGCCGAAATTTCTCAACGCGGTCGTTGAGGCAAGAACTGATCTTTTGGCACAAGATGTTCTCAAAAAAGTTAAAGCTGTCGAGATGATGATGGGAGAACATGAACACAACAAACCCCGTGCTATCGATCTCGACCTGCTGTTTTACGCCGACGAGATTGTCGAATCTCCAGATTTGACCGTACCGCATCCGAAGCTCGCAGAGCGCAAATTCGTACTCGAGCCTCTGGTGGAGATAGCCCAAGGTCTTGTGCACCCAGCCCTCGGTGTCACCGTTGCGGAACTCCTCAAAAAAATATGAACATCCCGAAAATCGTCGGTATCGTGAATATCACCGCCGATTCATTCTCGGATGGCGGAAAATTCATCGAATCGGAAAAAGCCATACTTAAAGCCGGGGAATTGCTCGCAACGGGGGCGGATATCGTGGAATTGAGCGGCGTTTCGAGCAATCCGCGCTCCAAAGCGGTGCCGACGGAAGTCCAGATCGCTCGGATGGAGCCGGTTCTTGCGGCGTTACGTTGTCACATTTCTATCGATGCGACCAACACAGAGGTGCAACGCTGGGCGTTATCGAAAAGCGTCTCCTATCTCAACGACATCAAGGGTTTCCCCGATGAATCACTGTACCCGGAGCTCGCGAAAAGCAATCCGATGCTCGTTGTGATGCATTCCATCTCTAATCTCGACAAGGCGGTGCGCGTCGAAAAGACAGTGGCTGAAGTGTTCGACTCCGTCTATTCTTTCTTTGAGAAAAGAATTGCGCGGTTGTTGAGTGCGGGAATACCTTGCGGGCGGCTTATCATCGACCCCGGCATGGGGTTTTTCCTCGCGGAAAATCCAGAACCCTCGCTCGCAGTTCTCGCCGATATTTCCGAGTTTAAAAAACGATTTGATCTGCCAGTGATGATTTCCGTCTCAAGAAAATCTTTTTTGCGCAACATATCGCCATCGTCGGAGAGCGATATCGGAGTGCGTACGCTTGCCGCGGAACTATTTGCCGCGGTGCAGGGTGTGGATTACATCCGCACGCACGATGCGCGGGCGCTCAAGGAAGCCATTTTCACGTACTCGGCAATCGAGAGCCGCGCGCATTGACGAGCGTGCGCCCGGGGCGATAATTGCAGAATGGCCGCCGAAGATTTCCTGTCGCGACTTCTCAGCAATCCCGCTCGCGCAAAAATCCTCCGCGTGTTCATCTTCGGGCAAAATCAGTCATTTACGATAGCGCAGGCCGCGCGGCGCGCGGGAGTATCTCCTCGCAACGCCGAACGAGAGATACGCACGCTCGAAGAACTTCATATTCTCAAACGCGCGAAGCTCTCGATCAAACTCGCGAATGTTTCGAGACGCGCGGTATCCGCGGGGAATCAAAAAGTAAAATCGTGGAGCACGGATCTCGAATTCAAACACGCGCTACCGCTTTCGAAATTCATACACGAGATCTCGCCCGTCCACTACAGCGCGGTGGTGACCGGACTGCGCCGCGGCGGCAAGATCGCGGCGGTTGTCCTCTCCGGAGCGTTTGTCGGAGACTCGACGCGACCGGCGGATCTGATCGTCGCCGCCGATGCCATCAATGAGACGCGCCTTGAGATGGCAATCAAGGCGCTTGAGCGCGAATTCGGCAGAGAGATTCGCTATGCGGCCTTCACTACGCCGGAATTCCGCTACCGAATGACCATTCAAGATCGTCTTCTGCGCGATACGCTCGACTATCCGCATCTCGTCCTCTTCGACAAAACCAGGCTGTTGTAGGGTAAAAAGGTATCCACATGTGTGGTTAAAGCCGCCTATTTGCGGCTGAAATCGGTGCTACGATTAAGACGCTAGGGGTTTATAGGCTTTTTTATTCGCTTTTTAGCAATATTTCACAATTATTATGATCGTCTCGCAATCCGCAGGAGTAGTGCAGAACTCGTTCACGAGTCTGTGGTTTACCGTCGTGCAGTACCTTCCCGCGATACTAGCGGCCGTCATCATTTTCATCATCGGCTGGATCGTCGGGGTCATTTTGTACCGGGTCGTTGTGGAGATCGTGAAAGTGCTGCGGATAGACGACGCGCTCCGAGCGGCGGGTCTGCACGAAGCCGCGCGTGAGGCCGGTTTCAATCTCGACGTCGGCCGCTTCCTCGGCACTCTCGTCATGTGGTTTATCGTGCTGGTCTTCCTCGTCGCTTCTCTCGACATCCTTGGTTTGAGTCGCGTCACGATCTTTTTGCAGACCGTCGTGCTCTTGTACTTGCCGCAGGTCATCGTCGCAGTCCTCATTCTCATTCTTGGCGCAGTCATCGCCGAGGTCGTGCGCGGTCTTGTCACGGGGTCGGCGCGCGCCGCCGGAGCGCATGCGGCGAACCTTGCCGGTGCCGTCGCAAAGTGGGCGATCTGGATCTTCGCGATTATGGCGGCGCTCAGCCAATTGCAGGTCGCGACATCGTTCATCCAGACGCTCTTCACGGGTATTGTCATCGCGCTCTCGCTCGCGTTTGGCCTCGCGTTTGGCCTCGGCGGCAAAGAAGCAGCCGCGCGAACGATCGAAAAGATCCGCTCCGAGATCGCGCATCACAACCACGGCTAGCGGGTTTCTTGCGCCTTAGCGGCCGCCCCCTTTTGGGGGCGGCCGCGTCTTTGATACACTACGCTGCATGCAAGCGGTGATTCTCGCGGCCGGGCGCGGCACTCGTATGAACGAGCTCACGGCCAAGATCCCGAAGCCCATGCTCGAAATAGAGGGCAAATCGCTTCTCGAGTACAAGCTCGAGGCGATGCCCGATGAGGTCGCGGAAGTCATTCTCGTTGTCGGTTATCTCGGCAATGTGATTCGAACGCATTTCGGCGAGTCTTTCGACGGAAAACGCATCGCCTATGTCGAGCAGAAAGACCTCAACGGCACCGGCGGAGCGCTCTGGCTGACGAAAAATATCCTGAAGGACCGATTTCTTGTCATGGCAGCGGACGACATCTATGCGCGCGAGGACCTCGAACATTGCGCGCAAGGGCCGGGCTGGAAAATGCTGGTGCAGCAGCTGCCGGAGATTCACCGGGCGGGCAGCGTGCTCCTTGGGAATGACGGCAACATCGACCATATCGTCGAAAGTTCGGCTGAAGATGCGGCGCGCCTTGAGCCAGGGATCGCCTCGACGAGCCTTTTTGCGGTCGATACGCGCCTCTTCACGTGCCCTCTCGTGCCGAAATTCCAGGGTTCGCTCGAGTATGGCCATCCGCAAACAATCGTTGCCGCGGCGCACCAACTCGGCATACCGCTTGAGCCCGTCTTTACCGATCAGTGGATCCAGATTACGGCGCCGAAAGACCTCGTCGTGGCGGCGGAAATCCTCAAAAAAATCAAGAAGTAGGGCGCGATACGCACCCTCTCCACCGGTATGCGGCTATTGCATAAGTTCAGATACATTTGGCACTCGGGTAATTCCTGAGGAATGAGGCAGATATATCCGGTGCGCGGCGCGAAGCGCTTGTATGACGACACGGTACGCTGGCACCATATGGCAACTAAGAGGGCAAAGAAGCGTCTTTTAATCATCAGTTTCTGGGAGAAGCACGGAGTGGAGGCGGCGGTCGATGCGTTTGACGTATCGAGACGGACACTGTTCCGCTGGAGGGCGATGTTGGGAAGAGCGAAGGGGCACGTCGACGGTCTCAACGAGAAAAGTACTGCCCCGAGAACGCGGCGCAGGAGAGAGTACCCTCCAGGGTTTCTGGAGAAGGTGTTGGAGATCCGCCGAGCGCACGACCGTACCGGCAAGAAAAAGCTTGCGGCTCTTCTCAGTGTCTCCGAGTCATATGCCGGCAGGACACTCTCGGACCTCAAGGAACGCGGACTGCTTCCCGACGGTCGCAGGCTCTCGCTGCAGGCTCGCACCGGCCGCCTCGTCCCTCTCACCGTGAAAAGACGGCCACGAATCAGAAGAAAACAGAAACGTGGCATCGAAGTCGACACCATCGTCAGATTCGTCGACGGTATCAAACGATACGTATATACCGCGATCGACGTGGAGAAGAAGTTCGCCTTCGCTGCCGCGTACACGAACCACTCCTCAAGGTCTGCTGCGGACTTCCTCTCGAAACTCAGGACCGTCGCTCCTTTCGATATCACGGAAGTGCAGACCGACAACGGCTCCGAGTTCGCAGCTCTGTTCGACGACGCATGCAAAACATCTGGTATTACTCACTTCCATACCTACCCTCGCACTCCGAAGATGAACGCCCATGTCGAACGCTTCAACCGCACCCTCTCCGAGGACTTCATCCGGCACCACAGAGCCGCTCTGCGTGACGATCTTCACCGCTTCAACGAACTCCTCATCGACTGGCTCCTGTGGTACAACACCGAACGCCCTCACCAATCGCTGGGCATGCTCTCTCCGCTGCGGTATATTGTCCGGGACTTAACAGCACACCAGTGCCAAATGTACTGGACTAGTACAGCTATTTGACACGGAAAACAGCATGCACTATACTCGTAAGACGTATATGGTAACTGTTAGAAGCTTCACGAAGTGGCAAGGATAGCCGGCAGAAATGCTGTGCAATCCGAGCCGCTTACAGCGGCTTTTTTCGTGTCCACGTACTGATCGTTGACATACGAAGAACGAAAATTGAAATCAAATCAACAAACATCGCGTACCGGTTCAAAGTCTCCGGTGCGTGATGCAGGAATCCGACACAAGCACATCGCGTGTGGCGGACAAAAAGAATCAGAAAACAAAAACGTCCGGCGCAATGAAAATTGCGGCGGACAAACGCGGTTCTCAGAATTCCTCGCAGGAGTTCTGAAGAAGGGCGTGTGGTGGATGCCTTGACTGAAGAAGGCGATGAAGGACGTGGTTTAACTGCGATAAGCTCCGGTAAGGTGTTAAGCAACCGTTATACCCGGAGATCTCCGAATGGGGCAACCCTTGGAAGTAATCCTTCCAAACTCTCGACTTAAACGCTCGGGAGAGCAGACCTTGGGAAGTGAAACATCTCAGTACCAAGAGGAAAAGAGAACAATAGTTATTCCCTTAGTAGCGGCGAGCGAAACGGGAGGAGCACAAACTCAGCCACAACATTTGAATTCAAGAGGTTGGACTTCAAGGTTCGACCTTGAGAATCCTTCAAGGTCGAACCTTGAAGACGTTCGAATTCAAATTTTGGGGATGGGGGTTATAAGACTACGGCGCTAGCAATAGGTAGAGTCACAAAAGCTTAGATAGAGGAAGTCGCTGGGAAGCGACACCCCAGAGGGTAATAGTCCCGTACTCGAAATCGAAGCATCTCTATGGCTGTAGTTCTTGAGTAACTCGAGACACGGATAGCTCGGGTGAATTCGCCAGGACTAACTGGTAATGCTACATACTTCTTCAGATCGATAGTGAACTAGTACCGTGAGGGAAAGGTGAAAAGAACCCCGGTGAGGGGAGTGAAATAGAACTGAAACCACATGTCTACAAGGAGTCGGAGCGGTGCTTGCACCGCGACGGCGTGCCTATTGAAGAATGAGCCAACGAGTTGATGCATACGGCTTGGCTAAGGGCGGTAAAGCCTGGAGCCGCAGCGAAAGCGAGTGTGAACAGCGCGCTTGTCGTATGTATCAGACCCGAAGCAACGTGAGCTACCCATGGACAGGCTGAACTCTTTAGAAATAAGGAGGGAGGGCCGAACTCGTGAGTTGTGCAACACTCTGGGATGATCTGTGGGTTGGAGTGAAAAGCTTACCGAACGTTGTAATAGCTGGTTCTCTCCGAAAGAGCTTTCGGGCTTGCGTCGCATGTTTCTGTGGGGGGTAGAGCACTGGAAGAAGCGGATAGGCCGAAAGGCCACTGCCTCTATCAAACTCCGAATACCCATAGCAAAGTGCGGCAGTTACACGATGGGGGCGAAGCTCCATTCGTGAAAAGGGAAACAGCCCAGATCGCCATCTAAGGTCCCTAAATCCATACTAAGTGCAAATAAGGAGGTGGAATTTCCGAGACAGTCAGGATGTTGGCTTAGAAGCAGCCACCATTCAAAGAAAGCGTAACAGCTCACTGACTTAGAGATTCTGCGCCACAAATAATCGGGGCTAAGTATGATACCGAAGATGCGGATTTTATATGCCTTCGGGCATATCAAGTGGTAGGAGAGCGTTCGTATTGCGATGAAGGCGAAGAGGTGACTCACGCTGGAGCGATACGAAGTGAAAATGTTGGCACGAGTAACCGCAATGGGGGTGGGATTCCCCCACGCCGAAAGAACAAGGTTTCCTTCGCAATGGAGATCATCGAAGGGTTAGTCGGTCCTAACAGAATGGCGAACGCCGGACTGGATGGACACACGGTTAATATTCCGTGACTTCTGCGATAAATGATGGAGGGACGGAGTGCTGTAATGCAGGCCCCTTACTGGATTGGGGTCCATGGTGTGATTGTGCAGCGTAGGTAAATCCGCGCTGTTAGCGAGAGCACAGTGGAGAATTGGAGATTCGTCGAAGAGAATCTGCATGAGCGCGCTTCCAAGAAAAACTTCTACGTTTATTATCGCAGGAACCGTACCGCAAACCGACACAGGTGTTCAGCTCGAGTAGAGCAAGGCGAACGAGTGAGAGATCCTCAAGGAACTCGGCAAAAAAGCGGCCGTACGTTAGCAATAAGGCCTGCCCCGCAAGGGGCCGCAGAGAATTATTCCCAGGCGACTGTTTACCAAAAACACAGCTCCCTGCAAACTCGTAAGAGGAAGTATAGGGGGTGATGCCTGACCAATGCCGGAAGGTCAAGTGAGGTCGGTCTTATGCAGCAATGCATATTGCTGGCACTTCATAAGCCCCGGTCAATGTCGGCGATAACTATAATCGTCCTAAGGTAGCGAAATTCCTTGTCTGGTAAGTTCAGACGTGCACGAATGGTGTAATGACTGGGGAACTGTCTCGGGGAGTAGCTCGGTGAAAATACAGTACCGGTGAAGATGCCGGTTACCTGCAGTTAGACGAAAAGACCCCAGGAGCTTTACTACAGCTTCGTATTGGCAGTACGTGCAACCTGCGTAGCATAGAGGGCAGACTTTGAAGCATCGCTTTCGGGTGGTGTGGAGTCGTCAATGAAATACCCTTCTTGTTGTGTGTACTG
>JBEEJY010000006.1:0-69207 GCA_041168925.1 Candidatus Parcubacteria bacterium | reverse complement strand
CGCGCGGCGCGGATGAGCTTGATGTTTTTGAGTGCCTCCATGCCGAGGTCGCTCACACCCCACTGCTGCCTGCCGAAAAGATCACCCGCGCCACGCGCCTCGAGATCAGCTTCCGCAAGCTTGAAGCCGTCGCTCGTCCCTTCGAGCGCTTTCAGGCGCTTCATTGCCGGCTCGCCCGCGCCGTCCGCGAAAAGAAAACAGTGCGGCGGGTGCGCCGAGCGCTGAACGCGCCCGCGCAGCTGATGGAGCTGTGCCAAGCCGAAGCGCTCGGCGCCCTCGATCAGCATCACGGTGGCGTTCGGGACGTTGATACCGACCTCGACGACCGACGTCGCGACGAGCACATGGATCTTGCCGTCGGCAAATTCCTTCATCACGCTGTCTTTTTCCCCGGTTTTCATACCGCCGTGAAGGAGTCCGATCTCGAATTCGGGGAAGACCTCCTTTTTGAGCCGCGCCGCTTCCGCTTTCGCCGATTTCGCCTGCACTGCGTTTATTTTTGCCGGATCCGGTTCGTCGATCCTTGGGCAAATCACGTACGCCTGCCGCCCGTTTTGCAATTCTTCGCGCACTTTGTCGTAGGCGCCTTTGCGGCCCTGCGGTTTGACGATCTCCGTGGTTATCTTCGCGCGTCCCGGCGGCAGCTCGTCGAGCACCGAGATATCGAGATCGCCGTAGATGGTGAGGGCGAGCGTGCGGGGGATCGGGGTCGCGGTCATCGAGAGAAAATGCGGTGTCGCGTCGCCCTTATGAGCGAGAGCGCGGCGCTGCCGCGTGCCGAAGCGATGCTGTTCGTCGACGATCGCGTACGCGAGGTGCTGAAACTCGACCTTCTTTTGGATGAGTGCATGCGTGCCGACGAGAAGGCCGATCTCGCCGTTTGCGACCCATTTGAGGAGTTGCGCGCGTGAGATGTTCGTCACGCCTTCTTTGTTGAGTTTCGACGGGAACTTTTTGCAGCCGGAACCAGTCAGTAGCGCGATGTTGATGGGGAGGTGTTTGAAAAATGAAATGAATGAATTGAAATGCTGGCTCGCGAGTATCTCGGTCGGCGCCATGTACGCGACCTGCAGCGTGCCGCTTTCGCGGCCCGGCGGCCGAGAATTCACCACCGCATAGGCGCTTGCCGCCGCGACAAACGTCTTGCCGCTTCCCACGTCGCCCTCGAGAAGACGCGCCATGGGATGCTGATTGTCGAAATCGGCGATGATCTCCCTAATCGCGCGCGACTGCGCGCCGGTCGGCACCATGTCCGTCGATTCGACGAAACGCTCCGCAAGCGCTTCGCCGTTTCCGATGGGAAAGCTCTTCTGCGCGTCGTTCTCCGCGCGTTCTTTTGCGCGCGCGAGCTGGATCGCGAAGATCTCTTCGAACGCGAAGCGCTTGCGCGCGGCTGCAGCGTGGGCTTCTTTCTCCGGCTTGTGGATATACACGAGCGAGCGCGCGAGATCGGGAAGATTGTAGCGCTCCCGCACCTGTGCGGGTATCGGGTCTTCAAGTTCGTGGCGTACGTCGCTTGCGAACACGCGGTCGAACGCATGGAAAAACCAACGCGAGGTGATGCCGGCAGTCTCGGGGTAGATGGGAAAGAGCGTTGCCGCGGCGCTCGTGCTCCGCCCGTTTTCAAAAAAACCTTCAGCCACGTAGCCGGGCGGCAACACTTCGACCTCGGGATTCGCGATATACGGCCGTGCCGGTTTGCCGCCGACCGAGCCGGAGATTTTCACGACCGTGTTTTGCGGCACGTAGCTCGCGATGTAGGGCTGGTTAAACCACATCACGCGCACTTTGCCGCTCGAGTCTTCGAACGCGCCTTCGGTGATGTTGCGCCTGCTCTTCCAGAGTTTTTTTGCCTTGAGATCCGTCAGTTGTCCGATCAGGGTTGTCTTGGTGCCCGGTATGAGTTGCGAAACGCTTCCGGAGGCGCCCGCAGATTCGTACCGCGTCGGGAAGTGGTAGAGGAGATCGCGGATCGTCGGGATTCCGAGCCGTCGAAGCGCCGAGATCTGCCGGGGCAGAAGCTTGAAGTGTTTCTCGATGCCATCGTCCGGATGCATGAGCGATATTATAGGCGTCGGCGATAGTTATTCACAGGCATGGAATTGCAAGTCGAAACTGCGTCAGTGAAAATAGTCGTGTTTATAGGTTAATTGAGCCGAAAGACGCTATGGCATATCACGATGACGAAGAAAAAGACGAAGCGGAAGTATCCGAAGGATCGCTCGATGAGACGATGGATGAAGAAGAGGGTGAAGAAGTCGCGGAAGGAGTGGAGGAGGATGAAAAAGCATGGGAGTAGGAAGCACTCGGCCCGCAAGTTTTCTCAAGTCTGCGTCCTGCTTCGCAACGGGTTTGAAAGAGGAGGGAATGAAGTGCTACACTGGCCATATGCACACCATTCTTCGGTATCTGGGGACCGCCGCGGCAGTGTATCTTACCGTCTCGCTCGTGCCGGGGGTTTCGGTGGCCGGGGGATGGCAAACGATTCTCATCGTCGCGCTCGTGTGGTCGGTGCTCTCGCTAGTCATCAAGCCCGTGCTCTCGCTCCTCACGCTCCCGATCACCATCCTCACCTTCGGTTTGTTTTCTCTCATATTAAACGCGCTTCTTTTCTGGCTCATGTCGGCGATCGTTCCCGGATTCGTCGTAAGCGGATTTCTCGCCGCCTTTTTCGGCGCACTCGCGCTTTCCGTCATCACCTGGCTCATTTACCAGATTCTTTAGTGTTGGCCTTGGTGTTCGTGTCTTTTTCCCGATGGCGAAAAGTCGGAGAGTTTTGCGCCCGTGATGAGGAAGAGGTAAATAATTTCAAGAATGCCCGCGGTATTTACAAAGAGAAAGACAATGAACCAAATTTTTTCGCCGCGTTTCGCCGCTCTCCATAATGCCAGTCCCTTCCAAAGAATGCTCCACGCGATGACTGCCAGAAATAGCGTCCCAACACCGGATGGCATATAGCCCCAGCCCATCCCGTCCCACATGCCGAATGGATGCATCGATAAATAGTATAACCGATAAACTGTCCTGCGCCAGAGTCAGAGCCAGAGTCAAAGGTAGAGCGCAACACCCGCTACCGCAACGACGAACATCACTTGGGACACGACGCCCAGTACCTGATGTTCGCGAAAATGATGACGCGTGTGCATCCACTCGTGAAATCGCTGGAGAGACGCCAATGGCTCTTTGCGCAGACGCGCATAGGCGAATTGCAGTGAATCGGGAAGAATACCGGCGGTCGCCCCGATCATGATCAGAAGCCAGGTATCCCGTGTCGCGAAGAGCGCAAATGAGAGCGCCATCCCGATCAGCCCGTCGGCGCAGATGCGAATTGCATCGAGCAAGAGCGCTCGATCGTATTTCATCGGCGCACCGCCATTAGGGTGTACCGAAGCGGAGAATATCTTGTAGTCGAGATGAGGTATCGCATCCACTAAAAAATGGCTTGCGAATGCCGCCGACACGCCAAGCGCCGGGTGCTCCGGCACCAGACTCACCAAAACCGCGCCTACAATTGCATGAGCGGTGAGAGTCATTTCGGAGAGGGAGGGATTCGAACCCTCGGAGCCCTTTTGAGGCTCAACACATTAGCAGTGTGCTGCATTCGACCGCTCTGCCACCTCTCCTTGAATGCTCAAAATACCACATCGGCTACTTATTTTCACGGCGCGATATAGAATGGAGGCAAGCCTATGAAGGCCGAACGAAAACCGACGGTGCTCATGCTGGACGATGAGAAATTTTTGCTCACGATCTATAGATTGAAATTCGAGAAGAGCGGATACCAGGTTTCCACGTATTATTCGACGGACGACGCGCTGCAGGTGCTGCGAAGCGGCTTTACGCCCGACGTAATACTTTTCGACATCACGATGCCGGATAGCAGAAGCGGATACGAATTTATCGAGGCGGTGCAGGCCGAGCGATTGGCGAAGCGCAGTTTGAAACTTGCGCTCACCAACGAAGGCCAGGACGCGGAAAAATCGCGTCTCGCTGATCTCGGCGCTGACGCGCATTTACTCAAGGCCAATTACACTCCCTCAGAGCTCGTCGCGGAAGTGACCAAACGGATGAGCGCAAAAAACGCCCGCTCTCAACGGGGGAGATTGTTGCGAGATGAAATCTCCTGAGTCGTACGCAATCGCCGCGCAGCCATTGCACGCCCCGCCTTGTCCGGACAAGCGCCGCTTGCCGAAATCTACGCACGGGCAAGCGCGATCAAATCAACTTCGGCATTCGCGCGTCGCAGCGCGTTGCCAGCGTTGACGAGCGTGGCACCGGTCGTCGTGACGTCATCAATAAGAAATATTCTCTTTTTTTCCACGCGATAAGGGAGCGGCACGTCGAAAGCACCGGCGACGTTCGAGAGCCTCTGCGAGCGCGGCAGTCGCGTCTGCGGCTGCGTGTTTCGCGTGCGCGCGAGCGCATCGCATACGAGCCTCGCGATCGTGCCGTCTCGAAATTCGATCGAGAGCGCTCGCAAGACAAACTCGATTTGATTGTAGCCACGCTCGCGCACGCGCGCTTTGTGCAGCGGCACGGGCATGATGAGAAACTCCCTGGCCGAAAACGCGCGCGATGACGCGATCTCTTCTTTCAGATAATCGGCAAGCAACTCCGCCGCCAGGCGCGCCGCATGCGCGGAGCGGTCGTACTTCAAGGATCTGATGAGATCTTGTACGGCGGGATCGCGGTAATCCATCAGAGTCGTGATTCGCGCGCCAAGGAGTTCGTGAGTGACAGGTTGCAGCGGGATGTCTTCGAGCGAACGCTTTTTTGTGCGAGCGCTTCTCTCGCGCAGCGGCAAGATAACATCGATTATCGTTTCCAAAATGTTCCACATCGTGTTAATTCTAACGCGCGTACGTGGTACACTTCGGCGATGCAAGATCTTGCCGCGAAGAACTGCGTCGCATGCAAAAGCGGTCAGTCGCCCCTCTCGCGCGATGAAGCGGAAGCGCTCATGAAGCAGCTAATCGGCTGGACGCTCTCCGGCGACGCGCGCTGGATATCGAAAGAATTCAAATTCAAAGACTTCGCCGAGGCCTTCACGTTCGCGAAAAAGATAGCCGACATCGCGGAAAAAGAAGGACATCATCCCGATCTGCAGATCTCATGGGGCAAGACGACCGCCGAGCTTACGACGCACGCCATCAAAGGTCTTTCCGAGAGTGATTTCATCCTCGCCGCAAAAATAGACAAGCTCGTATGATCGAGGTGGTATAATTTTTGGATGGCGTTCTCGCTCAGCGGTATATTTAAGAATATCGGACTCGGGAAGAGCGCGGAGGGAAGCGTGCTCGGCATCGATATCGGCGCATCGAGCGCGAAGATAGTGCAGCTGCGCTCCTCGCGCGGCGCGGCGATACTGGAAACGTACGGCGAGATCGCGCTCGGCCCATACGGCGGCCAGCCGATCGGTAAAGCCGTGAAGCTCGCCCCGGAAAAGATCGCCGAAGCGCTCACCGATGTCATGCGCGAGGCCAACGTGACGGCACGCTCTGGCGGACTCTCGATCCCGTTTGCGTCGAGCCTCGTCTCGGTGCTCGATCTTCCAAACGCCGAGCCGGAGCAGCTGAAGCGCATGATCCCGATCGAGGCGCGCAAGTATATTCCGATACCGGTCAATGAGGTCACGCTCGATTGGTTCGTGATCCCAAAGGAGGAAGGCGAGCAGAGCGCCTTTGATCGCATACAGCCAAAAACCGTGATGCAAGCCAAGGGCCAAGAGGTGCTGCTCGTCGCGATACACAACAATATTTTGCAGAGTTACCAGACGGTGGCGACCAACGCCGGCCTAACAGTCAATTTTTATGAGATCGAAATCTTTAGTGCGGTGCGCTCGTCCGTCGGCCACGGAATCGCGCCGATCCTCGTCGTTGATTTTGGCGCCGCGACGACAAAAATCTACGTCGTAGAGCGCGGCGTCGTCCGTCTCTCGCACCTCACCTCGGTGGGCGGGCAGCATATGACGGAAGGCCTCGCGCGTTCCCTCAATTGGGAGTTCGACAAAGCGGAGCGCATCAAACGCGAACGCGGCCTCGTCGATTCGACCGCTTATAGCCCCGACGAGAACGACCGCATCAGGCAAGCGCTCCTATCCACACTCTCACGCGTGTTTTCCGAGGTGAATCGGGTACTATTGAGCTACGGTCAGCGATACAATAAAAATGTGTCGCGCGTAGTCCTGACGGGGGGCGGCGCGTCGCTACCCGGACTTTCGGAGGTGGCAAGAAGTTCGCTCTCGACGGAAGTCGAGATCGCGAATCCGTTTTCTCGCACGGAAGCTCCCGCGTTTCTCGAGCAGGTACTGCGAGAGATCGGACCGGGTTTTGCGGTCGCAGTCGGCGTCGCGCTCCGAAAGCTTCGAAATTCGTAGGCTATGCTCCGCAGCGAAATATGCCCCTGGATCAAACAATATATGTTCCATCATCAGCCAATTTTTGCAAAATACCCCGGTCTAGATTGTGGTACGAGAACCGCAAAAGATTTTCGATCCATTGTCGCGGCGACGCGTTCTGTATGAAAGAATATGGCAGATAAAGTCGTACCAGGATCTTTCATACCGCACGACACGGCGGTTACTACCGCTGTTGCGAAACCGAAGCATAAAGGCGGTCTCAACGATCTCTTGCTTTTGAGTGCCATCGTGCTTCTTGTCGCGTCGGTCGCGCTTGCGATCGGCGTATTTCTCTATGCGCAGTTCTTGACGACGGAGAAAAAATCAAAGGTAGATCAACTGCAGCGCGCGAAAGCCGCATTCGAACCGTCGCTCATACAGCAGCTGACCCGTCTCGACGACCGCATGCATGCGGGCGATCTGATTCTCGGCGCGCATGTCGCTCCGACCGCGTTCTTTCGCGCGCTTGAACAAGCGACGCTGCAAACTGTCGCATTCCAGACGCTCGATTTCGAAGCCCCCGACGTGCAGCATATGGCCGTGAAAATGGCAGGAGTCGCCGAAAGCGTCAATGCGATTGCGCTTCAGGCGGACATCTTTTCAAAAAACGGCGTCATCACCGGACCGATATTTTCGAATATCGCGCGGCAAGAAGACGGGGTGCACTTCGATCTTACCGCGGTCGTCAATCCCGGGACGGTGAACTACGCGTCCGTCTTAACGGGTGCCATGAATTCTAATCCGCAAGGGCAGCAGCCGCAGCAATCTCCAGCCCCCGCAGCTCCATCGCCGTTTGAGAATCCGGAATCGAATCAATCGCCAGCCGCGCCATCGCAAGGGCAGGGCAATTCGCTCCCGCGCGTGCCGACATACAGCAATTGAGTATGACGCGTCTTCTTTTCGCACTGGTCGGACTTATCTTGGCGGGAGGCATCTTTATATTCTACACGCGGCCGGCGTACGATAACGTGCAGGCTTCGCAGGTAGAGATCGTCGGCTACAATGCAGCGCTCGACAAGGCGCGGGAGTTGCAACAGCTCAAACAAACGCTGCTCTCGCGCTTCAATGCCTTCGATCCGGCCAATCTCGACCGTCTCCAAAAACTCCTTCCCGATCATGTCGACAACGTCCGACTCATTCTCGATCTTGATAATCTCGCGAATCGATACGGACTCTCGCTGCAAAACGTCGATATCTCGAGTTCCGCCGCACAAGACAAGAAAAGCCAGACCGCGATCGGAGCGATCGGTGCGTCGAGTCAAAAATACGACTCGCTCACGCTGACATTCTCAACGCGCGGCACCTATGCAAACTTCTATCAATTCTTGAGCGATCTCGAATCGTCACTGCGCATCGTCGATCTCGCGTCGCTCTCTCTCACTCCCGAATCGCGCTCCCCAGTAGCTGCTCCTGCAGGGAAGAAAGGCGAGCCGGTCCAAACACCCGAACCGATCTACGCTTACAATATTACGCTCCGCACCTACTGGCTCAAGTAATACTATGATGCAAAGCCTTCTCCACAACAAAATACTTCTTATCGTGATCGCGCTGCTTGTAGCGGGCGGGGCGTGGTATGGGCTATCCTCATCCTCGGCACCCGAGCCCGCGCTTGTGACCTCTGCGCCTTCGGGCGGCGTGACGAGCAAGTCGGAACAGGAACTTGTCTCTACGCTCCTTGCACTCCGGGCGGTGAAGCTCGATGGCGGGATATTTGGAGACCCATCGTTCTTGAGCCTCAAAGATTTCTCCACGGAAATCGTGCAGGAACCGGTCGGCCGTCCGAATCCCTTTGCGCCGCTCGAAACGCGCATGGCTTCTCCGAACCCTGATCAAGCAGCCGAGAGCAACAATAAAAAGACCGACCAGATATTCACGCCTCGGCGATAATATATGCCTCAGCAGACAGTTGCGGCGAGCGCCCCGGTATCTCCTCCAAGCACCCCCCTGCGCCCGGTCGCCGATACGAAGATCCCGTTCGAGACGCTTCGATACATTCCGGAAGAATCGGCGACGCACTACCGCATTGTCCCGATCGGCGTTGCCGAAGGGGTGCTTGAAGTCGGGATGGTTGATCCGGACGACATTCAGGCCGTGGATGCGCTCAACTTCATCGCGCGCACATCGGGCATGCCGTTCAAAATCTTTCAGATCTCGCGAGAGGATTTTGACCGCGTGCTCGGCATGTACCGCGGTCTGGGCGGGGAAGTGCAGCGGGCCGTGAGCGATCTTGAAACAGAACAAGGCGGCAATAAAACAAAACTTCGCGAGAATGCCGAAGCGGCGCCGATCGATCTCAACGATCCTTCGATCGGGCGCGGGCCAGGGGAGACGGCTCCGAAAATTCAGGAAGACGCGCCGACGATCAAGATCGTTTCGACCATTTTGCGTTATGCGGTCGACGGCAAGGCCTCCGACGTGCATATCGAGCCGCAACCGTCAGGCGTGCGCGTGCGCTACCGCGTCGATGGAGAATTGCACACGAGCGTCGTTCTGCCGATCAACACGCACCGCGCGCTCGTCGCGCGCGTGAAGGTGCTCGCCTCGATCCGTCTCGACGAAATGCGCAAGCCGCAGGACGGCCGCTTCAGCGCCTCGATCGACAATCGCCAGATCGATTTCCGCGTCTCTACCTTCCCGTCATACAACGGAGAGAAGGTCGTGATCCGCATCCTCGATCGCCAGCAAGGTTTCATTCCGATCGACCAGATCGGGCTGACGGAGCGCAATGTAAAACTGATCCGCAAAGCGGCGAGCGCGCCGCACGGCCTCATCCTCATCTCTGGCCCGACGGGGAGCGGAAAGTCGACGACGCTCTATTCGATGCTAACCGAGGTCGATCGCGAGCACAAAAACGTGCTTTCGCTCGAGGATCCGATCGAATACTATGTCGACGGCGTCATCCAATCGCAAGTGCATCCCGAGATCGGCTATAACTTCGCGACCGGGTTGCGCACGACGCTGCGTCAAGATCCGGATGTCATCATGGTAGGCGAGATTCGCGACGGCGAGACTGCCAAGCTCGCGATCCAGGCCGCGCTCACGGGCCATCTCGTGCTCTCGACCATCCACACCAACGATGCCGTCGGCGTCATTCCGCGCCTCGTCGACATGGGAGTCGAGCCCTATCTTATCCCGCCCGTGCTTATTCTCGCGATAGCGCAGCGCCTCGTCCGCACATTTTGTCCGGATGGCGCCAAAGAAACCGCATTGAGCGCGTCCGACAAAAAAAATATCGAAGCGCAGCTTGAAACGCTTCCGTCCGAGTACCGGTTCGCGATTCCCTCGACCGTGTACGAGCCGCAGCGGACCCCGACGTGTCCCACCGGTTTGCGAGGACGCATGGCCGTATTCGAAGTGCTCGAAATGTCGTCCGACATCGAGCGCATCGTGCTCGATAATCCAGTCGAATCAAGACTCTGGGAGGCCGCGCGCAAACAGGGGATGCTCACCATGCAGGAAGACGCCATGCAAAAAGCCTTCGCCAAATTAGTTCCGTTTTCCGAGGTGAGCACGCTCTCGACCCTCCTCATGGGCGGCGAAGAAAGCGCTGAGAGCCCTCCCGCGAGTCAAGAAGCCGCGCAAGATAACACCGTATGAGCGACGCGACCGCACAGAAGGGAAGCGTGCTCCTACTCGATGACGATAAGTTCCTGCTCAACATGTACGGTCTCAAGTTCGCCCAGGCGGGGTTCGTCGTCGAGGCGTGTATTTCGGGAAATGAGGCGCTCCGCGTGCTGCGCGGCGGTTTCAAGCCGGATGTCATTCTTTTCGACCTCACCATGCCGGAGCTCGACGGTTTCGCTTTTTTGAAAGCGATCAAAGACGAGCACCTCGCCGAGGACGCGCTCAAGATCTCGCTCACCAATCAGAGTGACGACAACGAGCGCAAGCAAGCGACCGATCTCGGCGCGTCCCAATACATCGTGAAAGCGAGCATGATCCCCTCGGAAGTTGTCAACACGGTTTCCGACGCGCTGCAAAAACGCGGCCGCGCGGGCTGATAGTATTCATCTATGAACGATTATCCCGCATTACTGAAAAAATACATCAATGTCGTCGCCCATGAAGGCGGAAGCGATATGCATTTCTCGACCGGCGCGCACCCGACGATTCGCGTCGCGGGCAACTTGACGCCGATGCTCAAAGAGCCCGTCTTGACGCCGGAAGACACGCGCGGGTTTCTGAAAGCGCTTCTGACGCCGGAACAGGAGAAGCGCTTCGAGGAGCGCCAAGAATTCGACTTCGCCTTCGAGAGCGCCGACAGCACGCGGTTTCGCGGCAACGCCTTTTTCCAGCGCGGAGCGGTCGGCATCGCGCTTCGACTCATCCCGAAGACGATTCGAACGGTGCAGGAACTCAATCTGCCGGAAGTGCTGCAATCCTTCGCGCGCAAATCGCAAGGGTTTTTTCTCGTCGTCGGGCCGGTCGGACAGGGGAAAACGACGACGCTCGCTTCGCTGATCGAACTCATCAATACGGAGCGCATGGAGCACATCATCACGATAGAGGATCCGATCGAGTATATTTTCGAACCGAAGCAAAGCCTCATTGATCAGCGCGAGGTCGGGATCGACACCAAAGATTTCGCCTCGGCGCTCGTCTCGGCGTTTCGCGAGGATGTCGACGTGCTTCTGGTCGGGGAAATGCGGGGACCGGAAACGATGTCGGCCGCCGTGACGGCCGCCGAAACCGGCCATCTCGTCTTTTCGACCTTGCACACCAACAACGCGGCCCAGACGATCGATCGCGTCATAGATACTTTTCCGGGTTCGCAGCAAGACCAGATCCGACTGCAACTCGCCGCCTCGCTTGCCGGCATTTTTTCACAGCGTCTCTTGCCGCGCATTTCCGGCGGTCTCATTCCCGCGTACGAGCTTCTCATCAACAACAAAGCGGTCTCGAACCTGATCCGGGAGAAGCGTACGCACGAGATAAATACCGTTATCGAGACCGGGTCGACCGAAGGCATGATCGACATGAACCGTTCGCTCGCTGAGCTCGTCGCGCGCGGAGAGATCACTCCCGAAACGGCCTACGAATACTCGCTCAATCCTGCGGTGCTGCAGAAATTGCTATGATCTTCGCGGTTGAGGTATGAGTCTTTTCAAATACACCGCGCTCGATGTCGACGGAAACGAGCGGCACGGCACGATTGATGCGGTCAACATGGACGTCGCGATCGGCGCACTGCAGCGCCGCGGCCTCATCATTTCCGGTATCGATCCATCCGAGAGCGCCTCGATGCTCGGGCGGCGCCTCGCGCTTTTCGACCGCGTGACCAACGCCGACATCGTCATGCTTTCGCGCCAGATCACGACGCTCTTTGAAGCGCAGGTGTCGGCGCTGCGCGCCTTTCGGCTCCTTGCGGCGGAAGCGCGCACGCCTGCGCTCGCCGATAAGCTGACCGCCGTCGCCAACGACCTTCAAAGCGGCAGCTCGATCTCCGCGGCGCTCGCGCGGCACCCGGAGGTGTTTTCCGCCTTTTACGTCAACATGGTGCGCGCCGGGGAAGAATCGGGCAAGCTCGACGAGACCTTCTCCTTTCTCGCGGACTATCTCGATCGCAACTACGAGATCACGCAAAAAGCCCGCAATGCACTCGTGTATCCCGCGTTCATCATTCTTACATTTCTTGTCGTGATGACGCTCATGATGACGCTCGTCATTCCGAAACTCGCGGACATGTTGGCGGAAGTCGGACAAGATATCCCGATCTACACCAAGGTCGTCATCGCCATGTCGTCATTCGTGGCGCATTACATCCTGCTTATCATCATCCTGCTCGTTGTCGGCGTCGGGTTCCTTTTCCGATTCTCGCGCACGGAGCGCGGGCGGGAGATGCTTTCCCGGGCGCGGCTTGAGATGCCCGCAGTCGGCAATATCTATAAAAAGATATTCCTTTCGCGCGTCTCCGACAACCTTTCGACCATGCTCAAAAGCGGAATCCAAATCCTGCGCGGTCTCGAGATTACCGGCTCGGTCGTCGGCGATGCGGTCTACGAGAAAATCCTCGCGGAAGCGGCGAACGATGTGAAGGGCGGGCTGCCGCTTTCGGAGGCGCTGCGCAAACATACGGAAATTCCCGGCATCGTCGTTGCTATGATCAAGATCGGCGAAGAAACGGGCAACATGGGCACCATTCTCGAGACGATGGCGCGATTCTATCGCCGCGAGGTCAACAACGCGGTGGACACGCTCGTCAGTTTGATCGAGCCCCTCATGATCGTCGTTCTGGCAGTCGGCGTCGCCGTCCTTCTTGCGTCTGTCTTGCTTCCGATTTATAACATCGCCTCATCCTTCTAGCGGATATCCACAGAGGGGCGACAGGGGAGCGCGACTACAGTATAATGAGCCCATATGAATACACGACGCGGCTTCACCCTTATCGAGCTTCTGGTGGTCATCGCCATCATAGGGATTCTTTCATCGATTGTCCTCGCATCACTCAACAGTGCTCGAAAAAAGGGCCGTGACGCCCGACGCGTCGCGGACATCAAGCAACTCCAGCTCGCGCTCGAGCTCTACTACGATGCGAATGGCAAGTATCCTTCGGGCGGCACGTTCGCCGCCGGTGTTACCACCGCGAACCTCGTTACCCCTGGCTACATTTCCACGATTCCGAACGATCCGAGCGGCGGAAGCAATTCATACGGCTTTGTGGCGCTTCCGGCCAGCTGCGACAACAGCGCCACGATCTGTTCGAGCTATGCGCTCGGCGCGATTCTTGAGACTGCGGGCCACAGCGCTCTGTCGAGTGATAGCGATGCGGCCCAAGCGATCACGATCAACGGTTCAGCGACCGATTGCAGCGCGAACGCGGGCTTATCGAGCGAGGTCGTCTACTGCGTCAAACCGTGATTCAGTTTGAAAAGTGATAAAAACCCGCCGAACGGCGGGTTTTTCGGGTATACTCATATCGTGATCGCGCTCGTGTTCGGCCTTTTCGGTCTCATCATCGGCAGCTTTCTCAACGTGCTTATCTTGCGATACGACGCGCGCACGTTGCGTGGCAGGAGCCAGTGTCCCCGCTGCGCCCGCCAGTTGCGGTGGTACGAAATGATACCGGTGTTCTCGTGGATCTTCTTGCGCGGCCGTTGCGGCGGCTGCAAAGAAAGGATATCGATCCAGTATCCGCTCGTCGAACTCTTCACTGCCGTCGCGTTCGCGCTGATCGGGGGCGCCCCCTTTCCCGGATACGAGTATCGAGCGATCTTCTGCGCCATCGCGGCGCTTCTCATCGCGATCGCCGTCTATGATCTGTATCATACGATCATTCCCGACGCATGGGTATACACTTTCGACGCGCTCGCGTTTCTCTCTATTTTTCCTCCGTTTGGCGCACTATTGCAATCCGACCAATCAATGCTCCCGTACCTCCTCGCCGGCCCGCTCTCGGCGCTGCCGCTCTTCGCGCTCTGGATGTTTTCCCGCGGCGCTTGGATGGGATTTGGCGACGTGAAGCTCGCTCTCGGGATCGGTTGGCTGCTTGGTCCGGTGCATGGCCTTGCGTCGATCGTCCTTGCATTCATAATCGGGGGCGTCGTAAGCATACCCTTGCTGGTCGTCTCATCAGAACGCTGGCGTTCATTTATGCGAGATATCCCGCTCCCCGTCTCACCGTGGGGAAAAGCCATTTCGAACGACGGGCCGGGGTTTACAATGAAAAGCGAGATCCCATTCGGGCCTTTTCTCATATGCAGCTGCTTCATTCTTTGGTACTCAATGTTGTACGGTTTCGATTTGCTCGCCCGTCTGTTTCCGCTCCAGTGAGAGGTACTCGGGGTTTTACGCTGGTGGAACTTCTTGTCGTAACGGCCATCATCGTCGTCGTGACGAGCGTCGTTCTTGCGAACAACAACCGCTTCGGAGGCATCGTCCAGCTCGAGAGTCTTGCCTACGACATCGGTCTTTCCATCCGCCAAGCGCAGGTGTACGGAATATCGGTACAGCGCTTCGGCTCATCAACATTCAGCGCGGGGTACGGCATGCACTTCGCGCTTTCGAGCCCGAATACCTATGTTCTGTTTGCCGACTCGGCCGGGACGGGCATATTCGATCCGGCGCAGAATGCGAGTGAAATCGTACAGCAAACGACCATCGCGCAAGGATACAAAATTTCGGATCTCTGCGTCACGCCGCCCCAAACCGGGGCAAGCGAGATTTGCGGCGTCGGCAGCGTGGATGTTATTTTCGTGCGTCCCGAACCTGATGCGTGGATCAGTAATGCGGGAGCCTCCTGCGTGGTCGACACCAGTCTCTGTCAGAGAGCCCTGCGCATCACCGTGGTCTCTCCTCGAGGAGAGCGCATGGACATCGTCGTCGAGGCTAACGGCCAAATCTCGGTACGCCGTACCAGTTCGTAGCGCCATGAGAAACGAGACGTCGCGAAAGAAAATAAAAAATGGCTCGAGTGGCTTCACGCTCGTTGAGATGATCGTCGCCATCGCATTGTTCGCGGTCGTCATACTCGTATGCGTAAGCACGCTTCTGGCTCTCGTCAATGCGAATCGCAAGGCTCACGCGCTGCAGTCCGTCATGAACAACCTGAACATCACCCTCGACGGCCTGGTGCGCTCGATCCGCATGGGTAGCAACTACGACGCATCCATAAACTGCAACAATCACTCGAGCGAGTATGCGACGGATTGCTCGCACGGATCGGCCACCCTTTCATTTCGTCCGTATTGCTTGTCGGGAAGCTGCGGTTCGCAGAAATGGACCTACAGTTTCAATAGCTCGACGCATCAAATTGAGAAATCCGAAAACAATCAGACCGCGGTGGCGATTACCGCTCCAGAAGTCACGATCGACGACATGCAATTCTATGTGGTCGGCACGCAAAAGACGGACACCGTTCAGCCCAAAGTCGTCATTGTGATACGGGGAAGCGCAGGTGCCGCCGGTTCCTCGGCCGTCACGACGTTCCATATCGAAGCGACCGCTGTGCAGCGTGTTCTCGATCTATGACCCGGCACCTAAAAAATCGACCTTCTCGAATCCGTCCTGATGGCGAAGGAAAGAAGACCACGTTTTTCAAATATGCGGAAAACGCCGGATTCACTCTCATCGAGACCTTGGTGGCCATCTCGCTTCTCACCGTAGCGATCGTCGCTCCGATGTCGCTCACGGCGCAAAGCCTCGCGTCTGCCTATTACGCGCGCGATCAGATCACCGCTTTCTACATGGCGCAGGAGGCGATCGAGGCGCTGCGAAGCATCCGAGATTCGCAAATACTGACGATCGCGCTCACGGCAAACGCTTCGTCGGTCAGTATTTTCGGCCCTCTTGAGGACAGGGGACTGATCGGCACATCGCTTGCGAGCGCAAGACCCTTCACCGTCGACGCCCATACGGGCGATTCCTCTACTTCGATAGCCGAATGTCCGCAGAGCGCCTGTCCTCCGCTTCAAACCGATGGGACCTTGTACGGATACGGAACCGGATGGACGAACACGAATTTCACTCGCATGGTGCGGGCCGCCTACGTCGACAGCGGTCACAACGAGATACGGGTATCCGTGACGATCACCTGGCGAACAGGCGCATTTGAGATCAAGAACTTCACGATCTCCGAGAATCTCTATCGCTGGGTCAATGACGGAGCCGGCACCTCTTCGTAGCGTATGAACGACGGATGCATCGCAAAGAAAATGCACGAGCGATCACAGCGAGGGTTTACACTCTTGCTTGCAGCGCTCATCGCTTCGATCGTGCTCTCCCTCGGGGCGGCGATTTTCGCGATCGCCAAGAAGGAAGTCATCCTATCTTCGCTCGGCCGCGATTCGCAGTTCGCCTTCTATGTTGCCGATACAGCAGCCGAGTGCGCGCTCTACTGGGACTTTCGCTACGGCTACTTCGGCAAAACGATCCCGGATGGCTTCAACCTCGCGGATCTCAAGTGCGATGGCCAGTGCTTGAGCGCATCGGGTCCGTCCTGCGGGGAGATGAGCGGTCGCGCCAACGCCTCCCACTACACCATGACCTCGGATCAGATGAATTTCTTCCAGGACGCTTCGCCTGCGGGAGGGTATTGCGCCGAAGTGAGAGTCGAAAAATGCGACGGACCGTTCGATTCGAATGGCGCATGCACTCCTTCGAACCCGGCGGTGGTACATACGATCATTCATGCCAACGGGTACAGCACGAATTGCGCGTCCATTCTGAGCTCGCCGCGATCCCTCCAGCGCTCGGTCGAGCTCCACTACTGAGCGGTTTTTGGTATCATGCGGAAGCATGGACGTCTCCGAAACAACCCGCACCCGCTATGAGAAGCTGAAAAAATCCATCAACCGCTATCGCACGCTCTACCACGTCTACGACAAAGAAGAGATTTCACAACAAGCGCTCGATTCGCTGAAGCACGAGCTCTCCGAGCTCGAACGCGCGCATCCGGAGCTCATAGTCGCAGATTCGCCGAGTCAGCGCGTCGCGGGCAAACCGCTTCCCGGATTCAAGAAAGTAAGGCACAAGGTCGCGCAATGGTCTTTTAACGACGCCTTCTCCCCCGACGAAATGCGCGAATTCGATACGCGCGTAAAACGATTCTTGCGCGCCGAAGGCGTCCGTACCGCGCCCACGTACGTGTGCGAGTTGAAAATCGACGGCTTAAAAATAGTTTTCGAGTATGAAAAGGGGATACTGAAAACGGCGGCTACGCGCGGCGATGGCGTCGTCGGGGAAGATGTCACGCACAATATCAGGACTATCGAGTCGGTGCCGCTCTCACTCGAACGGCCGATCGATATCATCGTCGAGGGGGAGGTGTGGATGAGTTCGAAGAATCTCGATGCGCTCAATAAGAAGCGCGCGGCGGCGGGGGAGCCGCCTTTCGCCAATCCGCGCAATGCGGCCGCGGGTTCTATCCGCCAGCTCGATCCGAAGATCGCCGCCGCGCGCAAGCTCGACGTCTTCATCTACGACGTAGCGCAAACGTCCGAGAAATTCCCTGCGACACAGGAAGAAGAGCTTGGATATCTCCGCGAGCTCGGTTTCAAGGTGAATCCGCATCATCATCTCGCGAAGACGGTCGATGATGCGATCCGATTTTGGGAGGGGTGGAAGAAGAAGGGCCGTCACCAAAAGTACTGGCTCGACGGCGTCGTCGTTAAAGTGAATGAGAAAAAGCTCGAGGACATCCTTGGTTATACGGGCAAAGCGCCTCGGTTCGCGATCGCTTTCAAGTTTCCAGCGGAACAGGTGACCACTCTCATCGAGGATATCGTGCTCCAGGTCGGACGCACCGGCGTGCTTACTCCCGTCGCGCACCTGAAGCCCGTGCAAGTCGCAGGTACGATCGTCTCGCGCGCCACGCTGCATAACGAAGACGAGATAAAGCGGCTCGATGCGCGCATCGGCGACACGGTCGTCCTCCAAAAGGCCGGCGATGTGATACCCGAGGTCGTGGAAGTGGTGAAAGATCTTCGTCCGCGCGGCGCGAAGCCCTACAAGTGGCCGAAACGCGTGCCGGAGTGCGGCGGAGACGGGGCGATCGAGCGCATACCGGGCGAGGCGGCATGGCGATGCATCAATCTCAATTCCTTCTCCGTAATCCGCCGCCGTTTTCACAACTTTGCCGGGAAGCATGCGCTCGATGTAGACGGACTGGGCAAAGAGCGCCTCGACATGCTGCTCGAAAAAGGCCTCATACAGCACTATGACGAGATCTTCACCCTGACCGAGGGTGACCTGCTCGCGCTCGAAGGTTTCGCGGAGATTTCCGCCAAGAAGCTCATAGAATCGATCAAAAGAGCGTCATGCGCCGAACTCGCGCGCCTCTTGGTCGGCCTCTCCATTCCGCAGGTAGGGGAAGAGACCGCCATTTTGCTGGCGAAGAGATACAAAACGATAGATGCGCTGATGAAAGCAGACGAGCGGCAATTGAAAGAAATCGAAGGCATCGGCCCGATTGTCGCGAAGGAAATTGTCGAGTGGTTCGCCCTGCGGCGTCACAAAGAGCTTGTTGAGAGACTAAAGAAAGTGCTGAAAATCGAGAACTCGGTTTACTCGGGCAATCGACAAAATCAGGGCGGCAAACTGCCGCTTGCCGGCAAAACATTCGTGCTCACGGGCTCGCTATCCTCGATGACCCGCGATGAGGCGAAAGAAAAGATACGAGCTCTGGGCGGCGATGTTTCAAGCTCCGTTTCCAAGAAGACCGACCGCGTCGTTGCCGGAGAAGAAGCCGGTTCGAAACTTGAGAACGCCAGGGCGCTTGGAGTGCCGGTGCTGACAGAGGCTGAATTTGTGCGTATGATACGCGGATGACAGACCCGAACGTGGACGTGGAAGCGCTCGCGCGGCTCGCGCGGCTTGAGGTTAGTGCGGAAGAGTTGATGAGGCTGGAGAAGGAGATCCCGGCGATTTTGAAGTTTGTCGAGCAAATAGGGGAGGTGCATGCCGCAGCTCCGGCCCATGAGTCCGCGCTGAGCAATGTGATGCGCGACGACGCAAATCCGATCGAGCCGGGCACGTTTACCGAGACACTGTTGTCGGCCGCGCCGTCGCGCGAGGGAGACCGGATCGCCGTCAAGCAAGTGATCTCTCGCAAGAAATAACCATGGATCTTTCGAGGCTCACGATTGCGGCGGCGCGAAGATCGTTGGATGCGAAAGAATATTCCGCGCTTGAACTCACGAACGCGTATCTCGACGCTATCGCGGAAAAAGACGTGGAGATACGCGCGTACCTCGAAGTGTGGGCTGATTCCGCGCGCGCGGAGGCGAAAGCGGCCGACGCGATGATTGCATCGGCAACGTCTCGTCCGCTTACGGGCATCCCTCTTGCGATCAAGGACAACATTCTCATCGAGGGACGCATCGCGTCGGCCGCTTCGAAAATGCTCGAAAACTATCGCGCGAGCTACGATGCAAACGTCATACAGAAGCTGAAAGAACACGGCGCGATATTTCTCGGTCGTACCAATATGGACGAATTCGCGATGGGGAGTTCGACGGAGAATTCCGCATTCGGTCCGACCAAGAATCCGCACGACCGCGCGCGGGTGCCGGGCGGTTCTTCCGGCGGTTCGGCGGCCGCTGTCGCCGCCGACCTCGCGCTTGCGGCGCTTGGAAGCGATACGGGAGGCTCAATCCGCCAGCCCGCGGCGCACTGCGGCTTGGTCGGGCTCAAGCCCACCTATGGTGCCGTCTCCCGTTCCGGTCTTATCGCGATGGGCTCGAGCCTCGATCAAATCGGCCCGCTCGCAAAAACGGTCGAAGATGCGAAAATTCTTTTCGATGCCGTCCGCGGACACGACGCGAACGACAGCACCTCTTTGCCTGATGGCGTCGGAAAGAAAGATCCCGAGCGCAAGAGGATCGGTGTGCCGCGCGCATTTCTCAAAAGCGGCATAGACGCGGATTTGCTCGAAGCATTTGAACGCTCTCTTCGCGTATTGGAGAACGCCGGGTACGAAGTGCGCGATATCGAGCTGCCCACCTTGCCGTACGGACTCGCTGTCTATTACATCGTCATGCCCGCGGAAGTTTCCACGAACCTTGCGCGGCTTGACGGCGTGCGCTACGGGCTCTCCGTGCCGGCCGAGACAATGATGGATTCCTACGCGAAAACGCGGGCGCGGGGTTTTGGCAGAGAGACTCGTCGTCGGATTCTCGTCGGCACGTTCGTCCTCTCCGCGGGATACGCCGATGCCTACTACCGCAAGGCTCGCGCCGTTCGTTCGCTCATTACGGAAGAATTCTCGCGCGCATTCGAGAGCGTAGACGCGATTGCGTTGCCGACGACGCCGTCGCCGGCGTTTAAAATCGGAGAAAAAGCGAGCGATCCGCTCGCGATGTATGCGGAGGATATCTTTTCGGTGCCGGTTAACCTCGCGGGGATCCCGGCCCTTGCGATCCCGATGGGAAGCGTCGAGCGCGACGGCTTGAAGCTGCCGGTCGGTTTGCAGATCATCGGCGCGAATCAGAGCGAGGATGTGCTGTTCAGAATCGGGAAAGAGATAGAAAACGCGTAGTATACTTTTCCAATGAGTCCGGACGCCTCGGCAGGCACCAATCTCGGGTGGGCGCTTTGGTTTTTGAGCGAAGTCGCGTTCAAATGGGTGCCGGGTGCCGTCGAAACCGCAGTCGGCACCGGCGCTCCAGCGCCTTCCGACGTGTCACCCGCGCTCTCAATGACGCTCGCGAATCCTGTAACGGCGCCGCAGGTCGTACAGTACCTGCAAACCGCCTCGCCGCCCGGAGCGTATGATGCACTGTTCCAGAGGTGGAGCGGTTTCGTGGCGTTTTCGCTCCTCATTTCCCTGGCACTCACCACGCTTATCCTCTATTGCACGATCCGAATGTTCCAGGTGCGGCAACTGGAGCGTCGCCGCTTCTCGCACGCACAGCGCTCTGTCGCTGCCCGCGATGTCCCGAAAACACACCTGCGCTGGCAGCGCATAATCGAACAAGCGGCGTCGGATTCCGAACAAAGCAGGCGCGTGGCAATTCTCGAAGCAGACATCATGCTCAACGAACTGCTCGACGTGCTTGGATTGAAAGGGGAAACGATGGCCGACAAAATGCGCAATGCCGATCGAACGACATTCCAGACGCTCGATCGCGCGTGGGAGGCGCATCGTGTGCGCAATCGCGTCGTTCATCAACCCGACGCGAATCTCTTGAGCCCGCGCGAGGTGCGCCGCGTCATTTCGCTCTACGAGAGCGTTTTCAAAGAATTCAGATTCATCAGCTGATTGTTGTTGCGGGGGCGGGACTTGCACCCGCGACCTCAAGGTTATGAGCCTTGCGAGCTACTACTGCTCCACCCCGCTATTCGTACTGTACTACACGCGCAGAAGCGGCGCAATGAAATTCACGGCTCCGCGATCGCGGCGAGCGCGATTTCGGCAAGTGCAAAGAAAATAAAGAGCACGAGCGCTACGCCAAACGGCTTCCACGCCCACATCATGATCGCAGTGCCAAACGAATAGACGAGGTAGACGCTCGTTATGATGAAACAGGCCGAATTGATCTGCAGCATAATCCCCCACATAGTGAAAGTGTACTGGCAGTTTTTACCCAAATCAACTATATTTCCCGTGAGGCCGGGATAGCTCAGTCGGTTAGAGCGAGCGTTTCATAAGCGCTAGGTCGACAGTTCGAATCTGTCTCCCGGCATGGATTGAAAGTGATGGGAATTTCAAGTATTGTGGTGCTGTTGCGGATGTAATCGCGTACTCATACATCCGCGGCACTCGGAAAAAGAACATGCTGACGCGTTCTTTATTCCTCACTTGCGGGTGTAGCTCAATTGGTTAGAGCGCGTCCCTGTCACGGACGAGGTTGCGGGTTCGAGTCCCGTCACTCGCGCACTTGTGTTAGCATGAAGCGGTGGATTCTTTTACGGCGCTAGTGAACACGCTTCTGTCGATCGCATGGAAGGCGTTCTCCCTTTTTATCGAGTTGATCGTAACGATTCTCTCGTTTTTTCTCGTACTTTTTCGCAGCATTATGCACGCGCTCGGCGTCGGGTGATATAGTAAACGTATGGACATGTCGCGCGAAGGAGCGATACCCGAGAAGCCAAAGCAGCGAGAAGGCGTTCATGCCGAGCTTATTGACGCCGAGGGACTCTCTCAACTCGGAGAAGACCTGCTCGTAGAGTTGGATTTCAGCGCACTCGATACGTCCAAGAAAAGAAACATTGCCGAGCGTCGGGAGTCGATGAAGAGCGAAAGGTTGCGCTCGCAGCACCTTAAACAAAGCAGTCACGGCGCAGTCATCGTCGCTCGCGACGGGGAGAAGATTGTCGGCGTACTCACGTTGAATCGTGGAAATGGAGTCGGAATCATTGACGATATATGGCTTCGCGACGCGCATCACCAAGAACGAGTCATCGAAACGCTGCTCGCCTCGGCCCAAGAACATCTTTTGAATGGTTTTGTACGGTGCGACAGCGCAGTATTGAAGGCTCCGCACCCGAGCGAGGAACTTCGGCGCGTATACCATAGCGCCGGAGTCGGAATGCGACATTTTTTCTCTCTCGAGGCCGGAGATCACTAAGAAGCATTGCGTGCTAAAATCGCCGCATGCGCACCGCGCGCGAGATATACGAAGCGTACGACATCATGCCGAATCTGCGGCTACATCAGCTGCGAGTGGCTGCGGTGGGAAAGATCATTGCCGAGAGCATGCGAAGCGTTGATATCGATGAAATAGTGCTCGCATGTCTTTTCCACGACATGGGCAACATCTTGAAATTCGACCTGTCGAAATTCCCGGAGGCACTTGAACCAGAAGGGCGTGAATATTGGGAGCACGTGAAGATGGATTTCAAAAAAAAATACGGCAAGGAGCAACATCATGCGAGCATGAAGATCGCGGCAGAGATTGGGCTACCGCAGCAAGTTGTCGCATACATTGGCGATACCGGATTTGCAAAGATGCAGCGGATAGTCGAAAGTCGATCCTACGAACTAAAGATCCTCGAATATGCGGACTCCCGTGTGACACCATACGGCGTGCGCTCGATGCGGGAGCGCTGGGAAGATGGTCGGAAAAGATACCTCGCTCGTATGGAAAACAATGGTAAGGTCGGTGTGTCGTTCGCGAGTGGAGTCATTGCTGCGCCGGACGATTATGAAACGCTCGTGGAACTCGGTCATGAGCTGGAGCGGCAAATATTTGCGCATGCGTCCATAAAGCCCGAAGACATCACCGATGAAGCGGTTGCGCCGGTTATCGAGGAATTATGGGAGTATCCAGTAGATTAGGTACAGCGTGGTATATTACTCTAATGATTGGGAGGGGGACGCTGTTAAAGCTATATCAAGAAAAGAAATTGTCGGTATCAACTATTGCGAAGCAACTCAAATGTTCGCAGCATCAGGTGAACTACTGGCTCTCGAAGTTCAAGATTCCCAAACGGTCAATAAGCGATGCTTTATATGAAATGTGGAATCCGGCCGGCGACCCCTTCAAGGTCAGTTTTCCGCGAACCATTAATGAAGCAATCTTGTACGGCATTGGTATAGGCTTGTACTGGGGTGAAGGTACTAAAGCGAACAGAGGCTCGATTCGGTTGGGGAATAGCGATCCGAAACTTATTAGCATATTCATACAATTTTTGGTGAAGTGTTATGGGATACAAACAAAGAAGTTACGTTTCGGCCTTCAGATTTTCGGAGATATGAACAAAACTGAAGCCATACGATATTGGATGCGCCTGCTTCGCGCTCCTCGCCAACAATTTCTTCCCACGATTGTTGTGACGCCGCATCGCGGCATCGGCAACTACCGCCGGAAGACCAGATACGGCATACTCACGGTGTATTTCAATAATAAGAAGCTTCGTGATATTCTCTGCAATGCCATCGAAGGGGTGGCCAAAGGAAGTACATAGAAGCCGATGTAGCTCAGTTGGTAGAGCAACTCCATGGTAGACAACTGCCCGCAACAGAGCAATCTGTTGTTGCACGCTCGAATAACGGTCAAAGGCCTGTACGAGGTTCAGACCGTGGCGCTTGCGCCCGAACGACTGACAAGAGCGACTCGTTGAGTCGGATATACAGTCTAATCCTCCGATAATACATAAACGGAGGTAGCAATGAAGGAGTAGGTCGCCGGTTCAATTCCGGCCATCGGCTCAAGAATCAAACCCAACAGGGTTTCGCCGCCGGGAATTATTGAAACGAATGCTGAAACGAATGCGTCTCACAGAACCAAAAATATGATATATTCGCACTGTTGCCGACCTAGCTCAATGGTAGAGCAACGGTATCGTAAACCGTAGGTTCGGGGTTCAACTCCCCGGGTCGGCTCATGGATAAAGTAAAAATGGAAATTAGAATCGCGGAGATAGAAGCTGCTATGGGTTCCGCGGATTTTTGGAATGATAAGGAGAAGGCACAGACCGCCGTGAAAGAGTACCAAGAGCTGAAGGCAAAGATCGCAGGTGTAGGGCAATACGACAAAGGAGACGCCATTGTCTCGATAATTTCCGGCGCAGGCGGCGACGACGCCGAAGATTTTTCACGAATGCTTTTTGAAATGTACGGGAAATACGCCGCCTCGCGCGACTGGCGAACAGTGCTGCTTTCTTCGAACGCGAATTCGCTGGGCGGATACCGAAGTGTTTCGTTTGAAGTGGTCGGACGTGACGCGTACGGCAGTTTGAAAAAAGAAGCGGGGGTGCACCGGCTGGTGCGCATGTCGCCTTTCAACGCGGCCGGCAAGCGACAAACGAGCTTCTCGCTCGTCGAGGTACTGCCGAGGCTTCCCGATGTCGACGACACGCACGTTCCAGAAAGCGAGCTTGAGATCACGGTCGCCCGTTCTGGCGGCCCGGGCGGGCAAAACGTCAACAAACGCGATACTGCGGTACGGATGACGCACAAGCCATCGGGCATCACCGTGCACGTTACAAGCGAGAGGAGCCAGGCGCAAAATAGAGAAAAAGCGCTCGAGATGATTCGCGGAAAATTATTTCAGCTCAAGGAAACCGCACAGATCAATCAGTCACGCGGGCTATCTGCCGGCGCCTCGACGAAGATCGAGTGGGGAAGTCAGATACGCTCATACGTGCTCCATCCGTACCAGCTCGTCAAAGATCACCGCACCGAACACGAGCGCCGCGACGTCGAGCATGTGCTCGAAGGAGACATTCAATCTTTCATCGACTCGGAGAAAGATATTGCCGGACGGGAGAGTACGGTATAATGGCGCGATAACGTGCCATGATCTATTTCGATAAGGTCACGAAAACATACGTCATCGGCGGCCCGCCGGCCGTGTACGATATAACGCTCAGCATCGAGCCGAGCGAGTTTGTTTCGATCGTCGGGCACTCGGGAGCGGGAAAGACGACGCTTCTCAAGATGCTCTTCGCCGAGGTGCAGCCGACCGAGGGCTCCGTCTATTTCGGCGAGCGCGATATCGGCAAACTCGCGCCCAAAGAGCTCCTGAAACTACGCCGCAACATCGGCACGATTTTTCAAGACTTCCGCTTGCTGCCGACGAAAAACGTCTATGAAAACATAGCCTTCGCGCTCGAAGTCGGCGGCAAGAGCGACGAAGACATCGAGGGAGACGTGCCGCACGTGCTCGAGCTTGTAGGCCTGGCCGACAAAACGTGGAGTTTCCCGCATGAACTTTCGGGAGGAGAGCAGCAACGCGTCGCGATCGCGCGCGCGATAGTCAATCAGCCCGACGTCTTGATCGCGGATGAGCCGACAGGCAATCTCGATCCCATCAACACGCATGATGTCGTCGAGATATTAAAGAAGATCAACGACCTGGGTACCACCGTCATCCTCACGACACACAACAAGTCGGTCGTCGACTCCGTGGGCAGGCGAGTCGTGACGATGGATCAAGGCAGAGTCGTTCGCGACGACAGGCAGGGTAAGTACGTATTGTAAAATGAAAGTTATGTCATTGTGGGTAACTACCAAACGTGTCGCGAGGTATGGGCTTGTCGGATTTATCCGCAATGGGTTCGTTTCGCTCGCGGCAGTGCTCATCATGACGATCACGCTTTTCGTCGTCGCGGCGCTTCTCATTTCAGGCGCCGCGCTCAATTCGGTGTTGAAGCAGCTCACCGATAAAGTGGACGTCAGCGTGTATTTTATTACGAGCGCGAGCGAGAGCCAGATCATGCAGGTGAAAAGAGCGCTCGAAGCGTTGCCGGAAGTCGCTGCGGTTTCCTACACCTCCCGAACGGATGCACTCGCCGCATTTGAAGAGCGCCACAAAAACGATCAGCTCACGATGCAAGCACTGCAAGAGCTTGGGGACAATCCGCTCGGCGCGTCGCTCAGCATCAGAGCCAAAGACACGTCCCAGTATGAATCGATCGCGAAGTATCTTGAGACCGAGCAGGGAAGCGGCGGAGATCTCGGCGCTTCGATCGACAAAGTCAATTTCTATCAAAACAAAACCGCGATAGATCGACTCACCAACATCATTCAAACATCGAAGAGTCTCGGCGGCGGGATCGCACTCATTCTCGGGCTGGCCTCGCTACTCATCGCATTCAACACGATCCGTCTCGCGATCTACACCTCGCGAGACGAAATCGGGGTCATGAATCTGGTCGGCGCATCGCATTGGTTCGTACGCGGCCCGTTCGTGATCGCCGGAGTCCTATACGGCGTCATTTCGGCGATCATCGTTCTTATCGTACTCTATCCGCTCCTTGCGTGGCTCGGGCCAGGAAGCGAGCGATTTTTTGGCTCATTCAATGTATTTTCCTACTATGCCTCGGCATTTCCGTACCTTTCCTTCGTCGTGATGAGCGCGGGCATAGCGCTCGGCGCGTTATCCAGCTTCTTGGCGGTGCGTCGATACTTGCGCGCGTGATATTGTAGGGGGATGAAGCGTGCGCGGGGTGAACACAAGTATATCTTCGTCGTTGGCGGTGTCATGTCGGCCGTCGGCAAAGGAATCGCGACCGCGTCGATCGGAAAACTACTCACCGCGCGAGGGCTCTCGGTCAACCTCGTCAAAATCGACCCGTATCTCAATGTTGACGCGGGTACCATGAATCCGATCGAGCACGGCGAAGTTTTCGTACTCGACTCCGGACTCGAAACGGATCAGGATATGGGCAACTACGAGCGCTTCTTGGGACGCGATTTGGGGGCAGACGATTACATGACGAGCGGAATGGTTTATCAGTCCGTCATCCGCAAAGAGCGGAATCTTGAATACGGCGGCAAATGCGTGGAAACGATTCCACATGTTCGCGATGAAGTGATCGAGCGCCTCCGACACGCGGCCTCTGTAAGCGGGTCGGATGTCTCCGTGATCGAGATAGGCGGGACCGTGGGAGATTTTCAAAACGCCCTTTACCTCGATGCGGCGCGCGTGATGCACCTTTTCAATCCGGGCGACGTCATCTTCGTGATGGTCTCGTACCTTCCGGTGCCGGGCACCGTCGGCGAGATGAAGACGAAGCCGACGCAAAGCGCCGTGCGCGAACTAAATTCGTACGGCGTGCAGCCCGACATCATCATCGCGCGTTCGACTCACGAGCTCGATCACAAGCGAAAGGAGAAGCTCGCCGTCTCTTGCAATGTCGTGCCCGACCGCATCATCTCGGCGCCCGATGTCGATTCGATCTACGACGTTCCGCTCAATTTCGAGCGCGACAAGCTCTCCGACATTCTCATGGAACTTCTCGACAAAGAACCGAAGCGAACTCCGGATTTTTCGGAATGGAAAGAATTCGCCGAACATGCGCATAACGGCAATGGTACCGTCAAGATCGGCATCGTGGGCAAATATTTCGACACGGGAGATTTCGTGCTTTCCGATGCGTACATCTCGGTCATCGAGGCGATTAAATTCTCGGCCTATCTGCATGGCGTCAAACCCGAGATCCACTGGCTGAATGCCAAATCATATCAAGATAAGCCGGAGACGATTGCAGAACTTGAAGGATACGAAGGAATCATCGTGCCGGGAGGATTCGGCGAGACGGGAATCGAAGGAAAGATCGTGGCGGTGCGGTTCGCGCGCGAACACAAGATCCCCTACTTCGGGCTCTGCTACGGCATGCAGCTCATGACGGTCGAATATGCGCGAAACGTCGCCGGATTGAAAGGCGCGCACACGACCGAGATCGATCCGCATACGCCGCATCCCGTCATCGCGATCCTGCCCGAGCAGGTGGAGAAATTGGCCAAGAAACAGTATGGCGGCACCATGCGCCTCGGAGCGTATCCGTGCGAACTTACGGCAGGGACGATCGCGGGGGAGGCGTATGGAGCAAACGCGATATCGGAGCGTCACCGGCATCGTTTCGAGGTGAACCCTGAATACATCGAGAAGCTGGAGCGTGCCGGACTCATTTTTTCGGGTCGTTCTCCCGACGGGCGTCTCATGGAGATCGCGGAATTGCCAAAAAGCGAGCATCCGTTCATGCTTGGCACTCAATTCCACCCGGAACTCAAGGCTCGTCCGCTCTCGCCGCACCCGCTTTTCAACGCGTTCATCAAGGCCGCCGTGGAGAGAAAATGAGACATGGCCGGATTCAAGCTTGTCTCGCTTAACGTTGAGCACGCGAAGCATATCGATTCGTCCCTGCGGTTTTTGGAGAGAGTTGCCTCTGACGTCGTTTGTCTGCAGGAGCTCTACGAGCGCGATTTCGAGCGCGCCGCGAACGCATTGGAATGCGCTTCACGCATGTATATCGCGATGACGCGACACGCGACTGAAACGCCGCCACAGCCGATGGGTGTTGGCATATTCTCACGTGAGCCATTCAAGCGCTCCGAGATTCTCTACTACGGCGGCACTCCCGAACATGTACCGACGATGGATCCGAAAGACCCCGCGACTTTCAATGCAAAGAATCTAGTAGTCGCGCTGTGCGAGATAGAAAAAGGTGGTGAAGTATTCACGGTCGGTACGACCCACTTCACGTGGACATCCGATGGCGCCGTATCCGAAAAGCAGCGGACTGACCTCGCGGCCCTGTTTGCCGCGCTTAAAAGAGAAAGCAGCCTCATACTGACGGGAGATTTCAACGCACCGCGGGGAGGAGAGATATGGAACGAACTGGCTGCGCGGTATAAAGACAATATCCCGCAACATTACACCTCGAGTCTCGATCCGAAGCTGCATCGCGCCGGATATCTGCAGCGCATGGTAGACGGCATCTTTTCAACTCCCGATTACGTTGTCGACGACGTCGAGCTCGTTGAAGGAGTGTCCGATCACAAGGCGATAGTCGCGGTCGTCAGTAAAAAAAGTTGACTTTTTCGTTCGAGAAAGTATAATAGCGCATGGGTGTCAAAATTCTCAAAGAAGGGTTTACCTTCGACGACGTGCTTATCCGCCCTGGGGCGAGTTCCATGGAGCCTGCGGAGGCGTCTCTCAAGACAAAAATTGCAGGCATCGAACTCTTGATGCCGTTTCTGAGCGCCGCAATGGATCGCGTGACGGAAAGCGCCATGGCAATCGCGCTCGGCAAACTCGGCGGTTTGGGCGTATTGCACCGCAACTGCTCCGTCGAGGAGCAGGTCGCGATGGTACGGGAAGTGAAAGCCGCGGGAGTAAAAGTCGCCGCGGCGTGCGGACCGTTCGCGGTCGATCGGGCTCGATCACTCGATAGGGCCGGAGCGGATGCGATCGTCATCGATTGCGCGCACGGACATAATCTCAATGTCGTCGCGAGCGCAAAGAAGATCAAAAAGAGCCTGAATCATGCGAAAGTAATCTTCGGCAATATCGCAACGGGAGATGCCGCAAAAGCCGCGTGTGAATTCGCCGATGCCGTGAAGGTGGGGGTGGGACCCGGCTCAATTTGTACAACTCGCCTCATTTCGGGCGTAGGCGTACCTCAGCTCTCTGCCGTGCTTGAAGTTGTTGCGGTCGCAAAAAAGAAAAAAATACCGGTCGTTGCCGATGGCGGCATTCGCACATCCGGGGATATCGCCAAAGCTCTTGCCGCCGGAGCGTCGGCTGTCATGCTCGGCAACCTTTTTGCTGGCACCGATGAGGCGCCGGGCAATATTGTCGAAAAAGAGGGGAAGAAATTCAAAGAATACCGCGGCATGGGATCCGAAGCGGTTATCAGGAGCGCTTCGGGGAGCGAGCGGTATTTCACGCACGGTCGCAAAGCCGTGCCCGAAGGCGTCGAGGCGATGGTCCCATACAAAGGTCCTGTCGGTGACATCGTGGCGACTCTCGCCTCCGGCGTACAGGTCGGCATGGGTTATGTCGGGGCGAAAACGATCCCCGAATTCGAACAGAAAGCGCAATTCATCCGCATCACCCATGCGGCGATTGCGGAAGGGAAGCCGCACTCACTCGCTGGTATCATTCGATAATGGGACTCGCGGAATTCCTTGCGACACTCTCGGCACTCTTCGCCGGACTGCTTCCTTCTCATGCCGTCGCGTATTTCGCTCCGGTCTCGCTTCCACGGGAACCTGAAGCCAGAATCATCTTTGGCGGCGACATGATGTTCGATCGCTCCATTCGCACCGCGATGGCGGCGCAAGGAGGCGAATATCTATTTTCCTGCATCGGTGATTTTCTTGCCGATGCCGATCTTGTTGTTGCGAATCTCGAAGGACCCATAACCGTCAATCTCTCCCGCAGCGTTGGGAGCGGGGTAGGAGTACCCGACAACTACATCTTCACTTTCCCGACTTCGACTGCGCCATTGCTCTTCGCCCACAACATTCGCCTTGTCTCGATCGGGAACAACCACATACTGAATTTCAGTAGAGCCGGGCTTCGCGAAACGAAGCAGCATCTGAGTGAAGCGGGGATCGCATTTTTCGGCGATCCAGACGCTCTTGAGGGCGAGCGGGTTGCGCGCCTCGAAGTAGGCGGCGTGCCACTTTCATTCGTCAATTGGAGCGATTGGACATCGGACAAGCCCGATCACACGGTCGCGCAAGTCAGTGTCGAGGCGCGCGAAGGAAGAGTGGTGGTCGTATACGCGCATTGGGGAGAAGAATATGTCGAGCCTCTGCCGCGCGTGCGCGCACTCGCGCATCAATTTATCGATGCGGGCGCTTCGATAGTCATCGGTTCGCATCCCCACATCGTTCAGGAACGCGAAGTCTATCGGGAGAAAGATATTTACTACTCACTCGGCAATTTCATTTTTGACCAGTATTGGAACGACGCCGTGAGTCACGGTCTTTTACTGGACGTCATGTTCGGACGCGAAGGCGTGCGATCAACGCGCGAAATTCCTATCGAGCTCATGCGCGACAGACGCACTTGTCTTTCATCGTGACTTCATATCTCACCCGCTATATAGCAAGATACAAGATGGGTATCGTTGCGCAGTGCGCATAGAAATTGGAAAAGCGCCCAGCAAACGGCATGGTCGCAATTCAAAACGGCTGCCAAGGCGTGCGGTCCTGGTAGCGTGAATATTACCGACGCCTCCAACTCATCGATCGACGCGAGCGCAGTCGGAGATTGAAGCAGCGTACCTTTTCAGTTATCCTTAACCCGCATTGGGAGATCGTCTAATGGTAGGACAACTGACTCTGGATCAGTTAATCTTGGTTCGACTCCAAGTCTCCCAGTCCGGCGTGATAGCATGAGCGCGTCGCGGGCTGACATGCCCGCCATTCACATGAGCGAACAGCAGAAGAAAATATTGCCCATCCTTTTCGGGACGCTTCTCCTCGACATGGTGGGGACGGGTATGGTGTTTCCGATCATTCCCGTTATCTTTACCGATCCGGCGTCATCCTCGTTCCTCTTGCACGGTTATTCGCAGAGCATGCAGTTTATCGTCGCGGGCCTCGTGACCTCGCTCTTCGGGATCATGCAATTCATCGCGGCGCCATTGCTCGGCGAATTCTCCGATGTGTACGGCCGTAAACGCCTGCTAACGTTCGGCGTGGGCGTCCTCGCCATCTCGCAGGTGCTTTTCGGATTCGGCATCGAGATCGCGTCGGTCGGGCTCATTCTCTTTTCTCGCGCAATCGCGGGGCTTGCGGCTGCGAATTTCTCGATCGCACAGGCCGCGATCGCCGACGTGACCGAGCCACGCGAACGCGCGAAAAATTTCGGCCTCGTCGGAGCGGCTTTCGGTATCGGATTCATCATCGGCCCCGTGCTCGGCGGATGGGTTGCCGGTCTTACCCACAATCCCGCCTCGCCTTTCTGGCTTGCGGGGATTTTGGGTGTCATCAATCTGCTTTTCATCACCTATTTTCTATCGGAGACGAACAAGAACCCGCTTGCGAGCCGCCGCTTCACGCTTTTGAAGGGTGTTCACAATATCCGCGCGGCTATCCGAGATGTCCATGCACGGCCTGTCTACCTCGCGACGTTCCTCTACATGTCGGGCTTTTCATTTCTGACCTCGTTCATGGGCGTGCTCTTGGTGCAGCGATTTTCATTTGACGAAGCGGGAATCGGTACTTTCTTCGGAGTGATCGGCGCATGGGTCGTCATCACGCAATTATTCATCCTGCGCGTCATCGCGAACAAATACGGGGAGCGTCAGATCGTGCGCTACACGATGCCGATCATGGGCGTGACGATGCTTGCCTATCCCTTCATGCCCTCTCCTGCAGCACTGTATGCGACAATGCCGCTCCTTGCGGTGCCGCAGGGGCTCACGATGGCTAATTTGACCTCGCTTGTTTCGAAAAGCGTATCCGCGGAGCGCCAAGGAGCGGCGCTTGGCATCAACGGATCTCTCATCGCGCTTTCACAGGGCATCATTCCGCTCCTTGCAGGTTTCGGCTCGGGAGCACTCGGCGTGCGCGCGCCCTTTATCGCTGGCGGCTTCGTCATCGTATGCGCCTGGTCGGTACTGCTTTTCTTTCCGAGGCGGCATTAGCGGCATGCTCGAGACTTGCATAAAAAAAGGCCCTGGTGCATAGTCGCTCCGCTCGTTTGGCGTCTTCGCTCGCGGACCGTAAGTCTCAAAGCCGAGGCTTGCGATTCCGCTCGCTAGCCGCTATAGTGCACGCATTAGCCATTGAAATCACTAAAAGGTCAAGGTAAATAGCCTTATTTATAGGCATCTTATGAACAAACTCCTCGCTTCGTCGGTTATCGCGCTTACCCTCGCAAGCGCCTCGGCCGCTTCGGCACAAAGCTATTATGGTCCCTCGTACGGAATCTCGCCGATGAGCACGTATTCGGGAGGTTGCGTGAATCTCACGGGTGATCTCGCGTTCGGCGCGAAAGGCTCGCAGGTTACTCATCTCCAGAACTTCCTCGTCGCGCAAAATTATCCGGGTTCCGGCTCGTGGATGGTTACCGGATACTTCGGCCAAGCGACGCTTGCCGCGGTGCGCGATTTTCAGCAAACACAAGGCTTACCGACAACCGGCATTGTTGATGCCGGGACTCGTGCCGCGATCTCAAACGCAAGCTGCCGTATGCCTGGAACGCTGCTCGGGCAGGGGAATGCATACAATTGGAATTGGAATGCGTACACGCCGACCTATCCGAACTACGGCGCGTTTCCCTCATACCCGTCCAATTATTACGGACAGGTCGCCGGCGGTTTCGGCTACGGCTCCTGCGGCACCTTTCCGTACTTCTACTCATGCCAAAACTACAACTCGGCACCGACCCTCTCGTCGCTTTCCGCAACCTCCGGAACACCTGGCACGCCGATTACCGTCTACGGGTCCGGTTTCGACGCTATCAGCAACAGCGTATACGTCGGCGGCACGACACTCTCGAATGTTCCCTCGGCGAACGGCTCGATGCTGACGTTCAATCTTCCGTCAGTGACCGGCGGCGCGGTCTCGATCTCCGTCGGCAACTCGCGCGGCACCTCGAATGCGCTTACATTCAACGTGATCGGGGTTCCTGGCCCGTGTGGCGCTTATCCGTATGAGAATTGCACGTATCCGACCTATCCGCCTACGTATCCGCCGACCCAACCATGCGCCACTCCGTATAATTGTCCGCAGGGGCAGATGTCGATCAACTATCTCACGCCGCAATCCGGCGCGGTCGGCACCAATGTGACGATCTTCGGTTACGGCTTCACGTCATCGAACAACACGGTCCATTTCGGCAACGGCATTATCGCCAACCTGCGCTCCTTCGACGGCACCTCGCTTTCGTTCTCGGTGCCGAGCACGCTCTCGGGTTTTGGCTATCAGCCAATCGGTCTCGGGACGTACAACGTTTCCGTGACGAACGGATGGGGCTCGACGAGCAATCCAGTGCCATTCACGATCACGGCCCTCTCCGGCTCGAATGCGCCTTCGATCACCAATGTCACCGGCCCGACCTCGCTCGGGGTTGGACAAGGCGGCACGTGGTCGCTCACGCTCAACGTGGGCGGCAGCTCGTTTACCTCGGTCTCGGTCGATTGGGGAGATACAGGATTCGGATACATGGGAGCAGGCACGCCGCAGATCGTTACCGGTGCCGGAGCGCAAACGATCACCTTCACCCACGTGTACCAGAATCAAGGCACGTACACGATCACCTTCACGGCGAGCAACCAGAGCGGTCAGCAGAATTCTGCGACCGCGACGATAAGCGTCGGTGGGACGAGCGCGGGCTCGGTCACGCTCTCCTCGATCGCGCCTACTTCGGGCCATGTCGGGACGCAGATCATCTTGAGCGGCAGCGGGTTTACGAGCGACAACACGATCCACTTCGGTACGGGAGGGATGATGCACGCCTATTCGCAAAACGGCACAACGCTCTACTACACGGTGCCTTCCTACCTCTCGCCGTGCGACGTTACCCCGCAGGGCGGCGTGTGCGCGCAGTATCTCCAGCCGGTTCTTCCGGGTTCATATCCGGTCTACATCACCAACAGCGCCGGAGCGACTCAACAACTGACTTTCCAGGTTAACTACTAATCGCGCGAAACACCCGCGCCGACCGAAGGTCGGCGCGGGTGTTTTCGTCACTGGCGACAAATCGCTTCGCTCATGCATAATGCCCGATATGCAACCGTGGCGGAGCGTGCGCCATCGAGTCGAGTCGTGGCTCATCGCCGGACTTCTTTTACTCGTGGTTTTTCTCTCGATACCGATCGGCATGCGGGCCGACGTCGATGCTTTTTTGAGACAGTCGATCGATGCCGTCCCTCAGACTGAGGTTGCGCTTGTGCTTGGCGCGTCGGTCGTCCGCGGAGAACCGTCGGCCATACTCGCGAAACGAGCCGATCTCGCCATCGCCCTCTATCGGGCGCGGAAAGTTTCGAAGATACTCGTGACGGGTGACAACGGCGCGCTCACGCACGACGAAGTGACCCCGGTCCGCAACTACCTGCTCGCCGCGGGAGTTCCGGCGGCGGACATATTCCTCGATCATGCGGGATTCGACACCTACTCGAGCATGTATCGGGCCCGCTCCGTATTTCTCGTGCATTCAATGACGATCGTGACGCAGGATTTCCATCTCCCGCGTGCGCTTTGGATCGCGCGACATTCAGGAATCGAAGCGTATGGCATTCCCGCAGAAGGCGGCGAAGGGTCTCTTGCGGATTATGCCCGCGAGATACCCGCATCGCTGAAAGCGATTGTTGATATTGTCGCAAAGCGCGAGCCTCGGTATCTCGGACCTCCGATTTCGCTATCGCAAGACGGCGAGTCAACATGGTACTAGCCCAGATGGTATTATAAAAAGCGTGCGCACCTCGCTTCTTATCCTCGTGCCGTCGCTCCTCATCGTCGGTCTGATCTGGGGGGCGCTATCACTCTCGAGCCTGAGCCATACGCAAACAGCCTGCGTGCTCGGGGAGTGTCCGCTCAAGCTTCATCAAAGCGATTCCGGAAAGACGCTCCTGTACGGCGTCGCAACTCGTTTCAGCGTATTTCTCGATGAGCGGGAGAATCCGCGCGCGAAGCTCTCGTGCATCCCTCAAGGCGTTATCGGGGAAATACCGGACGCGCTACGGGTCACTTTGCCTCTCTATGCGGTCACGTTCGAGGCCGCTGCGGCCGGCAGCTGCATCCTCTCCGACGATCACTTCAGGGCGGTAGTCGTGATTCAGTGATCAGCTTAAGGCGTTGAGAGTTTGCATATCTTCCCCGTCGAGGGAGAAGTCGAACACCTCGGCATTTTCCGCAAGATGCCGCGGCGAGGATGATTTTGGTATCACCGCGACTTCGTGCTCGATACACCATCGAATCATGATTTGCGCCGGAGTTTTGCGGTGTTTTTTCGCGATCGCCGCAACCACCGCGTCATCCAAGTGCGCGCCGCGCGTGAGCGGAGAGTAGGCCTCGAGCCTGATGCAATGAGAGCGGCAGCACTTCAACACTTCTTCTTCGTAGTCGAACGGGCTGAATTTGACTTGGTTGACCGCCGGGACGACGTGCGCGTACTCGAGTAATTTCTCGATGTCTCCGATGTGGTAATTCGACACGCCGATCGCCCGCACCCGCTTGCTTTCGTAGAGTTTCTCCATCGCGAACCACACTGAATGAGGTATGAGCGGTATCGGCCAGTGGACGAGGTAAAGATCGACGTACTCGATCGCGAGCCGTTCAAAACTCGCTTCGAAGGCTTTCTCCGGAGAGAAAAAATCGGTCGGCCAGAGCTTCGTCGTCACGAATATCTCTTCGCGCGGGACGCCGCTCTCGCGCACCGCCTTCCCGACGCTCCTCTCGTTGCCATAGAGTGTCGCCGTATCGATGAGCCGGTAGCCGATATCGAGCGCCCTTCGGACCGCTTCGTAGCACTGCGTTCCATCGGACATCTTCCACGTGCCTAATCCGAAAATCGGCATCTCGACGCCATTATTGAGCGTGATCTGCGGTGCGGGTCGCATCCACCCATCATACACGCCCCTTTGTTATACTGGCGCGATGTCGGTACTCGAAGTCAGCGCATTGCGTAAAACCTATCAGGAAATAGTCGCGGTGAACGATATCACATTTTCTCTTGAGCGCGGCGAGATTGTCGGACTCCTCGGACCCAATGGCGCAGGAAAAACAACGACGATCAGCATGGTTTTGGGCGTTTTGGAGCCGAGTGGCGGCACAATCGGAATCGACGGCATAGATCTCAAGACGCATCGCAGCGAAGCTATGCGTCAAACGAATTTTGCCGCGGTCTACGCGCAATTGCCGGGCAATATGACGGTCGCGCAGAATCTGCGGATTTTCGGCCTCATTTACGGCGTGCCGGATTTACAACGACGCATTGCCGAGCTCCTCGCGCAGTTTGATCTGGAGAGGTTTTCGCATGTGAAGTGCGGATTACTTTCATCCGGCGAACAAACGAGAGTGTCGCTCGCCAAAGCGATGCTCAACACGCCTGCGCTCTTGCTGCTCGATGAGCCGACCGCTTCGCTCGATCCGTCGACGGCGCAGATAATTCGAGAACAAATTCGCACGTTTGCTCGCTCCGGTATCGGTGGCGTGCTGTGGACATCGCACAATATGCATGAAGTCGAGGCGATGTGCGACCGGGTCTTTTTTCTCTCACACGGCACCGTCTTGCTCGAAGGAGATCCGGCCGCACTTCCGCGCGAGTACGGAAAGAAAAACCTGGAAGAACTGTTTATTTCGGTCGCGCGCGAACCGCTCTCTCTCGAACTTGAAACCATATGAATGCCCGACGCATATATGCGATAGTGCTCCGGCAGCTCTATCTTTTGCGCGACAACCCCACCCGCACGTTCCAGCTGTTCGTATGGGTCACGGTAGATCTTGTGATATGGGGTTTCATCACGAAGTATCTCTCGAGTGTCGTACCGCCCACCTTTGGCGTTGTGACGTTCTTTCTCGGCGCAGTCATCTTGTGGGGTTTTTTGTTGCGCGTCATGCAAGGAATGACAACTTCGTTTCTCGAAGATGTATGGTCAAAGAACTTCCTAAACCTCTTCGCTTCGCCGCTTAAAATCGCAGAGTACATAAGCGGGCTCGTCGCTACCAGTATTCTTACGAGCTCGGTCGTAATCGCGGGAGTTTTGCTTCTTGCCTATGTCGCCTTCGGATTTTCGTTTTTCGCCCTGGGGCTAAAGATCATACCGTTTCTATTCATACTGTTTCTCTTCGGGATCGCCCTCGGAATATTCGGTGTCGCAATCGTATTGCGCATCGGACCATCCGCAGAATGGCTCGTGTGGCCGATTCCCGCGCTCCTCAATCCGTTCGTCGGCGTCTTTTATCCCGTGACGACGCTGCCGCCATGGATGCAGTGGGTATCGCACGCACTGCCGCCCTCGTATGTATTTGAAGGGATGCGCGCGGCGATACTTTCCGGTCAGCTTTCGCTCCGCCCACTTGCGGCGGCCTTTATCTTGGCGATTTTCTACATTGCCGCCTCGTACTTTTTTTTCGGCATGACTTACCGCACGGTCGTACGAAAAGGCCTGATCGCGCGATTCGAAGCCGAGGGCCCGTAATAATCGGTAACGTTTGGTACAATGATTCGTCTTATGAGCATGCGATATTTGCGCTTTATTGCTGTTGCGGCGTGTTTTTGCATGCCGTTTTCGGCTGCGGCCGCTTCGACTCCAAAATTCGAAGTTTCAGGCTGGATTCCGTACTGGCGTGCGGCGACCGGCACGGCGGACGCATTATCGCACCTCGATCAATTGACCGAAGTGAATCCTTTCGTCTATACGCTCAAAAGCGACGGGACGCTTCTTGACAACGGCAAGCTCGACGAAGAGCCGTGGAGGAGTTTCATCGCGGCCGCAAAAGGAAAAAAAGTACGAATCATCCCGACTATCATGACGTCGAACGGCGAGCTCCTGCATTCGCTACTTTCCAACCAAACGTCCCGCATCGCGCTTGAGGACAGAATCGCGGCGCTTGTCAAAGAAAAGGGGTATGACGGCGTCGACATCGATTTTGAAGGCAAGCGCGCCGAGGATAGGAATTACTTCTCGACCTTTCTGAAAGGACTTTATATGCGCATGGGACCAAAGTGGGTGATGTGCGATATCGAAGCGCGCACGCCGATTGATAGCCGATACTACGGGACGCAAATACCAGAAGATGCCGGTATGTATGCGAACGATTTCAAAGCGATCAACAAATACTGCGACCGTGTACGCATCATGGCGTATGACCAGCAGGGAATCGATCTCGCGCTTTCCGCCAAGGCCGCATCCTCGTCGGCGCTCTATGCGCCGGTAGCCGATCCATTCTGGGTCGAGAAGGTCGTGAAGCTCGCCGCGAAAGACATCAAGAAGAGCAAAATCGTGATCGGCGTCCCGACCTACGGCTATGAGTACGAAGTCACCGCGTACGCTGGCGGCGAGTATGCCTACGATATTCTTTGGAGCTTCAATCCGGGCTACGCGCTTCCCATCGCCGCCCAATACGCAGTGACGCCCGCGCGAAACATGGCCGGAGAGATGTACTTCACCTACACTCCGGCGGGAAGTTCGACTCTCCCGCAGGCATCGGGATTCGGGGCGATGATAGCGGCAACTGCCGCCGCGGCATTTGCGGACGCGACGAATTCGCACACGAATTTCAGACTCATGGATTGGCCCGATGCGATCTCGATAGCGGGCAAGACGCAGCTTGCCCAACGTCTTGGGATACGGGGAGTCGCGATATTCAAGCTTGACGGCGGCGAAGATCCGAATATGTGGGCAATGCTGCGCGAAGTCACGAAATAACCATTGCGGATTAGAAAAATGGTGTAGAATAGGTCGATGCCGGACGAACGACAAGAAGAAACGCCATCCCGACCGCGTGTTCGAGATTGGACGCCCCTGTATGTTCCCGCGGCAATCGTCATAGCGGGGATTCTCATCGGCGGCGGACTTTTTCTCGGTCTTTCGCGCACGGGAGGGAGCGGCGCTCCAGTGGCCAAAGCGGTCAATATAAAAGACGTCAATATCGACGGGAATCCGTACGTCGGCAAACAAGACGCGCCGGTTGTTCTCGCTTTTTGGGCAGATTATCAGTGTCCGTTTTGTCGGGCAGTCGAGATCGGCCATCCGCAGATTCAGACACCCCCGGCTGTCCCGGATCTCATCAAACAGTACGTCGATACCGGGAAGCTGAAAATCGTTTTCAAGGACTACCCGTTTCTCGGCGAGGACTCGATTACGGATGGCGAGTATGCGCGTGCGGTATGGGATCTGTACAAGTCGCAATATTTCGCGTTTCGCAGCGCGCTCTATGAAGCGCAAGACGAGGAAGGGGATCAGGGATTCGGAGATGCCGCATCGGTCGACAAGCTCATCAAGAATAAATTTCCGCAGTTCGATCTTGGGAAGATCAAAGAAGCGGTCGCGACGAATAAGGCAAAGTACGATTCAGCAATGACCGCTGATCGGGATGAGGGTACGAAATTCGGCATCCAGGGCACGCCGGGATTCATTACGGGCAAGACATTGATCGACGGCGCGCAACCGCTCTCAGCCTTCGTCAGCGCAATAGATGCGCAATTGAAGTAACGAGCGTCGTGGTGTATCATGCAAGCACATGCCTCGGCAGCGGGGCATTTTGTTTAGAGCATGGAAATTCGCAATATCGCAATCATCGCGCATGTCGACCACGGCAAAACGACGCTGACGGACGCCCTGCTGCGTCAAACGGGAGTTGCCGAAGAGGGGATCTCGATGGATTCGAATTCGCTCGAACGTGAACGCGGCATCACAATCTATTCCAAGAATGCCGCGATTTTCTATAAAAACACCAAAATCAATCTCGTCGACACGCCCGGCCATGCGGATTTTGGCAGCGAAGTCGAACGCGTGCTTCGATCCATCGATTCCGTCTTGCTCGTCGTCGATGCCCAGGAAGGCCCGATGCCGCAGACGCGTTTCGTTTTGAAGAAATCACTCGAACTCGGATTACGCCCCATCGTGGTGATCAACAAGATCGACAAACCCGCCGCCGATCCGAAGCGGTGCGAGGAGCAAGTGCTCGAGCTCTTTTTGGAACTCGGAGCTTCCGACGAACAAGCGACCTTTCCGATCGTATACGCTATCGGCAAGCAAGGAATCGCGAAAACCTCGCTCGCAGATTCGTCTAAAGACTTGACGCCTCTTCTCGAGACGATACTGCGTCATGTACCGGTCGCTTCAAGTGCCGATGCGATCAGCAGACCCGTGCGTCTTCAGCCGTTCAATCTCGGCTATGACAATTTTCTCGGACGCCTCGCGATCGTGCGCGCATACGAAGGAATCTTGAATACCGGGGACGCGGTCTTCGTCAAGAAACTCGACGGGGAGACTCATTCGGCGAAAATCACGAAGATGTTCACGTTCCGCGGATTGCAGAAGGTGGACGCGAACGAGGTTCAGGCGGGGGATATCGCGATGATCGCCGGGATTCCCGAAATTTATATCGGCGAGACGATCACGACGAAAGAAGACGCTCCGGCGCTTCCCGCGATCGCAATTGATGAGCCGACGATCACGCTCGACTTCCTCGTCAATAACTCGCCATTTGCGGGTCGCGAAGGGAGATTCGTCACCTCGCGCCAGTTGCGCGAGCGGCTCGAACGCGAGCTTGAGGTCAACGTTGGCCTGCGCATCGAATTCGGAGCCGATGTGTTCGAAGTATCGGGCCGCGGAGAGCTCCACATCGCGATCCTACTCGAGAATATGCGCCGGGAAGGGTACGAAATGCAGGTGTCGCAGCCGCAAGTGATTTTGCATGAACAGGACGGCGAGAAACGGGAGCCGTTCGAAGAAGTCGTGATCGATACCCCGCAGGAATATCAGGGCGCCATCATCGAGCGGCTCGGTACGCGCAAGTTCGTCATGAAGGATCTCAAAGTCCATGAGAACCAAGTGCGGCTCACTTTTGAAGGGCCGACGCGCGGGCTTCTTGGCTATCGCAGCCAATTCGTCCTCGACACGAAAGGCGAAGGAATCATGTCGAGCCGCGTCATCGGATTTCGGCCATACGTCGGCGAGATAAAAAAGCGGCAGGTCGGCTCGATGATATCGATGGCGGGCGGGAAAGCGCTCGGTTACTCGCTATGGAATTTGCAGGAGCGCGGCGTGCTCTATATCGCTCCAGCGACAGAAGTGTATGAGGGAGAAGTGATCGGCAATACGTCGAAGGGCGAGGAAATGGCGGTGAATCCGACGAAAGGCAAGAATCTCACCAATGTGCGCGCCTCCGCCTCCGACGACGCGATCCAGCTCATTCCGCCCTTTTTTCTATCGATTGAGCGCGGGCTCGAAGTCATGGCCGAAGACGAATACCTGGAAATTACGCCCGCGAACGTTCGATTGCGCAAACAGCTCCTGACCGAAGTAGAGCGGGCGAAGGCCAAACGCAAGTAACGTTTTGCTATACTACGCGCATGAAGCGGCCGATGCCGGAGACCGAAGAAGATTACAAGAAAATCCTCACGCCGGAAGAATACGTCGTGTTACGCGAAAAAGGGACCGAAGCGCCTTTCTCAGGCGCGTATGTGCACGAAAAGACGGATGGCACCTATGAGTGCAAAGCGTGCGGCAACCCGCTTTTTTCCTCGGATGCGAAATTCGATTCCGGTACGGGCTGGCCAAGCTTCGACAAAGCGCTGCCCGACGCGATCGAGCAGCGCCTGGATACGTCTCACGATCTGCGGCGCACTGAAATTACCTGTGCGCGGTGCGGATCGCATCTCGGGCACGTGTTTGATGACGGCCCGACCTCTACCGGCAAGCGCTACTGCATCAACTCGGTGTGTTTAGGTCTTGAGCAAACGTAGTATTGTGTGCCTATGGCGGAAAAAAACGAAGGGCATCCGTGGCTGTGGGTCATCATCGTATTCGCGATTATCTTGCTTGGGTATTATTTCGCGAGCGTGATTCCGGAGGATAGCACGTCAAACCCGATCGCCGGCACCGGCGAAAAAAGTCTGCAGGAGACGGATCGCTCGCATGATGCGATGACCGTCGTCTCACAAGCTATAATCGGCACATGGCGTTCTTCGGATGACCAGAAATTCACCCGGCAATTCAGCGACGATGGCACGGTCATCGATATGTATGAAGGTGATCCGAACGCGACTGCGCACGGCTCATGGAGCGTTTTTAGCGCCCCCGAGAAAGACGCGGAGTTTTCCGGAGCCGCGGCACCTGGCGTCGTTTACCTCAAAATCGTCGAAGGCGGCGCGCCGATGTTTTTCTCCATCATTACCGCCGCAGGCGATACGCTCCAGCTGACCTATCTGGACCGTGGCAGTGAGCTTGATTTTTCAAGGGTGCAATAAACGCCCGAACAAAAGCGCCCCGCGCATGCGGGGCGCGTGTCTTGAGCATGTATAATGTACTCATGCCCAACCTCGATCTCAACAGAGTGCCGAAACAGTTCTGCGAAAATATTTCGGTAGCGTTCTCGCAAGAATATTTCGTGATGAGCATGCTGACGGGGGAGAACGCGCTTACGTATGCGCTCACGCCGCAGCACATGAAGCGCCTACAGCAGTATGTGACGCACCAGGTAGCCGAGTATGAGAAAAAATTCGGGGCTATTAACGCCGAGTGGGTCCCCGGAGTACAAAGTCCGATCCAGACCAAGGATTTCATGGGCGGGGACGGAAAAAGCCCATAAATCGAGGGTTTTTCGATCCGATTTGCAATTCATGCCAGGAATGGCATCATGCCTGCATGGCAAAATACATTGTTGGGATTCTGGTTATTATTATTCTTGGCATTGGCGGCTATTACTGGTGGAAAACGAGCGGTACGGCTTCTCCGGTACCCGAGCCGACCCCGCAAACTCCGACGACGCACACATACGCAACCTCGACATTCTCCGTCGTCTATCCCGACGGGTACGCCGCGGATGAAGCGTATGCTTACGATCAAGTGGATCCGAAAAAGCCGATCAGCGGGGTGAAATTTACGATCCCGCTTACGATCGCGACGGGAACGAATCTTTCGAACGACAGCTACGTATCGGTGGAATGGCTGCCCCGCGCGAAAAATTGCACCGGCGATATTTATCTCGCGGCGAACGTGAAACCTCGTGATATGACGATCAGCTCCACGACGTATTCGACCGCATCGTCGACTGGTGCGGCCGCAGGCAATCTCTACGAAGAGTGGGTGTATGCGATCAAAGACAGCAGGCCCTGCACGGCGGTACGGTATTTCATTCATTCCATGAACATAGGCAATTTCGAACCGGGCGTCGTAAGCGAGTTCGATCATGGAGCGCTGATGAGCACGTTCGATCAGATCCGCGACTCTCTCTCGTTCACGCCCGCGGGCACGACTACTCCGGCGATATAGAGGGGCGAAGCGACGCGAAAATTCCCGGCAGGCGCTAAAAAGTAAAGTACCTGCTGTAGGAGCCGACGAGCGGGAGCTCTTTTTCCTTACCCTGGAGCGCGTTGACGATGCCGACAACCGCGAGTACCACGACACCGAGATTTGCTAACTGCAGGAGTGGCATCAGCTGCCACCCGAGCATCGTCATACCGAGAACCCAGAGCGCCACCTCGATGACGAGTAAGACGCAGCCCTGTTTGAGATGAAACTTTACGGTCGGATCATCTTTGGCCATGAGAAAGGGAATGACGAGAAAAATACCGAGATACGCAAGAACGCCCATGAGTTTCTGGTGCGCCGGTTTTGGGTGAGACATAAGAGAGGCATTATGATAATGCGGACAGTATAACGCGAGGATATCAATCAAGACCCGCGGCTGTGGATTGCGACTTGAAGGTCGGGAAGTCGGTGCTATTCTTTTTTCATGGCAAAGAACGGCCCGCGAGGGCATGGAAGGATGGGCAAGATAACAAACCGCACGCAAGTCTTAAGCGGGCGCAACAAGCGCTGGACGAAGGTCAACAAACGCACGGGAAAGTTTATGGACCAAATGGCGAAAAAGGGAAGAGCGTGGAAAGGGGTTCGGATGAAATAGAAGCAGCGCGTGTTAGGATAGGGGCATGCGCACGATTTCGATCGGGGTGATTCTTTTCGCGGCGATTGCGGTCGCGGCAGCGTATTGGTACCAAGGTCAGATCGTAACGTCGGATTCGGAGAGTGCCGGACGGATGGGGATCGCAAATCCTGCGGCGGTGCACTGTACGGACATCGGAGGAGACGTCGAGATCGCAAAAATCGGCAATGGAAGCCAGATCGGCTACTGTCATTTGACGGATGGTCGCGTGTGCGAAGAATGGGCGCTTTTTCGTGACGGCGCATGCGTGTCGCCTACTGGCAACTAGCCGCTCTTATCCGAGGAGCGTATACTGCACCCATGTTGCGCCCGCCTTTTTTTGATCCGCAAAAAACCTACTACGAAAATTGGGAACAAGGTCCGTTCAACGGTTTTACCGATGGCGTCGTGTTACCCCAAGAAGAGCCGCGATTCGATTTTTTGGGTTACAAAATAAGCTATCCGCTCGGGATTCCCGCCGGCCCGCTCCTCAACAGCAAGTATGTGCGCGCGGCGATGGAGAAAGGTTTTGACATTCCTGTTTATAAAACCGTGCGAACAAGAGAAAAGAAGTGCAATGAATGGCCAAACGTGCTGCCGGTGAAGGTCGAGGGGAAGCTTACCCTCGAAAAAGCGAAGGCGGGGCTTACGATCAAGTCTGAGTATAGTGAACCGCTCGCGATCACGAACTCATTCGGCAATCCATCTTACCCGGTTGAGATCTGGCAAAACGATATCATCGATCTGGTGCGATGGGCGAAATCACGCAAGGGACAGCTCGTACTCGGCATGATAGAAGGTACGCGATGGAGTCGAGAGGATACGGAAGAGGATGTGGTCAACGACTGGATACTTGCGGGCCGACTCATGAGGGAAACCGGGGTTCATGGTATCGAAGTCAATTTTTCCTGTCCCAACGAGGGCGACCTCGTAAAGCGCCTCCTTTGCTACGATATAGAGAAATCGCGAACGATAGCCGAAGCCGTCAAGCGCGAAATAGGCGACATGCCGCTCATTGCGAAGGTATCGTATTTTGAGAATGAGGAAGAATTACGAAGTTTCGTGCGGAGAGTCGGTTCGATAGTAAACGGCATATCCGCCATCAACACGATCTCCGCCGCAGTTCGCAAAGAAGACGGCACACAGGCGCTTCCGGGAGGAGAATGGAGGCTCAAGAGCGGCATTTGCGGCGCACCAGTGAAGTGGGCGGGGCTTGAGATGGTGAAGCGATTGAAAAAACTGCGCGAAGAATTCGGCTTACGCTTCGATATCGTCGGCTGTGGCGGCGTCACGACGCCGAGCGATTTTAAGGAGTATCGCGATGCGGGAGCCGATGTCGTCATGAGCGCGACCGGAGCCATGTGGAACCCGTATCTCGCGAAAGAAATCAAAGAAGCGTATCCGGATGCATAAGAAAATCGCACAGATCGCAAGACGCGCGATCGAAGAACAAGTCTTTCCCGGTTGCGTGATCGGAATCATTCGGCCCGGCGAGGAGAAAACGGTGCACCCTTTCGGACGGTTCACATACGAGAGTGATTCGGCCGAAATTAGAGCGGATACGATCTACGACATGGCGTCGGTCACGAAGTCAATACCGCTTGTGAGCCTCGCTCTGCAGATGATCGAAGAAAAGAAGCTGCGTTTGAGCGATCCGATCAAGCAATACGTTCCGGAATTGCAGCATGATCATGGAGCGACCGTCGAGGACCTTTTGCGCTACCGGGTGCGCGGGCCGCAACTCTCGAAATTGCGCTACTCGACGTTTGAAGCGATGCGTGCCTATATATTCGAGCGAGGTTTTGACGGCCCGCCCGGAGAGGGACTGTACTCCAATATTCCCGCATACGTACTGGGGGCAGCGCTTGAGAGAGTGAGCGGGAAGATTATACCCGATCTTGCCGATGCGTATTTTTTCGGACCGCTTGGCATGCGCGATACTACTTTTTTCCCCGGCGACATAAAGCGCTGCGCGCCGACGGAGGTATTTGATGGTAAGGAAGTGCGCGGTATCGTGCACGACGAGAGCGCGCGGGTCTTCGCGCGCGCACACAGCGCCGTCGGCCACGCGGGATTGTTCTCGACGGCACCCGACGTGCTCAATTTCCTAAGCGCGCTTCTCTCGGGGCGGTTTCCGGCGATCTTCGCGGGAGCTCGAAAAGGGCTTGGCTGGCAAGTCGCGCAGCCATGGTTCATGGGAGTACGGTGTGCGAAAGATACGTTCGGAAAGACCGGGTTCACGGGCACGTCGCTTATCGTCGATGCGGGACGCAGTGCGGGGCTCGTCATCCTATCGAATCGGACCTATCCAAAACGACCGGCCGATGCGTATTCGGTAGACTCCGCGATCAATCGCTTCCGCGCGTCGATAGCCGATTCCGTGCTGGCCGATATTCATTAAACAGTCATCAAGAATCGTGCTACAGTGTTCCTCTTACGGTATGTGCGGCATCTTTGCCTACACAGGCAACAAGGGAAAAGAGGCGGGCAGGGTTCTTCTCGACGGACTGTTGAGCCTTGAGTATCGCGGATACGATTCCGCCGGGGTGTTCACGCCCGAAGGCGGCGGTATCAAAACGCCCGGTGCTGTCGCCGAACTTCGCAAGCGATTGCCCAAGGATTATGCGGGAAGAAGCGGGATTGCGCACTTGCGCTGGGCAACACATGGCGAACCGAACGAAAAAAACGCTCATCCACACTCTGATTGCAAAGGCGAACTCTGGATCGTACACAACGGCATCATCGAAAATTTCCAGGAGCTGAAACGCAAGCTTGAGAAACAAGGTCACACGTTCAGATCGGATTCCGATACGGAAGTCTTGGCGCATCTCGTCGAAGAGCATTTGAAGACCGAGAAGCAGTTCGAAAAAGCCGCACTCAAAGCGCTGAACGACATTCACGGCACGTACGGTATTGCGCTTCAGTATCGCGGCGAGCCGGACAAGATCATCGCCGCGCGAATGGGTTCTCCCATCGTGCTCGGACTCGGAGACGGCGAGCATTTCATCGCATCAGATCCCTCGCCTATTTTGCCGCACACCAAGAAGGTGGTTTTCCTTGAAGACGGCGAGATCGCGGTTATCACCCCGGAGAAACATTCCGTCTTCAAGCTTGATGCGAAGAAAGTACATCGTTCGCCGACCGAGATCGACTGGAGTCCGGAACAAGCGCAAAAGGGCGGCTACGAACACTTCATGTTGAAGGAGATTATGGAGGGTCCGCAGGTTGTCGAAGACACGCTGCGCGGTCGCTTGCGCGTCGAGACGGGCACAGCGAAACTCGGCGGGCTGGAGAGCGTCGCGAAACAGCTTGAGAAGATCGATCGAATCATTATCGTCGCGTGCGGCACTGCCTACTATGCCGGGCTGGTGGGCGAGTACATGCTCGAAGGTCATGCGGGCATTCCGGTCGAAGTCGAACTTGGCAGCGAGTTTCGCTATCGCGCGCCGGTCATCAACGAGCGCACGGCTGTGCTTGCGATATCTCAAAGCGGAGAGACGCTCGATACGCTCGAAGCCGTACGCGAAGGGAAGCGGCGCGGCGCTCTCACGCTTGGCATCGTCAATACCGTAGGCTCCACGATCGCACGCGAGACCGATGCAGGCGTGTACAATCACGCGGGACCGGAGATCGGCGTTGCTTCGACCAAGGCGTTCGTTTCGCAGTTGAGCGCGCTCGCGCTATTGACGCTTTTCCTCGGTCGCCAGCGCACGATGACTGAAAAACAAGGAAAAGAAATAGCCGATGAGCTGAAACAGCTTCCATCGAAATTGCAGCGCGTGCTCGACACGAAGGATCACATACAAGCACTTGCGAAAAAGTATGCAAACGTCCGTGATTTTCTCTACCTCGGGCGCAAATACAACTATCCGGTCGCATACGAAGGCGCGCTCAAACTCAAAGAGATCTCCTACATTCACGCGGAGGGCTGCGGAGCCGGTGAGATGAAGCATGGCCCGATCGCCATGATCGATGAGCGATTCCCGACGCTCGCGATCGTCCCGAAAGATTCGATGTACGAAAAAATGATTTCGAACATTCACGAAATCAGGGCGCGCAAAGGGCCCGTTATCGCGCTTGCGAGCGAAGGGGACGAGGAAATTCGAACAGTTGCCGATGACGTGATGTACGTCCCCAAGACTCTCGAGATGCTCTCGCCGATTCTCAACGTCGTACCCCTACAGCTTTTTGCCTACTACTTCGCCAAAGGAAAAGGCCTCAACGTGGATCGCCCGCGTAATCTCGCGAAATCGGTTACAGTCGAGTAGTTTTGTTTTACTCAACGATTAAATCGGCGTTATCAGCCTTGCCAGCTCGTGGCCTTACAATCCTCGACCGGTGTTCGGCCCGCCGTTGATGGGCATCATTCCAGGTTTGGGAGGACGGTTCGGCAAGCGATTATCTCTGCCGCGAAGGTCGTCCATGACGGTGTTGACGATCTTGCGCCCGAGTTTGTCAAACTCGAAGATCGGTTTCTGGGGGCGCGGCGGCGGAAGCGGCACGCCGATTCTGATCAAAGTCGCCGTCAAACTGCCATCCGCATTCGGCGTCCCGATTGCGTGTATCACTTTGCCCACCGCGAGATCTGCCGATGACCCGGTTATAGGCGAAGACGTCGCGCTCGGTACGATCTCGATCGTGGTCGAGGCGGTGAAGTTGATTGTCCGTGACGTGTTTGCGTTGATGGTAACCACGAACGAAGATGAGCCGACGGAGCTGATGTTTCCGACGATGGAGCGCGCGTCCTTTTCGTCGTCACCCATACCCTCGCCGCACGCGCGTTCGAAGAACCCGCGTGTCATCGGTCCGACACTTCCATTGCTCGACGAGGCGATGTTGAACCGCATTTGAAATCGCATCATCGCCTGCGCCGTGCGCGGACCGAAAAATCCCGTAATGCCGGCATGATAATCGTTGTCCGAATCTTCCGCGAGTATCTCCTGAAGTTTTTTCACGTCGTCGCCTTGAGAGCCGATGTCCAGGTTTCTGTTGAGGCGAATGCACGCAGCCTTCGCGATTTGTCCGGGCGGCGTACCCCACGGCGGAGTAGTCGAGCCCATCATCCAGATGCCGCTTCCCGCAGCCGAGCTCGAGGCAACAAGCGCTCGCAACTGCTCTTGCAGCGCCTTGATTTGATTTAAGAGCGACTGGATCTGGTTTTGCAGGTCGGTCGATTGCGCCGATGCCGCAAGGGGCATTACGACGGCGGCAGCGACAAACGCAGTCGCCACAGTTCTGCTAATAGCGTTCATATTGTATGGTAATTAGCCGATAATGACATACCTACAGTATACATGACGGCACGCCTCGGCATTTCATTACCACTTTTTATATCTTGATAATCTTCTCCCACGGGCGACCCTGGACGCCGAAATGCCCGTAGGCTGCGGTCTCACGGTAGATCGGGCGGTTCAATACAAGGCGTTCGATGATAGCGCGAGGTCGGAAATCGAAATGCTTCTTGACGATCGACGTGAGATCGCGACCCTTCTCGTCGAATGCTTCCACCATCACGGGATCGACCCGCCCGATCGCATAGGCGACCGACACGAGCGCCTTTTTCGCGTAACCGTTGGCGACGAGATTTTTGGCGACGAATCGACACATGTATGCCGCGGAGCGATCCACCTTCGTCGCATCCTTGCCGGAAAATGCGCCGCCTCCATGAGGCATGACGCCGCCGTAGGTGTCGACCATGATCTTGCGGCCCGTCAATCCGGCATCAGCGGCAAAACCGCCGAGAATGAACTGCCCGGTAGGATTTACAAGAATCTCGACGTCTTTCACGGAGCCGAGTATGGGAATGAAGAGATGTTTGATGAGCTGCTTGCGGATTTCTTCCTGCGAAACCTTCTTGTCGTGCTGAGTGGAGCACAACGCGGTGATTACCTTGCCTTTCGAGATCGTCACTTGGGTTTTGCCGTCCGGCTTCAGCCACTTCAGCGTGCCGTTGCGGCGCAGTCTCTCGAGACGCCGAGCGAGCGCGTGCGCGAGCACGACTCCCTTCGGAAGATACTCTTTCGTCTCGTTCGTTGCGTAACCGTACATGATGCCCTGATCGCCCGCGCCTCCGGTATCAACTCCCATTGCGATGTCGGGAGATTGCTTCGCGATCGTATTGAAAACTTTGAGCTTGTCGGTGTAACCGATATCGCGATACACGCCCAGCGCTATTCTTTTGAAATCGACTTTCGCCTTTGTCTTTACTTCGCCCCCGAGCATCAGCGTGCCGTGGCTGCCGAAACTCTCGACGGCAACGCGCGAGTACGGATCCTGAGCGAGGCACGCATCGAGGATCGCATCCGATATCTGATCGCACACTTTGTCCGGATGCCCAGAGGTGACTGATTCCGTCGTGTATCGTTCTAGTGAATGGAACATACGGTATATCGTTCTAGCAACAAAATATCTCCCGACGGGAGATTATGGATAATGTGTATCTTCCCGGAGGGCCGGAAGAGGCACATTACTCCTCGATGCTACTCGGAGCACGCTGCCGGTGGTTCGTCGAGCCGGAACTCTCCCCACGCTCTTGATACGATATTCAGTTGTAACGCGATGGTAGCAAGCTTCGCCGATTTGTGCAATGCTGTCCGGAATGGCTCGAAAACGGGTGGTCCGAATAGGCGGAGGGAGCGGCGGCTACACGCTTTTGCGCGGGCTCAAGGAGTTTCCGCTCGATATCACGGCGGTTTTTACCTCCTTTGATTCCGGCGGTTCGGCCGGGAAATTGCGCGACGAGTTCGGCATACTGCCGCCGGGCGATGTGCGTCGCGGAATGCTCGCACTCGCCGATGAGAAGAAGGCTGCGATTCTTCGGGAGCTTTTTGAGTATCGGTTTGAAAACGGTGGCGGCTCGCTCGACGGCCATAGTTTCGGTAATCTCTTTCTCGTCGCACTCGCTTCGATTTATGGCGGCGAAATCCAGGGAATTCGCAAGGCGTCCGAACTGCTCAACATTACCGGCAAAATCCTCCCCGTCTCGCTCGATCACTCCCACGTGCATGCGATCCTTGAGAACGGGCAGGAGATCGTGGGCGAAACCAATATCGATATCCCGAAGCACGACGGCGCGTTGCGTATCGCCAAAGTCTTTTTAGATCCGCCGGCAAAAATCTATAAAGAAACCGCGGACGCGATTCATCTCGCGGATACGATCGTAATCGGACCGGGAGATCTCTACTCATCGCTGATTCCGACGCTGCTGACAAATGGCATGCCACGCGCGCTCAAGGCGTCGCGCGGCAAGACCGTCGTCGTATGCAATCTCATGACGAAGTGGGGAGAGACGCACGGATTCAAGGCGTCCGATATGGTCCGCGAGCTATTACGCTATAGCGGACTGAAGACATTCGATTACGTCATCTGCAACGGGGCGTCCATGGACTCGAAGCTTCTCGAAGCGTATGAAAAGGAAAAGAAGTATCCGATGGTGTGCGACGCGGCTCTCAAAGAGTGCGCGAAACACGTAGTCGTTGAAAATCTGGCTTCGCGAAGCGACAAAGCGCGGCACGATTCGGCGAAGATTGCCAAGATCATCGCGCAGCTGTAGGCTGGTGGGTATGAACAGGGGAGTGATGTGGACAATACTGCTCGTCGCGACGCTCGTCGTTATCGTGCTCGCTTGGATACTTTTTGCAACGCCCGCACCTGTGCTTGCGCCGACGACATCCACTTCGACGCCTCGCTCAATCGAGACGCCATTCATGTCCGACAAGGTGACAATCTCGAACCCGCTCCCGCACGCTACTGTCGGCAAAACATTCACCGTTACCGGTGAAGCGAGAGGCGCGTGGTATTTCGAAGCCTCCTTTCCGGTTCAAGTGCGAGACGCAAACAACAATAAAGTAGGGCAGGGCATCGCGCAGGCGCAAGGCGACTGGATGACCGAATCATTCGTCCCGTTCGAAGCGGCCGTCACCGTTTCGGGGTACAGAGGCCCTGCCACGCTCGTGCTCATGAAAGACAATCCGTCAGGTCTGCCTGAAAATGACGATTCGGTCGAAATACCGGTCGTCATACAGTAGCAGTTGCGCTGGACAAAACCGTGCGTATAGTGATTCCCATGATGCAGAAAGACATGGTGGCAGCGGCGGGGGTCTTGGGGCTCGGCATCGTTATCGCCGCCCTTATCGGTTCCCTCACCTTCTACAATGTCCGTTCTATGGACAACACGCTTTCGGTGACCGGCTCCGCGACGCAGGCTCTGAAGGCCGATTCCGCAAAATGGAGCGTGTCGGTCAGTCGATCCGCCTACGAATCGGAAGTGCCGTCCGCTCAAAGCCGGGTCGCACGCGATGCGCAAGCTGTTCTTACCTTTTTTTCGAAGGGCGGCATTCCTGAAGGCCGCATCAGCACGACTCCCGTTTCGGTCGACCAGGACTATTCATACTCGAACGATTCCAACGCGCCGCGTCGCTACACAATTCGCGAGCAGATCACGGTCTCATCGGACGACCCGTCGCAAATTGAATCCTTATCGAAGGATATCGGAGAGCTTGCCGCGCAGGGGATTCTCGTGTCCGCCGGCCAGCCCGAATATTACGTTTCTTCGCTTCCCAGCGTTCGCGTGGCGCTTATCGGAAAAGCGGTAGAAGATGCGAAAGCACGCGCCGAATCGATCGCGAAATCGACCGGCCAAAGCGTCGGAGCGCTCAAGTCCGCTTCAAGCGGAGTCGTGCAAGTGATGCAGCCGAATTCCGTCGATATTTCCGACTACGGCTCGTACGACACCTCGACCATCGACAAGCAGGTGATGGTCACGGCTCGCGCGACGTTTTTCATTCGCTAATGAACGCATCGCAAGGACAGGAGAGACAGGCGCGAGCGCGTCGTATCGTCGCGTACCTTAAAAAAGCGTACCCTCTGCCTAAAAGCGAACTAGCATACAAAACCCCGTTCCAGTTTCTCGTTGCAGTCGTCCTGTCAGCACAGACGACCGATAAGCAAGTGAATAAGGTGACCGCGGGTCTTTTTAAGAAATATAAAAAACCGTCTTGTTTTGCGGATGCGAACCCTCGAGTTTTCGAGCGAGAAATCTCGTCGGTCTCATTTTTTCGGAATAAAGCCAGGCACATCATTGCGGCCGCGAAGAAAGTCTCCGCCGATTTTAACGGGCGGGTACCACGTACTGCGAAAGAGCTTCAAACTCTGCCGGGTGTCGGGTATAAGACTGCCCACGTGATTCTCGGCGAGCTCTACGACGCATGGGAAGGGATTCCGACCGACACGCACGTAAAGCGATTCGTTAAACGTTTCGATCTTTCAGATAACGATGATCTCAAGAAAATTTCGCACGACCTCGAGCGCCTTATCCCGAAAAAAGACTGGAAGTATGTCAACAACGGTCTCGTCCTCTATGGCCGTTACATCTGCCCCGCGCGTCCGCACGACTGCTCAAAACATGCGCTCACCGCGATCTGGCCACAAGCGGCAAATCGCTGGTTTAAAATCCGCGCTTGATCCGGCGCGCGGTTTCGACGAGGTAGTTGAGGCCGTACTTTGCGGAGAGCGGCTTGTCTTGCGCATGGACGTAACGTTCCGCGAACCCCCCGAAGCCTTTCTTGAAAAGCGACAATCCCGCCCACGGATGGTCCGGCCGGTCATCGGGTGCGATACCCCAGAGATTGTAGAGCGTGCAGCCGCGGCGTTTTGCCTCTTGTATCACGCGCCATTGCAATAGATATGAGACATTCGCGCCTCCGGCGTCATATGATGCCGAACCGGAATGATGATAGAAAGCCTGTCCGCCGTAAAAAATGATGATGGCAGCTGCGACAAGGGAACCGCGTTGGGATCCGAAAAAGAAAAGCGCCTGATCGTCTTTTGCATAAAGCTCGAACTCTTTTCGCAAGTCGGATTTTTTGAAGGTCGTAAAATGCTGCCGCGCCGCCGTCGCTTCATAAATCGGCCAGAATTTCTCGATGTCGGCTGGGTCGTTGCTTCGCGCGATTTCGACGCCATCCTTTTCCATCTTGCGCACAAGGTACCGGGTCGTTTTTCGCATCTCTCTCAAGAGCTCGTCTTCCGATCTTGTGATATCGAGCATCCAAGCCAGTTCCGGATGCATGTGGATCGGAGCGTCTCTGAATCCGGCATTGCGATACAGCGCGCGATCGCGCTCCGAATCCTCCGCGAGCGGACAGAAACGCAAGAAATCGCAGCCTTCAGCGCGGCCGAGTCGCGTACACTCTTCGACCAACAAGTTGAAGATCGGCGCTGAATCTTCTCCCGCTGCCATCAAAGGTCCGTGTGGACAGAGCAAAAACGTCCCGCGCCGCGCTTGCGTTCGTATCAAGAGCGCTATTGCAACGAGATTCCCGCCTTTGTACGCGCCGAGTCGAAACACGCGCGAGCCTGTTTCTTCCTGCAGCAAGCCCCATTTCCACGAGTGCAGAAAACTGTGCGGTTTTTGCCGCCGTATGAAATCTTCCCATGCAGATTCGTTCGCTGCGCGGACGTGGTAGGGAAGTGCGAGATCCGCCCGCGCCCATTCGTTGATGAGCGATGCGATAGCACGGGCGTCGTCTTGCGAGACGTTGACGTGCGTGGGAAGGTTCACGATGCGCTCCGCGAGATGTTCCGCATGCGGACACGTACCGCTGCGGTAGTTCGTCCTTCGAAGATACTTTTTCGGCGCGACCGGCGCGTCGTACCATGTATCGGCGATACGGATGCCATGCGTTTTCATATGCGCGCACAACCTATTTCGACCCTGTATGAAAATGGGGAAGCGTACATTCGACGAATGCGGGATGTGCCGGAATACGCGGTGAGGCAGAAGGCTCCCTTCCAAGTGCACGGCGTATATTTTCGCGATTTCTTCCCGATGTTTCGCGATCGCGGGAAGGTAGTCCATCTGACGGAGAATATTCGAGCAATACCATCCGGGAAGGGATCGTACTTTCTCGCTGGGCTCGCCGAGGGGCGTGGAAAGCAATCGAAGCGACCTGATGCAAGCATGGTAGATCGGGCCGAAACCGAGCTTATACGCGGCGCGCACGCTGATAGAGAGGAGCGGATACAAACGATCTTTCAGCTGCCGCACGAGCGAGACGTGTTGCTCGGGTTTTCGGACGGCGCTCGCAAAAGAAGAAGCGCGAACGATAAGGACGCCCCCGGCGACCGCGTCTACCACTTTGTCCTGGCCGAATGAAAGAACCACAAAATCCCCGATCGTGCCGGTTTCTTCTCCCGAAGCATACCGTGCTCCGATCGAGTGCGCGAGATCTTCGATGAGAACGACGCCATGTTCGCGGCAGAGCGCGTGAATCTGCCGCATATCGCAGGGAATGCCGAGCGTATTTTGCACGATGACCGCTTTGATGTCGTTGCGCGTCGCAAGCACCTCGCGCAGCGATTCCGGAGAGAATTCGAGTTCGTGCGCGGGCACGTCGACGTAACACACCTCATGCCCGCTCGCGACGATCGCCTCGTACACCGCGAGACAGGTGAAGCCGTTCATGACGACCGCGCCTTTTTCAGGGAGCGCGCGAAGGGCAAGCAGGAGCGCCTCGCGACCTTTGTACGTCAGTATAGCCTTTCCGCCGTACCGACTTTCAAGCCCCTTGATGAGTCGTCGCTTCGCGCCGGCGCTCCCGACGGCGAAGAGGATCCGCATGGCAGTCGAAAGATCGTAATTTGAGCCGAGGGAGTTGAATATATTCATGTATTTCGCAGTTCGCTCGCGACAAGTCCCGCCACTTCTTTCGGATGGGTTATGTGCGGGGAATGGCGGGCATCCGGGATGACTTGCAAGCGCGAGCCGGCGATTTCTTCATGCATCAACTGCCCGTCGATGAGCGGAGTCGTTTTGTCTCCCTTGCCCCAGATGATCAGGGTCGGACAGCGGATGTTCTTGAGTCCGTTTCGTAAGTCTATAGACACGAGATTTGCGAGCGTTTTGCGCATTTCGGGCGTTGCGCGGCCGTAGTCGTTCTCGCGGATAAGCCTGTAGAACGCGCGACGGAGCGCCTCCGGCGGCATAAGAATCTTATTCAGCGGGGAAAACACGCGGAAAAAGTCGCGTTTTAGCTTACGTAACCCTCGCGGCGGAATGCCCGCGCTGTCTTCGAGAATGAGTCGTTCGACTTGAGTCGGGTACTTGAGCGCAAATGCGAGCGAGAGGCGACCGCCTGCCGAGTGGCCGTAGAGAACGACGCGTTCGTTGCCGATTTTCGATTTGAGCCAGTCAATGTAGTCGTCGATGTTCCAGACCGGATTCGTACCGTCGGTGAGACCCGGCAAGAGCAGGAATTCGTACTCGATCCCGCGCTTACGCAATTCGCCGAGCAGCGCATCCCAAGTCGCCGTCTGGTAGGTCCATCCGTGAAGAATGAAAAGTTTCATAATCCCCATTGCGCGCGCCGCTTGCGCCAGATCGCCTCTCGGCGGCAGAGCTTCTCGACGTCTTTCTTGTCGGCGAGCAGGTGCTCGACGATTCCTTCCAGGAATCGAGCACCTTTGAAAATGAGCGTCTCGCCGCCTTTGATGGTGCGCAGCAGATATGCAAGCGCGTCGCGCGGCGCATCGTAGGCGATGGCGTTTGGAATGTGCGGCTGCGCGAAGCGTCTTGTCCGCGGGCCGACCAATAATACTTTTGCGAAGTTGCCGGATGCGATACGCAGCGCGACTTTCTCGTGCTCTTCCTTTTCTTCTTCACCCTGCTCGATCATGTCCCCAAAGACGAGCCATTGCTCGCCCGGCAGTCGCTCTACCATGCCAAGCAGCGCGGTAGTTGACGACGCGTTCGCGTTGTACGTGCTGTCGATTATGGTCGTCCCTTGCGTGCCTTTGAATATCGAGCTGCGGCCGGGCGGCATCGCGTACGTCGAAAAATCAACGTGTCGAGAAACGTCGAGATACGCGGCAAGTTCGAGCACGGCCGCGATCGAATAGAACGTTTCTCTTGGCAGCAAATAGGGGAACCGATACGATCGCCCGTGAATCGTGAAGCTCGTGCCGCTTGCGGCGATTTCGTATTGCCCGAGCGCACTCTCGCGAATGCGATGCACGACCGTCTTCGTTCTCGGAAGCTGCGCCTCAATGAGCGGGATATCGCCGTTGACGATGACGAGCCGCGCGGCATATTCGGGGAAATAACCAAACTCATGCGCGATCGCCTCCTCGACGTTTGGAAACGCTCCCGCACGCACGCTCTTATCAAAATTCATGCTGTGCGTTCGCGCCGAAGAAAGCCACAGCACGATCTCCGGTCTCAGAAGCGCGCTCAGAAATCCACCCTCGCCCGGTCGGTCGCAATCGGCCTCGGCGACGTAGATACGTTCTCGATATGGGCGCTTCAGAACGCAAAAAGGAGCCGCAAGCACGAGCCAAAACCACTCGACGGGTGAAAATGTCCGACGCTTCAAGCCCAGGATGTCGAAAGGGATGCCAAAGCTCGAGTTTGCGCCGTGCGAGTAGCGCGCCAGGTCGCCAAGCGCCGCTTCGATAAGGTGGAGCGTCGTTGTTTTCCCGTTGGAGCCTGTTACCGCGACAACCCGAGGCTTCCAGCGCTTGAGCTTGAGGCGCGCGAAGAAGGCGAAGTATGACGCGACGAAAAAATAGAGGATATTCTTGATTTTTCGCACCATTAGAGCCCAGAATACTAAATTTTTCAGGCTTTGGTAGTATGTCGACATGGCCAATGCGAAGCGGAAAGTCGCGATATTCGACGTCGACGGTACGATCTTTCGCTCCTCGCTTCTGATCCAGGTCGTAAATCGACTGATCGAGAACGGTACATTTCCGAAAGAAACGCGCGACGTATACGAACGCGATTACGAACGCTGGCTCAATCGCGAAGGCGATTATGAAGAGTACATCGGCGCGGTCGTCGAAGCCTTCGTCGGACATTTGAAAGGTATTCACTACTCCGCGCTTGCCGATGCGGCACGGGAAATTGTCGATGAACAGTGGCGGCGCGTTTATCGCTACACGCGCGACCTCATCAAAGATCTCAAGAAGCGCGATTATTTCTTGCTCGCCGTCTCGCACTCTCCAAAAACGGTGCTCGATAAGTTCTGTCCGCGGTTGGGATTCGACAAGACCTACGGCATGCTCTATGAAACTGGCCCGCAAGAACTTTTTACCGGCAAGGTGATCGATGAGCACCTAATTCTCAACAAAGCGGCCATTGTCAGGCGCGCCGTCGAGCGCGAGAATCTGACACTCGCGCATTCGATCGGAGTGGGCGACACGGAGAGCGATATTCCATTTCTCGAACTTGTCGCAAAACCCATTTGTTTTAATCCAAACATGAAACTCTACAAGACGGCGAAGCGGCTCGGCTGGAACGTGGTTGTCGAACGGAAAGATGTCGTCTACGAACTCTAGAGAGATCGCAGCGTTCCTAAGGCTTGTCTGGCGTCATTGGAAAGAGGACGGCAGGCATGATTTGCCATGGAGAAAGACGACAGACCCGTACAAAATTCTCGTCTCCGAAGTGATGCTGCAGCAAACTCCAGTGTCGCGCGTCGTCGGTAGATACGAATCATTCATCGAGAGATTCCCGACCATCAGAGCGCTCGCAAGAGCGGAACTCAAAGATGTTTTGAGGCAATGGAGCGGGCTAGGATACAACAGGCGGGGCAAGTATCTGCACGATTCCGCAAAAGAAATAGTTACAATGCACGCGGGCGATTTCAGGGAAGCATTACGTCATTCGTTGCCGGGAATCGGACCATATACCAGATCGGCGGTACGCATATTCTCGTTCAATGAGCGCGACATCCTCATCGAGACCAATATTCGAACCGCGCTCATGCGTCACTTTGCGCGGAGTACGCTAAAGGTGAGCGACAGCACGCTTTTAGTATACGCAAGAAAGATTGCAAAAAAGCAGGATCCACGGAAGTGGCACTGGGCGCTCATGGACTACGGAGCGTATTTGAAAAAAACGGGCGTGCGCAACAACAGCCGCAGTGTTCACTATGTAAAGCAATCGAAATTTGAAGGATCTCTCAGGCAAATGCGCGGAGAGATTCTCCGCCAGTTGCATGCGGGCAAACAACCTCGTGGGGACGAACGTATGACTCGCGCGCTCTCCAGTCTTGCGCGCGACGGACTCATCGTCCGCCAAAAAGGCAAGTGGCGGATTGCGTAGGGTATTCGTAAAATAAATCGACAAGGCGACTCGCCGCCTTGTCGCGCAAAACATTTATAACAATCCGGTCTGACCAATCTCCATCCCGCCTATTTATATACTCACGATCACCGGAATGACGATCGGGCGTTTCATCGTGCGCTGCAAGAGAAAGCGGGAGACGGATTCGGCGAGATCGTCACGGGCGGCATCGAGGTCGGCCGCGCGCGGATTACGCAGCGACGTCTCGACCGATTTGCGGATGATGAGGCGCGTCTGGTCCATCAAGTCCTTGTTGTCGCGCAGATAGACGAATCCGCGGGAGATGATGTCGGGTGACTTATGGAGTTTGCCGGTGCGGCGATCCACGGTGGCAACGACGACGCAAAAACCTTCTTTACCGAGCGCCAAGCGATCCCGCATCAAGACTTCCGAGAGTTCGGACACGACATGACCTTCGACGACGCGCAATTCCGCCGGCGCTTTCACCGGATGCTTGTCGATCTTTTCACCCCCGTGGATTTCGATGATCGAGCTGTTGTCGGGAATCGCGATGTTTTTCTGATCGACTCCCATCTCGACCGCGAGATCGGCGTGCACGCGCAGCATGTAATGATAGCCGTGCACGGGGATGAAGAATTTCGGACGGACCTGTTTGTGTATCCATGCCGCTTCCTCGCGATTGCCGTGGCCGGAAGCATGCACGTCGGAGGCATGATACGTGATGATATGCGCGCCTTGGCGCGAGAGGTTGTCTTTGAGTTTTTGCACCGCGCGCTCGTTGCCCGGAATGACCGAAGAAGAGAGCACGACCGTATCCGTCGGCTGCAGACGGATATTCTTATGCGTCTTGTTGCCGATGCGCGCGAGCGAGGCGAACTCGTCGCCCTGCGCGCCCGTCGCGAGGATCAGCATCTTATCGGGCGGAACGCGGTCGATATCTTCGACCTGTACTACGGTCTCGTCTTTGTATTTGACCAAGCCGAGCTCGCGGGCGATTTCGATATTGGTGCGCATTGAGCGTCCGTCGATGACGACTTTCTTGCCGTACTTTTCCGCGAAGTGAATGACTCTGATCAAGCGCTCGAGGTGCGAAGCGAACATCGCGATGATGAGACGGCCCTTTGAGTCTTTGATGATGTTTTCAAGCGTGCGGTACACGTTGCTCTCGGGTATCGAGAAGCCCGGCTGCCAGACGTTGGTCGAGTCCATGAGGAGCGCGAGCACCTTTCGCTCCTTGAAAATACCGAATTCCCGTTTCTCTTCTTCGGAAGGCTCGCCGTTTTCGTGATTGAGTTTGATGTCGCCGGTGAAAACGACGTCGCCCCAGGGCGTTTCGATAATGATGCCCATCGAATCGGGCACGGTGTGCGTCACGCCGAAGAAGCGGATAGTCGCCGCACCAAGCTTGATCGCCTCGTCCTTCTCGACTTCGCGGATCTGTACGGGCTGCGCGGATGCGAATTCCTCTTGCCGCTTCTGGATCATTTTGCCCGTGAGCTTGCGCGTGTAAATAATCGGGTTGCCGATGCGATCGATGATATACGGAATGCCGCCGATGTGGTCGAGGTGGCCGTGCGAAATGAGAAGTCCGCGTATCTTCTCGCGACGCTCTTCTAGGTAGCCCGTATTGGGCAAGATGTAGTCGACGCCCGGCGTTTCGTCTTCGCTGAACTGGAAGCCGCAATCGAGAATGAAAATATCATTACCGACCTCGACGGCGGTCATGTTGCGGCCGATTTCTTCGACGCCGCCGAGCGGGATGATGCGCACCGTCTTCTCGCTCGGCGGAGCGATGATTGCGTTTTGTTTGCGTACGGCGGCCGTTTGGTGTTCGACTCTCGCGCGACCCCGACGAGGCGGACGATTGCCAAAACCGCCCGCGCGTCCGGGGAAGCGCCGCGGCCGGCGAGAAGGCGATCCATCGCGCCCTCCCGGGCGTGCCGCGTGAGGGCGCGAGCCTGCGCCTCGGCCGTGATTCATGGGCGATTGTGGTTCCATACGGTTTATTGATTGATGAGTTATCGCGCGAATACGCTCCATACGCGCTCGGTATAGATGTACCATTGATACGCGTTCAGGAAACGCTCGGCTGGAGTGGTAAGCGCTCCGAGCGAAACCCCGTGGAGCGAGTCGGGAACGAGGTAGACGAAATCGGGCGCATAGAGAAAGATTGCGGGCGTATCGCTTTTAACCATTTCACTAAAGCGTTCGTACAACTTTTCTCGCTCGGCGCGATTCTTCGTAGCGCGTGCCTGGATCAGGAGCGAATCGGCCTTTGAGTTGGCGTACATCGCAAGGTTGAGACCCGGATCATTGCGCTGGCTCGAGTGCCAGAAGGCGAATAGGTCGAGCGTGCGCCCCACAACCTCGCCGAAGAGAATCGCGTCGTAAGCGCGCGGTCGGATGACGCTCGAATTAAGCTCGGAGATCGGATAGATCCGCACATCCACATCTACGCCGAGCGCTCGCCAACTCTCCGCGAGCGCGTTGGCCGTCGCCACCAGTTCCAGCTCGTCCGCGGTCGAGAGCGTAAACGAAAGCGTCTGCGCGCCCTTGCCTTTCCCTTGCTTCTTTTGCCAGAGACCAGTCGATCCTTTCGTACTCGAAGCCTCCGAGAACTCCCAGCCGCCCCGCTCAAGTATTGCGCGCGCCGCCGCGATTGCTTTTTCATCCGGCTTGATCCGCATTGTCGAGGATGCCGCCGCAAGGAAGGGTTGAGCGCGCGCCGGAGCAATGAAACCGGTGACTCCAGACGGGATCGGCCCGGAGAGCGCTGATCCGTATCCGCCGAGTATCGAATCGACTATGACCTCTCGATCGGTTGCGGCATCCAGCGCCTCGCGCACCGACGCGTCGGCAAGAACCGGAGCATGGCTCTGGTTGAAAAAGACTCCGAAGACGCGGGGCAGCGTCGCGCGGACGATCTGCTCGTCTGTTCGCGCGAGAGCCGACAGATTCGAGGGCGAGATACCCGCCATCGAATCGATCGCGCCGCTCTTCCATGCCGCGATCATCGCATCTTCGTTCGGATAATATAAGAAATACAAGTGAAACAGGTGAGGCGCGCCGAGCGTGAAGTGGTTGAAAGGCGTGAGCTCGTATCGCGTGATCGAACCGGTTGAATCCGTCGTTATGTTACCTACCTTGAAAGGGCCGCTTCCGATCGGTCGCGTGTTGGCGGGGCTGAAGGGAAATTCTTCCGGTTGCACGCTCTGCCAAATCGACTTGGGCAATATGCCCAGCGTCGTGTTCTCGAGAAACGGAGCGTAGGGGTGCGGGAGGGTGAAAACGACCGTGCGCTCATCAGGGGCCGCCGCCGCGACACCGTCCCAATCCGCGCGGCGCGGGCTTTTGATCTCGATGTTTTGCGTCGCCTGTACGGTGTAGATGACGTCGGCCGATGTCACGCGGGAGCCATCGTGGAATGTCGCATCGGGCCGCAAGTGAAAGGTGTAGACCGTGCCGTCTTGCGAGATCTCGTAGCTTTCGGCGAGATCCGGCGCGATCGAACCGTCGGGCATGGCGCGCATGAGGCCTGAATACACGAGCGATGCGAGATCGGTATCTGCTTGCGAGAGCGCGAGCACGGGATTGATAAACCGAACGGAGCCGACCTCGCCTTCGGTGAGCGACCCTCCGCGCGCCGGCACGTTTGTCGATATCGCGGCATTCAAACCCGCAAGAAGCGCGAAAGTCGACAGCCCGAGCACCGCCGAGACGAGGTAAAGCGCAAGTCGCTCGCCCGGACTGAAAGCGCGCAAGAGCCGCTCAAGCGCCGCGAGTGAAGGCACCGCGCGGCGCCGCGTCAGTTTCACGGAAAGCTTTTCTGGAGTTGTGTACGAGAAGGAGTCGAATGCCATACCGGCAGTACAGGTGAACGCTCGCGCGAAGCGCGGGCATCGCTCAACAAAGAGCGCGCCGCGTTAGCTGATAAAAAGATTGACGAGAGCGGACAGTGCGAAGAGTATACCAAGGATTATCGTCGTGTAAAAGAGGGTCTTCTCCAAACCGCGGCGAGTGTGAAAGCCGGAGCCGAAGTTGTCGGCGCCGAATGCGCCTCCGAGCGACGCACCCGTCCGCTGCAAAAGCACGCATACAATAAGAAGAGCAGAAAGCCCGATCTGCGCGTAGGGCAGGGTTTGCTGGAGAAAAACCATTCCGCGCACAGTAGCACTAGGGGCACCAGACGTCAAACAACTTTATCTTATCCTCCACTTATTGTCAAGTTGCTCCTGCGAAGACATTCCCTTATATTGTGGCCACGAGTTAGCAGCTAATCAATAATTCTATGAAAAAAGAAACCGACTCATCTCGCAAGATTCAGCCGCTTGCCGATCGCGTACTCGTGAAGCGCGAAGAAACGGTTGAAAAATCTCCCGCCGGGATCATAATTCCGGACACCGCTTCAAAAGAGAAATCGAAAACGGGCACGGTACTCGCCATCGGTCCCGGCAAGATGTCGAAAGAAGGCAAGCTCATACCGGTGCAGGTCAAAGTCGGCTCGAAGGTCATCTTCAACGCCGGATGGGACAATGAGGTCGGACACAAGGATGAAAATCTTTTTCTCGTCGAAGAATCGGCGATTTTAGCCGTCATTAAATAAATACCACCATGGCAAAACAAGTCATATTTGATCAGGATGTTCGCACCGCGCTCAAGCGCGGCGTCGACATCGTCGCCAGCGCCGTGAAGGTGACGCTCGGCCCCAAGGGGCGCAACGTCGCCCTCTCCAAATCCTGGGGCGGTCCGACGATCACCAACGACGGCGTTTCGATCGCCAAAGAAATAGAGCTTGCCGATAAATTCGAAAACATGGGTGCGCAAATCGTGAAAGAAGTCGCTACAAAGACCAATGACAAGGCGGGCGACGGCACGACGACCGCGGTCGTGCTCACCCAGGCGATCGTCCACGAGGGACTGAAGCGCACCGCGCTCGGCGCTAACGCAATGATGGTGCGTCGCGGCATCGAAGCGGCCGCCTCGGACACCGTCGAAGAACTGAAAAAGATGGCGCGCGAAGTGAAGGGCAAAAACGATATCAAGCAAGTCGCGTCGATCTCGGCTGAATCGGCGGAGCTCGGCGAAAAGATCGCGGAGGTCGTCGGCAAAGTGGGAAAGGACGGGGTCGTCACGGTCGAAGAATCGCAAGCGACCGGCATCGATTCCGAATACGTGGAGGGCATGGAATTCGACAAAGGCTACGTCTCCGCGTACATGATCACCAATGCCGAACGCATGGAGGCCGAGGCGAAGGATGCGCCGATCCTCATCACCGACAAGAAAATCTCGACGGTGAAAGACATCGTCCCGCTTCTCGAGAAAATCGCCCAGGCAGGGAAACGCGATCTTGTCATAATCGCCGACGACGTGGAAGGCGAGGCGCTCGCGACATTCGTCCTTAACAAACTGAAAGGGGTCTTCAACGTGCTCGCGGTCAAAGCGCCTGGCTACGGCGACCGCAAGAAAGAAATGCTCGCGGACATCGCGATTACCGTCGGCGCGGAGGTCGTTTCCGACGATCTCGGCGTATCGCTCGAGAAAGCCGAGCTCTCGATGCTCGGACGGGCGAACAGAGTCGTCGCAACCAAAGACTCGACCGTCATCGTCGGCGGCAAGGGCAAGAAAAGCGCGATCGATGATCGCGTCGCGCAGCTTCGCACGCAAGTCGATTCGACTGATTCGAAATTCGACCGTGAGAAGCTCGAAGAACGCATTGCGAAATTGACTGGCGGCGTTGCCGTCATTCGTGTCGGTGCCGCTACGGAAACCGAGATGAAGTATCTCAAAGACAAGATCGAAGACGCGGTCAATGCGACGAAAGCGGCTCTAGCCGAGGGAATCGTTCCCGGCGGCGGAGCGGCGTTCGCGAAAGTCGCGGCGAAGCTCTCCAAAAAACTCGACCCGAAAGCGCACGATGAGTACACCGTCGGCTATCGCATTCTCTTGAGCGCGCTTTCCGCGCCGCTTTTGCAAATTGCGGAAAACGCAGGGAGACAGGATGCCGCGGTCGTGCTGCAGGAAGTCGTGAAGCGAGGCGGCGCTTTCGGATTCGATGCTTCCGCCGAGTCGGAAGAAGAGGCGATAACGGACATGTTCGAAGCGGGAGTCATCGATCCGGTGAAGGTGACGCGGCTCTGCGTCGAGAACGCGGCCTCTGCGGCGGCGGTCTTGCTCACGACGGAAGCTGCCGTCGCGGATATTCCCGAAGACAAGAAAGCCCCGATGGGAGGCGCTCCCGGCATGGGGGATATCGACTGAGTTGGCATCAAAACTGAGGCTATAATACCCCCATGACCGCCATGGAGCGCTCGTGGGATACGTTGACAAAGGGACAAAAAGCTCTCGATGTCGTGTTGATAATTGTTCTCGCTTCCTTTTTCTTGGTACCGCTTTTCTCGCGCGCAGTCGACAACGAAGCCGACATGCAATGCACGCCGGACAAAGACTACAGCTACCCGTTTCCGCAGATGAATCCGAAGACGAAAAAGCAAGGCGGCAAGGATATGCCGTGCACCGATGTCACCAACGGCAACCCGACTCCCGGCAAATGCCAGGCGCCGATGAAGTGCAAAGGGGAACCGCAGAAGGGCGGCGAGCCGCCGAAGATGCCGGAGCCTCCGAAGCCGCCGGAAAGCAAGCCGAGCGAACCGCCGAAAGATCAGCCGTGCACGCCAAAAACGCAGCAGCAGGCGTCAACGACAACGATCAGCAGCGCGACCACGTCTACCTCGACAAGCTCCAGCATCAGTCTTTACGATCAAGCGAATTCGAGTGCGAGGGAATCTGCCAATGCCGATGCATCCAACCCCTGCCCGAGTACGGCGACCGGAAGTTCGAGTTTCGGAAGCTACGGCAATCCGTATATCTCGACGGATCTCGGAAGCTCGGTCTTGAATTCGATGGATAAATCGAGCGAGCTCAACAACGCGATGAAGGGCACGAGCGGCAGCTCGAATTCGGGAGGCGCTTCTTCAACTGGCGCGAAAGCGTCGACCGGCATTCTCGCCAATGCGAAGGCCTCCTCGCTCAGCGGCGCGCAGACTGAGAGATCGGGATCGAGCTTCTCGCAGACGCCGAGCAACTACAGCAATTCGCCCAACACGTTCGTGAGCGAGGACCTTTCTTTCGGCGCTCCTACGAGCGGCGGCTTGAGCGGCGCGGCATCAAGGATTGGCGCTATTGTTTCTTCTTCGGCCACCGGATTTCAGGAAGCCGTACAGAGCTTCATCATCAACGCGCGCGATTGGATCGCGAAGGCGCAACAATTCCTGCGATTTGGATTTTAGCGAAGTTTGGCGGGTTACAATGTCGCCATGAGAGCGATTCGCGCGGCAAGACTCATCGCGGTTTGCGTTTCGATGTTACTCGTCCCCGCGTCGTTCGCACACGCTCTCACCATGACGAATGCGCAGAAAAACGCCTTTGACGAGGCGAGTAAAACATGCGCGAGCGTGTGCGGCAGCGGCGCGGGAGTATGTACAGGCACGGTAGGAGGATTTTCGGTGCGAGGGCCCTGTGTCGCCGGCGCGTGGGATCCGCGCGAGTATCGCGATCACGCAAAGGATACCTGGCACAAGCTCGAGGATTTCGACGACCTGCCGCAGATAAAACACGAGATGTTTACTCGCCAACAGGAGCCGGTAAAGAGTCAGGCATCGCAAACGCAGCAAACCCCGTGCGCTATCACTCAAAACGCGGAGGGATCCCAAGCGCCCTGCCCGCCGCAATCAGGTTCTGGCAGCTCGGTCATCAATTCCGCTTATACCCCCGAGTCTTTGCCCACGAAAGCCGCTCCTGGAGCGCAGGAGCAAATCGGGCAGCAAACGCAGCCGGAGAAAAAACCGAGCTGGTTCGACAACGTCATCGGTTTTTTCTCGCCGTCGAAATCGGAGCTCAATGCTTCGCTTGAAGGCGCCCCGTCTATAAGCGACGGCGCGCCGACCGGCAAGGAAAACACTCCGAGTGGGGAGACTGCTTCGCAAACAACCGGATTCCAGCCGAGTCCGCAGGTGCCTGGCGAGGCGCAAGTCGATACAAACAAAACGGCCCTCGATCGATATCGCGAAGCCCTCGGCCTCGGCTCCGATGAACCTATTCCGACCGTGAATGCAGGGTTTTTTTCAGGCATCGGGACTACGATCTCCAACTGGTGGAACGGTTTATTCGGGAGATCGGATCAGGAAGAATCTGAATCCAGTAAAGGCGCAGCAGCGGTCGCGTTTATGGAAAGAACATACGGAATCGATTGGAGAACCAAGGCACAGCTCATGCTGAACAATCCGGAAGCGCTGTATGGAGAAACTGGCAACGACGTTGCGGGTGGATTTATGCCCATTACGATGGCTCGCCAGGCATTGCAATACAGTCCGGGTCCGTTTGCGACAAGAGAAAGCTTTGACGAAACTGGTTTTATTGAGCCACCGACGTCGTCGTACACGCCTGCGTCTCCTCCGACGCCCGAGACTCCTCCGGAGAAGGGAGAAACGCTCGATGAACCTCCTGCTAGAACACCACAAAGCGAACCGCCACCGCCGACCTCTCAGCAAGAATCACCGACTCCCGAAGAAAAACCGCAAGAGGAAACTCAGCCGACCCAGCCGCAATGTCGACAACCGAACAAATGCGACGGCGTTAATCTCGTCGACGGCTGCACCGGTGCGCTCGTGCGGGCGTGTGAATACGGATGCAGCGATGGCGCGTGTTGGAATGTGAGCGGTCCCGGGGGAGAATGCAAGAGCACTTTAGTATGCAATGAAAACAATGTCATCGATTTGTGCGCGCCGAGCGCGATCGTGGAAGCGTGTTCCCGCGGTTGCGCATACGGAAAATGTATTGACTCGCAAACCCCGCCCACGCAGCCGGCTCCTGACGACAGGGCCGTCTGCCACATTCGTGTCGATGGCCAGCCGTACATGGTCCAATATTTGCCGCCGGGCCAGCCGCTTCCGTGGTATTGCCAGGGAAGTCGAGAGCAAACGCGTACCGCGACACCGGACTTCTCTTCGGGCCAATGCATCGTGAGCGTCCAGCCCATCATCGTGTGGCCGCTTTCGAAAGCCCAAGCGCAAGGAGTCCCATGCTACAACGATCAAACGCAGCAAAATCGCCCGCAGCAATATCCCGGGCAGGGACAGCAGCCGCGACCGCCGCAACTGCCGACCATGCCGCCGCAGTCGCTGCGCCAAACGCAGCCGCAATCGTATACGCCGCCCATCACGATCTCGCCCGACGTATTTCCTGCGGCTTCTTCGACCCCGATGCGCGCGTCGCATATCGTGACGTTGATCGCCAACCCATTGCGCGTGGAGCGCGGCAACAAAGCGAGACTCTCATGGGCTGCGATAGGACTTTCTTCCTGCGATGTGTTCGCAGAAGGCGGCGCACTGCTCGGAAGCGGACATCCGGACGGCTCCACCTCGACTCCAAAACTCTTTGCGACCGCCCGATTTATCGCCCGTTGCGCCGGGGATGCCGGCGCGACCGCCACCGCGACGACGACCATCA
>JBEEJY010000005.1:0-77955 GCA_041168925.1 Candidatus Parcubacteria bacterium | reverse complement strand
GGTTCGATGCGATCGAGCAGCGGGATGCCGAGCGCGCGCAAGCGCTCGATATAGAAGGGCGATTCGGCGTGCGATTCGAGCCGCACATCGCGGTGTGCGGGGAAGCACTCGAGGGCGAGGCCAATTGCCACTCCCGCGTCGTCACCGATGAGACGGCGACGCCGAGGGCCTCGGCGAAAATCATCTACGGTCTCACCCCGGTCCAGCTGCGGGCGGCCTATGGGGTGAGCGGGATCTCGAGCGCGGGGAAGCCGCCCATCATCGGGATCGTAGACGCGTACAACCATCCTTACATCCAGAGCGATCTCGATACCTACAGCGCGACTCTCGGCATCCCGAAGCTTCCCGCCTGTACAGGAGCGATCGCAAGCTCCGCGGCGCCGTGCTTCAAGAAAGTCGATCAGCGCGGCGGCACGCGCTACCCCTCGAGCAACGCAGGCTGGGCGCTCGAGATAGCGCTCGACGTGGAGGCCGCGCACGCACTGTGTCAGAATTGCAGCATACTCCTCGTCGAGTCGGATACGAATAGCTTCACCAATCTGATGGCCGCAGTCGACCGCGCCGTGGCGCTTGGCGCCACGGTCGTTTCCAATTCCTACGGCGCGAGCGAGTTCTCCGGCGAAGTCAATTACGACTCTCATTTCAACCGCCCGGGCGTCGCCTTCACCGTCTCCTCCGGCGACAGCGGCTACGGCACCGAATACCCGGCTGCGTCGCGTTTCGTCACCGCCGTCGGCGGGACGTCGCTCTATTTCCATCCCGACGGTTCATACGGGCAGGAACTCGCGTGGGGCGGTGCGGGGAGCGGATGCAGCAAATATCAGACCAAGCCCTCCTGGCAGAATGATCCGGATTGCCCGCGGCGGACCATCGCGGATGTCTCGGCCGTCGCCGATCCGAATACCGGTGCTGCCATCTACGACAGCCTTTCGTACTTTGGCCGGCGCGGCTGGTGGCAGGTCGGCGGTACGAGCCTCGCGGCACCCGTCGTTGCCGCTATCTATGCGCTCTCTGGCAACACCTCGGGTGCGGCGAATCAACTGCCGTACGCGCTCGGCACCTCATCGAATCTGCACGACATAATAAGCGGTTCGAACGGCAGCTGCGGCGGTTCGTATCTGTGTACCTCCGGCTTCGGCTATGACGGCCCGACGGGATTGGGCTCGCCCAATGGCTCCGGAGCCTTTTAGGCACGTTTGTCTCATCACATCGCACATCATCGGGCCATCTGCGCGAGTCCCGCGTTCTGATCACGCTGACATCGCGATGAACATCTCTCAGTATCCCTATTTTCGCGCTATAGCGGACAAATAGGGATGCGTGATGTGTACCAGGCAGGGGAAGGTATGGGAGTGTATGGAGGGAACATTTAGAAGGAACACGTAGAACGAACGGGGATGTGCGGGCTCAAAGTTATCAACACCTGTGGATAAGAGGCGGCTTGCGGCTGATTTATCCTTACTACACTGCTTCGCGCACGCGGGGCGGAGGGAAATCAGCGGTTTTTTGTGAATCATACCCGCACCCGACTCTCCCGCTCGGCACTCGATTTTCGCACATGCATCGTCCCTGCTCTGCACGTGAGTTCCGATTTTTCATACGAGGACGCGCGCATTGCCATCATTATCCCGACGTATTCGCCGAGTATCGTGACCAAAGTGCTCGCGGAAGATTGCCTCCGCTACGCGCAAAATGCGCGCGTCTATCTTGTCGACGACTCAACGCCGCATAGTACGAGCACCGATGCGATCTTTCGCGGTCTCGCCGATCTTTCGCCCCGCCTCACGCTGCTTCGCACGCCGGAAAACCGCCTCAAAGCGGGCGCGCTCAATTTTGCGCTCTCGCACATCTTCGGGGAGGGCGATGTCGCGCCCGACGTCGTCATCACGGTCGACGACGATGTCGTGATCAAAGAGCAGACGGTTCGCGAGCTCGTCGTCGAGCTCATGAGCCATGAAGCTCTCGGTGCCGCGTGTTCGCAATGTCGCGTGCACAATAAGAATCGGAATCTCCTTACGCGGTTGCAAGGCCTGGAGTATCTCGGCTTCAACGCCATCCGTCTCGCCGACGAAGGATTTCTGCGCGGCCCCTTGGTGATGCACGGCATGCTCACCGCCTTTCGCGCCGAAGCGCTCCGCGAGGTCGGCTGGTTCGCCGAAGGGCACTTGATCGAGGATTACGAAATGACGACCCGCCTTAAATCCCGCGGTTGGAGCGTCAAGGCGGCGCTTTGCGCTCCCGCGTGGACCGTCGTCCCGGAGAAGCTGTCGCAATTCTGGCGTCAGCGCACGCGGTGGAGCTATGGGGGCGTGACCGTAATCGCCGCCGCCAAGCACTGGCCGAGCGTATTTCAAGACCTGCTCGGGCACGGACTTTTCCTCTCGACGCTCGGACTCGTCTTGCTTCTCATGCTCTCGCGGGGAAGCGGGTCGGTGCCGAAGGGTATCACCGATCTCATCATCATATTTTCCTTCGCGCAGCTCCTCGCGTCGTATCTTTTCCAATTGTGGCTCATGCGCCTCTATGAAGAACGCGACTGGCTCGATTGGTTGATCCGTATCAGTTTTGTGCCGGAATTCCTCTACGGATATGCGATGACTTTCGCGCTTCTCGGCTCGTATGCTTTTTTGGGGTTCAATGCGCTTGCGCGCGCGCTCGAAGAGCGCGCGCGCTTCATGACCTCGCTCGGCAGAAAATTCTTCCGTCTTTTGGGATATACCGAAAAGCGCTGGGGCACGCGCGCTTCGTTCATCGAAATATGATCCATTTCAACGGCGGTACGGTCGGTCTCGGCACTTCGCTCTCGCCGCTCGGGCTCTATGCGGGCTATTTACTCGTGCACTCGGGCAGCTTCTGGCTCGCGCTTTGCTTCCTTGCGCTCACGAGTATCTACATGGCGGTCATGGCTGCGATGCTCATACGATATGTCATCAACTACTCGCGCATGCACGCGCGCGGGCACGCATTTCGCTCCGTGAAGCCATGAAAGATCCTGTTTTTGAGGCTCGAAAACCGGATATGCACTACGCGCAGTTGCGCACGCAAAAAACGCGCGGCGTATACTTCATGTGTGCTACACATGTCGTGCGCATGAATAGGCATATGGTCGATCGCGGTTCCTGATTTTATCAGCCTGTATTCCTTATTCAATTGAGCGTTCTCTTATATGAACACTATCAACAATCCTTCATTTGCGTTCAAAGTCTTTTTTATCAGTGCGGTAAGCTCTCTCGCGTTTTTCGTCTATGCGCTTCTTGCGCATGCCGCCGGACCATGGTTTGTCGATCCTGCGGGCAGTAACGCGAATGACTGTCTTTCGGCCGCGACCGCGTGTCTCACGATAGGCGGCGCGATCGGCAAAGCCTCTCCGGGCGACACCATCAATGTCGCCGCGGGCACCTATGCGGAGAATGTCGTCCTCAACAAATCCCTAAACCTCAAAGGCGTGCAATCGGGCGTCGACGCGCGCGGCCGTGTCGCCTCCGAGGCTATCATCGCGCCGGCTGCGGGAATCGGCATCACGCTCACGACTGGCTCGGCAGGGGCGACCATAGACGGCTTCACGATCTCGGGCGGTACACGCGGGATCGAATCGACCAGCGGCCCCATCGACAATCTCACGATCAAGAACAACCGTATCACAGGCTTCACGAGCGGCGGCATCTTCTTGAATGACCCGGGCACGGACATGACCGTCGATCGGAATCTCATCGACGGGTCTTCAAAAACGGGCAGCGGGGGGCTTGTCCACATGGACACTGATGCGATGGACGGGTTCTGGTTCACCAACAACAACGTCGTCAATGGGAATGTGGCCGGTACCGCCACCGGCCTCTTTTCCGACAGCAACCGCAACGTCGGTACGAGCGTGACACGATCGCCGAAGATGGCGGGCAATCTTTTCCAGGCCAACACGACGGGCGTCAACCTCGGAAGCCGTTCATGGGAATTCGCGGATATTTTCGGCAACACGTTCAAAAATAATTCGTTCGACGGCCTCCAGGGAGGTCCCGCGACGACGACGGTAATGAACAATGTATTCGACGGCAACGGCCGCTCCGGGCTTGCGCTGACGTCGTTCGGGAACACCTCGGCGGGTCGCGGCGCATTCGCAGATACGATCTCCTTCAATACATTCGTCGGCAACGGCGTCGCTCAAAACGGTGAAGGGATCTACCTTTCGGGAAGTCAGCCGGCCGGCACGATCCGGACCAACGTCATCAATCGCAACAGCATCGCGGGCAACAACTTCGGCCTGCGCTACGGCGGCGCCGAGGCCATAAATGCCGAGTGCAACTGGTGGGGGAATTTGAGCGGCCCGGGACCGATCGGCCCGGGCTCCGGCGATTCGGTCGGCGCGAGCGCGACGGTCGACTATACGCCGTGGCTCACCTCGTCGGATCTGAACGGCCCGTGCAACGGCCCTCTCCCGAATGTCACCGTGACCATCATCAAATACATCGGCGTGCATGCGACTCCAGCGAATGCCAGCAGCGCCTCCTTCCCGATGCAAGCGTGCTGGAGCGCGGGCAACATCGGCTCCGGCTGCGGCAACTATCCGCTCTCGACGGCCGGATTCAACAACCCGAATCCGTACGAAGCGACAACCGCGAGCATGAGCGCCGGCGCGGATTATTCGACGAGCGAAGATCTCTCTACCGCGACCGTCGGCGCGAGCTGCACGGGCGGCAAGCTCTTCCAACTCGTCGGCTACACAACGGGCGACACGGAAGCGCTGGCCGCCACCGCCGGCACTCCGGCTACGACCACTCCGTCGTTCACCGGCCTCACGAGCGATAAAGTCGTCATCGTTTGGAACACGAAATGCCCGCCTCCGCCGCCGCAAAATGCCTGTTCGCTCGCTTCGCCGCCGCCCGGTTATACGCTCGTCGTCGGCACGAGCAAGAGCGAAAGCTTCACGCTCGCGCCGAATACGATGCTCCGCGGCATGGGCGGGAGCGATACCGTGAACGGCCCGAACGGCAACTACATCATCTGTCTCGGCGGCGCGAGCGACAGGGTCACGCTCGGCGACGGCGACGTGACGATTGATGCCGGCGACGGCGGCAATGTCATCACGGTCGGAAACGGCAACGGCTACATCACGGCCGGCAACGCATCCGACAACATCAGAGTCGGCAATGGCACGCACACGATCAATGCCGCAAACGGCGGCAACGTCATCGTGACAGGCGATGGCGACCAGACCGTTACCGCAGGAAGCGGCAGCGACACCATCACGACCGGCAGCGGCAACGACATCATTCAGGCGGGCAACGGAAGCAACAACATAAAATCCGGCGCGGGCAACGACACGATAACGGCGGGAAGCGGCAGCGATACCATCGACGCCGGTCCGGGCAGCGATACCTGCAATGCGGGTGCCGGATTCAACTCGGTCACCAACTGCGCGCCGTAGAGAAAACGTTTGTCAGCCGCCAAGAAGCCCGCCGGAGCGGGCTTCTTGGGCGGGGAAGAGCGTGGGGAAAAGCTCCTAGGCGCTTCGCGCAAGCGTGCGAGAATAAAAAAATGAGGAAGCAGCGGCGCGTCCGGTTACTCTCGAAAATCCTGCCGCGGGGCGCGGGAGCGCGCCGGTCGGAAGCGCTGGCCGCGGCGGCGGGCAGTCTCCTCGTGATCTGCGTTTTTTTTGCTTCGGCACTCGATCGGGCCGTGATGCGCTCTGGACAGTACGCTTCGGTCGTCGCGGCCGTGCTCGTCGATCTTGCCAACGACGATCGCATGCAGGAAAACCTCGACGCGCTCACTATCAACCCGAGGCTCGTCGCTGCCGCACAGGCGAAAGCAGACGACATGGCGGCGAAAAGCTATTTCGCGCACACGTCGCCGGAGGGGGTAGATCCGTGGCACTGGTTTAAGGAAGCGGGCTATTCGTTCGAGTACGCGGGAGAGAATCTCGCCGTCGATTTCAGCGATTCATCCGACGTCAACGGCGCGTGGATGAACTCGCAAACGCACCGCGCGAATATTCTCGGCCAACATTTTACCGAGATCGGAATCGCGACGGCGGAGGGGACGTATGAAGGTCATCCGACGACGTTCGTCGTGCAAGAATTCGGCAAACCCTCGCGCGCCGCGCAAGCGCCGGTGGAATCGACCCTGCCCGAAAATCCCTCGCAGCCCGCCCTCGCGGCGGTCGCCGGTGCCTCTGCGGCACCCCTTGAGGAGAGATCCGGTAAGCCGAGCGCATCCGCGATCGCCCGCGTGCCCAATGCGCCCGCTCCCGCGGGATCGCTCAAGGCGACGCCCGATTACGCGCCGTGGTGGCAACACCTCCTTGCCTCTCCGAAACAATTTCTGCACTATTGGTACTTTTTGGCGGCGTTTGCGGTCATGGCGGTGCTTCTTTTCGCGACCGGGCTCGAGCTCAAATGGCATCACCGCCGCAAAGCCGCCGCCGCTGGCTTCGTACTTGTCGTCGTCTGCGCGCTCTTCGTTCTCGGCGACGGCTACGTTTTCCCCGAACCCACCCTAACCGCCCAGGCCGCCCAATCAACAGCTGCAGCCTCACCATTTTCGAATTAACCAAAAAGCTAGAAAAATTTCTTGTATTTTTCCATTGCTGGCATTGAGCCAAGTGTCTTTGTGCTGATCCATCGAACAAGTAAACCAGTTGCAAGTCCCGATAGTCCTATTGCGAGAAGGGGCCCAGTCAATCCAGGATCCAGGACGTGATCAAATATTCCCAGGATCACTAACACAAACGCAATGGCCCAGTATCTGAATCTGTCGCCGAGAGTGAGGAGAAGAAAGGGTAGGAAGAAATGACAGCTCGCTACCCAAACTGCGACGCTAGTGAAGTTCAATACGCCAAATCCTCCAACCTCGTGCGGGAAGACCAGGTCATAAACGGGTTGAAATAAATTTGCAAGCCAGAAAGCACAAAGTATCAATGTTACTGTAACAAGTGCAGTATAGCGAACAATGCTAATAATTAGCCTCATATTTTTCTAACGTGCCAGGAGCCAATTAATATCGTCTACTAATAATTGATAACCCTGCGGATTGATTTGTTTACGGGCTTTTGCGGCCTGAAGCTCGAGTAGCATGGCCTGTAGCAATAGTTTATCAACATATCGCGTGACAGTCGTCATTGTCCCCGTTTTCGTTTTTGATGTGATTTTTCGAATCGCGATCACGCTTCCGAGTTCATACATCAGGTGATCCTTGAGACTCTTGGTAAGCCAGCCGAGGGAATACGCCCTATCGAGATCGCTTTTCGTGCTTTCGACGGTCGCGATTACCTGCACCGTGCGCGTGGAGCTCGCGGAATTGTTGACGAGATCTGTCGCGAATGCGGTTATCGTATGCGCTCCAAGCTTTTCGAAAAACAGGTCTACTGTCGTGCTTGCGTCTATCGATCGGGCATCAAACAGCACGCTCGACGATGCGACTCCGGTATAGTCGGAAAATGTGGCACTGATCGGAAGCGGGCTTGAGTGCGGGTAGGTTGAAGTCGCCGGTTGTGAAAATGTGATTGTCGGCGACATTTGATCTGCCGGGAGGATTTTCATGTCGGAAGGTGCGGCCTTGTCGATTTCCGCCTCATGCTCGGTAACCAGCCCCGGCAGTGTCGAGCCGGAAAAGAATGAGGTACTGGAGGTGGCGTCGGTAATTACTCCGGCAACCAGCGTGTAGAGGCCTCCCGAGCCGGTACCTTGCGTAAAGATTTTGTACTTGCCATCGAGTGGATTGGGAATCGTTATGAATTCGTCATCGCCGCCAAAGCCTGAGTAAAACGCCCCGGGGATTTCATTCATTTCCTCATCGGTCTGGAAATTCTTTCCAATTTTCTTTCTATCAGGCGCTTCGATCAGGATGTCGACGGGCGAGAGGACCTGAAAGATGAGAACATTTTTGAGTATCTCGGGTACACCAGGCGTTTTCGTGATAAGAATCGCCGCATCGCGGCCGGTAAGTTCTTTGAACACATCTCCCTCGGTTTTCGTGGGCAGGTCATTGTGCTCGGAGTTGACTATCGAAAGGTCGGATATCACGAGCGATGCCGACGAGAGCGGCACGGTGCCGTCACCCGCGCCGCGCTCGAGCCCCTGGTCTTCGGATGACTCGTCGAAGCGCTCCGGCTTACCAAAGCCCCAAAGGATGTCGGGGTCCGGAGTAGCGGGCGGCGTCACGCGTATCATTTCGATCGTCGTATTGTCAGTCGTTTGCCCGACGAAATTGGAGAGCGCGACGCCGGAGCCGTAAAGATCCGCGATATGAAGGTCGAGATTGTAGAGGAAAAGATTGCCAGGATACCACTGCGAATTGGGGAATGACGGAATGTCATCAGACCCCACGTGTTTGATGTAACCATATACAGGGAGCAATTCTTGCACGGATGGGATAGGCAGATTCCGTTCATAGTCAAAGAGAGTTGGATATCCGTTTTTTCGGGCTTCCACAATGAGTATCTCTCGTAATATTTTATCAAGGAACTCGACACCGGCTTCTCCTCCTTCCCACATTAAATATGCATTCGGTGCTCCCATCTGCGGTGTCCCGAGGAAGATGAGTTTACGAACATCGTGCCGGTATTCCGCGGATTGAATATATGCACGAGCGACGAGACCGCCCATCGAGTGCGCGACGATGTCCACCTTATCGCAGCCACAGATTGCCTTCACGTCCGTAATTTTGTTTTTGAGCAGCGTGGCCGTTATCGCGTTCGAGAGATGCCAGTCGTAGGGAAAGGGGAAGAGCGTCACCCCTTTCTCGTAGCCGTTGGCCGCAAGCGTCTCGATGAGATTGTCGTATATATGCGTGATCGGATCGATAAGCCACTTTCCGTTGTGCTGCGCGGAACCGAGGATACCCGGTATGACGATGACAGGCGTAAACGATGCGGATTCTTCTTGTATCGTGAAACGCAGCGTTTCGACGACGATCGGCGGATCAAACTGCGCGTATGCGACATCGCCGAAGAAAAGCTTCGCGAAAAAATGCAGCGGGTCCCCTTTTAAATTGAGGCAGCACGGCGGCCCGGTCTGAATGATATCGAGCTCGTATTGTCCGGCCGCGGGCCATCCAAAGACGACGTCATCCGACGCCTCCCATGCTTTGATGAAGATACTCGATACCAGTTGCCGCTGCGGAGATCCGCCCGAATCGTCGATGTAATAGAGAAGCCCGCTCGTGAAGGGAATATCTGTCGCAAGATACGCGGACGAGGGCGTATTGAGCGCGACTGCATAGGTACCGCCCTCACGCATCTCCATTTGCGCTGGCGATCCGCCTGCTTCATCGCCCCATACGAGCGAAGACGCCCTCGCGGAGCAGGGCGTTATGAGAAAAAGCGCGGCTACGAAAAGCGCGCTCACACTTACGAATCGAGAGATGCGGACCCCGCGCACCATGTCGTAGGTATAGCACGTCTCTCTGCTCGATCCGGCGAACGACACCGTCTCTGTGGATTGCGGTGCACCGATACCCTCATGACCTGTGTATGCTCCGGCACGGCACATCCCTATCTCGCGCCTATAGGCGCGAGATAGGGATGTGAATATGTCGAACAGGTTGTGAAGAAATAGCTATAGATGAAAGTGTCGGCACCCATAATTATACGGCCGTACAATTAGGTGTATGTACGCGAACGAGGCGACTGGTCGTTCGAACAAGAGGTAATGAGATCGCGGATTATGGCGAGGGTTTCCTCGGGGCTCTCTACGGCGCGTGTCGTGATGCCGGTCGGGATAACGACGCGGTCGTTGCCGCCTTCGGCAAACGCGTCGCCGACGTAAAGCATCTCCTCGGGAGGGATACCAAGCTCGTTCGAGAGCCAGCGGATGCCATAGGCTTTGTTGATGTCCTTCCTGGTGATGTCGACCGTTGTCGTGCCGCCCATGAGGATCTCGAATTCGGGGATCTCGCGCTTCAATGTCTCAACGAGCACGCGGCGTTTCGAACCGTCGGGATCCCAATTTTTCTTCATCTCGCGAGTCGCCTCGATACCGACGACCGTGAAAGCAACCTGCGCTTCGCGATCGAAAAGCTGCGCACCCCAGTGCGGAATAGCGCGAAGCGTCTCGTTTTGTTCGACGGTCCGTCGGATCGCCGATTTGATATGCTCGCGCTCCGCGTGCGTCAGCGCTTCGTTATACGGCATCGTCCAGACGCCGTTCTTGTGCATGTAGGATTGCGCGGCGCTGTTGGGAAAGATGTAGAGGCGGTCCGAGCGTTTCGCTTCGACAAGATCGGGGAGAAATTGCTTCTCCATGCGCGAAAATCCGGCGCCCGTCATGATGGCGACCGGGATCGAATCGAGCAGCCGCTTCAGTCCGTCAAGCGTTTCGCGGCTCGGCGGCTTGAAGCTTTCGGCAAGAGTGTCGTCGAGGTCGAAGACTGCCGTTTTGGGGCATTGCATCGCAAAAGCGTATCATGTTTTTGTACCGCGCCAATGCTAATGAGCACGAGCATTTACGCTCGGCATGATAAAATTGAAGGCGTGAAAACGCGCATACTTATGTTCGGATGGGAGTTCCCGCCGTACAACAGCGGCGGGCTCGGCGTCGCCTGCCTCGGTCTTACGCGCTCGCTGTCGAAACTCGGTGCCGAGGTCGTGTTCGTCATGCCGAAGAAATTAGACGTGCGAACCCCGTGGGCGAAAGTCGTATTTGCGGATATCGAGGGCATTGAGGCGCGCGTCATCGATTCTCCGCTTCGCGCGTACGCGACGAACAAGCGCTATCTTCTCGATCGTGATCTTTCGAAGATCTACGGTAGCGATCTCTTGAGCGAAGTGCTCCGGTACGCGGCCGCGGGCGCCGCGATCGCGCGCGAGGAAGCGTTCGACGTAATCTATGCTCACGACTGGCTTTCGTTTGGCGCGGGCGTCGAGGCGAAACGCGCGAGCGGCAAGCCGCTCATCGTTCATGTGCATGCGACCGAGTTCGACCGCTGCGGCGGTCCGCTCGGCGTCAATCGAGATGTCTACGAGATCGAGAAGCGTGGCATGGAAGCGGCCGATGTCGTCATCGCGGTTTCTGAAATGACGAAGAGCATCATTACGCGCGAGTATGGCATACCCGCGTGGAAAGTGCGCGTGGTATACAACGGCATCGACGAGGCGACCGTTCCCCGGGAGGGAAGCGGTCTTCCGCGCTTGCGGGCGTTGCGCGCATCGGGCTACTCGCTCGTGCTTTTCTTGGGCCGCGTGACGCTCCAGAAAGGTCCGGATTATTTTCTGCGGGCGGCGAAGAAAGTAGCGGAGCGCAATCCGAAAGTACTTTTTGTGCTTTCCGGCGACGGCGATATGCAAGAGCATGTCATGCGACTCGCCGCGGAGCTCGGATTAGGCGGCAATGTGTTTTTCACGGGCTTTCTGAATGGATCTGATCGTCACGAGGTCTATGCTTCCGCGGATTTGTTCGTCATGCCATCAGTATCCGAACCGTTCGGCATCACCGCGCTTGAAGCCATGAAACTGCGCACGCCTGTCCTCATTTCCAAGCAATCCGGCGTCTGCGAAGTGGTGAAGCATGCGCTCAAAGCGGATTTCTGGGACGTCGACGAAATGGCCAATATGATTCTTTCGGTCGTCGGATATCCGGGCTTGCGCGAAGCGCTCGCCGAGAACGCGGCAGAAGAGGCGGAACGGCTCACCTGGGAACAGGCGGCGAAGAAGGTAAGCGGCATTGTCCACGAACTCGTGTCATAACGGGGCGGTTTGCGTTGTACAATAAGGAAAATCCGCATGAAATCGGTCTGTGTCTATCTTCAGGTGCACCAACCCTACCGCGTCAAGCGCTATCGAGTGTTCGACGTAGGCAATGATCCCGAATATTTCAACGACCGCGGCACGAGCGACCTCAACAACAAGAAAATCATCGAAAAAGTGGCAGCGAAATCCTACGTCCCGACGACCCGCCTCCTGCTCGACCTTTTGAAGCGGCATCCGAGCTTTCGCGTGAGTTTCTCGTTCTCCGGCGTGGCGCTTGAGCAGCTTGAGCGCCATGCACCTGAAGCGCTCGATCTCTTCCGCAAAATTGTCGAGACGGGCCAGGCCGAGGTTTTGGGCGAGACCTACTACCACTCACTCGCGTTTTTTTACTCGCCGCTCGAATTCGAAGCGCAAGTGACGAAGCACCGCGAGCTCATGCGCCGTCTTTTCGGAGTCTGGCCGCGCGTGTTTCGCAACACGGAGCTCTCGTATCGCAACGACCTCGGAGAATGGGCCGACAAGGCGGGCTATGCGGGCATCGTCGCGGAAGGATGGGATCCGATCCTCGGCTGGCGCTCGCCGAACTATGTGTATAAACCAAAGGGCGCGCAAAACGCACGACTCCTGCTGAAGAATTACCGGCTTTCCGACGATGTCGCTTTTCGTTTTTCGTCGAAACACTGGAGCGAATGGCCGCTCACCGCCGAAAAATTCGCTTCGTGGATCGGCGCAGCCGACGGCGATACCGTCAATCTTTTTATGGATTTTGAAACCTTCGGCGAGCATCAGTGGGAAGACTCGGGTATTTTCCAATTTTTAGAAAAATTGCCGGAGGAGCTCGGCAAGAATCCGGGACTCGACTTCAAGACGCCGTCGGAAGTCATCTCCTCATACGAGCCGCGCGACGAGGTCGACATGCCACACGTCGTCACCTGGGCGGATACCGACCGCGATCTCACCGCATGGGTCGGCAACCCGATGCAGCGCGCGGCGATAGAAAATATCTATGCGCTCGAAAGCGGCATCCATGCAGCCAACGACCACAAGCTCCTGGACGACTGGCGGCGCCTCCAGACATCAGACCATTTCTATTACATGTGCACGAAGTGGTTTGCCGACGGCGACGTGCATGCCTACTTCTCCCCCTATGAATCGCCCTACGACGCCTACATCGCCTACATGAACGCCCTGTCCGACTTGCGGCTGCGTTTGCAGAAGCGCGGTTCGTAGGGTATGTCGAGATCCCTCATACTCTCCAACGGCGAGCTCGCAGTCGCGCTCGACGAGCGGGGACTGGTGCGCGATCTCTACTACCCGCATGTCGGGCTCGAAGATCACGTGCGCGGGCATTATTTGCACCGTATCGGCGTGTGGGTCGACGGCTCGATCTCTTGGTTTTCGGAAGATCCTTCGTGGGAGATCGTCGTGTCTGCCGAAGAAGACGCGCTCGCGTCGCATATTTCGGCAAAAAATCCGCGCATCGGCGTTGAGTTGAAGATCGCCGACATCGTGTACAACGAGCGCAGCATTTTCTTCCGGACGATTTCCGTCGCCAATACCTACGACCACGCGCGCGAGATACGTCTCTACTTCGCGCAGCAATTCGAGATCTACAAATCCCACGGGGGAGACACGGCATACTTCGACCCGGCGAGCCACAGCGTCATCCATTACAAAGGGCGACGCATCTTCCTCATACACGCGGCGCTCGATAAAAAACCGTTTGGCGATTATGCGATCGGCCTTGCCAACTTCAACGGCCAGGAAGGGACCTATCGCGACGCGGACGACGGTGCGCTCTCGAAAAATCCGATCGAGCATGGCCCGGCGGATTCCGCGATCGGTCTCTACGCGAGCTACGAGCCGGGTCAGACTCGGGAGTGTCATTACTGGATCGCCTGCGGGCAGCGGGTGGAAGATGTGATCGAGCTCAATCAGTACGTGCTGCGCAAGACGCCGGAGCACCTTACAACGAGCGCGCGGGAATATTGGAAATCTTGGCTCAATCTCTCGTCAAAACATTTCGCGGATCTCTCTCCGGCGCACCTCAAGCTCTTCAAGCAATCGTTGATGTACACGAAAGCGCATGTCGACGCAGACGGCGGCGTGATCGCCTCGCTCGATTCCGACATGCTGCAGTACGGACTCGATACCTATTCGTATGTGTGGCCGCGGGACGCGGGCTTCGCGGTGCTGGCGCTCGATCGCGCGGGGGTGCGCAACCCGGCCAAGCGTTTTTTCGAGTTCTGCCGCGTCGTTCTATCCGACGACGGCTACCTGATGCACAAGTATTTGCCCGATCGCTCGCTCGGCAGCTCTTGGCATCCGTGGATCAAAGACGGGGAATACCAGTTGCCGATTCAGGAGGATGAAACGGCGATCGTCATTTATGCGCTCTACAAATACTATCTCCACAATCAGGATCTCGAACTTCTCGAATCGCTCTACGCGCCGCTCGTCGAACGAGCCGCAAACTTCTTGCTCGAATATCGGGACACCAAGACGCACCTGCCGGAGGCGTCGTACGATCTGTGGGAAGAGAAACGCGGGACTTCGACTTTTACCGCCTCGAGCGTCTGCGCGGCGCTCTTTGCGGCGGCCGAACTTTCCAAGCTGCTCGGGAAGGAAGAGAACGAGAGACTCTATCGCGAGGCGTCCGAAGAAACGAGGGAAGCGGTCTTGAAGCACCTGTGGGACGGGAATTCCGGCACGTTCGTCAAACACGTGAATCGCACCCAGGGCGGCCTTGTGTACGATCGCACCGTCGACGCGTCGAGTGTTTACGGCATCTTCGCATTTGCAATCTTGCCGCACGACGATCCAAGGGTCGAGCGCGCGTGGGAAGAAACCGTCCGGCGGCTTTCCTACGGCAATCCCGCGGGCGGCCTCGCGCGCTACGAAGGGGATCATTACTACCGCCGCGACAAAGAGTCGGCCGGGAATCCCTGGATCATCACGACGCTGTGGTATGCCGAGTACCGCATCGCCGGGGCGAAGAAACCCGCTGATCTCGACCGGGTACGCGAAATCTTTGATTGGGTGGTGAAGCATGCGCAACCTTCCGGCGTGCTTTCGGAGCAGCTTGATCCGCGTACGGGGCACCAAGTCTCCGCGACCCCGCTTGCATGGTCTCATGCAGCCTACGTGAGCGCCGTTCTCAAGTATTTGGAGAAACGAAAGGAATTGGGAAACGTGACGTGACACAAAATGTTACAATACGATATATGGGATTCGAGCCATTCGCTTCGCGCTCGCACGAAAAGATGAAAGAGGTGTTGATGGATCCGCGCGCGCCGGGCCCCGCGATCCACTACTACATGATTCGCGGCGGATCGAAAAAGCGCAATATCACGGTGCTTGAAACGGGAACCGTCGGGAGCGAGTACATCAAGACCTACGGACACTATCACATCGGCGATCTCGATGAGACTTACTGGTTCGTCGCGGGCGAAGGAATCGTCCTGCAGCAAAAGCTTGTCGATGAAAGCGCGCCGAATGCCGTCGGAGAATTCAGGGCGATCAGAGTGAAAGCGGGTGAATCGGCATATATGCCGCCGGGGTACGGGCACCTGGTAGTCAACACGGGATCGGCGTGGATGGTCATGGTCGACGACAGTCCGGTCGAAGGCGCAGAAGATTCCGCGTCCATGCCGGGACACGCCGACTACGAAGCGGTGAAAAAAATGCGAGGGTTCGCGTTTTACGTGGTTGAGCGAAACGGCGCTCCGGCGCTCGTGCGCAATGCACTGTACCAAGTGGCGCGCGAGACGGATTTCGGCGGGATACCCTTGGTGGAATGAACAGAACGCATGTTTATCGTCGCCGATATAGGAGGCAGCAAGATGAGGATCGCGGGCAGCGATGACCTGGAACATTTCAGCGATCCCCGGATCGTGCCGACTCCGCAGACATACGAAGAAGGCGTCTCTGTCTTTACGGAAACCACGCTTGCGATCGCTGGCGCATCAATCCAAGCGGTCTCGATCGGGATCGCGGGCGTCCTTTCTCACGACAGAACATCGCTGTTGCGCGCCCGCAACCTGCCGCTTTGGGGAGGGCACCGCGTGGCCGAGGACTTTGGAAAGATTCTTGGTACGAACGTGTACCTTGAGAATGACACCGCGATGGTAGGGCTCGGCGAAGTCGCCGCGGGAGGCGGCAAGGGCGCGTCGATTGTCGCCTACATCACGGTCTCGACCGGCGTCGGCGGCGCCCGCATTGTGGACGGCGTCATCGATCATGTGCACTTCACCTTCGAGCCGGGCGGCCAGTACCTTTCGATGGGACCGGATGCTCGTACCCTAGAGGATCTCGTCTCGGGAAGCGCGATAGCGGAAAAGTACGCCAAACATCCGCGGGAGATCGAGAAAGATTCGCCGCTCTGGGAAGAGCTTGCGCGCATCTTTGCCTACGGACTCCACAACACGATCCTCCATTGGTCGCCAGAGCGCGTCGTGCTCGGCGGCTCGATGTTCAACGAGATAGGTATACCGATCGATCGCGTGCGTTTTCACCTGCAGGGTATCATGCGAAAGTTTCCCGAGATCCCGGAGATTGTCCACTCATCGCTTGGCGATCTCGGCGGCATTCATGGCGGGCTCGCGCGGCTCAAGCAGCTGGTCTAGCGCATTTATCTTTGATCACTTCCCATCCGAGGGGAATGAGCGTTGCGATAATGATGAGCAATACGATCGGGGTGATGTAATGCGCGACGAAGGGGACTTTCGCTCCAAGTACGTAGCCAAGGAACGTCACTCCAGATCCCCACAGAAGCGCTCCGGCGATGTTGTATGAGAGAAAAATCGAGTAGCGCATCTGCACGATTCCGGCGACGATCGGCGCAAAAGTGCGAACGATCGGTATAAAGCGTGCGAGCATGATCGCCTGCACGCCATGTTTGTCGTAAAAGCGCTTCGCCTGCTCGAGATGCTCGTGTTTGAAGAGGCGCGAGTCGGGGCGCAAAAAGAGCCGGACACCGACTTTCGCGCCAAACCAATAACCCGCGCTGTCGCCGAGTACGGCCGCTATCGTCACGAGAGGGATCAGGATCCACACGTTGAAAAAGCTCTGGCTTGCGAGGAGTCCGGCCGTGAAGAGCATCGAAGCGCCCGGCAAGAAGAAGCCGAAGAAGATTCCCGATTCGAGGAAAACGATCGCGAAGATGCCGGGGTAGCCGACAAACTTCACGAGCGGTATGAGCGCAAGGTGATCCATCTCGCTAGACGAACGCCTCGGGGATGGGGAATCGTTTGCAAATCATGCGGATTTCCTCGCGGATTGAACCGAGTTTTTTCTCATCGTCTTTCTTCCTCATCGCCTCTACCATGAGATTGGCAACGCGCGCGCACTCTTCCTCGCCGAATTTACGCGTGGTGATAGCGGGTGTGCCGAAGCGGATACCCGAAGGATCCATCGGTTTTCGCGCATCATCCGCGATCGAGTTCTTGTTGAGCGTGATACCGACTCGGTCGAGCAGCGTCTCGGCTTCCTGGCCGGTGATGCCCAGCGAGCCGAACACGTCGGCAAGCAAGAGATGGTTGCTCGTACCGCCGGTGAGCAGGCGCACTCCATTTTCGAGAAAGACTTTCTCCATCGCTTTTGCGTTCTTCAATATCTGAGAAGCGTAGGTCTTGAAGGAAGGGGAGAGCGCTTCGCCGAACGCCACCGCTTTTGCCGCGATGTTGTTCATATGCGGTCCGCCCTGCAGGCCGGGGAAGACCATTTTGTCGATTTTTTTGGCGATCTCCTCGCTTTCGCGGGTAAGGATAAGTCCGCCGCGCGGGCCGCGCAGCGTTTTGTGCGTTGTCGACGTCATGACGTCGAAACCGAAGTCGAAAGGGCTTTTCACAGCCTTGCCCGCGATGAGTCCGGCGATATGGGCGACGTCCATAACCGCATAAGCTCCCACCTCGCGCGCGATATCCACGAATTTTCTGTAGTCGAGTTCGCGCGGATAGGCCGAATAGCCGGCAAGCACGATCTTCGGGTTCTCTTTTTTCGCGACTTCGCGCATCTCGTCGTAGTCGATCTCTCCGGTATCGGGATTTTTCATCTTGTAGCGTACGAACTTGAAAATCTTGGTGAGATAGGTGACCGGGTGGCCATGGGTGAGATGGCCGCCATGCGAGAGATCCATGCCAAGCACCGTCTCGCCCGGCTCAAGGAGCGCGAAGTACATCGCGATATTGGCGTTCGCCCCGCCAAGCGTCTGCACGTTGGCGGATGTACAATTGAAAAGCTCCTTCGCCCGCTCGATCGCGAGCGTCTCTATCTGATCGGTATAGGTTTGCCCGCCGTAATAGCGCCTGCCCGGGTAACCTTCGGAGTATTTGTTGGTGAGACACGAGCCATTCGCCTCGCGCACAGCCGCAGAAACGTAGTTTTCCGAAGGAATGAGCTCAAGTCCTTCCGACTCGCGGCGTTCCTCGCCCTCGAGAGAAGCGAATACTTCAGGATCTTGTTTTTTGACGTGCTCGTACATGAATCGTTCGCAGTTAACGGTTGGTAATCGGCAAAGAAGCGCAAACTAAATCATACGGAAATCAGAGTACTGATTGTACCGCCTTCTCCACCTCCTGCCAAACTTCCTCGATGGAGCGATCCGCATCGATAGTGCACGAGGTACCGTAATCGTTGAGATGTTTTTTGTATCCTTCGCGCACGCGTCGATGGAATTCGATCGCCTCGTCGTCGAAGCGGTTCGGCGCCTCGAGACGCTCGCGTGCGCGCTTCAATCCTGCTTCGGGAGTGACGTCCAAAAAGATCGTGAAATCAGGGGCGCACCTGCGGCTGATCGAGGCGAAAATCTCCTGAACGAGCGGCAGGTATTTAAGCTGGTTGCGGCCATAGACCTGGTAGGCGATCGTCGAGAGGATGAAACGGTCGCATACGACGATACTGCCGTTCTCGAGCGCCGGGGCGATCAATTCCGCGACGAGTTGCGCACGGGCAGCCATGAAAAGAAGCAGCTCCGTCGCTGCGTCGATGCCGCGCGTCTCCTTGGAGAGCACCAGACGCCGAATATCTTCGCCCGTCTCGACGCCGCCGGGGTCCCGCGTGTAGACAGTGCCTTGCGGCATAATCGAGCGGAGCTTTCCCATCTGCACCGACTTGCCGGCCCCCTCGCCGCCTTCGAGCACGATGAATTTTCCGCGAACCATATCAATTCGGTTTATTCTCCAGGTTGCGAAAGCCGGCGACGGTGAGTTCGGCGCGTATCGTTCCGTGGGGCTCGTATCCTTGGAGCGTTGCATGTTCCGGACGGAAATCATCGAGCTTTTTTACGTCGTCGGAGATTTTTACCGAAGGGAAAGGCTTCGGCTCGCGCGCGAGCTGTGCTTTTGCAGCTTCCAAATGGTTCTCGTAGATGTGCACATCGCCGAAGGTATGTACGAATTCGCCGGCTTCGCGGCCGAGGATCTTTGCGATTATATGTGCGAGCAGGGCATAGCTTGCGATATTGAACGGTACGCCGAGGAAGATGTCGGCCGAGCGCTGGTAAAGCTGGAGGGACACTTTGCCGTGCTTGATGTTGAGCTGGTACATGTTGTGGCAGATGGGGAAGTGGTTAGCCTCCTCGTCTTTCGCCATCGTGTAGAGGAATTCCGGATTCCATGAGGTGACGATGGCATTATGCGCGCCAGGATCGTTCGCAAGCTCGCGCACGACCCATCCGAGCTGGTCGATGCCGCGACCGTCTTTTGCCGGCCACGCGCGCCACATCTCTCCATAGATGCGCGGCAGATCCGCGTGCTTCTTGGCGAATGCCGCGTCGTTCCTGACTTTCGCGACAAACTCATCTTTCGTCATTTCAGGCAGTCTTTTTTTCTTCGCGTATTCCATGTAGATCCGCCATGGATAGTCATCCCAAATATGCACGTCGTTATCGGCGAGATACTTGATATTCGTCTGCCCGCTCATGAACCAGTAGAGTTCATGCAAGACGCCTTTCCAATACACGCGCTTCGTCGTGAGGAGCGGGAATCCTTGCGAGAGGTCGAAGCGTATCTGTCGTCCGAAAAGCCCGATGTGCGCTTGGCCGTGCCCTTGGTCGACCTGCCGGTCGCCCTTCTCGATGCATTCCCGCATCAGCTCTAGATATTGATACTCGGGATGCCGGATGCTCATATCGGTATTCTAGCGCGTCTTACTCCTTGGTGCTTTTTTGCGCTTGGCAGGTACGAAGTGCTTCCAATTGTCTTTTGCAAAACGACCAGTTTTTCGGTAGTTACGCTTCGGAGGGGAGGAGAGCTTTGAGAAGGTGATTTGCGCGATCTCCATGCCTGGGCGGATGATGATCGGGACATTGTTTTGGTTGGTGATCTCGAAGGTGATGTTGAGGAAGTGGCCGGGATTGATGATGCCTGCCGTGTTGTGGATCATGAGACCTACGCGTGCGAGCGATGACTTGCCACCGACCTGCACGAGATAGTAATCCGAACCGAAGTATTCTTTAGACGTGCCGAGCACCGAAATACCGGGGTGCAGGACGAACTCCTCACCATCCTTTTTTACGATCTCACGAGTTTTCGCGTAAATCTTTTTTGCAGGGTCGATGATATGGGTCGAGCTTTCTTCGTTCAACACGAACTTGTTGCCGAGGCAGATGTCATAGCTTGCGGCTTGCAGACGGGCTTCATCGAACGGTTCAAGCACGATCTCGCCACCCAGTATCGCTTTTTTGATGTCGATGTCGGAAAGAAACATACCGCTATTCAATCACAAAAACCTTGTCCGTCCCATAGTACTCCGGCCAGTGGGCATTGTAGTGGGCGAACATTCGCTCGAGGCGGTCTTGGGGGAGCTCCTCAACACCGAGCTCCTGCATGAGATTACGGACCGTCCGATTTGCTTCGGCAACTTTTTTTTCGTCGTCAACTACACGCTCGAATTCCGCGAGCCAACCATAGCCGGCATTTTTATCCAGTGTCACATTCACTCCTTTGCATACGTACTCTTCGCGCTCCCGTGACCACTTTGCCTGGAATGAAAATCCGGCTGAAAGCACGAGATTGTCGAGCTCCTCAAGGCTAAGCCGTACTTGTTCCTCGTACTCAAGCCTTGAGATGCCATTCTCGCTCGTCGTGTCGTCGATGGAGACTTTCACCACTATCAATACCGCGTCTTCTTTCTCGCGCGTCCGCACGGAAAAATGCTTAGCACGTTTTGCCAGGTCATGCAGTTTTGATGCGGCCTCACGAGAGAGGTATGGTGCGAGGACCGTGGCGAGCTTCTCGAGCGAGCCGCTCTCGAAGTAGTGATTCAATTGTTTGTTTCTGGAAATGAGCTTGCACGATAGATCGGAGGCCATCATTTTTTCCCTAACCTCATTGACTCGGTCAGACGTTCCCAGAAGCGATTTAATCTCAACCTCGTACGATTGCATAGGTTCGTATTATAGTCGACGTTGACGCCCCCTCACAGTATGCTTACATGGTGGCGGGCATGAGCCTCATGCCCTTTATCTAGGGAGGCTCAACAATGGGCAGCGAAAGTGGTCAGACTATCAATATCCTCGAATTGCGCCGAGCTCTCGAAGCAGGCAAGGGCGACACGTTGTTCGACGACATCGTTGACGCCGCTGTTGCCCGAGACGCACGCGGCATGGATCCCCGGTTTGAAGAAGGAAGGGATTCCCTCAACGCCGTCAAAAACGGCAATACGGTCGCGGCGCGGATTCAGTTGCGTGTCTTGTTCGAGGTCGCGCGCAGGCATCCTGAATATGCAGCCGAGCTATTGGAGGGCATGAGCCATCTCCAGCATCTCAAGCGCAGATTGCGGATCGACCCAGTGCCGTCGCCAGCCGACGATTCCGATACCGGTCTTCTCAAGCAAGCCGACGAGGCTGGCAGCGAGGTGGGGGCGTGACGAATGTGGCGTGCAGGGTCATCCGTGATCGGGTGACCCGCCGTTTTTATGATACAGTCGCGGTATGAAAGTGTCGGCAATCGCGGCAATTGGGAGGAATAGAGAGCTTGGCAAAGACAACAAGCTGATTTGGAAAATCCCCGACGACCTCAAACGCCTGCGGCAGCTCACGCTCGGTCACCCGGTCATCATGGGGCGCAAGACCTTTGATTCGATCATCGTCTACAGAGGCAGGCCTCTTGTGGACCGTCCGAATATCGTGGTCACCCGGGATGAGAAGTTCGCCCATGAAGGCGTCTTGGTCGTCTACTCCGTCGAAGAGGCAATCGAGAAGGGAAAAGCGGCGGAGTCGGACGAGGCGTTTATTATCGGCGGCGCACAAATTTTTGAAGCGTCTATGCCGCGATTGGACAAACTGTACCTCACGCTCATCGACGCCGAAGACCCGGAAGCGGATTCTTTTTTCCCGCCCTACGAACAAGAATTTACCAAAAAAGTATTTGAAGAGGCGCGGGAATGGGATGGCCTCGCGTATCACTGGATCGACCTCGAACGCGGATAATTGAACCTTTTTTGCGTCTTCGCTCCTCGCTAGCCGCAATAAAAAATCACCCGGGGCCAATGCGCCGGGTGAGAGTCGGTTTGACGTCGCAGACGACGTAATAGGTGAGATGTCCGGTCAGGTAGTTCACGCGCTGGTAGATGCGCGCCGTCCTATCCTCGATCTGCGGCCTCTCGCACGTCACGAGCGCCTCGAGATGCCAGCCGACCGAATTTTTGAACACCACCTTTCTTGTCTTGCCGAGCACTATGACGCCGTCGCTGACGAGAGGGAACATTCCCACATACGCGGTCGATTCGTAGTGCGTCGAGCTCATTCCGCGTTCGTGCAACTGCGACGGCGAAAGCTCATAGGCCGGCTTCGGCTTCGTAACGAAAAAAGTCACGTTGCCTGTCCACCACATTCCAGCCAAGAGAATCGAAAGCACGACAAGCGCGGCAGTGAAGATCTTCATCGCTCGTTCCTCCTCTTACACCTGCATGATTTATACCCGCTCGCGGCGATCTTGCCAAAGCGTAGTTTCAAATAAAAAAAATCAAAATAAGTGACCCCGGGAATCCGTGCAGGATTCTCCGGGGTTCGCGTCCAGATTTTGCCGATAAATTGGCGACCGCAGTCAGCCCACGGCCTTCGCGGCTTTATATCGTGCGTGGGCTTCGAACACGATTGGCAGCGCGTCCATCGCCTCCGGCACACATTGCAGGAAGTCGGCATCGCGGGCATCCGCCAGACCCTGGTCGATAATCCACTTCTTCTCCCACGCCTTGCGCTCCGCCCACATCGGACCGACTCCGATCAGCGGAACATTCAGTTGGCCAAACTGCAGCAACTGGTGCATGATTGCCTTTTCGAGATCGGAGCCGTAACCGCCCTTCTCGGCAAGGATTATCGCGCCCCAATACCCTAGTCGGACGAATTGATGCAGTCTCGTGAGGACGTGCTTGTGTTGATAGGCCTGCCGAAGGTAGCTGTTCGGCGGTTCATCGCGATTGATTTGTTGGATGCACACTCCGTGGCTGAAACCCTGCTGTTCACCTATTGAGGCCCAGCCCGCTACGATACCTTCGTTGAAGGCCTCCATAAGGCTTGGTCCGCCACCGGTAACGCCTCCGATTCGACGACGTCCGATTTCGAAACCGAGCTGCCTGTATTTCGCATAGACGGGGTCGGTTTTCAGAACGCGAGCACTCCCGAATAAGACGACGCGGAACTTGCGCGGCGGCGTCATCTCGCGTTCCAACGTTCCGAGGCCTTCCCATAGATTGCGGAAGCCATCCTCGGTAGTTTGTTTAACGGATGTTGGAGAAGTGTCGCTACTCAGTGCAAATCTCACTACGTCTGACGCCATGATCGTTATCCTTCTATCGGTGCCTCAAGGGCGGTTGTGATAGCTGCAGATATTACTGCAGATTGCGATTGCCGCTTTTTCTCATAGCCGCGCGGCGACGGCACTAAGGCAAAATGTAACCACTCCTGACGCGCGCTGTCAACCTATTCTTGCTCATCTATCCTTGCTCAAACTCTTGAGCACTTTCAGGTATAAATTCTCGACGATTTTTTGCTGCTGCGGGCCGCTCTTTACGTAGTGATCGAGGCCCGGCGCGGCGTTGATCTCGAGTATCCAGAATTTTTTCGGCTTTTGCCTTATATCGCCCGCGACGATAAGGTCAACACCGCACAATCTCAAACCCATGTCTTTCGTGAGGCGGATCGCGAGCTTCTTGAAATCAGGATGGATCGGCTTTGTCACGTCGAGAGCCTCTCCGCCCGCGGAAAGATTCGCGTGATCGAGCAAAAAGATCCGCTCGCCGCGTTCCGGGACGGAGCGGAGCGCGAGCTGCTGCAGGCCGAGTTTGCGCGAGATACGGATATCGTCGAGGTCGATGCGCGTGTCGCGGCCAAAACGGCGGAATTGTTTTTGCTTCCTTCTCAGCAGCGCGCGGATATCCGATCGTCCATCTCCGATGACGAAGAGCGGTATGCGCTCGTAGGCGGAGATCACCGTATTATCGAGTACCACGATGCGATAATCGCGTCCGCGCACCGGCCGCTGGATCAGCGCGACGCGATCGTTTTTGAAGATCGATCGAATCGCGGGATACAATTCGCGCTTGCCATGCACGAAAAACACGTCGCTACCTTGGCTTCCGCTATTGGGCTTCACGACGATGGGAAAGCGCTGCCGCTTCGCATAGCGATAGGCCGCGTCGATGTCGCGATTCGAGCGGATTTTTTTCGCCCAATCCTTTCGAAAGAAGGTCTTACCAGGAATGGCGGGGTATCCCATCTTTCGCATGAAAAAAGCCGCATAGTCTTTGTCTTTCGCGATATCGGCGGCGCCGACCGGGTTCAAATCCAGGGTGTTGTAACGGAAGTAGCTTTTCTTGCCGCTCGGAAAGACGATCTGGCCCGCGACTTTCCATTCAGGCTCGATATGCACCTGTGCTCCGTATGCCGGCGCGAGCTTCTTCAAGATGCTTCCCAATACGAGATGCTCTGGCCGCCTCATCGGGAAATAGTGCCAGACTTGACCGCAAGGTTCAATGCTAGTATGATGGTGCATGACGGCCCGCATTGCGATATCGGCAAAAATCGAAGACGCGCGCGCAAAAAGCCTGCTCCATCGTTTGAAAACAGTGTTCCCCAAAAGCGGCATACAGGCCGCTTTCGTCGTTTCTATCTATACGGTGGACGCCGAACTTACTCCGGAGGAGATGGAAAAATCCGCACAGCGGCTCGCGAACCCGCTCACCGAAACCTACTCCCTCAATGAGGTGCTCGCCCCGATATCGCCTGATTGCGCTATCGAGATAGGGTTTCTCCCCGGCGTTACCGACAACACGGGGCGCACGGCGAAAGAAACGACAGAAGATTGTATCGGCAGGAAATTTAAAGAAGGCGATGCCGTGTATTCCTCGATGCTTTTGTTCCTCACGGGCGTTTCGCCAGAAGACGCAAGGACGTTCGCACGCGAACTGCACAATCCGCTCATCGAGCGGGCTCGCGTGTTCGCTCCCGGCGAGAAGGTGCCTGTCGTCGTTCCGAAAGTGCATCTGAACGGAAGGGCACCTCATGCCGACGAAGTCGATCTCGATGTATCCGACGAGCAATTGCAGAAGATGAGCAGAGAAGGTATCAAAGGGCGCGGACCGCTCGCGCTCTCGCTTCGCTCGATGAAAGCGATTCGAGATCATTTTAAAACTCAAGGTCGAAATCCGACCGATGTCGAGCTCGAATCGCTCGCGCAGACCTGGTCGGAGCACTGCAAACACACGATATTCAACGATCCGCTCGATGAGATCTCGGATGGTATCTATCGACGTTACATCAAGGGCGCGACTGAAAAGATCCGGAAGACGAAAGGAAAGAAAGATTTCTGCGTTTCCGTCTTCAAAGATAATGCCGGCGCTATCGCATTCGACAAGGACTATCTCGTCACGCACAAGGTCGAGACGCACAATTCCCCCTCCGGCCTCGATCCCTTCGGCGGCTCGGTCACCGCCATCGTCGGCGTCAATCGCGATTGCTTAGGATTCGGGCTTGGCGCGAAACCCATCGCTAACACGTACGGATTTTGTGTCGCTGACCCGAACGATCAAAAAGAATTATTTCGCGATAAAGGAAAACAGCAGCCCCTTTTGCCGGCGCGCCGCATTCTCGAAGGTGTCGTGAAAGGCATCAACGCAGGTGGCAACCAAAGCGGAATTCCCACACCGATCGGTTTCGTCGCGGTCGATCCGAGCTTCCGCGGCAAGCCGCTCGTGTTCGGCGGTACGGTCGGTCTTATCCCGCGAAAGCGCGGCGCGCGCAAACTGTACGAGAAAAGAGCGAGACCGGGAGATCACATCGTCATGATCGGCGGACGCGTGGGCCTCGACGGCATCCACGGCGCGACTTTTTCCTCCGAATCGCTCTCCGCGGGCTCGCCGGCGAGCGCGGTACAGATCGGCGATCCGATCACCCAAAAGAAATTCTCCGATGCGCTTATCCGCGAAGCGCGCGATGCGGGACTCTATTCGAGCATCACCGACGACGGAGCAGGAGGGCTCAGCGGCTCAGTCGGCGAGATGTCGCGCGAAGCGGGCGGATGCGAAGTCGAGCTCGAAAAAGTACCGCTCAAGTACCCGGGACTCTCGCCATGGCAAATATGGCTTTCAGAATCGCAAGAGAGGATGACACTCGCGGTACCGAAGGCGAAATGGAGAAAATTGAAGGCGATTTTCGATCGACACGACGTCGAGGCCACCGTGATCGGAACTTTTACGAAATCCGGCCGAGTCATCGTTCGCCATGGCGGGTGTGAGGTCATGAATGTTTCGCTCGGATTCTTGCATGACGGCCGACCGATAGAGCCGCAGAAAAGTGCCAAGACCGGAAGATCTCTGAAGAACCCGCCGGAAGAGGTGCGCAACGCCGACCTCGGTCGGACGTTACTGGAATTGCTTGCGCGCCCCGGCATCGGCTCGATCGCGTTCATTTCCGATCAATATGACCATGAAGTCCAGGGCTCTTCTGTCACCAAACCGCTGCAGGGCAGGGGTCGGGTGAACGCCGACGCGGCGATCATACGGCCGGTCCCAGACTCGAATAAAGGCGTCGTGCTCTCGCACGGCAATACGCCGTGGTATTCGCGGATCGACTCCTATGCGATGGCGGCCGCAGCCATCGATACCGCTATTCGCAATGCGGTGTGCGCCGGAGCCTCGCGAAAGTATCTGGCCATTCTCGACAATTTCTGCTGGTCCTCATCGGAAGAACCTGATCGCTTGTACGAGCTGAAGGAGGCGGCGCGCGCATGCTACGACACGGCAATCGCGTATGGAACGCCATTCATCTCCGGCAAAGACAGCATGTTCAACGATTTCCGCGGCTTCGACGCGAGCGGGAATGACACTCACATCGCCGCATTGCCGACGCTGCTCATTTCGGCCATCGGCGTAATCCCCGACGTAGAGAAAGCGGTCACACTCGATCTCAAGCGTGTCGGCGATCTTATGTATCTTGTTGGCGAAACTAATGATGAGCTGGGCGCCTCGGAATATTATTCGATGCTTGGCGAGCAGAGAGGAGACGTACCAAGAGTTGATGCGAAGAAGAATGCAAAGGCATATGACGCATTGACCACAGCCATCGAAAAAGGTCTCGTAGCCTCGGCGCTTGGCGTCGGTCGCGGCGGTCTTGCGGTCGCACTCGCGAAGTCTGCAATAGCAGGAAAACTCGGTGCGCGGGTAAACCTTGAAAGCTTGCCGGGCATGGCAAAAACCGCGGGTGCGACCCTCTTTTCCGAATCCCAAGGCCGCGTGCTCGTTTCCGTGCGTCGCGATGCACAGAAAGAATTCGAGAAACTACTCAAGGGCATTCCGCTCGCCAATATCGGCGAGGTCGTGCAAGCCGCTTCTGTTTCCATCAAACTTCCAGGACAAGAAGTCGAAGTCTCGCTTTCCCAACTGACGAACGCGCACCGCTCGTTTTTCAAAGAATGGTGATATGAAAAAGAAACCATACGTCGTCATATTTTCCGGCTACGGCCTCAATACGGAGGATGAGACGAAAGCCGTTTTCGAGCAAATCGGCGCGACGGCCGACATCATGCATCTCAACGAGGTCATCGCCGAGCCCGCGATCCTCAAAAAGGCGGATGTCGCGGTTTTTCCAGGCGGGTTCTCCTACGGTGATGACACGGGGAGCGGTAAAGCATACGGAAATCGCGTAAAGCAACACCTGGGCAAAGAACTCGACGCTTTCCTGGAGCGCGATACGCTGCTCATCGGCATCTGCAACGGATTTCAAATAATCACGAGTGCAGGCATTTTGCCGGGCGCGCTCATCGCCAACGATTCTGCGCGTTATATCGACCGTTGGGTTGATCTCGAGGTCGTGGGCGATAGTCCGTGGCTGAAGGGGATAAAGACGTTGAGCGTCCCTATCGCACATGGCGAGGGTAAGTACTATGCGCCGAAAGGAACGCTTGACGGGTTGAGAGATGACGGGCGTATCGCGCTCCGGTACGTCGAAGGCGAAACTGCAAAACACTTCGATATTCCCGCGAATCCCAACGGCTCGCTCGAAAACATCGCAGGCATCACCGCGCGCAACGGCCGCGTGCTCGGACTAATGCCGCACCCGGAGCGAGCGGTGCGCTTCACGCAACTCCCGCACTGGACCTGGCTCAAGGAGGAGTATGTGCGCAACGGGAAAAGAATGCCGGTCGATGGTCCTGGATTGCAGTTGTTTAAAAACGCCGTCGAATACTTCGCATGATAAAACTTGTCGTCTTTGACTGGAATGGAGTACTCATTGCGGATGCGCAGGCGACGGTTGCCGTCGATCGAAAAGTGTTCAAGGCGTTCGGCCACAAGCCGCTCGATATGAAAACGTATCGCGAGACGTTCACGATGCCGGTCATAGATTTCTTTCTTGCATCGGGGTTTACCAAAACGCAAATGGCTCGCGATGCCATAAAGATACAAGAGATGTTCCATCGTCTGTACGAACCGCGCATCGCGAAAGTCCGCACGCGCATCGGGGCGCGCAGGCTTCTCGCCTTCCTCGAGAAGCGGAAGGTCGAAGCGATCATCTTGAGCAATCATACGATGGAAGGCATTACGAACCAACTCGAACGTCTCGGGATCGGTCGATATTTCTCCCGTATCATCGCCAATGACAAGCATACGACGATGCTTCGCAAGAATAAGGCGGAAAAATTCCTGCGACTTGTACGAAACTCACCGTATCGAAGGAGCGAAATTCTCATCATCGGCGATTCGCCCGAAGAAATCGAAGCCGCTCGTGCGGCCGGCGTGCGCTGCGTCTCCATCACCGGCGGTTACTACGCCGCTCGACGGCTGAAAGACGCAAAGCCCGATTTCCTGATCGACAGCCTTACTGAAATGATTGGTATAATACAGTCTCTATGAAACCGCTCGTCGGCATATTGATGGGCTCCGATTCGGACCTCCCCGTGATGCAGGAGGCGGCCAAGGTGCTGGAGGAATTCGGCATCGGCTCGGAAGTGCATACGCTTTCAGCGCATCGCACTCCGGAGCAAGTCGTCGAGTATGTGCAGAAAAGCGAAGCAGCGGGGTACAAGGCATTCATTTGCGGCGCCGGAGGCGCCGCGCATCTTGCCGGCGTTGTTGCCGCACATACCGCGCTTCCCGTTATCGGCGTGCCGCTCATGGCTAACAAAATGGGTGCGGCGGGCGTCGATTCGCTATTTTCGATCGTGCAGATGCCGCAGGGCATCCCGGTCGCCACCGTCGGCATCGGGGGAGCCAAAAATGCAGGCATACTCGCCGCGCAGATAATCGGTGCGGGCGATGAAACTGTGAAGGCGAAAGTCGTCGCGTACAAAGAAAAGATAGCGAAAGACATTGAGAAAAAAGATGTCGAGTTGCAAGAGAAAGGATTTGCGAGGTACTTGCGAGACCACGACCTCATATGATTGTCGTGCAAGTTAAACCTGCACGACAGGGACATGATATGCTTATATGTCAATAAGATCGCGACAAAATGCGTATGCGCGCGCCGGGGTAGACCGTGATACGGAGAATGAGACGAAAGAGGAGATGGCAAGCGCGCTCGAAACGAGCGATCCGCGCGTCCTCAACAAAATCGGCGCCTTCGCGAGTTTGTACGACGGGCATTTTCCGGAATACAAACATCCGGTGCTTGTACTCAAGACCGAAGAGCCGGGCACCAAGCAACTCCTCGCGTTCCAACACGGCAGTCACGAGACCGTGTGTCACGATCTCATCAATCACCTCGTGAACGATTGCATCGTCATGGGCGCAAAGCCGCTTTCAATCCAAGACTGCATCGTTTGCGGCAAAGTCGAAAAGGATGCGGTTGTCCGGATGGTGAATGCTTTTGCCGAAGCCGCGAAAAACAACGCATGCACACTGACAGGCGGGGAAACATCATGGCAGCCCGGCACCATTCCTGAGGGTACGTATGTCTTGACGGCCAGCGTCGTCGGAGTCGTCGAGAAATCGCTCATCATCGATGGCTCGAAGATACAAGAAGGCGATACGGTTCTCGCCCTTGCCTCGAGCGGAGTTCATACCAGCGGCTTTACCCTGGTGCGGAAGATTCTCGAATCGTCGCCGGAAATAATGAAAGAATCGGTAGCGGGAAAACCGTTGATCGAAACTCTGCTCACGCCGCACCGGGCCTATTACCTGGCGCTCAAGGATTTATTCGGACACGGCGGACTTGCGGGACTGGCGCACATCACGGGAGGCGGGGTCAAGGAAAACTTAAATCGCATTCTCCCGCGATCACTTGCCGCGGCGGTCGACCTCTCGAAGGTCAGGATCCTGCCGATCTTCAAGACCCTGAAGCAATTCGGGGGACTCGATGATGCGGATATGCTGCGCACCTTCAATATGGGTGTTGGCATGACTGCGGTTGTGAGAAAGGGCTTCGCCGACGAGGCCATCACGCATCTCAAGACAAATGGAGTGGAAGCGTACGAGATCGGGACGATCGTGCCCGGCGCGAAAGAGGTCGCGTTTATCGGCGAATTGCAATGGGAGTAGCGATGTATGACGCAGGTGCTGAAAGAAACGAACTTTGATTTTCTTGGCAAGAAGAAAACCGGCAAGGTGCGCGATATCTACGACGCGGGCGACAAGATATTCCTCATTGCGACGGATCGACACTCGTCGTTCGATCGCATCATCGCCCACGTCCCGTGGAAGGGACAGGTGCTCAATCAGGTAAGCGGCTGGTGGTTTGAGCAGACAAAAGACATCGTGCCGAATCACATGCTCGCTGTGCCGGATCCGAACGTGATGGTCGGCAGGAAGATGAAGACAGTGCCAATCGAGGCGGTTATGCGCGGATACCTCACCGGTGTTACCGACACCTCGATCTGGACGAGGTACCAAAAAGGAGAGCGGCGGTTCGGCGATCTCACCTTGCCGGACGGGCTTAAGAAAAACGCGAAGCTCCCTTCGCCGGTATTCGATCCGACGACAAAAGAAGAAGGACACGATCGCGCCATCACGCCGGAGCAGATGATCGCGGAGAATCTCATCACGCGGGAATTGTTCGAAAGCGTGAAGGCGGCGGCAACGAGACTCTTCTTGCGCGGACAGGAACTGGCGGCGAAAAACGGTCTCATTCTTGTCGATACGAAGTACGAATTCGGCACCGACGAGAAAGGCGCGCTCGTGCTCATCGATGAGATTCACACGCCGGATTCCTCGCGTTATTGGCAGCTCGCGAGTTTCGAGGAGCGCATCGCAGCCGGGCAAGAGCCCGAGTACTTCGACAAAGAATTCCTGCGTTTGTGGTTTAAGGAACACAGCGATCCGTACAAGGATACGACGCTTCCCGACGCCCCGGCGGATATGATCGAGGAGATGTCTCGCCGGTATGTCACAATGTACGAGCAGATCACGGACCGGCGCTTCGTGCCCGGCGAAGAGCCCGTGCTCGCGCGAATCGAGAAGAACATCAGAGCCTATGTCGGATGACATGAGAAACAACGTGCCGCTCACTGCGCTCACCGCCGTGAGCGCAGTCGACGGCCGCTATCATGCGCGATCGGTCGAGCTTTCGGAGTATTTCAGCGAATACGGGCTGATGCGCAAGCGATTGCTCGTCGAATGCGAATATCTGATCGCGCTATCAGCGGCTCCCGGAGTCGGCATGCGCGTTCTTACGGCCGAAGAAAAGACGCTGCTGCGCCAACTGCCGAATATTTCGCTTGAAGAAGCGGAGATAGTCAAAAAAATCGAGCGCGTGGGCTACGAAAACATCCCCGCGACCAATCACGACGTCAAAGCGGTCGAGTATTTCATCAAGAGGAGACTCGCAAGCACGTCGCTTCGGGATGTCGCGGAGTGGACGCATTTTGCGCTCACGTCAGAAGACATCAATAGCATCGCTTATGGTCTCGCGCTGCGGTCTGCCGTCCAATCTGTTGTCTTCGTGGCCATCGAAGAAGTCCGCCGAGCGCTTGACGCTCTTGCGCGAAGTTTCTCCGCGACGCCGATGCTTGCGCGCACGCACGGGCAGCCCGCGAGCCCGACGACCTTCGGCAAGGAGATGCGGGTCTTCGAACAGCGGCTCGCGCGGCAGCTCGAACAACTTGTCACGCGTCCCGTGCTCGTAAAGTTCGCAGGTGCAACCGGCAATTACAACGCGCACGTTGTCGCCCTCCCGGAGATCAACTGGCCGAAGTTTGCCGACAATCTCGTTGCGCGCCTCAATGAAGGGTATCGAGTGCCGATCGAGCTCAACCGTACGACGACGCAGATCGAGCCGCACGATACCTACGCCGAGCTTTTCGACAATGTGCGCCGCGTCAATACGATACTCCTCGATCTCTCGCAGGATATCTGGCGCTATATTTCTGACGGCTGGCTGACTCAGAGCGCGAAAGAAGGGGAGATAGGCTCGTCCGCGATGCCTCACAAAGTGAACCCGATTGATTTCGAGAACGCCGAAGGCAATCTTGGCATCGCGAACGCGCTTTTCGAACATTTCTCGCGCAAGCTCCCGGTTTCGCGCTTGCAGCGCGACCTCTCCGATTCGACTGTGCTGCGGGCGATCGGGAGCGCGTTCGCGCACTCCCTCATCGCATATCGATCGCTCACGCAAGGGTTCGACAAGATCGGTGTCAATGCGGAAGCGATGCGCGAATCGCTGCAGGCGCATCCGGAGGTTTTGGCCGAAGCGATCCAGACGGTACTTCGCAAAGCAGGCGTGGCGATCCCGTACGAGCAAATGAAAGCGCTCACGCGGGGCAGGAAAGTGTCGCTCGAAGATTTCGCGAAATTCATCGATGCGCTTTCCATCGCGGACGACGTCAAAGCGAAGCTGAAAGTGCTGCGGCCCGAGGCCTATGTCGGTATTGCTCAAAAGATAGCCGAGGGTTCCTGAATGAATCCCGGATGAAGGAGAATGGGCGCCGCGGTAAGCGCTTCCTGCGCCGGCGCGTCTTCATACTGCTAGACGGCGATTACCATAACGAGCCGATAGCGCATGAGTATGAAGAATAGACTCAATCTAACAACGGGCATGATCAGCGCTGCTGCGGCCGTCATCGCCACGTTCATTATCAGTGCCAGTGTCGCGAGCGCTCTCATCGTCTCTACGATGGAACCGGGCGATAACGATGCCGGCGTCTCCGAGCTTCAGACGTTTCTCGCAATGGACTCTTCGGTCTATCCGGAAGGGCTCGTGACCGGCTTCTACGGCGATCTGACGGTCGCCGCAGTGCAGCGATTTCAGTGCAAGTACGATATCGTCTGCAGCGGCGATGTCGCGACTACTGGCTACGGGCGCGTCGGTCCGCAGACGCTCGCGAAAATTCAGCTCTTGCAGGGCGCGGTCAACCTGCCTCCGACGGGTTCTCCTTCGGGCGCGGATCTCTTCGCTCCCGTCTTGACGCTTCCGGCGGCTACGATCGGCAACACCTACGCGAACATCAGCTGGAGCACGAACGAGCCCGCGAACAACAGCGTGCTCTACGGAACCTCGTGGCCCTTCCTCTATGCGAGTGCGCCAAGCGCACTCAGTAGCGGATTCAACACTCAGGGCAATGTGACCATCAGCGGCTTGCAGCCAAACACGACCTATCACTACGTGCTGCAATCCGTCGACGCTTCAGGCAACGTCCAGTACGGCATCGGCAACACATTCAAAACGCAATAAGCCGCGCCGATAGAAAACATCCCGCCGAGACGGCGGGATGTTCGTTTTATTGTTTCAATCCAAGACCGGTACGTATCAGGTACCAGTTGATCGCGACGAGCGCTCCGATCATCGCGAGGAGGACCGCAAGGCATATCCAAAGCGGAATATCGGCGATACCGAGGAAACCGTAGCGAAAGCCGTTGATGAGGTAAAAAACGGGATTGACGAAGGTCACGTACTGCGCCGCTTGCGGCAGCGAATGGATCGAATAAAACACGCCGCCGAGATACACCATCGGCGTCAAGACAAAGGTCGGCACGATGTTGATCCCGTCGATCGTCTTTGCATACACGCCGTTCACGAGGCCGGCGAGCGCGAAGACAAGCGCGGTCAGGATTGCGAAGAGAAGGATGATTCCGAGATTCCAGATCGAGAGATGCAGGCCGGTGAAGAAAACCGATATCAGAAGCACGAGCGCTCCGACGAGCACGCCGCGGATGACGCCGCCCGAGATAAAACCGCCGATCATGAGCCACGGCGGCATCGGGGAAACGAGCATTTCATCGATCGAGCGCATGAAAAATTTCGATTGGAAAAAGGTGAACGAGCTGTTGGAATAGGCATTGGTGACGATCGCGAGCATCACAAGCCCTGGCACGACGAAGGTCATATAGTCCACGCCTTGCATTTGCCCGATACGGCTGCCGAGCACGGTGCCGAAAATGAGGAAATACAGACAAGAGGTGATAACACTCGGAAGGAAGGTTTGCACCCATATCCGAAAGAGCCGCACGATGTCTTTGCGCAGCATCGTATAGTAGGCGGTCCAGAGCTCCGAAGCGTTCATACTACTTTTCTTTTATGAGGTTTAAGAATACTTCCTCAAGCTTGCTGCCGCGATAGCCCTCCTTCGCTTCGCCGGAGTCGGTGTGCATCGCGAGAATATCCTGCATTGAGCCGTTGGCGACTATTTGACCCTTGTTGATAATGGCGACGTGCGAGGCTAGCTGTTCGGCTTCTTCGAGGTAGTGCGTAGTTAAAAGTATCGTCAGTCCTTTCGCGGTGAGTCCGCGCAGATACTCCCACATGCCGCGGCGCAGCTCCACATCGACTCCGGCCGTCGGCTCATCAAGAATGAGAAACCGAGGTTCGTTGACGAGGGCCCGCGCGATCATGAGGCGGCGCTTCATGCCGCCGGAGAGTGTCATACCGCTCTCCTCCATTTTGTCGCCGAGTCCGAGATCTTGGAGAAGCTTTTTTGCTCTCGGGAGGGCGACCGATCGCGGGATGCCATAGTAGCCGGCCTGATTAACGACCGTATCGAGCGGTTTTTCGAACGGATTGAAATTAATTTCCTGGCCGACGAGACCCATCATCGTCTTCGCTTTTTCCGGCTGTTTGTCGATGTCATAGCCGAAGACCGATACCGCTCCGCCTGTTTTCGTCACGAGCCCGGTCGCGATGCCGATGATGGTCGTCTTTCCCGCGCCGTTGGGCCCGAGAAGAGCGAAGAAATCTCCTTCCGGTATGTCGAGGGAGACCCCTTTCAGCGCCTCGACGCCGTTGCGGTACGTCTTTTTAAGATCGCGGATCGTGAGTGCGTTCATGCGAATGAATGTACTAGGATAGCAAGTTATTCTTGATGAAGTCAAAAGTCTCGTCGGGATTTCTCACCGCATGCGTCGGTACTATCCCGATGACGGATTCATCGTTGCGACCAGGTTCGAGCTCGTCGCCGATGTAGAGCGACTCGTCGGCTCTCCATCTTTCATGCGCCAGCAGGCGTTTGATGTTGAACCCTTTGTTTTTGCCCGCCAGGAAGAATTCAATAGTCGTCGTGCCGGCCGGCGTGACGTCGATCCCCGCGTCATGGAGCCGCTTCACGTCGTCCCCAAACGCGGCGAGCATTTTCTTGCGCCCGACGCTTCCCGGATCGAGCGCCGCCTTTTTCACAGGGTCTTCGTGATGCCCGATGAGACTGTAACCGATGAGGCTGCCGCGCAACTCGACGATATCGTTTTCATCCCTGATTTCTCGCGGATAAGCCTGCCGCAATTTCCTGATAAACGCAAGCACGAGATCGGTTTGTTCGGCGTTCGGCTTTTCTTCCCAGAGCGTCGATCCGTCTTTTGCGTAGGCGTGATTGCCGACCTGCGCGAGGACGTAATATCGCCCTGCCGCCGCAGCGGGAAGCTGGGAATGAAACGATTTGAGCTCTTGACCGGAGACCGCGACAACGTCCTTTTGTTCGCATAAGCGCGCAAAGAGCTCGCCGTGTTCGCGCTTCATCGGCTGGCGACTCGGCGTCAGCGTATTATCGAGATCGAAGAAAACGTGCTTTGTATTCGGCATGCTACTTTTGGAGCTGTTTTTCCCAATACGAGGCGGAGGCAGCTACGTAGTCTGCGACTTTACGCTCGGCGGCCGCGGCGAATTTGAGGACCAGTTTGAAACCGGCATTCGCGTCTTCGCCGCTTTTCATCCATGCTTCGAGCTCATCTATCTGCGCGGGTGAGGAGAGCGCGATGCGGCGGCCTTTGGCCGCCGCCCTCAAAAGCGTCGGGCCGCCGATATCGGTTTTCTCGAGGATGTTTTCCGGCGTGGAGGCCGGATCCGCGATCGTCTGCTCCAGCGGATAGAAGGTTACGTACACAAGATCGATCCACGGGATCGAAAGTCGCGCGAGATCTGCCTCGTCCGCGTTTGTCGCCAGCAGTCCGGCCGAAAGTTCACGCGAAAGCGTAACCACCCGGTGTCCGAGTATCGGAGCGCCGACGATTCCGGTGACGTCTTGGCACCTGATGCCGTGTTCCGCGAGATAGGTTGCCGTACCGGAGGAGCCAAGCAGCGTCCAGCCATGTTCGCTCAAAAGCGTGCCGAGCCGGACAAGCGCATCGTCTTTGTCGTATGAAGCGAGAAGAGCGGTACGGATCCTCGGCGTGCGGACGGGCATGGCGCGATTGTAGCACGGCGCTCATCGGGCCGAGAAATCGACCTGAATCTCATTGAGCGTATTTTTTGTCTCTGTCCCTTTGTTCTCAAGATGTCCGTCGACTCCGGGCAACAGGACCGTTACCGTCGTGCCGCGTCCGATGGCGCTTCGGATCGAGATTCTTCCGCGGTGCATTTTGACTAGTTCCGAGACGATGGTGAGTCCAAGGCCCGAACCGCCGTGGCCGCGCGTGCGCGATGGGTCAGCACGATAGAAAGGCTCGAAAATTCGGAAGAGATCCTGGCGCGCGATCCCTATCCCTGAATCCTGGATCGTCAGCTGCACCATATTTTCTGGCGCCTGCTCGAGCGTGATGCCGATGTGCCCGCCGCGGCGGGAATACTGTATCGCGTTTTTCAGCAGATTGCCGACGATCTGCACCAGCGCCGTGCCGTTGCCCCATACGTCGGTGCCCGGGCTTTTGCGCACCGTGATCTCTTGCTCACCCCGTTTCGCGAGGCGGGAGAATTTCGCCATCGACTCGTCGACCACCTTTGAGAGATCGACCACGCCGAATTCGACGCGCTCCGGCCGCACGAGCGCGGAGAGGGAAAGGAGGTTGTTGATTATCTCCGAGATGCGGTCGAGCTCTTCGACGTTGCTCTCAAGCGTCTTGCGCACCTCGGCGTCCGCGTTTTTCTCGAGGAGCGCGACTTCGGTGTTGGTTTTGATGACGGAAAGCGGGGTCCGGAGCTCATGGGCGATATTGCCGATGAATTGCTTTTGCGACGTAAGAGCGCTTCGCGCGGGGGCGAGCGTCACCCGCGCGATGAGGTAGCTGAAGAGCAAGGTCATGAACGCGACCGCGAAGATGACGCCGCCGAGGCTCTGCGTGCGGATGTTTTGGATCTCTTCGACGATGTTGACGCTCAAGGTTGCGGGCGAGCTCTTGGCGCTCGTTTGCATGCCCGCGAGGATCGCGTTGGCGACGTCGCGGTTGATGAGGCTGAACGATGCGCCGATTAATCCGATGATCGCTATCGCGAAGGCGATCTGCAGTGCGATCACGTTGACCTCGGTGCGGAAGAACGGATCTTCGTGGTACCTACGCAGCCAGACGGTAGCCAATTCCCCGAACCGTTTCAAGTATCCGCCCGCCATCCGTATCATCGAGTTTTTTGCGAAGGTTTTTGACATGGACGTCAACCACGTTGCTAAAGCCGACATAATTGAAATCCCATAGATGATTAAGCAAGTCTTCCCGGTTGACGACTTGACCCGGGTGGCGCATGAAGTATTCGAGCAAACCGAATTCTTTCAGTGTAAGCGGTATTTCCTTCCCGTCGCGGGTAGCGCGCCGCTGCGAGGGGTTGAGTTCGATGTCTCCGATCATGAGACTCTCCGGCAAGACCTCGCTCGGCCGGCGCAAGAGTGCCTGCAGACGGGCGTTGAGTTCGGCAAACGAAAACGGCTTCACGAGGTAATCGTCCGCGCCCGCAAGCAGGAGTTGGACCTTCGTGTCCGTCTCCGCGCGGGCGGTGAGCACGAGGATGGGGACAGTGACGTTTTGCTCGCGCACTTTCTTCGCGATCTCGAGGCCGTCCATCGAGGGCAGCATGAGATCGAGGATCACGACATCATAATCGCTTCGATGCAGCGAGATGCGCGTAAACGCCTTTTTTCCGTCCGCAACGATATCGACCGTATACCCCTGGTGTTCGAGCCCGCGTTTCAGGGCATCGGCCAGTTTTTGTTCGTCTTCCACGAGTAATATTTTCATAGCGATATTCTTACTCTGCTAATCCACCTTATTATTACGCACGAGGGGAGATGAAGATTTCATGATCCCGTATGGAAAGACGGCCGCCCATTGGCTTCCTTTACCTCGATTTTCGTGTCGAAATCAAAGGCGGCGCCAAAGGCGCCGCCGTGTCTTTCTTACCACGAACCTATGAAGGTCGCGATGAGATGATTTGTTTGCAGCTGTGCTCTCGCGGTCATTTTCGTGAAAGGCCGCATGAGAATCCCGATCCCATGCCTTCGCAGATCTACGTTTGGCGGGTGCGGCGAGCTGCACATGAGAAAGATCCTGGAGCGGTGATCGGGAAGTGTCTGCACGAACGTGATCGCATAGTCCCATCCGGGATGCGCGTCCTGATCCTCCTCTATGAGAACGAGGTCGAAGATATCCCGCTGGAAGCCGTCAAGAGCGTCGCTGGGCGAGGTCGTCAGCATGACGCGATAGCCGAAGCTCTTAAGCAACTTCGCGATGCCGTTCCGGTCGTCTTTCCGGCTGAGAAATAGGCAGGATGGCTTACTCATCGCCGTCTCCCTTGCTGTTCCGCGACGATTCAACCACGAACCTTTCTGGCGGTCAAAACCCGCACTCAATCGTGATCCTCTCCATCCTGTGCTATGCTACGGACCAATGAAAGACGGCAAGAAGGTCGGATTCACTGCAGGTGCGTTCGATCTCTGCCACGCGGGGCACATGCTCATGTTTGAGGAGGCAAAGGAACAGTGCGATTACCTCATCATCGGACTGCACAGCGATCCTTCGCTCGATCGGCCGGGAGTAAAAAATCGTCCGATCATGTCGATTAAAGAGAGAGAGATCATTTTGCGAAGCATCAAATATATCGACGAGATCGTTCACTACGACACCGAGGCCGATCTACTCAGAATTCTTACCGAAAACGCGCTCGGCATCGATGTGCGGATCCTCGGCGTCGAATATAAAGACAAGCCCTATACCGGTCGCGGATTGCCGCTCCCGGTCTATTACAACACCCGCGACCACGGATGGTCGACGACCGAGTTGCGCAAACGCGTGTACGAAGCCGAGAAAGCGAAAAACGGCGGATAAGCCCGTACGCGCCGGGGCGGCCCTCGCTTTAAGCTTCGGGCCGCCCCGGCTCACATGACGATCTTCCGCAGATCGTACGCGCTTCTCCTCATGGTAGTGGATGTCTGTTTACGATTACTAATCATGAATGAGCGCTGCCTGCGAGTATCCTAGCGATTGCGTGCTGAAGCGAGCGTGAAGCCCGCTTAAATCAGAGAAGCTTGACATATCGGGCCTGCCCCCGTCCTGCGCGAAATGCACAGAGACAGCTTGCAGGGCCTGGCACCTCTCAAGAATGCGCGCGATACTACGAGCATACAACCAAGGCCTGTCCGAGGCGGCGGGGTCGAGATTACCAGCCAATGTTCCTCGCAGTAAACGCTATGAAATGGATGCACATGGTGAGTTGGATCCTCATGATCGTGGGTGCCTTGAACTGGGGTCTCGTAGGACTCGGAGAATTCGTGGGCGGCAACTGGAACGTCGTGAAAATGATCCTCGGCTCGTGGCCGGCACTCGAGTGGCTCGTTTACGTACTCGTCGGCGTTTCGGCGGTGTACGAGATCGCGACGCATAAGAATCGCTGCAAAGACTGCGGCGCGGGTGGATTGTAAAAGATTTGCTTGGAGGCGCCGCCCTTCGTATCAACGGGGGCGGCCCCGTCTATCCACAGGGGTCCTTGCAGCCCCCATAGGGTAGGTATACTTGCCATATACAAGCTAAAAAATGAATTACTATGGTACGAAAGGCTAATCCGGCGCTCTTGAAGCCAATGAATCTCTCGGGAGACCTAGAGGCGGTGGTGGGGAGGGGTCCGATGTCGCGCGGGGAGGTGGTGAAAAAGCTTTGGGAATACATAAAGAAGCACAGCCTTCAGGATTCGCAAAACAGACGCAATATCAATGCCGATGACAAATTGAGGAAGGTGTTCGGCGGGAAGGGGACGGTCAACATGTTCGAGATGACGAAATTGGTCTCGGCACACCTCAAGTAGCTGGGACATACTGAAATGGGCTGAAAAGAGTGCGGCCGCCCCTCCGGGGCGGCCGCTTCGTTTGCAGGCCGTTGCGTCAGCGAACGGGGACGTACCCATCCTGCCACTCATGGAAGAGGTGGGTTTGGTAGACGGTAATAATGCCGTACTCGAATCGCGCGGCACACTCTTGCTGATAGTAGTCGTGCATGCGAAGAAAGTCGACCCTATAACCTTCGGATACCAGATAGTCCCAGTAGTCATGGAGGTTCTTGTTCCATGCCATCAGGGTCGGGGCGTAGTTCTTGCCGATGCGATGCCAATCCATCGCGACGAACTTACCGCGAATTGACGTCTCGACGAGCTTTTTCGTCCCGAGTTCGCCGCCGCGAAAGATGTTGGCCTCGAGCCACGGATCCATGCCGCCTTCTACGATCCCGAGAATCGCATGGAGCAGCATATCTCCGCCGGGTTTCAAGATTCGCTTGCAGCGGCTGAAAAAGGCGTCGTAGTGCTCGGTACCCACATGCTCGAACATTCCCACGGACACGATGTGATCCCACTCGCCTTCGAGCTCCCGGTAGTTCCTGTTGAGAAACGTGTTGGACCGTCCGGCATTGTGCTTTCGCGCAAGCTCGAGCTGCCGGTCGGAGAGCGTGATGCCGGTTCCGACCGTCTGCCACCTCTCGTTGTGATGCCGGAGCAATCCGCCCCAGCCGCAGCCGATATCAAGAAGCGAATCCCCGGCCGCGAGGTGCTGCTTGCATCCGGTCAGAAGCAGCTTGTTGCGCTGGGCGGTATCGAGAGTCGCATGCCGTTCGTCGAAGATGGCGCAGGAGTACTGCATGTAGGGGTCGAGGATCGTCTCGTAGAAGCCGTTGCCCGCCTCGTAGTGTTCCGCGATGAGCGGCCCGCTCTCGAGGCTCTGCTGCGATGCGTTCGTTTTCTCCGGCTTGTCCAGCATACGTGCCTTGATGCGCGCCGTCGTGAAATCCTTGATGGACATGGCTCCTGCTCTGCAATGGCCGAACTTGAACGCGTCACCAACGCCCGTGCCGCCTTTGAGAAACAGGGGGTATGCAGCCGGCGTCATGATGATGTCGGCGTCGCTCCCTAGCGTGCCGAGCCGTATTCCCGCCTCGGCAAATCGTCGCGTCACTACAGACGCAATGTCATCAGCTGTCGCATGCATGTCCTTCCTCCGAAAGATCGTGGTACTGCTTGCACCGTAAAACGACGGAATGCGGGTGTCAATATGGCCGAAACTTGCACCCAAAATAGCGCGGGAGTAGACTGCGCGCATATGAACACCTTATCGATGAAGATTATCAGCGTGTTCGTTCTCCTCGTGATCGCCTTATCGGCCATTCCGCTTACGACCCACGCGCAGTCGTACATGTATCCCTCCAGCTACTACGGCGGGTACGGCTCGAACAACACGTATAGCCCGACGTATTGGTGCAACGGCAATCTCTCGTACTATCCGTGCTACAACAGCAACTATTACAACAATTACTATCCCTACAACAATTATTCTTATCCGTACAACAACAACTACTACCAGTATCCCTACAACTACGGCTACAACAATTACGGGAGCGGCATGTACTGGTGCGGCAGCTATTACTCGAATTCACCGTCGTGCCCGTCCAATTACCAGTCGTACCCGAATTACGTCTCGTATCCATCGTACGGCTACAACTATAATTATAATTACAACTACAATGGCGGCCGCTGCGGCAACTACTATCCATACTACGGCCTCGGCTCCTACGGCAACTACAACTACAACTACAATTACAACTGCAACGGCAATTACCCGTACCTGTGGTAATGAATGACCCCGGTCGAAACCGGGGTCGGAGGCTGGATCGAGCAACGTTCGCTCGTTAGGCGGAACTGCCAGTTTCGCGAATCTTTTTCTCGTTCGCGTTGATCTTGTCGCTGCTCGTAGCGAGCATGTGAGGCAGTGCCGTTCCCACCTCGGCGTGCAGTTCCTTGTCCCCACCGGGACGCTGACGGTATCTAGTTGTCAGCTGCCACATGCCGTTCGCCAAAAGTTCGACGGTTATGTCGTAGCTACGAACACGAACGGCCTCGGTATTCTGTGTTGGCTCAGCCGCAGGTCTTCTCTGTCGCTTTCCAGTGTAGAAATTTGGCCTTGTCGAACCGACTGAAAACATGCTTGGGCTCCGTTGGATGTGCTGCGATAGCCGAGCGAGCAAGTCTCGCGCGGTCTCCCGCGATTATACTGCTGGCGCAGTTATTCGCAAAAAACTTTTTGCTACAACAACACCGACAAGCGAGCCCACGATAGCGTCGACAAGGACGTCGGAGAGCCAGTGGAAGCCGATGCTTGACGGGCAATTGCAGTGAGGACCTCGCGAGAGTGCCTGGAACATCGCTAGGGCCTGTTGTGGCGCATCGTGTCCATTGCCCAGGTGTACTCTATAACGAGGAAAGGGATCCATTGCCACTCATCGACGTACGCCAGATAGGCGCTGCCTACGATGACAGCCAACGTGTTGACTATAAAAAAAGCGATATCGAACTCCTCTTCGTGGCGCGAGCGCTCCTCGTTGTTCGTGACGTACAGCAGCCAGCGTCGAAGATTCATCGCTTTATTTTCTCCCGCGGAAGAGATAGTTGCAAGCGAAGGCGACGAAGACAAGCATGATCACCGCAAAACTGACGCCCATGAAGGTCATCCACGCCTCGTCGTAGCTTGATGCGCGGAAGATCGCAGTCGCTGCCCCGAATATCGCGATAATCCCCGCCGTGAGCGCGACCAGAAGAATGGTGTGCTGATTCATATCTTCCCTTGCTTCACGCCGCGCCTGTTCGAGGGTCGCCGTTATCCGCGCGTCGATCTTTTGCATGGTCGAGAGACGATACTCGAGCGAGCGCACGAGATCTTGTGCGGTGCGAATAGGGTAGGAGAGTTTCATCCGCTCGATCACTCTGCGCGCCATCTCCGCTTCGCCGCGATCGATCAGGGCGTCGGCATACTCGCGCTCAAGCAAAAAAGGCACGTCGAGCCCGGTTACGGGCAGTGCCTGGACGGTCGCGACTTCATACTCGCGTCGCGCTTCGTCGATGACAGTCGGATAGTCGTGAAGCGTGATGATACGATCCCGGTACTCTTCGTACGAGGTGGCCATGCCGGCAGCTTATGCTCCTCGCGCATACCCGTCAACAGTAAAGAAACGGCGCCGCTTTCGCTGCGCCAGTTATTTGCTGTCGGCCGCCTTCTCTTTCGCCGCGTAATATTGGGCGAGCAAATCCCATCGCGCCGCGATCTCTTCGAGCTGCGCTTTTTCGATCGGGTCTTTCTCTTTCGCCGCCATCTCGCGGATTCGGGCCGCGGCCTCGAGTGCACGCGCTTTTGTCATGCATGTCTCCACTGCCCTTTGCACTATAACATCGCGCAATTTGTTTGTAATGAAGATGTGCTCCTGGTAGTATATAGAGACATCCTCGCTCCTGAAGTGTGAGCGGCAAGCCTCGGCCAACCGGGGCAGCTGTTCTCGTTTCTCGAGTTGAGAGGATGCGTTCCAGGATACGGAGGAGCTTATGGAGTCGCCGGTAAGCGACGCAGAGGAGAATGAGGTGTTGCGGATCGCCAGACAAGCCAAAGGGCACGAGGAAGCGGTCCGCCAGATGCAACAGCAAGCGGCATCGAATCGCAGGAAACGCGATTCGGCTCCGCAGTTCTGCTGACACGCAGGAGAGAAACGCTCATTCATCAAGGCCACGGGCGCTCACGCCCGTGGCCGAATTACTACGAGGCGACTAAAATCGGAAGTGTCTTTTTCCGCCTTTAAGCCTCATGCAGACCGTGTTGATTCGCTGCCCGCGTTCATTCGACGTTTTTGCCGTATCGATCCAAGCGACAAAATTTCTGCGTTCGGCCGGCGTGAGGGAGTTCCACGCGGTTTTTGCTTTCGGGATAAGCGCGAGGGCTTTGTATAGATTCATCGGCACTATAGCAAAGCAGCAAGGGCGTCGTTTCCCGGCTGCAAGCCGAGAGGGGATACTTTTCGCGCGGCGCATACGAGTCTGCGGCCGTTTGGCCGACTCAACCCAGGTAATAAAATCTCTGCGAGCGATCGGCGTGAGACCGCTCCACAGAACGCTCGCTTTCGGACTGGCGGCAAGGATCCTACGAAGATCTGCAGGCACTCGCTGTTCAAATCGTTCTTCGGACTGACTGCGATTCATTCTGCCATCTTATCAAATTTCCTATCTGGCTCGGTACGCTTGAAATAGCGCGAACCGAATTCTGCGCCACCCCTCGGTGCGCACCGAGGGGTGGCGCAAAGTCCCCGCGAGCAAATGCAGGCGCGGTGAAGCCGCACCGCTGACAATATCCCAAAAGTCGCTAAATCTGTTCATCGGACACAACTTTTTTCGGTGCGAATGCAACGTCATATCATTTGTCATTTTATCTGTGGCGAGGGGAACCCTCGCCAATTTCACCGCGGATTCAACACATATGTGGTCTCTGAATTTTATCGCCTGGCGCACAGACGAATCACGTGCGGCTCAACCAAATCGTTCAATTGTTTGCGGAACGAAGGAAGTGAGTTCGAAAGTCGCGCGCAATCGAGTGCCCGGATAAGGAGACGGCCCTCTTCGGCCGCTCCGGGCTGGTTTTCGGCATCAAGGAGGGATATGGTTCGATACGCCCTGTCAACCGATGATTTGTACTCTTCTATGTTTTTTTCCTCTCCCGCGAGCGCGCATCGCATCATATCGGCGCCGAGGTTGGCAAAGTAGAAGAGAACTCGATCATCATTCATACGAAAAGCTCTGGAACGCATCGCCGTACTATGGCAGAAATCTTGTGGCGCAGTTCCTTATCCTCGAGCTCCATACTGCGCTTGCCTTGAGCGGGGCGAATGTTGATAAGCGAAACGAATTTCAAAGCTTCGTCGCCGTGTTTGTCGAGATAAAGGTTGAATCCCCACGCGTCGTTTTGTTGCGATCCGTCCGCGAGCAGTACCGCGTTCGCGTCCATATGCCAATCGCCACCGAGCGCGATAACCTCACGCCGCACGTCTGCAACGCCTTTTATCATGTCGCGATACGTCTCCTTCGCGAGAACGCGCACTTCGTCGAGAGTGATCTGCTTGCTGATAATTTTTATATTCATCATTGCAGAACGGCGCCGAAGCGGCGATCAGTTCTGGCTCCCCGGGTAGGACTCGAACCTACAACTCACTCCTTAACAGGGAGTTACTCTACCATTGAGTTACCGGGGAATCGGATGAAGTATAGCCAAAATATCGCCCTCCGCAATTCGAGAAGAAGACGAATTATCCTCTGTACAATTCCTCGGGTGTTTAGTAAACTACGTGCGTGTTCGCGACTATTTTCGAGAGAATTTGGGCGATCGTACGGGCCGTCGCCACGGCGTTTGTCGAATTCGCGAATCGCGTCGGCTGGTGGAAGATCGGCATTGCCGGTGCGGTTGTCATTGTCGGCGGACTCGCGGCGCATGCTTACATCGGGCCTTCGACACCTGTTCCCGCGCTCTCGATACGACAGGTCGAAGTTCGCTCGGTCGCCGCGCTCGCGGCGGAATCCTCTCCGCTTGAGATCGTCGGCACGGTAAGCGCGAAATCGGAGGCGACGGTGCTTGCGGAGAGTTCAGGTCGTATCACGCGCGCGTACTATGGCCTTGGTGATGTCGTCGGCGCCGGCGCTTCGATCGTCGCGCTGGAGAACGCTTCGCAGCAAGCAGCGCTCCTGCAAGCGCAGGGAGCGCAAGATGCGGCGCAGGCGGCGCTCGATAAGGTAAAAAGCGGCGCGCGCGCCGAGGAAAAATCGACGCTCCAGGCATCGCTCAACGCGGGCCAGCAAGGCGCCGTGAATGCGCTGCTTTCCGCCTACACCGCGGTCGACAATGCCATCCGCGGCACGACGGATCCGTTTTTCATCAGTCCCAACGGCGTCTCCCCGCGCTTCAAGATTCTCGCATACGACTCGCAGGTGAAGATCAATGCGGAAGACGGGCGCATCGCCCTCAACAGCGTACTCGCGCGGGAAAAAACGCGTGCCGCCGATCTTTCAACCGACGATGATTTGCATGCGGAGTTCGACACGACGACCACGGAGGTGCGGCAAGTTCGCGATTTCCTTGACACCGTCATCGCCACCCTAAACGCGGGCATCGCGGCTCCCGAGTACCCGCAGTCGACGATCGATGCCTATCTTTCCGATGCGACGGCGGCGCGCGCGAGCATCAACACGGTGCTTTCGACGCTCTCGAGCGCGCATCTTGCGCTCCAAATGGCCGAGAACAATCTCAAAGAAAGCGTTGTCGGCGCGCGGCCGGAAGACATTGCCGCCGCCGAAGCGGCGCTCAAGCAAGCGCAAGGGTCCGTCGCGGCCGCGCGCGCAAGTCTCGAGAAGACGATCGTGCGCGCGCCGATTTCCGGCACCATCAATTCCTTTTCGCTTAAAGTGGGCGACCATGTGTCGCAAGGCTCGCCGGTCGTTACCGTTGCCAACAACAGCGCGCTCGAGGTGATCGCCTATGTATCGGAAAGCGACGCGCGCGAGATCGCCGTCGGCCAAAACGTATCCTTCGACAGCGGGGCGAAGGGGATCGTAACCAAGATCGCGCCCGCGCTCGATCCCGTCACGAAACGCATCGAAGTGCGCATCGGAATCTCCGATCCGGGCAAAACGCTTTTGAACGGCCAGTCGATCCTTGCGCGGATCGAGCGCGTCGCTCCGGGGATTGCGGTGACCTCACGCATAACGATCCCGATCTCTGCCGTGAAGGTCGAAGCGGATCGCACGACCGTCTTCACGGTCGGCGCGGACTCGGCGCTTGTCGCGCACGAAGTAAAGCTCGGCGCGCTCCTCGGCGACCGCATCGAAATCACCGAGGGCGTCAGCGCCGATATGCAGATCGTGACCGATGCGCGCGGGCTGCGTGAAGGGCAGAGCGTTGAAGCGCGCTAGCACCATGTGGTCGGTTTGGAAATTCTTTCTCGAGAAACGGCAGTTCACCGTACTCGTCATACTGGGATTTTGTCTCTGGGGGACGATCGCCGCGTTTAGGATAACGAAAGAATCGACTCCCGAGATCCAGATACCGGTCGGCGTCGTCTCGATCGTGTTGCCGGGCGCCTCTCCGGAAGATGTCGAACGCCTCGTCACGAATAAGGTAGAAGAGAGATTGGCTAATCTTTCCGATCTCTCCAAACTCACCTCGTCCTCGCGCGAGGGGCTCTCGATCGTCACCGTAGAATTCACGGCCAACGCCGATCTCACGAGGTCCATCCAAAAGCTGAAAGACGAAGTGGACAAGGTCGTCCCGGATCTCCCGACCGACGCGAAGACGCCCGTCGTCTCGGACGTCAATTTTGTCGACCAGCCGATCCAGCTTATTTCGGTTTCCGGCGATCTGCCGCCCGCGCAATTCGCCAAGCTCGGCGAGGATATCAAGCGCGAGCTTCAAACGGTGCCGGGCGTGAACCGCGCAGAAGTATCCGGAGTGCGCAACCGTGAGATACAAGTAGTGGTACGCAAAGAAGAGCTCGCGCGCCTCGGTATCTCGCTTTCCGACGTCGTTTCGGCAATCGCAGCGTCCAACGCATCGCTGCCGGTCGGCTCGATCACCGTGGATGATATTTCGTATGCGATCGATTTCCGTGGCAGTCTCGATGACGTCTCCGATATCGGCGGCATCGCTATTTTGCAGGTGGGAGGGCAGGTCATCTATCTGCGGGACATTGCCGACGTATCCGACGGCGTCGAAAAGGCGACCTCTTACTCGCGCATTTCCCTTGCGGGAGAACCTTCGCGGCAGGCGATGACGCTCTCGGTTCTCAAGGTGCGCGGCTACGACATCACAACGGTAACGGCTGCGGTGAAAAAGCGCTTGGCCGAACTGCAAATGCCTGGCGCGCTTCTTGACGGAAGCGATGTCGTCGTTTCCTACGACGCAGGCGATGAGGTGCAAAAGAACCTCTCCGAGCTCACGCGTACGGGGCTCGAGACCGTCTTTCTCGTCATGCTCTCGCTTTTTGCGACGATCGGCTGGCGGGAATCCGTTGTCGCCGGCCTTTCGATCCCGCTCTCGTTCCTCATCGCTTTCGTGGGGCTCTGGTACAGCGGAAATACCTTCAACATCGTTTCGCTCTTCTCGCTCATTCTCGCCATCGGCATTTTGGTCGATTCCGGAATCGTCATCGTGGAAGCGATCCACACGCGCACGCGCATATTCGGCGACAAGGAGCGCGCCGCACTCGAATCGCTCCATGAATACGCCTGGCCCTTGATCGGCGGGACGATGACGACCGTCGCCGTCTTCGCGCCGCTCTTTTTCATCTCCGGCATTGTCGGGAAATTCATCGCTTCGATCCCGTTTACCCTTATTTTCGTCCTCATTGCGTCGATCTTCGTGGCGCTCGGACTCGTCCCCACGCTCGCCAACATGTTCTCCGTTCGCGAAGAAACGGAGCTGACGCAAAAACAGGAAGAGTATGCGGAGCGCGCGCGGCAATGGTACGCCGCGCATCTCGGATCATTCTTGCGCAATCGCAAGGCGCAGAATCGCTTTTTCTCCGGCATGTTCATCGCATTTATTATCGCGCTCTCGCTCCCCGTGGTCGGGCTCATGAAGGTGAGTTTCTTTCCGACTGACGATAGCGATTTCCTCTATGTAGACATCGAAAAGCCGGCGGGCACCGATCTCAACGCGACGGACCTTGCCACGCGCGCGGTCGAAGAGGCGCTCTACGGCGATCCGCGATTCGAGTCGCTCGTGACGACCGTCGGCTCGCAAAGCATGTTTTCCGATTCGACCGGCATGGGCCCGCAAAGCGATCCGCGCTTTGCCAACATCACCATCAATTTTGTCAAGAAACGCTCCCAAAGTTCGAGCGAGATCCTGCAAGACGTGAAAGAGAAACTCGCGCCGCTCCATGTCGCGGAAATCCGGGCGGCCGAGCCAAGCGGCGGCCCCCCGGTCGGCGCCGCGGTGCTCGTCAAATATTCGGGGCTCGACCGCGATCTCTTGAGCGAGACGGTCTCGCAAGCGCGCGACGCGCTTGAGAAGACAAAGGGCGCGACGACGGTCGACACCTCCAACAAATTCAGCGGCACGCAATATTCGCTCTCGATCGACCGCGGCAAGCTCGCGGCACTCGGGCTCTCGCCCTCGGCCGTCGCGGCAGTTTTGCGCACGGCGATCTCCGGTGTGGCGGCGACGAAGCTGACGGGAGGCGAGAAAGATGTCGATATCGTGGTCTCGCTCAATCTCAATCCGAATTTCGCGGATCCTCACGACGCTTCGCGCACAACGATCGATTCGCTGCGGCAAATTCCTCTTAAGACACCGTCGGGCAACATCGTGCTGCTCGGCTCGGTGGTGAAAGAGGGGATCTCCCGAAGCGACGCGATGATCGCTCACGAAAATCGCGAGCGCGTGCTTACGCTCTCGAGCGACGTCTTACCGGGCTATACCGCGGGCGAGGTATTGGCCGCATTTCACAAGGCATTTCCGAGCGACAAGCTCCCGCCGGGTATTACGGAGAGTGTCGGTGGGGAAAATGAAGAGACCAATAAGTCATTCGCCGAGATGGGCTATGCGCTCATCGCGGGGCTCGCGCTCATGTTCATCATCCTCGTGCTGGCGTTCAACAACTTCCGCTTCACCTTCTACCTTCTTTCGATCGTCCCGCTCTCGCTCATCGGCGTCTTCGGCGGACTCACGCTCGCGCTGCAACCACTCTCTTTTCCTTCTATGATGGGCGTCATCGCGCTTGCAGGTGTCATCATCAACCACGCCATCATTCTCATGGACGCGATCATCAAGCGCATACGCACCGGCGCCGGACGACCCTTTTCCGACATCATTGTCGAAGCGGCCGTAACGCGGCTTCGTCCCATCGTGCTTACGACGATCACCACCGTGATCGGCATGGTGCCGCTCACGTTCGCTTCGGCGCTGTTCGGGCCGCTTGCGCTCGCGATTCTTTTCGGCCTCACGTTTGCCATGATACTTACGCTCGTCCTGATCCCGACGCTCGTATACCGGTGGCCGGGCAAGCTTCCCGCGGAGATCGTCCGCGACTGAAATGGTAGAATATCCCGATGCGCAATGCGTTGGCAATCGTAGGGCTCGGCGCTCTTATCATCGGTGCCGGGTTGTGGCTGGCGGCTCATCAGGGGTTCACGAACGCGCCTGATACTGTTACGATGAGCAGTACCAGCAGCTCCGCCTCTATGAACAAATCGGAATTTTCGCTGACAAGTTCCGCCTTTGCCGCAGGTTCCGCGATTCCGTCTCCGTTCACCTGCGACGGCGAGAATAAGTCGCCGTCGCTTTCGTGGGCGGGCGTGCCCGAAGGCGCCCGGTCGCTCACGCTTATCATGGACGATCCAGATGTGCCAAAGCAGTTGAAGCCAGACGGCGTGTTCGACCACTGGGTGTTATTCAACATTCCTCCCTCGACGACGGAGCTCGCGGCGGGCGGCACCGCGGGCATGCCTGGGGGAAACGGGGCGGGGAAAAATGGGTACACGGGTCCGTGCCCGCCGGCTCAGTACGAGCCCTCAATGCACCGCTACGTCTTCAGGCTGTATGCGCTCGATACCGATTTGCCGCTTCAAGAAGGCGCGTCGAAGTCGGATGTGCTGAAGGCGATGCAGGGCCATGTACTCGGACAAGCGGAACTTATCGGCATGTATAAGCGAAAATAATACGTATGGACATCAGAGTAAAAACGACCGATTATCAAATGACACAGGATGTTTCTGAGTACCTCAACGGACGTCTGCGGTCGCTTGAAAAGTTGCTCGGCGCGGATGCGCAGCTGGCGCGTTGCGAAGTAGAGCTTGGACGCGACGCGGGCCGGCCGCGCCACGGCGCCAATATTTTTTTCGCCGAGATCCACATTATCTGTCCGGGCGGCGCCAAAGCGTACGCCCGCAACAATTCCGAGAGCATCAACGGCGCGATCGACGACGTGAAAGAGGAGACGGAGCGCCAGCTCCGGCGCGAGCGGAAGTTGCACATCAGGCTCTACCGGCGCGGAGGAGCGTTCGCGAAACGATTGCTGCGCCTGGATTAAACGGGCTTCGCGCCCGAGCGCAGGAAATCTTGATAGGGCATCTCGCGTTTTCCTTCCGGTTTGACCGCGTCGATCATCAGTTTGCCGTCTTGCAGGTGCGCGTCCAAGATTTGCACGCGCAGCTTCTTTCCGGCGCGTTCGAAAAAGGAATACGTGCCCGGCCAGCCTTCAAACGCCCGGATCTTGAGAAAATTGCGGTGCGGATCGTCTGAGAGCGAGATGCGCCCGTCTTCTTTTTTGAACGAGCGGCAGTACGTCGCGAGGTCGTCGTTTTGCGGCCGCGCCTCGATCTTTGCGCGCAGCCACGGCGGCAGCACCGTCGCGAGCAGAGCGCCGCCCTCGCGGGCGAGAAGCTGATCGAGCGCGCGGCCGCGCGGCGGCCATGGCGATACGGATACTTTCTTCTGCGCGATGAGCGGACCGTGGTCGAGCATATCATCGAGCCGTATGATCGAGACGCCCGTTTCTTTTTCGTCGTTCAATATGGCGGAGCGAATAGGGGAGGCGCCGCGAAGTCGCGGAAGAAGCGAAGGATGCACGTTGACGACTCCGCGGCGCGGCATACCGAGCAATCGCGACGGAATCTTGTGTCCGTACGAAGCGACGATAAAGACATCCCACGCCGTTTTGTCGAGCTCATCGACGAGTTCCGCCGTGATTGGGCCTTCTATCGCGAGCGCGGGGAGGAAGCCGGCCTTTGCCAGTTCGGCGAGCACGCCTTCTTTAAGCGGCGTGGTGCCGAAAAAGACGAATCTAGTCTCGTTTGGCGTCTGATTCATCATAAAGATGCGTCGCTTTGTCGGTGTAGAGAATGCCCTCGAGATGATCCATTTCATGCTGGAATATATGCGCGAGAAAACCCGAAGCCCCGCGCGTGAAGATGCGACCCGTCTCGTCGTAAGCGCGGATCGTCGCTTTTTCCGCGCGCGGCACTTCGCCCCACTTGCCGCGGATAGAAAGACAGCCCTCGTGTTTATCAACGCGCCTGCGAGACATCTTGGTAAGCACCGGATTGATATAGACCTGGTCCGGGAGCGCGGGTTGATCCTCTTTCTTTTCCGGCTCGTCCGGGGCGTTGCGAGAATCTCTCGCGATTGCGCGACCGGATACGACGAAAAGCCGAATGGGCTCTCCGACTTGCGAAGCGGCAAGCGCCACTCCGTATTCCTCCTTTGCGAGAAGCGATCTCATGTCTTTGATGAGAGAGCGGATATGTTTTTCGCGGATGTCTTTAAGGGGTATCTCTCGCGCGATTTCCCTGAGCGCAGGGTTTTGTGCTTCGGCAAGGATGGTTCTCATTCGGCCAACTATATCGTTATTTCGGGTAAAAAAAAGTGCCGGAGGCAGGTCGGGGAATGAACCCTCTGCACAATCCGGCAAGGTGCGCAACAAACGCGCTAGGAGGCGTCACGGCATCGTTTTGCCCTTTCAGCCTTTCATGAGCCTATGGGGTGTGCCGCATATCATTTATACTCCAAGAGCCCATTTCGTTCAATATTCGGATTGTATGAAGCACATCAGCGTACATATCAAAAAAGCGGCGTCGAAAACGCGCGAGACGGAGCGCGGCGAATTCTTGAAATATTTCTGCGAACGCCTCAACTCTTCGCGCGTACGAGACGGTTACCCCAAGATCGCGCTTCCGCGGATGGGAAAGATCCTCGAGAAGATTCCGACCAAGGATCTCTACTACCTAAAAAAAGTCTGCGACGACGCGAATGATTTTTCCAAGAAATTCTGGTACGAGCTCAATCCGGAGAAATATAAAAAAAGTGAGGTCACCCGTGCGGGGAAACACGGATGACCTCCCCTCGTCTTCAATCACCGGGGGCAGGCGATCGACGAGGGATTCGAGCAGAAGTCCCGGGGCCGGCGCCGCAATCGGGGAAGCCCGAGCGTTCCGTGAAGAATAATGCAAAACGCGGGTATTTTGTCAAACCATAGCCGCCGTATACAATGGTGACCTTATGGCATTCTCGTTTTCACCCAAACTCGGGATTGATCTTGGTACCACGACCGTGCTCGTGTTTGTTCCGGGCGAGGGGATCGTCCTCAACGAGCCGTCGGTCGTCGCCGTTTCCCAATCCGACAACAAGATACTGGCAGTCGGCAACGAAGCGAAAGAGATGATCGGCCGCACGCCCGACGATATCGTGGCGTATCGCCCGATGAAAGACGGCGTTATCGCCGATTATCGAGTCACGGAAGCGATGCTTCGCTACTATATCCGCAAATCGCTCGGTCCGTGGAATCTTTTTCGTCCGGAAGTGATGGTCTCCGTGCCGGCGGGCGTCACCTCGACGGAGCGCCGCGCCGTCGTCGAAGCGGCGACGAAAGCGGGCGCTCGAGAAGCATACATAATCAAAGAGCCCATCCTAGCCGCAATCGGCGCCGGTATTCCGATCCATGAGGCGCGGGGACACATGATCGTCGATATCGGCGGTGGCACGACGGACGTCGCGGTCATCTCGCTCGGCGGCATCGTGGCGTCCACGTCGGTAAAATGCGCGGGCAACGCGCTCGATCATGCGATCGCGGATTACGTGAAGAAGACCTACAATCTCGGGATCGGCGACAAAATGGCCGAAGAGGTGAAGATCCACGTCGGTTCCGCGGTTCCGGTGGACGAAGAATTCACCATAACCGTCAAAGGTCGCGATCATCTCACCGGATTGCCGCGCGCGATCGAGCTTGGCACCAATGAAGTCGTCCGAGCCATGGGCAAAGAGCTCCGTACGATCGTCAACGCGATCAAGGACGTGCTGCAGGATACGCCGCCGGAACTCGCGGCGGACATCATCGACAACGGAATCACGATGACCGGCGGTTCGAGCCTATTGCGCAATTTCCCCGAGCTCGTCTTTCGCCGGACCGGTGTCAAAGCGCGCGTGGGCAAGGACGCGCCGTTTTGCGTCGCCAAAGGCACCGGCGAAGCGCTCAAACACCTCGAGACGTACAAAAAAGCGATTATCGCGAAACGCTAGCGCAGATGAGCGCGGTATTCGTTCCATGATTTTGCTCCGAAAGCAGCTCCTCGCTGTTCCGCCAGCGCGAAGATGAACGCGTCGGCGAGCTGGCGATTCGTGATGAGCGGGATATTCATGTCGACGGCCTTGCGGCGGATGATCGAGCCGTCGGTCGTCTCGCCCGCGAAGGCGCGCGTCGGAATGTTGATGATGAGATCGAGCCCGCCGGCTTGCAAAAGCGCCGCGACGTTGGGATCTTCGCGCGAACTTATCTTGAATACTCTTTCGCACGCTATGCCGTTTTGCAGGAGAAAATCGGCCGTGTGTTCGGTCGCGTTCAGCTTGAAATCCATGTCGGCAAGCAACCGCATAGCAGGCAGGAGTTTCATTTTGCTTTCTTCGCCGCCGAGCGAGACGAGGATGTTTTTCTTCGGCAAACGAAACCCCGCCGCGATCATGGAAGTGAGAAGCGCTTCGGCATACGAATCTCCGAACGTCGCGACCTCGCCGGTCGATGCCATCTCGACCCCAGTGCGCGGGTCGGCTCCCTTAATGCGGCTGTATGAGAATTGCGGAGATTTTACGGCCACCGTCTCGAGTTCGAGCGTGCGGTAATCGCCCTCGATCTTTTCTCCGAGCATCGCACGGATCGCGATGTCGATGAAATTATATCCCGTCACCTTCGAGACGAAGGGAAATGAACGGCTCGCGCGCACGTTGCACTCGATCACGAAGAGCCGATTGTCCTTGGCGAGGAATTGGATATTGAACGGTCCCGTGATCTTGAGCGCCTTTATGATCGACTTGGTGATCCGTTTCGCCTGGCGCACGGTCTCAAGGTAGGTGCGTTGCGGCGGAAGGACGACCGTCGCGTCTCCGGAGTGCGTTCCGGCGTTTTCGACGTGTTCGGTGATCGCATAAATCGCGAGGTCGCCCTTTTGCGCGACTCCGTCGATCTCGATTTCGCGCGCGTTCTCGATGAATTTCGAAATCACGACCGGATGATCGCTCGAGACGTCGGTCGCGCGCTTCAAGAATCGCAGGAGCGACTGCTCGTCGTACGCGACCTTCATCGCCGCGCCCGAAAGCACGTACGATGGCCGCACCAAGACCGGGTAGCCGATCGAGTTCGCGAAGATGATCGTCGATTCGTCGGTTTTGAGTTCCGCCCACGGCGCTTGTTCGACGCCAAGCTCGTCGAGCAATTTCGAAAACACGTGGCGATTTTCGGCGCGGTCGATATCGACAGGCGAAGTGCCGAAGATCGGAATTCTCGCCCTGTGAAGCAAGAGCGCGAGATTGTTTGGTATCTGGCCGCCGGTCGAGACTACGACGCCGAGCGGCTTCTCGAAATCAAGGATGTCGAGGACGCGTTCGTCGGTGAGCTCTTCGAAATAAAGACGGTCCGACATATCGTAATCGGTCGAGACCGTTTCCGGATTGGAATTGATCATGATGGTTTTTTTACCCGAGCGCTTCAGAGTCTTCAGAGCCTGCACGCACGACCAGTCGAATTCGACCGAAGAGCCGATCGCATACGGGCCGCTCCCGAGGACGGCGACTTGCTTTTTGCCCGGACGCACGTCATTCTCGCTCCCGTGGTAGGTCATGTAGAGGTAATTGGTCTCGGCGGGAAATTCTCCCGCGAGCGTATCGATCTGCTTCACGACCGGCACGATCTTGAATGATTTTCGCAACGCTCGCACGTCGGACGGCGTGTTGTGGGCGAGCGCGGCGATCCGCGCGTCGGAAAAGCCGAGCTTCTTTGCCCGTAAGAGTCGCGCTTGGTCGAGCACCGAATTCCGGAGTTCGTGCTCGAAGTCGGTGATGTTCTTCAGCTTGTCGAGAAACCACCGGTCGATCGAAGAGAGCGTGCAAAGTTCCTCAATACTCGCGCCATTGCGCAGCGCCGCAAGAAGCGCATGGATGCGGCCGGTCGTCGGGTATTCGATCTCTTTTTGCAGTATATCGGGATCGGCGTTGGAATATCGCGACGCCCCGGCGGTATTGAGCATACGGACCGCTTTTTGCAACACCTCCTCGAAAGATCGCCCGATCGCCATGACTTCGCCCACGCTCTTCATTTCAGTCCCGATGCGTTCCGCGGCGTTGTCGAATTTTGCGAGATCCCATCGCGGCATCTTGAGCGCGAGATAATCGAGCGCCGGCTCGAAACACGCGGTGGTCTTCTTGGTCACCGAATTCTTGATTTCCGGCAGGACATACCCGAGCGCCAACTTCGCCGCGACGTAGGCGAGCGGATAGCCGGTCGCTTTCGAAGCGAGCGCGGATGAGCGCGAGAGACGAGCGTTTACCTCGATCACGCGGTATTCGGAGCTCGCCGGATCGAGCGCGTATTGGATATTGCACTCGCCGACGATGCCAAGGTGTCGGATCGTACGGATCGCGACCTCGCGCAGCGAGTGATATTCGGCGTTTGAAAGCGTCTGCGACGGCGCGACAACGATGCTCTCGCCGGTGTGGATGCCCATCGGGTCGAAATTCTCCATGTTGCATACGGCGATGCAGTTATCGGCTTTGTCGCGCACCACCTCGTACTCGATCTCTTTCCAGCCGCCGAGGTACTCTTCGATCAAGACTTGAGGCGTCGAGCAAAACACCTCGGCAAGTTTTTTCGCGAGCTCTTCGGGATCCCGCACGACTCCCGAACCTTCTCCGCCGAGCGCGAAGCCCGCGCGCACCATGATCGGGTAACCGATTGCCGAGGCGGCCTCGAGCGCTTCATCGACTGATCTGGCAGCGCGGCTTTTCGCCGTATGCACGCCGATCTCGTCGAGTCTCTTGACGAAAAGATCGCGATCCTCGGTATCGCGTATCGCGGCGACGGGCGTCCCGAGGACTTTGACACCGCGTTTTTTCAGCTCGCCGCTTTCATCGAGCGCAAGACCGAGATTGAGCGCCGTCTGCCCGCCGAAGGAGAGCAGAATCGCGTCCGGTTTTTCCTTTTTGAGGATCTCGATCGCGAATTGTTCGGTGAGCGGAAGGAAGTAGACGGTGTCGGCGAGCGTGCCCATGTATTTACGGGAAGCGGAGAATGGCACGTCGGTCTGCACCGTCGCGACGTTTGGATTCATCAATACGATATGAAGACCTTCTTCTTTCAGCGCCTTGATCGCTTGTGATCCAGAGTAATCAAATTCTCCCGCCTGGCCTATCTTGAGGCCGCCCGAACCCAGCAGCAGCACCTTGCGCAATTTTTTCATGCGTGTTTTAGTTGTGCAAGTTTAACTTCCCCAACTTTGTGTTTTATAAGATCATCGATGAACCGGTCGAATATCCACTCTGTGTCGGTAGGGCCTGGGCAGGCTTCAGGATGGAACTGCACGCTTCTCCACGGGCGAGATTTGTGTGCGATTCCCTCGTTGGAGCCGTCATTCGCGTTGACGAACCACTCCTTCCAACCCCGCGGGAGAGAACGCTTTTCCACGGCGTAGCCGTGATTTTGCGAGGTGATGTAGCACCTGCCCGTTTCCGCATCGATGCAGGGTTGATTCTGTCCGCGATGTCCGTATTTCAGTTTGTACGTCTTCGCTCCGGCAGCAAGTGCGAGCAGCTGATTGCCAAGGCAAATGCCGAGGATCGGTTTACCGGTTTTCATGGCCGCGCGGATGTGCTCGATCGTCGGTTTGCACATGGTCGGATCGCCCGGGCCGTTGGATATGAACAGAGCATCGTATCCGCCGGCCGGCGGTTTTTTTAAAAAATCGTAATCCCACGGGACACGGATGACGGTCGTTTCAGGGCGGGTGAGCGAACGCACTATGTTTTCTTTCATGCCACAATCGATCGCGACGATCTTTACGGCCCCGTTGCCATACGTGCGCACCTCCTTCGGGCTTACTTTGGCGACGAGATTTTCTTTGTTGGGATCGATAAACGCGCCAGGCTCGCCCTCGATGAGCTGGCCGAGCATGACGCCGTGCTCACGGAGTTTTTTGGTAAGCGCGCGCGTATCGATGCCCATGATCGCCGGCACGCCGGAGGCTTTGAGCCATTCGGCAAGCGACCGGATCGCGTCGCGATGCGAATAATTCTGCGAGTATTCACTCACGACGAGTCCGGAAACGCGGATTTTCTCCGACTCCCAGGTCGAATGGTCGGGCACGCCGTAATTGCCGATGAGCGGATAGGTGAGCACAACGATCTGACCTGCGTAGGACGGGTCGGTGAGGCTCTCGACATAGCCGGTCATGCCGGTGTTGAAGACGACTTCGCCCGCAGTGCTTACCGACGCGCCGAAACTCTCTCCTTCAAATACCGTGCCGTCTTTGAGGATCAATTTCATAGGCGGATTGACCCTGCTTTGCTGAATCTACGCAAGGTTGTGCCTCCATAGAAGAAACCCGCGACTTGTCGCGGGTTTCTGGAAAGGCACAAAAATACACCCGGGCGGGTGTCGTGTTCGAGAAACTTCCCGGAGGTCATTAAAGCCCAAGCGTAGCGTATTTCAGGTTTTTGTCAACGGGGGAGTATACTCGCCGCATGCAGCGCAATGAACTGCGGCGATTCAGACTGCCCGATGAGCCGGGCGTGTACTTTTTCAAGAGGAGGAGAAAGATCCTCTATATCGGCAAGGCGGGGAGTTTGCGCGATCGAGTGCGAAGCTATTTTTCCAAAGATCTTGCGAGCGGCCGCGGGCCCGCGGTCGCGCGAATGGTGCAAGATGCCGACGCGCTCAATTGGCAAACCACCGAATCGGTACTCGAAGCGCTCATTCTCGAGGCGAATCTCATCAAGAAACATCAGCCGCCGGCGAATGTCGAATCGAAGGACAATAAGAGCTTCAACTACGTCATCCTCACCAAAGACGCGTATCCGCAGGTACTTCTCGTTCGCGGCCGCGAGCTGTTTTCCGTCAACGGGATGCGGCCGCGCCCGAGCGCGGTCTTCGGCCCTTTCCCGCACGCTCTGCAGCTGCAAGAAGCGATGAAAATCGTTCGCAAGATTTTTCCATATCACGACGCCAGGTGCGTACCATGCGGCGAAGGAAAAAACAACGCATGCAAACCCTGCTTCAACCGCCAGCTCGGCCTCTGCCCCGGCGTGTGCACGGGGGAGATAACGCGAGATGAGTATGGGAGGACGATTAAAAACATACGCGAGCTTTTTTCCGGCAACTTCAAAGGACTGAAACGCCGTCTTGCGGCACGTATGAAAGCCGCCGCCGAAGGAGAGCGTTTTGAAGAAGCGGCGGTATTGCGCAGGCAAATCCGCGCACTCGAACACGTAAAGGACGTCTCCCTTCTGAAAGACGAGCACCGTATCGCGCCGGGAGGCGGAGTGCGCATCGAGGCGTTTGATGTCGCGCATACGTCGGGCGCGGAGACGGTCGCGGTCATGGCGGTCGTGCACGGCGGCGAGCCGATCAAAGCAGCTTATCGTAAGTTTACGATCCGCACCGCGACCAATGACGATGTCGCGGCGCTTACCGAAACGCTCGAGCGCCGGCTCAATCACCCTGAATGGCCACTGCCGCGCGTATGCGTCGTCGACGGAGGCAAGGCACAAATGAACGCGGCGCGAAAGGTATGTAAAAAGGCCGGAATCGAGATACCTCTCGTCGGCGTCGTCAAGAATGAATTTCACAGGCCGGAACGACTCATCGGTGACAAGCGCGCGATAGAAGCGTACGAAAAAGACATCTTGCTCGCCAACAGTGAAGCGCATCGCTTCGCCATCGGCTGGCATCGCAAAAGGCGACGGAAAATGATGATATAGTCGCTTCGCTCCTTTAGCCGTCGTTCGCTCGGAAGTGTGAACAAGTTCCCACTCCTCTCGCTTTACTAGGCTATAATTCAACGATGATGCGCACCTCCGTAGGTGTACTTCGCGGCGGGACATCGAGCGAGTATGATCTCTCGCTCAAGACCGGTGCCGCGATGCTCTCCGCGCTGCCCGAGGAGAAATACGATGCACGCGACATCTTTATTGATAGGCGGGGGTATTGGCATTTGCGCGGACAGCCGGTGGATCCGGCTCGCGCACTCGCGCAAGTCGACGTCGCATTAAACGCACTCCACGGCGGAATCGGGGAAGACGGCACGGTGCAGAGAATCTTGGAACGCGCGGGCATAGCGTATGCCGGCGCGCGGCCGCTTGCGAGCGCCCATGCGCTCAACAAGATTCGCGCGCGCGAGATACTGCAAAAAGCGGGCATTAGAATGCCGCGCGCCGTTTCCTTTTCGCTCCAAAACGACCTCACGACGGGCGAAATGGCGCGTCTCGTTTTCGATCAGTTCGGTCCTCCATACATCGTAAAGCCCGCCTCGGAGGGTGCCGGGCACGGCATTGTCATTGCGACTACGCTTCTCGAATTGCCAGATGCGATCGGCGACATACTCGATGCGTTCGGCTCGGCGCTCGTTGAGGAGCTGATTCGCGGACGCGACGCCTCGGTCGGCGTCGTGGAAGATTTTCGCGGCGAAGAGCTATACGCGCTGCCGCCCGCGCACCTCATCGCGCCGAGAGGATCTCGCTTCCTCGATCCGACCGGGCATCGCGAGGCGACGATCATCCACGTGGTGCCGAGCAACTTTCATCAGGCGGAGAAAAGATCGCTCGCCGACCTCGCCCGCGCCGCGCATCGCGCGCTCGGACTTTCGCACTACTCGCGCGCCGATATCATACTCACTCCTCGCGGGCCGTACTTGCTTGAAATCAACGCAACGCCCGGTCTGTATCGAGGCGCCTCGTTTCCGCCGATGCTCGAAAGCGTCGGCTCGTCCGTACGCGAATTCCTCGAACACGCGATCAGTTTGGCGCGACGTTGAGGGCGGCTTCCTTTCAGGAAAAGGAAGGCTGTGATTCAAATACAAGCGGAGACTCGCCATACAAAATTCTTTAAGGAATGGCGAGGCACAAATCTGTATGCGCTTGCCCCAAACCCTCCCATGCGCGCGCAATCAGCCCCTCCGTTTTGAGGAACAGTATAAAACGGCGGGATGGCTCCCCTGTGGCACTAAAACTGAAGTATCGAAGGTCGCACTATACCCGATAGAGCCGACAAAGATTCGAGGGGCAAATCAACATAGAGAGGTCCGGCTTCCTTGTCTGCAGCTTGGCCGACCGAGAAAATAATTAGCAACCTAGTTCCATTGAGAGAAAAAGCTTTAAAGTTTTCTTCTGTGGGCGCAAGACCTGCCACCTTGATCGTAAACGTGGTGCCGCGCTCACGCGCCAATTGGTCCAGTTGCTGTTGCACCAGACCGGTTGCCTCTCGGGAAATGATTCCTAGATAACCGGAGCCGAGTGTAAACAAGTCGCCGAGGCTCATCCGATTGCCATTGTTATCAAAAACAATGGATTCAAACACGTCGCTATCCTCTTGACTTAGATAACTACCTCCTCCTTTTTCACTTATGCGTGTCTCATATACGTATGAGAAGGTCTTAGAGGAAAGTGATTGGGTGTATAAAAGCTCTAGTGTCACGTGGTTGCCTTCTGGTACATTTGCATATTTGCTTTTAAAGCTATTTATCTTATCAAGCACGAATTGTTCTACCTCCATCCGCACACGAGCATCTATGGTCGGGTCCTTGATAGGGGTTGCGGCGGGGTAGAGAGCAACAACGGTAAGAGATGGCGATTCTGCATGATATTGAAAATCGCCTGAGACAGATTTACTACCAGCAAGCAAGTGGCCGTTTACTTGTGGCGTAGGCTGCCGTAAAGGCAAAAGCCCGACTACGACTAGCATAAGTATGACAGCCGGTATCCAGACTTTTTTAAGCTTCCAAAATGGAACAGGTTTCATCGTCTCGGGTTGAATCGGTGCAGGTGTGTTTGCTTGTTCAGGAGGCATAAAAAATAGCTTGGATCAATTAAATACACCCATACAATATCATGTTCTTCATGCAATTTATAGTCGTTAACAGTAGAAGCCTCCTCTCGCTATTGCCCCATCTTTTTTCAAAAGATTGCGCCTATAAAATCAATAGCCTGCGCTCATTTCTTTGAACAGCTCTAGGACGGTGCTACCAAAGAAGAGGCTTAATATTGCAAAAACAAGAAGTATCGAGGTCGAGCGAGAAGCACCATTGTTTCCCCATTTTTCTTTTGCGCCTATGGGAATATGAAAGGTCAGAATAACCAGCAGGACTGCAACGATGAGAGCCCCAACAGGAGCAATGTGCTGGACGTCGAATTCGGATTGTGGACCAGCGGGGAATCGGACCCCGGACCTTCTCATTGCAAATGAGACGTTCTACCACTGAACTACTGGCCCAAGCGAGGAGTAGAAAGGACGAGCGCGTGCTCTTCTCGCGAATGCCGGGTCAGTATTAAAGAGTGATTACTGGCCCCGCGTCGCACCAATGTAGCATACGATACTTCATTTTTCCTTCTGTTTTGTTATGATGTGATTTTCATCCATGCCTATGGCACAGACAGTCAAAGCGCTTACATTTGATCGGGAGAAAGACGGCTGGGAGAAAAGCAGAGGCTTCGTGATGCGCGAAGTGCCGATGCCGGTACTCGATGAAAAAAATAACCCCGAAGATGCGCTCTCCGTCGTTCTCAAGGTCCGCTACGCGGGCGTGTGCGGCTCCGATAGGGGGCTGTGGTATCGCGATGCATTTAAAGACATGGTGCACGATTCGCTCAAGCGCGAAGGCAAGACGCTGCGCATCACGGGCCACGAGTTCGCGGGGGAAATCGCGCAGATCGGCTCTATGGTCGAGCGGCTCTATCACGATCCCGACGATAAAAACCCCGCGAAAATCGAGGTAGGCGCCCTAGTTTCCGGTGATTCGCACGTGACCTGCGGCCGCTGCTATCAGTGCCGGATCGGCGAAGGGCACGTCTGCCTCAACGAAGCGATTCTCGGGATCTCGATCGACGGCATTTTTGCCGAGTACGTGAAGATTCCTGCACGCAATCTCTGGGCGGTAGACGAGCGGCGCGTTCGACCGGAGATCGCCGCGATCTACGATCCTTTCGGGAATGCGGTGCACGCTTCCACGGTCGCAGACATGCGCGGACAGCGCGTCGCCATCATGGGCGCGGGCCCGATCGGTTTATTTTGCGTCTTGCTCGCCCGCAATTTCGGTGCGGCGAAAGTGATCGTCGTCGACATCAATCCGGCAAATCTCGGAATGGCGAAAGAACTCGGTGCGCACGAAACCATTCTCATTCCGAAAGCACAAAAGGCAAACGACTGGGAACACGATCAGGAAGTCGTCGAGAGGATCATGGAATTCACGTACGGCAAGGGAGTCGATATTTCCATGGAAATGGCCGGGCCGCCTTCTTCCCTCAACAATTGCATTCTCTCCACGCGTCGCGGCGGACACGTGATCGCCTTCGGAATAAAAGACGGCAATGTCACGATCCCGAATTTCTCTCGCACGGTCATCGTGCGCGGCCTCACGATCCACGGCATAATCGGGCGCCGCATTTTCAACACTTGGCAGATCGCGCAACGCGTACTCTCGGACAAAACGAACGGCGTGCAGGACAAGATATGGAACGTAATACTGAAAGGAGGCAAAGGCACGATCCTCGATTTCAAAAAATTCACGCCCGAATCATTCGAGAAAGCGATGAACGAGAATCCGAAGATCGTCTTCAAGGTCAACGGGTAACGTTGGTATGTACAAATCGCTCAAACCGATTCTTGAATCCGAGCTAGCGGCCGCAAAGGAAAACGGCACATACAAAGTCGAACGAGTGCTTGAATCCCCGCAGGGGAAAGAGATCGTCGTCGGCGGAAAGAAATACCTGAATTTTTGCGCGAACAACTATCTCGGTTTGGCCGGCACAAAACTCGCTCAAAAAGCGTCGGAAGAGGCCACGGCGAGATGGGGATACGGACTCGCATCCGTGAGATTCATTTGCGGCACGCAAACGGTGCACAAGGATTTAGAGAAAGCAGTTGCCGATTTGGTGGGGACGGAAGACGCGGTTTTGTATTCATCGTGCTTTATGGCCAACGTCGGCCTCTTCCAGACGTTTTTCGGCGAGCAGGATGCGATTGTTACCGACGAGCTCAATCACGCCTCCATAATCGACGCGATACGTCTTTCCAAAGCCGAACGTCACATCTTCAAACACATGGACATGGTCGATTTGGAGGACAAACTCAAGCTGACCAAAGGTAAGCGGCTGAGAGTCGTCGCCACCGACGGCGTCTTCAGCATGGACGGCGATATCGCGCCGCTCAAAGAAATTTGTGATCTGGCGGAGAAGTACGATGCGCTCGTGATGGTGGATGATGCGCATGCAACCGGGGTTATGGGAAAAAGCGGCGGCGGTACCCCGGAGCACTGCGGGGTCGTCGGCCGGGTTGATTTCATCACCGGTACGTTCGGCAAGGCGCTCGGCGGCGCGGGAGGAGCTTTCACGGCGACTCACTCGGAGGCCGCCGACTACTTGCGCAACCGTTCCCGCACGTATCTTTTCTCGAATTCCCTCGATACCGCGGTTACCGGCACGTCGCTTTTTCTCATCGATCATCTGAAAGCGCATCCCGAATTCAGAGAGCGGTTGTGGGGCAACACGAAACTCTTCCGTCAGCTGATGAAAGAAAAAGGATTCACGGTGTCGGACGCGCAGCATCCCATCACGCCCATCATGCTCGGCGATGAAAAAAAAGCCGTCGATATGGCCAAAGCCCTCTTTGACGAGGGCATCTATGTCATCGGTTTTGCCCACCCGGTGGTTCCCAAAGGCAAGGCCCGTATCAGGGTGCAGATCTCGGCCGCTCACACAAAAGAGGATATCAAAACGGCAGTCGAGAGATTCGCGAAAGTCGGAAAACAGTTCGGCGTGCTGGCATCCTGACCGTCGCTCGCGTATCCTTGAGGATACCTATGAGGGGTGATGATGACGAAACGCGCTTCACGCAAGAGCTTGAGGGGGCTTTTCTTGCATCATATGAGGAATGCGCCGATGCGGTGTTTCGGCATTGTCTCGCGCGCGTGCGCGATCGTGAGATCGCGAAAGACATCACGCAAGAAACCTTCTCGCGAGCGTGGCTCTATCTTTCGGAAGGCAAGACGATCGAGTACATGCGCGCGTTTCTCTACCGCGTGGCGAACAATCTTATCGTCGATCACGCGCGCAGAAAGAAAGCCTCGTCGCTCGATTCGATGATGGAGGAAGACGGGTTTGAGGTCGAAGACGAGACGACGCCCGACCCGACGAACAGGCAGGCTGCCCGTGAAGCGATGCGCCTTCTCGACTCGCTCGACGAGATCTATCAGACGGCTATCAGCATGCGCTTTCTCGAGGACATGTCGCCCAGAGAAATAGCCGCCGCGCTCGGCGTCTCGGAAAATGTCGTTTCAGTGCGCATCCATCGAGGCATCGAACGGCTCAGAAAGCTCGCCGACGAGAAGCGCACCGGGTTTGCTTGACAAAAATGAGCGAGGAGGCATGATGGCGGCGAATGTAAGGTTCCATGCTTTTGGGGTCATAAGCCACAGAGTGCAGGGAAGGTTGGTTTACATGGTTACAAGAACAAGAACACAAAAGCATGGCTAAGAAGCTCTACGTCGGCGGGTTGCCTTACAGCACCACCGATACGGAACTCAAGGATGCCTTCGCGCAGTGCGGAGCCGTTACGTCGGCCGTCGTCATCATGGACAAGATGAGCGGACGATCGAAAGGATTCGGCTTCGTCGAGATGTCTTCCGACGAGGAAGCACAGAAGGCGATCGACACATGGAACGGCAAGGAGTTCGGCGGACGCAACCTCACGGTCAACGAGGCGCGCCCGATGGAACCCCGACGCGATTTCCGCGGAGGCGGAAACGGCGGCTACGGACGCGGCAATGGCGGCGGCCGAAGCTGGTAAGCGTTCCGACGGTTCAATACGCGGCGGGCCCCTTTTAGGGGCCCGCCGCCGTAATAGAGACACTTGACGAGCGTCTATAGCCATGTGCGGAATGCTGTTTTTTGCGTGTAATAGGTTATCATGCAAGAGAGTTCCGCGTGCGCTATGGTTATCGACGAATTCGAGACTTTTTTTGATACGGCGAGAAGCGAGCGCCTTTCGCCGCATGAGCGCGCCAGCATGCGCGAAAGGCTGAAGCTGTTTGTGCACGAACATCCCGCGGCGATGCCGCTTGGCGCGCGCCTCCGCTCACGCGTCCGCTCGCTCGACTTTCGGTTATTTTCGCACATACGTTTGCATCCCGCGGCCCTTTCGCTCGTACTCGTGCTCACGGCTGGTATCGGCACTTCCTATGCGGCGGAAGGAGCACTTCCCGGCGATGCGCTTTATCCGCTCAAGATCCATTTCAACGAATCGATTCAAGGCGCGCTTGCCGTGTCCGACGAGGCAAAAGCGCACTGGAATGTCGAGCGCACGAGCCGCCGCCTCGCCGAGGCTGAAGCGCTCGCGCAGCAAGGGGCTCTTACAAGCGAAGCGAAAACCGACATCGAGCTCGGTTTCGATACTTCGAACGGCGAATTCGACGAAAACGTGCGCGCGCTCGCATCGGCAACAGGCAGCGCGCCCGTCGTGGCGGCCGCAGCCGAGAGACTTGAGGCATCTCTGAAAGAACATGAAGATGCGCTTTCAAAAATGTCGGACGCCGCGCCGCAGAACAAATCCGCCCTTGAATCGATCCGCGAGCGCGTGCGCGAGCGGGTCCAGAAGGTCGGGCGCGTTCGCACGGTAGCCAGCAACTTCGTCTCGGTGTCGAACAGGGTGAAGAGCCGTGTTGAAGTCCAAGAATCCGGCGCCGATACGGCAACGCTCCGAGCCGCCCAAGCCGCGCCTGCTGCCATGAGCGCGGTTTCAGTCGAGAGTGCGACTTCGTCGGCGGCGAGCGATGTCGGATCGGCCGCCGGACTATCCGAGGCCAGTGAAGAAGTGAGCGTACCCGCCGAGGTGTTCGAGGCCGCGATCAAAGAAGCGCAATCCGATGATCATTCAGGCGGATCGCATGAGAGATCCGAAGATTCGCGGCAGAAAGGAAGGATGAAGATCGAACTCGATCTCTGACCGGTCCATAACCATTTCTTCGCAACCCGCTCGACATATTCACATATCCCTATCTCGCGCCTATAGGCGGGAGATAGGGATATTTCGCCTCAGAGCGTACACAGGTGATGAACGTATAGGTACGATCCTATCCACACGCCGCGTCGCTTTTGGCGCTTCATCATTCATAATGGAGGCATGAGATTCGGCGCCACCGTGGGGTGGGGAGTGGTTATTTACGCGATCATGGCTCTCTCATGGTCCTTGATGAGCACATACAGCATAAGCGGTACGCTTTTGTCGCGCATTCTTGAACTCGTCGTCCTCGTCGTCACGACGACAATCGCCGGCCGGTCGCTCCATTTGCATGCCTGGAGAGATATTTTGCCGTACTCAATCGCATGGACAGCGGTCGCGTTTGTGATCGACGCTCTGCTCAACGTGCCCCTTATCGGCTGGCAACTTTTCGCCGATTGGAATGTGTGGATCGGATACGCGCTCGTCGTCGTTGTGCCGCTCTTTTCTCCGCAGACGCGGGCGATCCGAGAGACTCCTCATCGTCGCGCTCATCTATGAGCCGCCTGGATGCCTTGAGACTCGCTCGCTCGCGCAAGGAAGGGAGGACTCGCTTGCTTTCACATCGTTTTCTTTTTCGACTCGCACTCGGCATTTCGCATGTCTTTGCGTGGATATTTATCTTCCAGTACCTTTACCTGGTCGAAGGAGATCTCGCCCGCGCGCTCGCGCGCGTGGCGCTCCTTTTCGCGCTATCTCATACGACACTCGTGCTTGCGACACCCCTTGCGGCGCGAATGCTGCGGCACGGCGTGCGGCGATCCATCGTGCTCGGCGTATTCCTCGCGGCTTCCGGGTTTGCCCTACTCGGCGTATCGTTTCAGGGCGTGGCGCATGTCATATATATTCCGCTTGCCATAGTGCTCTTTGCCATATTGCTCGGACTCTACCGCGCATTTTATTGGATTCCGTATGAGATAGAAGCGCATGATTTTGCGCCGCGGAAGCGCTCGTCGCTCAAGGAGATCATAATCGCATGCGCGCCGGCGGTGGGCGGGCTCCTTATCGCCGCCTATCCCGCAAGCGCATACGCGGTGCTCTACGCGGGTGCGGCGCTCATGCTCCTTTCTCTCAGGGCGGCCTCATCGCTTCCGGAAGCGGCCGAACGTTTTCCTTGGAGCTATCGAGAGTCGTTCATGCACCTCATGGCGCGGGAAAATCACGTCGTGGTATCGCGCGCGATCCGGGAGGGAATGATCGGCGCCGCGCTCATGTTCTTCTGGCCGATCGCGATCTTTACCATGACGAATTGGTCGTACGGCGTCGTGGGCGTCGTGCTCACGATCACATTCCTCGCCGCCATATTCGCGCGCGCGCTCGTGCGCGAAGCGATGCCGACATCCAAGCTCATCAACGCGCTTCTCATCATTTCGCCATGGATCATGCGGGTCGCGGTCGCAACACCGCTCGGGATCGTGCTTGTCGATTCATATTTTTATACCGCCTCGCCGGTGCGCTACGGGCTCGACCCGTTTACTTTCGAGCAGGCAGCCGATGCCGGACTCTTTCTCGACGAGTATACGGCGCTCAAAGAAATGGGACTCGCGATAGGGCGTATCACGGTCGCGATCATCGGTTCGTTCGCGGCGCTCTCGTTTTCGTTCCCCGTGGCACTCGTGCTGGTTTTTGCCGCGGCCGCGCTCGTTGCCGCAACCGGATCACTCCATGCGCAAAAGGGGGCGGCGGCGTTCTCATAACAGAAAAACCGCGCTGGGGTACGAATGCAACATTCCCCATGCGCGGTTCATTACAGGCGCGAACGGCCGCGTCGCGGCTTCAGTTGAGTATGAAGCTCAAACGGAAGCGTGCGCTGGCCGACGCGCGCCAAGATTCGTTCTGTTTTTTTCGAATGAGCATGACCCGTCCGCGCGCGTTTGCGCGCGGACGCTCTCGCGTGGCCCTCGCGTACCGCTGCCACCGCTTCCCGTGCCCGGAGAAACGCGAGACGAAAAAGAGCCGCGGGTACGCGTTCAGGATCCATTTTTGACCGCAAGTAGAACGCTCCCTCGTCTTCGACGAATACCCACTCTTCGGTCCGCACCTCAAGTATCGCGCCGAAGCGGGTCACCGAGATCAACCGCACGAAGCCGGGAAATTCGCTCTCGGCATCGGCGAGCTCTTCCCGTTCCCGAGGAGTAAGCTTATGCATCTCGACCCTCCTGATCGCGCCGCGCCGCGCTCTTCACCAAGGCGCCGTCATAGAGGAAGAAATTGAAGAGCAGGTAGTGATAGGCCCGATACTCATCGCCCGGCCGTTCATCGATGCGGAACTGATGCAACGCCCTCGGTATCGTCCCGTCGGCGAGACCGTCTTTCGTTCGCATGTTTTCAGCGGCGGCGATTATATCGAACCAGTCGCTGCGTATTCGCCGAGCATGCGGTGCGGGAAGTCGCACAAATGCCCGAGACGCTCTAGTGATCAGAGAGTCCATTGCGGCACCTTCGGATGTTGTGGTTCCAAAACGCGGTTCAACTGCAAAGATTGTACAATCAAAACAGGCTTTTGACAACCTCCTTCACGTCGCTGCCGTCCGCACGGCCGGCGAATTCTTTCATAATGACCCCGGTGAGTTTGCCGGCACCCGATGCGTCGGCAACGCCAAGTTCGGCCATCTTTGCGCGCGCGACTTTCTCGATCTCCTCGCGCGAGGCCGCCTCGGGAAGGTAGGCTTCGATGATCTTGAGTTCCGCGGACTCTTTTTCGGCAAGCTCGGCGCGGCCGCCTTTCATGAATTGCTCGGCGGAATCCTTGCGCTGCTTCGCGAGCCGTTTTAGGACCGCGACAGCCATGGTGTCGTCCACTTCATCGGTCGGCTTTTTGCCCTTAGCCACGAGCTCGTTCGTGAACGCGGCCAGTGCTCCGCGCAGCGTATCGAGCCGCACCTGTTCCTTACTCTTCATGGCTTCTTTCATGTCGTTGCGGATTCGCTGGACCAACATACCCTGGAGTGTATCACGAAACAGGCACGCCGCTGTAAGAAAAATCTCCCCGTGCTAAAATCGTCGTATGGAAATGTTCATCCTCATTCTCCTCATCACGAATATCGCGCTTGTGGCGTTCCTGCTCTGGAGCCGGTGGAATAGGCAAGATACCGACAGTATGGTCCTTCTGCAAAATCAGCTGCAAGAACTCGCCCGCTCGCTCGAAGGCAAGCTCGGCGAAGGCACGAACCGGATGTTCGAGGGCATTCGCCTCCAATCCGATCAATCGCAGAAGACTATCGCCAACATCCAGCAACAGCTCGATGCCATCACCAATCGAGTATCGCAGCAGTTGACCGAGGTAGTGCGCGGCGTGTCAGAGACCAAAGAATCGACCAAGCAAGTCTTCACGATCGCGGAACAATTGCAGAATCTCGAGAAAGTCCTCAAGAATCAAAAACAACGGGGAAATTTGGGCGAGGCTTCGCTCGATCTCATCCTCTCGAACGTGCTGCCGGGCCAGTACGAGACGCAGTACATGTTCAAGAACGGCGAAAAAGTCGACTTCGCCGTCAAGACCAAAGACGGCATCTTGCCGGTAGACGCGAAATTCCCGCTGGAAAATTATCTGCGGCTCATCGAAGAGACAGACGAACAGCGCAGGGAGTCGTATCGGCGCGAATTCAAGGCGGACGTCAAGAAACAAATCGATCAAACCGCGAAATATATCCGGCCCGAGGAGGGGACGATGCCGTTCGCGTTCATGTTCATTCCGGCCGAAGGGATATACTACGATCTCTTGAGCAACGATGTCGGCGTCGGCGTTAATTCGCGGGATCTCATCGAGTACGCCTACCAACAAAAGAACGTCATGATCGCGTCCCCGACCACTTTTTTGGCGTATTTGCAAACCGTGTTGTTCGGTAATCAGCGCGCAAAGATTCAGGAAGCGGCGAAAGACATTATCCGGAATGTGGCCGATCTGAAAAAGGACCTCAAGGCGTATGAGGACTCGCACAATAGCCTCGGCAAATCGCTGAGCGCCGCCGTCGGGCATTTCGAGAAATCCGGCAAGGCGTTTCGCAGCATCGATAAAGACGTGTTGAAGATCACGGAGGAATCGATAGGCTTGAATCTGGAGACTGTCGAGCGGCCGACCCTTTCACTTGAGGATTGAGGAATAGGCTGCTCGCGCCAAACCGGCGCTGGCAGATAAGAAAGCTTGCCTGACGCTTTACTACGTTTACTATTGCACATTCCACGCCAGCATGCACTATTGCGGCGGATGAGTTCCAGGCGCTTATCGGAGGGACATACAATGAACGATGCGGTCATTGCGTTCGTATTGGCTCGCGACGGGATTTGGAAGACCGGCGAGTCGAGATGCGAAGACTTCATATTTGATCAGGCGTCCGGAGACGCGGGCCGGGCGCATGGGAACGTCGTGCGCGGAATGGAGACGCTCAAGGCTTGCCACGATTGGGTGATCGAGCAGCTGGGCGGATTATTCTTCCTCGATGAGATCATTGAAGCGAAGTTCCCGCGGTACTTATCTCTCGGCGAGCCGATGCGCGCGACATGCACGCTGGAGAAAATACGCCGCGGCAGCGGCATCCACGGCACGATCGCGTATTTCTCGCTCGTGTGCATTCGAATCGCGAGACCCCAAGCAGTCGTGGCACGTGCGACCTTCAAGGTGTTCTGGCCGCGCGTGGCCGGCCCAAGCCCTACGACGTCGTAGGGCTTCACTTTTTTGGAAGATCATGTATAGTGCGCCGACGTATGGCGAAGATCGCGATCATCGAAACAGGCGGAAAACAGTACCTCGTCATGAAGGACAGTGTATTAAATGTTGAATCCCTTCCCAATGCCGGCAAGGCGGGCGCGAAAATCACGTTTGATAAAGTCTTGCTCACCGACGATGGTTCGAAGACCGAGGTGGGCACGCCGTACATCAAAGACGCCGAAGTGAGCGCGGAGCTCGTGGAACACGGCCGCGCAAAGAAGGTCACCGTGATCCGCTATCGCCAAAAGAGCCGCTACTTCAAAAAGCGCGGTCATCGCCAGCCGTTTTCCAAGGTGCGCATCGTTGCGCTTCCGTAGCGATCATCTATCTCCTGCTCGCGAACGCATTCTTGAGGGTCTCCGGATCCGCGTATTCGAGCTCGGAGCCGGTCGAAAGCCCGCGGCCGAGCGACGTAACTTTGAAGCCCGGGAATTTCGCGATGATATCGTCGTGCACGCGCGAGGCGGTGGCGTCGCCTTCGGGATTGGCGGGGAAGGCGAGGATAACCTCTTGCAAGCCGTTCTTTATCCTGTTCGGAATCGAATCGAACAGCTGTTTGAGCCGCACGCCGTCCATCTTTTCCGATGCGAGCGAGATCAGGCCGCCGAGCACGAAGTAGCGCCCGCGGAAGGTATCGGAGCGCTCAAGCGCCGTGAGGTCGGCGTCGGACGCGACGATCGCGAGGCTTGCGTGATCGCGCGAGGCATCAAGGCAGATTGAGCAAGACTTTTTCGCGCCGACATGGAACCTATTGCATTGTTCGCACTGGCGGACCGAACCGCCGAGTTCCCGAATCAACTCTGCAAGCTCGCGTCGTGTCGACGAAGGAGCGCGGAGCAGGAATTGTACGAAGCGCTGCGCCTGCCTGGGGCCGATGCCGGGAAATTTTTGAAACAGCGCCGCCAGGTGCTCGATCGTGTCCATGGCGGCAGTATACCGCGGGGGATCAGAAGGGTGATTCGCCTGAATCCACGTTCGTTTCCGGCGTGTAGTCGCCGAAATCGCTCTTATCGATGGAGATGAAGGTGGTCTTTTCCTCATCGAAGCGCAACTCGACCTTGCCGACCGGCCCGTTGCGATGCTTTTCAACCAAAATCTCGGCTATGCCGGGCCGGTCTGAGTTCTCGTTCATCTTGTCATCGCGATGGATAAACATGACTACATCGGCGTCTTGCTCGATCGAGCCGGAATCACGGAGGTCTGAAAGCCGGGGCCGGCCGCGGCGCTGTTCCACGGCGCGCGAGAGTTGCGAGAGCGCTAGCACGGGCACCTCGAGCTCGCGCGCCATCGCTTTGAGGGAGCGCGAGATCTCGGTGATTTGCTGCACGAGGTTGTCGCCCGCGCGGGAGCTGGTCGGGGTAATGAGCTGGAGATAATCGACGATGACGAGCCCGAGATCTTTTTCCATTTTGAGCCGACGCGCGACGCTTCTCATCGCGAGTACCGTCGTCGAGGCCTTGTCGTCGATGAAAATCGGCGCTTCGGAGAGTATGCCCATGCCTTGCTGCAAGCGCTCGAATTCATCCTCGCTCCTGATCTTTCCGGTGCGCAGCCGCCACGAATTGACTCCCGCTTGCGCGGCGAGCATGCGATCGACGAGCTGCTGCGAACTCATCTCCAGAGAGAAGATACCGACCGCCGTGCCGTGTTTCGTGGCGGTTTGCCGCGCGATGTCGAGCGCAAGCGCCGTTTTGCCTATACTCGGCCGGGCCGCGAGAATGACGAGGTCGGATTTCTGAAAACCGGCGAGCAGGTTATCGAGCTGCGGAAAACCGGTCGGGATGCCGCGGATCGTATCCGCATGTTTTTGCAGGTTCTCGAGCCGCTCCCACGCTTCGGCGAGCTCCTCTTTGATGGCGCTAAAGGATTGAAGCATCGGAGACTGCGCGACGGAAAACACCGCGGCCTGCGCCTCGTCGAGGATCTGCTCGATATCGCGATGTTCCTCGAATCCAAGCTCGCCGATCTTTGCGGCGGCGTCTATAAGAGAGCGCAATACGAATTTCGTCTGCACGCTCTGCGCGTAGTGCCGGGCGCTCCCCGGCGAGGCCGCGCTTGCCGCGAGTTCGCTTAAGTATGCCGCTCCGCCGATTTGCGGAAGCTGTTTGCGTTCTTTGAGTTTTGCCGCGGCGGTCACGACGTCGATCGGCTCGCCCTTGGCGTAGAGACCGAGCATGGCGTCGAAAATCGTCCGGTGCTTCGCCGCGTAAAACGAGTCGGAGCTCACGAGATCGGCGACTTCGTACATGGCGTTTTGATTGAGAAGCAGCGCGCCCAAGAGCGCGCGTTCCATCTCGATATCCTGCGGAGGAATACGCGTAACGATCGGGCTTTTCACAAGTCCCGCATTCTTTTGTTCCATGCGCATATCCTACCATTTCGGCGGGTGCGAAGGCGCGCCGCACGGACATGCTTTCTGTGCTTATCGTGTGGAAAGCTCGAAACTACGGCGTCGAGACGGGCGGCTCGTGTTTCTGGAGTCTGGCGATGTCTTGCATGAGTTTGCGCAAATCCGCCTGGATGTCGGCGAGCGTCCTTCGCTGCTCCACGGAGCGCGCCTTTTCTTGCGCCTCTTCAGCCTCTTCGTCTTCGGTGATCTCTTCGACATCTTCCTGCAGTTCGTCGACGTCTTCCTGGATCTCACCGATGTCTTCCTGCATTTCCTCGATGTCCTCGCTCACTTCTTGCAGTTCTTGCGTCGTATAATTTATGGTCATTTGGAGGAAGATAGAGAGGTAAATCGCTTCGAGCGATACGATCGTCGTCAAAACAAGCAGCATCTCCTGGTACTCGACGTAGTCGTAGTGAACGGCGAGGAAAAAACTGATGAAAATGACGGTATGTACCGCGAGCGAGACCGGCGAGCCGATCCATCGCGTGACGTTAATCGCCGTTTTCCAGATATGGTACGGATCATTCATGCGCGAAGTATATCCTTTCGCTGCTATAATCAAGCGATGGAATCCGTGAGAGTGGGGAATACTCATCTCGTGCGCGGCGGGATCTCGGCGATCGAGCAGGTGCGCGCTCTGCTTGAAGAAGAGGGGATCTCGAAGGGGAATCCCGACGTGTTCGCGCGCTCGTATAGGCAATTCGGCATTGACGAAGCGCGCGAGCTGCGCGAGCGCGCACACTCGCGCGCCACGTCCCTGCATCAGCGCATTTTCGTTATTGCGGCGCCGAGCATGACGAGCGAAGCGCAGAACGCCCTGTTGAAAACGATCGAGGAACCGTCGCAAAACGCCCTCTTCTATTTCATCGTTCCTGCGCCCGAGGCGCTCCTGCCGACGCTTCGCAGTCGTTCGCAGATACTCTCGCTTGCGGGCCGCGGCGTTTCCCATCGCGCGGACGCGGAAAGTTTTATTCGAGCCGAGCCGAGAAAGCGGATCGATATGCTGAAGCCCCTCTTGGAAAAAGACGATGACGAAAAGCGCGATCTCGGGGAGATTCTCGCATTTCTCTCTTCGCTCGAGCGCCTGCTTGAAAAACACCCGGAGAGGCTTAAGCCGCTCTACCTTGCGCGCAAGTATGTGACGGACAAAGGGGCTCTCGTGAAACCGCTGCTCGAACAGATGGCGCTGCTCCTGCCTGTTGTATAATGCTCCGACAATGGCAAATTACGATTTCGAACAGCTCGATGCCAAACTCGCAGGAGCGAAAGACTGGCTCGCGAAAGAGTACAAAGCCCTGCGGACCGGCCGCGCGGCGCCGGCGATTCTCGACGGGATCATGATATCCGCGTACGGCTCCTTGATGCCGCTCAAACAGGTCGCGGGTGTCGTCATAGAAGACGCGCGCTCGCTTCGAGTGAGCGCGTACGACGCCGGTCTTATGAAAGACATCGAGCGCGCGATTGTCGGGGCGAATCTAGGACTCGGCACGGCGACCGACGCTTCGGGCATCCGGATCACATTTCCGGAATTGACCGGCGAGCGAAGGGCCGGATTCGTCAAGCTCGCCAAGCAAAAACTCGAAGAGGCGCGTACGACCATGCGGGTCGCGCGCGACGAAGCCAAGAAAGATATCGAATCGCAGGAGCGCGACGGCCTCATTTCAAAAGACGACAAATTCCGCTTGGTGGCAGATCTCCAGAAGCGTATCGACAAGAGCAGTAGCGAACTCGAGTCGGCATTTGAAGCGAAGGAGAGAGAGATGGGAGCATAAGCAGCCAGACGTATGCTGACTGCACTTCTTGTCGTACTGATCCTCGTCGCGCTTATTGTCGCGCATGAGTTCGGACACTTTCTTGCGGCGAAATTTTCGCGAGTAAAGGTGGAGGAATTCGGAATCGGCTATCCGCCCCGCGCCTTTACGATCGCGACGATCGGCGGCACGGAATACACCCTCAATTGGATACCATTCGGCGGCTTCGTACGCCTGTACGGGGACCAGGGAGAAGACCAGCGCGGCCGCGGCTCGCTCGTCGAGGCGTCGCGCCTGAAGCAAGCGGCCATTCTTATCGCGGGCGTCGCCATGAACGCCGCGATGGGCTGGTTTCTTTTCGCGCTCTCATTTCACGCCGGCGTGCCGCAGCCGATCGATACCCCGCTTCCCGGTGAAGCCGCGCACCTTATCGTCGCCAATATCGTCGCCGGTTCGCCCGCGGATGGCGCGAGCCTGAAAGCGGGAGATGAATTGCTCGGCATACGCGATACGGTAGACGGCAGTGCGGCAGGCGCTCTTACGCCGGAGGCGGTAGTCGATTTCGTGAGGGAGCGAGGAGGGCGACAGCTCGCGCTTTCATACAAGCGCGCCGATGTCGAATATTCGACGAACATCATCCCCGCAAACGCGGTCATTCCCGGCGCGGCTGCGCAGCCTGCGCTCGGCATCGCGCTCACGTTATTTTCGGTGCGTTCGATTCCGTGGGGGCAATCGTTTTCGGATGCGGGCCTCCAGACGATAAGCGCGTTTGAAACCGTAGGAGCAGATTTGTGGTCGCTCGCGCGAACCGTGATCAGGGGCTCGCCCGATCTCTCCGGGGTCGTCGGCCCCATCGGCATCGTGGGCTACGTGAATGATGCCGCAAGGAGCGGTTTTGGCTCGATATTTTTGCTCGCCGGATTCATTTCGATCAACCTCGCGGTCATCAATCTTTTGCCCATTCCGGCGCTCGACGGCGGACGGCTGCTCGTGCTTTTCCTCGAAGTCGTGTTGCGCCGCGACGCGCCGCGGCTCGCCATTCAATTGTTGAACGCGCTCGGCGTGTCGCTCATCATTCTTCTCATGGTCGCGGTGTCGTACCACGATATCGGCCGTTTGCTCACATAATAAAGCGAGGCCGGCGAGAAAAAGCTCGCCGGCCTTGTACTGTGGCGGGATTTTCCCGCTTACCTCCCTAGACCCGGGCCGTCGCGCGCTCGGCTGGCGCCGTGTTCGTCGGCGGATAGCCGCGCCAATTCCTGATAGCCAGGATACGCCTGACGGTTTCATGGTGCCCTTGCGCGTACACGCCTCCTGGCGATGCCATGATGACGTAGCTCGGCTTGCTCACCAGTTCTGCGAGGGTTTGCTGGCGATGACGAAGTTTGACCATGCTCTTTTCGCTCCGGTTGGTTTTCAAGATCACGCCTGTTCTCCCATACGCAAAAGAAGGCCCTCGCGGGTCTTCCGTTGCTTCATGAGGCACGGACGTACGGTTAACATACATGAATTGGGC
>JBEEJY010000004.1:0-35872 GCA_041168925.1 Candidatus Parcubacteria bacterium | reverse complement strand
CGTTTGAGATGCGGCACATAAGAGAGCACAGAATCCGCCACGGCCTTCGAAACACCGACGACAACGGACGAGCGGAGGCCGAAAATGATGTCGCCGAGGCGATACAAAAATGGTTTGACGTCGGCCATGTTCGCCTCGCGCGTGATGAGACGCGTTCGCTGCATAAGAAGCGCGAGGAATCGCGCGACGAGATTCGCTTCGTTCAAGGTCGAATAGATGGTATCCGGCCGTATCGCCTGAACAATGCGTAGGGCCCGGAATAATCCGCGAATATCAAATATCGAGCGCATGCCGACGACATGCGCGTTTTCGCGCGGTATCGTGAGCGCGTCCATGAGTTCTCCGCGCCTGAAAAGAAGCAGCATATGAACCTGGTGTCCCCGCTTCGAAAGCTCGTTCGCCTCTGCGATAAACACGCGCTCCGCGCCACCGGTCGTGAGCGCGTTGATAATGAAGCAGACCTTCATACACCGGCGTTTTTCAGCGCGTGGTAGAGCGAGAGAACCTGCCAACACATCTGCGAGCGCCGCCGTATGAGAGCCTCGTGTGGCATGAGCGCTTTTGGTGGCAGGAGGTCTCGTTTGTTGAGGTAATCGATAGCCGCGACAAGATCATTCTTGAGGTAGCGTGACTTGGCGAAAAACACATGAGAGTCGAGCCCGAAGCCGCGCTTGCCGCGATAGACAAGATCTCGAGACAAATAGCTCGCGAGGATCTCCTTGAGAAGCGGCTTTTTTTCTCGCAGCGGAACGCGGCGTCGCATCATTTTTTCCGCGGAGGCGATGACGTCAGCATCGAGAAGCGGCAATCGCCCCTCGAGCGAATTGTACATCGTGGCGAGGTCGGTCTTTCGAAGAATATCGTTCTCCAGATAGAAATCCGCATCGAGCGCGGTCGGGGTAGTTCCGTGCTCCGCAAGCGTGCGTTTCGCCGCCCGCCACTCTCGCGCCGTTACAAAATCTTTTGCCGGCGAGACGGCCGCGAGATAGTACGAAATCGGCCGATGCGCCAGGATGAAAAGCCGCGCGAAAAGATCGGCCTTGCCGCGAAAGCGCGGAGTCATCACATACAGATAGTCGAGAAGCCCCATTTTTCCGTCGAGTCGCGCATCGTGGATGCGGCTCAGTCGCATGATCTGCGGATAGCCGAGAAAATATTCGTCGCCACCGTCGCCGGATAGGGCGACTTTCACGCGCTTTCGCGCTTCGCGCGAGATGAAATAGGTCGGAAACAGAGCGCTGTCATAGAGCGGCTCGTCGATGCGCGCCGTCACTGCCGGATATACATCATCGAACTCATTCACGCCGAAAAAATAGCGGTGCGGTTTGAGGCGAAGCGTTGACGCTATCTTTTCAAAGTATTCACGGTCTTCCGGCCGCTTATCGATTTCGACGCTAAATGCTTCGAGCGATGCGCCTTGCTTCGCGAGAATGGAGGCGATGAGCGAAGAATCCGTTCCGCCGGAAAAGAAGAGTCCGACCGGCACATCTGCCACGAGGTGGCGCTCCACGGCCTGCTCAAGAAGCGCCTGCATGGTTTTCGCATCGTTTGCGGAGGGGGCCGGAAGTGCATACTGCAGTTGTTCTTTTTTGCCACTCTCGAGATCGACGGTCAATATGGCGCGCCGCGGCATCCGGAAGATGTCTTTGTATATGGTGCGGGAAACAGGCACGTACCCGAGCATCCAGTAGAGATCGAGCGAATTGCGATCGACCTCCGGCATCTTCCCTTTTTCTCGGCGCATTTCGAGCACGCCTTTCAGCTCCGAAGCGAACGCGAACATTTCGCCGATGCTCGAGTAGAAGATCGGCTTCATGCCGGATTGGTCGGTGACGAGCGTAAGACGATCCGCTTCCCGCTCGTGGATCGCGAACGCATACATGCCGCGCAAGCGCTCGACCATTCCCATGCCCCACTCCTGAAATCCAACGAGCAAGACTTCGGTATCCGATGTAGTGCGGAATGAGCGTCCTTTCGCTTCGAGCTCGCGCTTCAGCTCCTTGTAGTTGTATATCTCGCCGTTGAATACGATCGAGAATTTTCCGTCCGCGCTCTCCATCGGCTGGTTCGCGCGCGCATCGAGGTCGATGATGGAAAGGCGGTTGTGGCCGAACGTCACGCCCGATCTCGCGCTTACGACCGACGCATCCGGGCCGCGGTACGAAAATATGGAAAGTGCTTTTCTCGCAAGCGCCTCATTCTCTTCGGTGATGCCAAGTATCCCGCACATACGTTACGAAAATCTGACGTCATGCATTCTATCGAAGATCCGCTTCACGACGTGTTTCGTCATGGCGTCTACGCGGAAGTAGTTGCGATATGCATCGCGTGCGGCGCGCTGCATCGCCTCGAACTTCTCATTCGAAAGCGAGTCGTGAAATGCCGCTATGCGCCTGGGTAATTGCTTGATGTCGCGAAAATCCACGATAAGAGAAAATCTCGAGTAGTCGAGTTCGTCGTCGAACGGGAAATTCCGCTCCGTATCGACGATAACCGGGATCCTCCCGAGCGAGAGGATTTCGAAGAGGCGTGCCGAGGCATTGGCATCGCCGCGCACATCGAGCCCGTAATCGCTCTCAAGAAGGTTTTGGACGAAGGCTTCTTGGAGGATTGCCGGATCGTCGGAAGCCGTCGCGGTGTGCGCTGAGTAGGATGCGCGTTGAATGAAATTCGGCTCGACGAGCGATGATCGCCTGAGAACAGCGAGCGCCTCACGCCGAAAGAAGATTCCTTTCTTGCATGCGCGGTACCGCGAATCGAATACGCTGTGCAGGCGATCCGGCAATTCTTTCAGAATCGTCTTTGCTGTCGCGAGCGGTTCGAGTGTCGCCCATCCCGCGAATCCGACGCGTGCTTTCGCGGATTTCCGGCGTATTTGAAGATTCCCGGCGCAGAGAGTCTCCAGAAGGTCGTCCGCATAGAGCGGTTGCTGGATGTCGTTTGACTCTCTCAGGAATCGATATCCGCCGGAGCGAAGCGTGATGGCATGCGGAATGTCGGTGGGATATTCGATATCGCCGGTGCCGTCGATGAGCACGGGCTTTTTCGCATCATAAGCGGCACGCGCGACTTCGCGCACGAGGTCCGGATCTTTCTCGCGCAGAACATTAAACCGATACGGCAAGAGAAACACGTCTGCATCTTCGGTCGAGCCTGCGAGAGCGTAGAGCGACTGATCGAAGCGGTACCGCTCGAACAATCGTTTTTGAAAAGGCGCTTTCTCGCTCGTCACGATGCCCCAGAGAGGAAAGAGAAGCGGGATATGGGTGTACTTTCGGCGCCATTTCTCGTCGACCCAGAGGCGCAGCGGGATCATACTGTTTTGGTCGATTCGCGCACATAGTCCTCGAGCGAGCGTCTCGGCTTCCATCCGATTGCTTCCGCCTTTGTGGTATCGATGGTCGCGCCCATGCGATTTCCCGGCCGCTCGGGCAGCATCTCTACCGTCTCGCCGAACATCTTCGCGAGCTCGAGGATGGAATATTCCTTGTGATGGCCCAGTCCGAATTCATCTCCCTCGCCTTTCTCTCCGACGAGAAGGAGACCGTCGACGATATCGTCGACGTGCGTAAAATTTCGCTTCTGCGTCCCCGGCGTGACGACCTGCAGCGGCTCGCCTTTGAGGAATTTCTGCCGGAAGATCTCGATGACCGTGCCGTAGCGTCCCGCACGCTCGCCGGGACCGTAGACGTTGTAGAAATACGTGATGGCGTGCGGCAAGGAAAACCAGGTGCCGTAGTTGCGCACGAGCTCCGTGTTGGCGGCTTTCGTCCACGCATAGGGGCTCTGATCGCGGCCGAGCCCTCCGTCGCCGAATTTGGTCGAAGAACCTGCGTAGATGAGTTTATTCTTGTGTTTGCGCCAGTATTCGAGCACGCCGAAAGTGCCCGCAATGTTGAGATTCCACACGACTTCCGGTTCGGTGAGCGATATTTCGACGCGCGAGTACTCCCCGAGATGGTAAATGATGTCTGCCCGCTCCGGTACGAGCGAGAGGGTGTCTTTCGTGTGCCCTTCGCGATACTCGACGCCCGGTACGTGATTCGTTTTGCTCCCGGCGAAATAATTATCGAGCGAAACGACCTTGTGCCCGTCTTTCACGAGTCTGCGGCACAGATGCGTGCCAATGAACCCGGCTCCGCCCGTCACCAAAATCGTGCTCATGAGAACGAAGGATACAGCACCTTGAGGAGACGCGCACGCAGAAGCTCGAGCGAGTGATTGTCGCGCACATACGCCTGCAGGCGTTCGGAAAGCGCGCGGCGCTCGCCCTCGGAGAGGGCGGGCGCCGCCTTGATACCTTTTGCGACCGAATCGGGAGAGTCCGCATTCACGAGCAGTTGCGTCGGCAGCACGTCTCGAAGCGCCTCGTTCGCAACGACAAGGATACAGCCGCATGCCGCCGCCTCGCCGATCGTCTTATCGAAGCTTCCCGAGGGAGTGAGATTCACGTACGTGCCGTGGCTCTGGTATATCGCGGGCGTCGTGTCGTTTGAAACCGCGCCGCGAAACGCGACGTTCGAAAGGGGCGCAAATCTCTTTTTCAACTCATCGGCATATGCCTTGCGACCCGGCGTCGGATCGCCATACACATCCGCCCGCACTTCCGCGTGGCTTTTCGAGAGCTTCTCGATCGCCGTAAGAAAAATGTCGGGCCGCTTCACCTCGTCAAGCCGTCCGAGAAACAGCACGCGCTCGAGCGGCGCTTCACCCATTGGCGCGAAGGTGTGCGTATCGATGCCGATGGGCATCCGGACTGCGTTCTTGAAATTCGCGACGTATGCCAATGGCGACGTATAGCACACAACATGCGCGATTTTTCCCGCGAGCGAAGTCCGCCACGTACCGACTGCATGATTGCGCCAGAGCACGACACGGGTGCCGAAGAGCCGCCAGAGCAATCCCGCGAGGAGGATGTATTCTTCATTCATATGGACGAATACCGCATCGCAGCCGCGCAGGGCGAATACATGGCGATACAAGCGCGCGACGTATGCGCCGCGCGAGGCGCCGTCTTCCTTTCCTAACGAGTGAATATGAACATTCCGCGGCAGTGCATATCGGCCTTTCTTGAGACACAGCACTTCGATCCGTTCGACGTGGTCCGCGAACTCTTCAAGCCAGCGATGGAAAAAACCGAGTACCGGATCATCGAGATCGACCGCTTGCGTACAAACAAGGAGGCGCATGGCGCCATTTTACCTCGCCTTTTTGCGCGCTCGCCGCACCGTCTTTTCGCCGTACACGCTCTCGAGGAGGGCGAGGTCTTTGCCCGTGGCGGTCAATAATTCCATGTTCTTCGCTTCCATCGCTTCGAAAACTTTGAGCGCGAGCACGTCGCCGGGCAAATGTTTTTTGAAATGCGAGCGCAGAGCCGCGATGTCTTTGATGAAACAGCCGCCGCCCGCTCCCCGCCCGCGCTTGTGTACCGGATTGCTGTAGCGATTCGAGATCAATGGATCGGCTTGTATCGCGCGGCCCACGACCTTCCAGTCGGCGCCGAATTTTTTGGCGAGATCATACATGAGGTTGAAGAGGATGACTTGGGTGTAGCCGCTTGCGTTGTGCGAGTACTTGAAAATTTCCGCTTCGGTGCTCGTACAGATCATCGAAAGTGGCGCTTTGGGGAGCGTTTTCATCACGCGTACCGCCGCTTTGCGGTGTTTTGCATCCTCTATCGACATGCCGACGAGATTCGCGAATGGATGCGCCGCGTCGTGTATGTGCGACGCGACGGAAAGAAACTCTGGGCTATAGAGAAGCGTTACGTCGGGAAATTTTTTCTGCAGTATCGCGGTCGTGCCCGGAAGAATAGTCGATTTGAGCACGGCGATTTTCCCTTTGCCGACGAGAGGAAGTACGCTCTCCACGACCGATATGTCGAATCCCTTCGGGGTCGTCGGAGTCCAAACGGCGATAAAAACGATGTCGCACTCTTTGATCTTGTCTTTATTCTTTATCCATGGCTGCTCGAGAGAGTAGCGCACGACCTTATACCCGCGCCGCTCGAAATTATCGGCGTACGCCTTGCCGATCCAGCCCTGCCCGATAAAGCCTATGTGCGGGCGACTTCCCTTTTGCATAGGGCTGCAGTATGCTTTTTTTTAGGCTCTAACGCAAGCTTTTATGTCAGACGCATATTCTCGGGCATAGGTTTCGAAATCCCGGTAGGCATAGTTCTGCAAACGCCCCTCGGCCGGCCCGTGCTTGAACCACTCGATCAAGCGCTCCCCAAGCTCATCGGGAGAGGCGATGAGGGCACCGAGCTCGCGTGCCGCGCCAACGTTGGTAGAAATCACCGGTTTTCCGGCTGCCAGCGCCTCGGCGATGACGACTCCGAAGCCTTCGTACCGCGAAGTGAGGAGCAAAAGATCGGCAAGCTTGTAGTACGGCGTCGAGTCGCGCGCGCCTTCAAAAAAAATCTTGCGCGAAGGCACGAGCTTTTGGGCGAGCGCTTCGAGCGACTCCCGCTCGCTCCCGTCGCCCACGATGATGAGGCATGCGTTCTCATGCGAACATTCGGCGAACGTCCGCATCGCGAGCGCCACGTTCTTCTCCGGCTCGAGCCGCGATACGACCAATATTTTTCGCGAAAAACGCGCGAACCGCTCTTGAAGCGCCGGGTCGGGGATGGCGAAACGAAAGCGCTCCACGTCGACGAACACGGGAAGTACGGTGATGGGGGCTTTAAGCACGTAGCGCGCCTCGATGCCGCGCTTCAGATTCGACGATACGACGCGTATGCGAGTCGCGCGTCTGAGCACGAATCCCGCGAAAAAGCGACGAGCCCGGTTGAGAAACGAATGACGCGAATATTCCGGCGATAGAAAATCGGTATGCACCTGAACGTGAAGCGGAGACCGCTTCAAGAGTGCGATGAGCCAGCCGACAACTCCGGTCTCGAACGGATCCTGCACGCTTACCACGTCGGCGCGCGCGCGCAATCCAAAGTATAAGCCGCTGAAGAGCCTTCCGACCCGCGTCGACGAGTTGGTCGGCTGCAACGATACGCTCTGGGAGACTCGCTCCGCCACATACCCTTCGCCGCACAAAACGACAATGCGTACGGAAGAGAACGACGCGACACTTTCAAGTATTCGGGCCCGGACTCGCGATTCCTTGTCGAAGACGGCCGTTTCCGTGCCTACTACGAGAAGTCGTATCGAGGTATGATGCTTCGAATGAAGGGCCTGCTGCTCTCCCTTGCCGACCTGTGCGGTTTCAGTGCGTTGTTCCGCTTCTTCCATAGAGGTTCGCTGACCATCCTACTCTATCACGGGGTGGCCCCCCTTCGCGGTCCGGGAATCTACAATTACCGCGGCAAATTCGTCTCGCCCTCCGCTTTCGAGCGCCATATGCGCCACTTCGCAAAGCACTACACGATCCTCTCCCTCGATGAAGCGGTACGGGCGCTTTGGAGCGGAAGGCTTCCGAAGAACGCGCTTGCGATCACGTTCGACGACGGATATCGCAATTTCTACGAGCACGCCTTCCCGATCCTTCAGCGTCTGCGTATTCCCGCGGCGGTATTTCTCGTCTCGGATTTCGTATTAAAACGACGACCGCTGTGGGTCGACCGTCTCGAGTATGCGATCGGAACAATGAAGGGGAGCCGCGATGACCTCATCAGGCGCGACATGACGATTCGCGATGAGCTGAAGGGCCTCGACGAGGAAAGTCGCGAGAAACGCCTTGCAAAAATCGAGGAGGAGGCGCGGTGTGCGCTCGCGGATTTCTCGGGAGATCGTTTGTGCTATGCGCCGCTCACACTCGACGAGATACGGCAGATGCACGGAAGCGGCATCACTTTCGGCGCGCACTCGCGATCCCATCCTATCCTTTCGAAGCTAGCGCCACAGCACGTTCGGGAAGAGGTGGGCGGCTCAAAAAAAGACTTTGAAACGCTCACGCTCTCGAGCGTATTCGCCTACCCCAACGGTCAGCGAGGCGATTGGAACGAAGAGGTAGAGCGCTCTCTCGCCGAAAGCGGGTATGCCGCCGCGCTCACGACAATCGAGGGATTCAACGGCGCAGAAACTCCGCGCTATGCGTTGCGCCGCATAGCGATGGATGGGACGGACGATGGCGGAGCGTTTGCAGCCATAGCCTCCGGCGTGCGATTATTCCTGCGAAGACTCTTCCTATGATGCGCCCCGAGGTATCGTATTTCAACGAAAAAAGTGCCGCGTATCGGGCTGAATACGACCGCATAACGCCGGAGGGCTACTCCTTTCGCGTGCGAAGAGAAAAGGTGCTCGCGATGGTGCCGCGCGAAAGCCGCGTACTCGATATCGCCTCTGGTCCGGGAGTGATGGTCGAGGGATTGCGCGGCAAAGACTGTCGCATCACCTGCGTCGACGCTGCGCCGGAGATGATAGCGCGCGCAAAAGAAGAACATGCGAGTAAGAGCGACGTCGAGTGCCTTGTGGGAGACGCGTACGAGCTTCCCCTAGAGAGCGGGCAGTTCGACGTCGCGCTCGCGATGGGGCTCATCGAGTATCTTGAGTTCGAAGAGAGGTTCCTGCGGGAAGCTGCGCGGGTTCTTAAACCAAATGGCATGTTCATCATCACCTTTCCCAACTATGTCAGCCCGTGGCGTGCATGCAATCGTTTTTTTCTTTCCATGATTTCAGCGCTCCGCGTGCTCGTCGGGAAAAAGAAAGCGGGATCAGTCGCCCATCGAGAATATACCGCGCGGAGCGCGCGAAAGATTCTCGAACAGGCGGGATTTTCTACAGAATCGATCGTCTATTACAACTTCAAGCTCGTTCCCTATCCCTTCGACGTGTGGTTTCCGCGATTGACCGTCGCCCAATCGCGCCTCTTCGAGCATCTCGATCGAGGCGTTATGCGCTGGCTCGGTACCGGATTTATCGTGAAAGCGAAGAAGGAGCAATGAGCGCGAGCATATCTTTGGCGACATCATCGTACGTGCGCACGTCTTTGAATTCGCTAATGCGGCTGCAAAGATCCGCATACCGATTCGGATCCGAGAGTTCGAGAATGCCGCGCGTCATGTCTTTCTCATCGAGCGGATCGACGATGACGCCATAGCTGCCAAACGGCCCGGCGTACCCGGAATATTTCGTCAGGAGAAACGGTTTTCCGCAACGGATCGCATCGATAATGTAATTGGGGGTGACTTCGGAAACCGAGGGGAGCACGACCGCGTAGCATCTGCGCATTCGCTCGAGAAGCTCCGTGTGCGGCAGCGTGCCTTCTTCGAGCACGATGTCGGGCTGAATGACCTTTGCGGCCGCAAACGCACGGTTGAATATCTTGATATTTTTGAGGGCGATTTGGCGCGTAAAAAAGGCGAAATTTTTGCGTTCTGGAGCGATCGATTCGATCCGTTCACCGATCGCATTTTCTACAACACCGATGCGCGAAGGATCGAGTTTATAGGCGTCGCGCCAAATATCGAGGAGCCATTCGCTGCTAAAGGCGACCCGCGCGTGGCGAAGGACGAAACGGCTTGCCGCGAACGACAATTTTTCTTTCCAATTCCACCGCTCGCGACGTTCGTACAGGTGCGGAAGCGGTAAAAGATCATGCGTGCGCTCCACATAGAGTTCCCAGACAAAATCCCCTCCGATGCGCGCTACGAGCGGCTTTCGAGTCAGCAAATGAACAAGAGCGGCCGGTAATCCGACGGTATACGTATCGAACGCGATGATCGCGTCGGCGCGAAACGAATGGGCGAGCAGTCTGCACGCGTAGAGAAAATGTCTGACACCGGAGGGAAGTTTTTTCAGTCCGCCGTAGAGCACGACATCGACCGAGTGGCCGAGTTTCTCGAGCGATTCTTTCAAATTCGCCGCGTAGTACGCCGGTCCGCCTATCTCTGGCGGAAAAATCCCCGTCGCGATCACGATGCGCATTGAATAACACTATAGCAAATGGAAGTGGCGCGCCATCTTTGCGCGCCACTCTCCCGAGTCGGGACCGCGCATGCGGTCAACGCTTGGTCAAAGATGCAAGCGCGAGCGTCGTCATGATCGCGACGCCGTTCAACCACGCCTGGATTCCTTGCTGGGCAATCCGTCGCCACCGGTCGGCGACCTCCTCGCACTCGCGCGTGAACGCGGTAATGTCTCCTTGCAAGTCGAGATGCACCTCGGGCTTCATCGTGTCCTCCATCAGATCCCCTTCTGCAGCAAACACCCGGGCAGGATTTTCGCAAGCGGTTATACACTCCTTTTGAAAAACGGCTCAAAAACTCGCTTTCTCATGTTTTCCGCGATCGTATTCCAATCATAACGCTCCGACGCGAGCTCTTTTGCGTTCCTCACGACGCGCGCGGCAAGGGCGGAATCGCTCATGTAGCGCGTCACGGCGCGCGCGATAGATTCCGGATCGCGCGGATTACAAAATAATCCGGTCGGCTCGTCATTGGGCGAGCGATCCGGATCGCTGAGGAAATCGGGTATGCCTCCAACGGGAGTCGCGACGACCGGAATGCCTGCGGCAAATGCCTCGATGAAGGCGCTGCCCATACCCTCGATAATGGAAGGGCGCACGAAGATGTCGGCGGCCTTGAAGTACTTCGGTAGTGCGACATGATTGATGTGGCCCACAAAGTTGACCCGGTCGCGCACACCGGCATCTTTCGCGATGCGCTCGAGCTTCGAGCGATCTTCCCCGTCGCCCACCACCACCAGCTTCACGTTCGCGGGAAGCATGCACAGCGCGCGGATGATGTCTTCGACGCCGCGAGACAGAACGAGGCGCGAAGCGGTGAACAAAAAGACATCGCCCATGCGTTTACCAAGCTTCTGTTTGATCTCGGCTAACTCTTCGGGAGAGAGCTCGGCGGAAAAACGTGCGACATCAACGCCGTTCGGGATGACCTCGACACGACCGCTGTAGCCGGCCTCAATGGCCAGTTTCTTGATAAAGTTTGATATCACCTTAACGACATCAGCGCGGCGGTATATCGCCTTATATAAGGGCCACAACAGCATCGTAATCGGGCGACGTGAACGCACGCGCCGAAGCGAATTACCGTCTTGGAGTTCGAGAAGATATGGGACATCTGGATACGTCCATTTGAAGAAAAGCGCGGCAAAACCTGCCTGATTGGCCATCAAAGCCCAGATGGTATCGTAGCGATGCTCTCGGTGCAGCGCGCGCGCTTTGAGGTAACCGGTGATCGGGAATAGCATCTTTGCGACGCGACATGCGAATGGAAGAGCTCGGTCAGAGACTTTCACGTTCTCTGCGGTGAACCCGATGCGGTGAACGGTCACGTTTCCCACCATTTCGACTTCCGGTAATTTCTCGTCGAAGCGAAGCGTGACCATATCGAACGAATATTGCGCCGGATCGAGCCGATCGGTAATATGCCGTACCGCAAGTTCCGCACCGCCCCAGAACGGCTCATACGCGAGCGAAAAAATAAGGATCCGTTTCATCTCTTCATTGCCTTCAAAGATTCGATATAGTTGCGCACCGTGTGTTCGGCTCTCCATCCGAATTCTTTCTCGGCGCGAGTCGTGTCGATGATTGATTCCATGCGATTCCCCGGACGCTCCGGGAGCATGACGATGTTATCCGTAAACATCTTCGCGATATCGAGCACCGAATACGATTCATGGCTGCCCAATCCGTAATCATCTCCCTGTCCTTTCTCGCCGACGAGGAGAAGGCCGCGCGCGAGATCGTCGACGTGCGTGAAGTTGCGCTTTTGCGTCCCGGGAGCGCGCACGGTGATCGGCTCGCCTTTCCAATACTGCGTCTTGAAAATGCCCATAACGGAAGCGTAGGGCCCTTCGGAGAGTTCGCGCGGACCGTAAGCGTTGTAGAAATACGTGGTCGCGTACGGAAGCGCAAACCAGTTGCCGTAGTTGCGCACGAGCTCGGTATTGCTCGCTTTCATCCAGGCATACGGCGACTGATCGCGTCCCATGCCGCCGTCGGCGAATTTCGTGCTCGATCCCGCATACACGAGTTTGCATCCTCGTTTGCGCCAGTATTCGAACACGCGGAACGTACCCATGACATTCGACTCCCATACCAGTTCGATGTCGTTAAAACTCTGCTCCACGCGCGAGTATTCCCCCAGATGGAAGATGATCGCCGGCTTTTCCTTGGAAAGCAACCGATCGATATCTTTGGTATGACCGTGCACGTATTCCGCCCCGTCCGCGTGATTTTCTCTTTTCCCGATGAAGTAGTTGTCGAGCGAAACGACGCGGTATTTCGCGAGCGCGAGTTCTATAAGCCTCGAACCGATCATCCCGGCGCCGCCGGTAACTATCACCGTTGATTTCTCGGCCATTCACCATACACTACACCACATCTATCGCCCTCCCAAGCGGCCGGACGCGACGTTTTACTTTTCTTCCATTATCTCCCATTCTTTTTTACTGAGGTGCTTGGAGACAAGGAGCGAAATTGCGGCAATGAGGGTGAGCGTGATTGCGGCACCCCACCATACGCTCGAATCGCCCGTGGCGGTTGCAGCGGCACCAATATTCTCCGAAGGAAGGGGAGGATCAGCCGATGCCGCCTCTTGAGGCGGATCTTCCGGTGATTCGATATTGTCGTTCATTGCCCGTACCGCTTGAACGGGGTGTTGAACGCCGGGTTCGGATACCACTGCTGGATTCGAAATGACCTCGGGCGCAAGAGCCGCTTGGGGAATGCTCGACTCTTCCAGCGTGATCGCTTCTCCCGCACGAAATGCCGCAACGCCATTCGGGTACTGCAGCTGCACACTCGAGTCGGACGCGAAGCCGAGAGTACGTTGCGAGACGTGCATGGCTGCGCCTTGCAAAACGACCGAGTGCTCCGGCAGAAGGAATTGCCGGGCTCCCTGCCGCACGATCCAACTCGAGAGATCGAGATCGTGCGCGCCCTTATTTTCGATCGATACGCTGCCGTCGGGAAGCGCGAGAAATCCGAGCATTGCCGGTTCCGCCGTGACAATTACGACGTCGGACACGGCAGTTTTATTTTGCGCGATATTGAGAACGACCGCGTAGCGGCCGGGATAGTCGTAGTGATGCGAGACTGCTTCTCCTTCCGCGGTCGATCCATCGCCGAAATTCCACAAGAATCGGACGTTCTCTACGGGTTCTTTCTTTTTGTCGTAGGCTCTTCCGTCAAATTCGGTATCGGCGCCTACGATGACCGCGCGGTCGGGACCCGCATCGGCGAATAACTCCGCCGAAGGCGGCGCGACATACGATGAGACGGCGCTGGACGGGCTTTGAGACGCGCCTTGTGATTGAGGCGATTGCGATTGATCGCCGCCCGAATTGCGGGTTAGTGATTCACCTACGCCAATCGATTGCGTCGTCGTCCAGCCTGCTCCCCACTCTTCCTGCGGCCAGTTCGCGCACGAAGCCGAGACAGATTCCGGTTTCAGTGCGACTTTGGCCGTGAGCGTAAAAGATCCCGTTTGCGAATCTCGGTAATAGAAGCTGCGATTCGCGGTATTTTTGCTCATCGTAAGCACGGATATCGGACTCCAACTCGCGGCGCTCGAGGAAAACTGGCCCTGCGACGAAGATGAGGTGAGCGCGACGCAGGCGGTCTGCGGGACACTAGTCTTCGCGCCGGATGAATCTTGCGCCTGAATCGTGATTTGCTCCGATGTCGCGCCCGGCGCGACGGCCTGCGGATCCGACGCAAAGGTAAAATTCGCAACGTCGCCGCGCGCGAGCGCCGGCATGCCCGCAATGAGACAAAGCGCGAACAGCGCGACCCCGATTCTCATATGCAGAATTATCGCTCGAAAGCGCCGTCTGTAGCGGCGCTTCTCGAATGACTGTGGAGAATTATGCCTCGCCGTTGACGATCTTCTCAAGCGTCTCCGGCTCTATTTCCGCGGAGTTTTTTTCCGGAGCCTTCGGAGCGCCGACAGGCGGCGCCTCGGTCGGCCGCGGCGCGTGCGATTGCTTTTGCGCTTTACGTTCGCGAAGAATATCGGCGGGGGAGCGCGATTGCGCGGCAGAGGCAGCGCCTGCTGGATCCGGGCGCGCGGCGAGGATCGCCGCGCGCAGCGCGCCGCGCTGTTCCTCATGCGGAACCCGGACGGGAGTAGGGTGAGATAATGCTCCGCGAGAAAAACGATCGTCGCGTCGCTCAAAGACCGGAGGCGGCCGCTGCTCCCTCTGCTCTGTGCGACGCTGCGTGAAAGAGCGATCTCCACGCTGATCAGGGCGCGGACCCGATCGATTGAATTCTCCGGGATTGTTCGGTCGTTTCGGCACTGGCGCGAAATCGGCCTGTTTTTTGTGAATTGCCGCTTCGACGTCCGCCCGCGCTCTCCCGTACGCCTCGCGCGAGGCGCGGACGCAATCGTCGCGATACGAGACGCTCGGCACCTCGATCGGCGGTATCGTCTCAGCAGAAAACGGTGACGAGCCGACACCGTCAATCATGAGCGTGAGGTAAATTTGCCCGATACCTAGCCCGACGAGATCTTCCGGCGTGAACGTCGGCTTGAATACAGTCTCAAGCACTTCAGCGTCGAAAGGTCCTACGCGAAAACACACCAGCGTCCCGACGTTGCCGAATACCGCGTCGCGCACTTCCTCTTCCATCTGCTCGATGTACTGGTTGGCTAATGTGAGGGCGAGTTTGTATTTTCGCGATTCGGAAAGAATATCGGCAAACGCCTGGTTCATCATGGATTGAAACTCGTCGACATAGAAATAGAAACGCGGCAGTTTCGCCATACGCGCGGCAGGTTCATCGGCGCGCGACATCGCCGCGAGATAGATCTTGACGACGAGCATCGATCCGAGGAGCGACGCGTTGGTCTCCCCCATCCGACCTTTCGAGAGATTGACGATAAAGATCTTTTTCTCATCCATGATCTTGCGCAAATCGAAGCTCGATCTCGCCTGGCCGACGATGTTGCGGATGAGCGGATTGGCCGTGAATTGGCCTACTTTGTTCTGGATCGCCGGCGTCGCCTCGCGCGTGTAGGTATCGGTGAACTGCGCGAACTCTTCTACCCAGAAGGCCCGTACGATCGGGTCGGTGATCTTCTCCACGACCGCGGCGCGGAAGACTTTGTTGGTGAGCATTTTGTTGACGTCGAGCAGCGTCGAGTCGGGATATTCAAGGAGCGCCAAAAGCGTATTTTGCAGAATGTATTCCATTCTCGCGCTCCATGCGTCGACCCAGATGCGCTTCAGCGCGCCCATAAGGCCGGAGACGACGAGGTGGCGCTTGTCGTAGCCGACGTCTTCCATCACGTTGAAACCGATCGGATATTCGGTATCGAAAGGCGCGAAATAGACGACATCTTTGATGCGCTCGTGCGGGATGAAATCGAGCAGTTTTTCCGCGGTGGAGCCGTGCGGATCGACGAACGCGAGCCCTTCCCCGTTTTGGATGTCCTGAATCGCCATATTTTCGAGCATGGTCGATTTGCCCATGCCGGTTTTTCCGATGACGTAAATGTGCTTTCCGCGATCCGCCGCGCGTATGCCGAACATGTCGCGCTTGCCGCGCGTGTGAGTGGCCGCGAAATACGTAACGCGGCGATCATCGTCTTGCTGATCGCCCTGCATGCGACAAGTATAGCGCCGCCAAAGACGAAGGGCGAGTAGATGAGATGCGGGACCTTACTGATACTGAATGTAGACCGGCGCGGGCGTGAGGCCGAGCACCTGTGCCGGACTCATCATGCCGCTTGAGGGGGGCTTCAGGTCGTTTTTGTAGAAGAGCTTGAAGCCGGTGAACTGCACCGGTTCGGCCGCGACGATCCAAGTATAGGTCGTATACTTTTTTTCCTGCGAGCCCCAGCCATCCATGTCTATCACGATCTGCACTTCGGGAAGCGGCGCGATGCGTTTGTAATTGGTCACCATGTCTTGCGTAAAGCGATGAACGATGAGAATTTTCGGGGGCAGATTCTTTTCTTTGACGATCCCCGCGAGATAATTCGCGGCCCAATTGATATCCGCGGCATCAAAGCTGCCCACCTCCCTCCCCGGCGGATATTTGCCCTTCATCGAAAATTCCGGGTCGATGCCGACGTGGACGTTTGGCAGTTCGAAGTATTTTTCGTACTGCGGCAGCTCCTGCTCGACCGTCGAGAAACCGACTTGAAAATCGAGGAACACGAGTCCGCTCATGCGCGACGCGAGTTGAAGTGCTTTGTCGATCTGCGAATCGGCCATGCGCGCGCGATATTTGCCATCTTGCCCTGCGGAGGCTTGAGCCGTGACGATGATGAGATGGAGCGCGGGAATAACCGGCGTCGAGGGATCGGCCGCCTGCCACTGCGCGGTCGTGCTCGCGAGCATTGCAAGCATTTCATCCGGATCATACTCACCGAGTACCCCCATGCCCCTCGAGAGAAAATTGCCGTAGTAGGCGACGATGCGATTGAAAGGCAAAATCGCGCCGGCGTTGGGATAAACGCGCTTCACGGGCCAGAGCGGCCGAGGGATAGTCGTCGAGGCCGTGGTAGTTCCTTGCAAGAAGGCGCCGTACCAGGGACTCGACGTCGCGAGATGCGCGATCTGGAGAAGCTTCGTGTCGTACGCGAGCTTATTGAGCGGCGGGAGTGGGAGCAGAGCCGCCGGATCGCCGCCATTGCGACTGAAACTCAACTGCCCGTTCGAAGCGAACGGATACGCCTGCCCAAGCGCGAAGACGACGGCAAACGAGAGCACGAATGCCCCCAGGAGTCCGGCCCCGAGGAGCGCCCTACTCTGTCGTCGTTTCCTCATGCGTCCCGGGAGTATCTGTGTCCGTCACGATATTGCGAGGCCGCTCGTTCGCATGCGCGCGGTGCGCGAAGCGGCGTCGCACGATGATGCCGAGGACTATGATGAGAATACCCGCCGACACAAACAGGATCATGTCCCACGAGTTAGGGAAACCGAGATAGGGCAATACGGCGACAAAAGCGCCTGCCGTCATAATGAGTGCGTCGATTGTCATCTCCACAGTATAAGTCAAAACGGGCAAGGCAAAAGCTATGCAGGTATGATAACCACGAACTCTCCGCGCACCGCCTTCTTTTTTTCAAGCTGCGAAGCCGCTTCGCGCGGGGCGCCGACAAGTACTTCTTCATGAATCTTGGTCAATTCCCTCGCCAGGCATACCTTGCGCACCCCGGCAGCCGCAAGCTCATCGAGCAACTTCATGATCCGGTGCGGTGACTCATAAAGTACGACGGCGTGCCCGGATTTTGCGATACCGCGAATTGCCGTTTGCCGGCCCTTCTTGTGCGGCAGAAAACCGAGGAAGATGAATGAACCGACGTCTACGCCCGCGATCGAAAGCGCCGCGGTGAGCGCGCTGGGTCCCGGTATCGCTTCGATTTTCGCTTCCGGCGCGAAGGTCCTTGCGCAAGATACCAGATGCGCTCCCGGATCGGATATACCCGGCGTACCCGCGTCAGTCACGTAACAGATGTGCTCACCCGCCTTAAGTCTGTCGATGACTTCTTTCGCCCTCCTATCCTCGGTCGCGGCGTCAAGGCGAAAAACTGATTTGCGAAGGCCATAATGATTGAGCAACTTCAGGATCTCGCGGGTGTCTTCGGCGAATACGGCATTGCACTCTTTTAGGTTCCACATGGCGCGAAACGTGAGATCGCCGAGGTTGCCGATCGGCGTCGCGACAATCGAGAGTCTCCCTGTCATACGACAGACACTTTGACACGCCCGCACCCGCGGCGCAAACTGATCGCGTGATAGAGGCACAAAGACCCGAACGATATAAAGGAGTGTCGATGGACGAGGTCTTGCGAGACCTCGCGCACGTCGAATCGAGCGGGGAGCAACAAACGTTGCGTGATTATCCCATCGAGGGCGAAGTGACCGCCGAGCAATTGCGGCAGCTCGCGGAGCTCGATGTCGAGATCGCCATTACCGAGGAGCGCGGCAGGCTAGTCCTGAGCATCACGGAAGAAGGCGGAATCGGAGATGACCAAGCGCATGAGAGAATGATCCATTCGCGTGTTTCCGTTCATACGCACCCCGAAGAGAGCGGCGTGATCTTCGACGCTCCTTCTTACTCCGATATCATCTCCGCCCTCGAACGCAGAGGCGAACCGTCGCCCATGTTCATCGTGCATCCGAAGGGCATCACGGTATGCAAGCCTGCGCCGGAAGCTGTACAAGAACAGCGGCCATATGTCATGCGCGCGGGATCTGGAAAGCAGGACGCGGCGGAGGCGGCAAAAGAACAGCGGGAGTATGCCGATCGTGTAGGGGCTATCGCGTCCGAAGCCTTATGGACTGAAACGGAGGAAATCGAGGAAATATTGCGCATTATCAATATGCGCAGCTGACGCATCTTGCGAGGGCGGTATCTCGTATTCAGGCCATCCTAATCCGCGATTTGCTCTGCGACCTTGTAGATATCGCCGGCGCCCATGGTGATGATGAGCGCGTCGGAGCAGTGCGTGAGTAATTCGTCGCGGACGTCGTCGAACGAGTCGAGCGCGAGGACATTGCCGTTTTTTTCGACCGCGGCGGCGGCGAGGATGTGATTGGAGACGGTCGGGTCGGGCGCTTCGCGAGCGGCGTAGATAGGCGCTACGAGCGCGCGGTCCGCGCTCGCAAGCGCTCCGGCGAATTCATCGAGAAAGCTCTTCGTACGGCTGTAGAGATGCGGGTGGAAGGCGACAACTATTTTTCTATCGGGAAATTCTTCCCGCGCCGCTTCGATCGTGGCGCGAATCGCAGTCGGATGGTGCGCGTAATCGTCGTATACGAGCGCGCCAAGAGGAGTCTCTCCCTTGTACTCAAACCGGCGCCACGAGCCACTGAAATCCATGAGCGGTCGGTCGGTGTATTCCTCTTGCAGGTGCGGGAACGCGGCGCGCGCCGCCGCTTTGGCGGCGCGCGCATTCATTCGATTAAACTCCCCGATTTGCCGCAAGCGGGGTACGGTTTGCGTGGTGTAATCGAGAATTGAGGCTTTCACGCCGCCGAGCACGCCCGCAATCACGGGGTCCGATGGATTCGTCACAATAATGCCATGCGCCGGGACCCTTTCGGCAGCGGTGCGGAACGTCGTCTGCAGTGCTTCAAGATCCGGAAAATAATCCGTGTGGTCGAGTTCGATATTGGTGATGACCAGTATCTCCGGATGCAGTTTCAAAATATGGTCGCGATATTCGCACGCCTCTATCACGAACAGCTCATCGGAGCCCGCGAGAAAGTTGCTTTTGAAATCCTGCACAATGGAACCCACTATCGCGGTCGGATTTTTGTCGCACGCCCGCAGTATTTTCGCGAGCATTCCCGTCGTCGTCGTCTTGCCGTGCGTACCGCTCACCGCAATGATACGGTGTCCTTTGGTCTCCTCGCCGAGAGCGTCGAAGTACGATAGCTCGGGGATTCCCATCTCCCGGGCTCGCGTACGTTCGGTATTGCCCTCCGGTATCGCATCGCTATATATGAGAAGCTCACTATCAGACGGAATATTGCACCGATCATGGCCCACGGTAACCGCAATGCCTTTTTCAACCAGCATCTGAGTCACTGGCGATTCTTCTCGATCCGACCCGCTGATCTCCTTGCCCTGATGCTTCAGGAGCTGCGCCAGCGCCGACATGCCGATTCCGCCGATGCCGACCATGTAGATATGTTCCGGAACGCGCATGGAGTCAGTATACTCGACATGCTTGACTCGCCGTATGCGGGAACGACCCGATGACAAGTCTCGTCGCGAAAAGTCCGATATCGACCGCGTCACGGAGATGGCGCAAGATCCATCAAGGACTCCCGAAGAGCGTAAAGAAGCAATGCGAGAATTTGCGGAACGCCTGCCAAAAAGAGAAGGTCCCGACGAGGCCGAGTGATGGACTAACGAAACGTGATCTTTTGAGGCCGTATCGCGGTGCCGAAAAATACCGCTCCGAGTCTTTTAAAACGCTCGGAGAGGTCGGTCGTGTAAAACGTCCGCCGTTTTCCTCTTGTCAGGCGCGATTCTATCTCGGGATGCCGTTCGAGGTAGAGATTCAATTTTCGAGCGACGACGGGGCCTTCTGAAACGAGACGGATTTTCTTGCCGACGATCCGCTTTATCTCCTTTTCGAGATGGCCGTAGTGCGTGCAGCCGAGAATGAGCGTGTCGATATTTTTCTTGAGAAGCGGACGGATGTAATTTTCCAGGATTGGCTTCGCAGCCGGTGTTTTACGTTCACCGGCTTCAACGAGCGGCACGAGGAGCGGCGCGGCCTGTTGAAAGACGCGGATTTTTGGCGCGCGCAATTTCATTTCTCGGGGAAACGTCTTCGACACAACGGTGCCTTCCGTCGCGAGCACGCCGACGCGATTGTTCTTTGTCGCTTCTATCGCTTCCTCAAGAGCGGGCACGATCACACCGAGTACGCGTTTTCGAGGATACTTTTTCGGAAGATATTCCTGCTGAATCTTCCGAAGCGCATCAGCGGAAGCAGTATTGCACGCAAGGATCACGAGATCGCACCGTCTTGAAAAGAGAAAGTCCACCGCTTGTTTCGTAAACTCGTATACGAGATCCGAGGAACGCGTCCCGTATGGCGTGCGAGCGTTATCGCCGAGGTACATATAGTCGTACTGCGGCAGCACTTTGACGACTTCCCTGAGAACCGAAAGCCCTCCAAAGCCGGAATCAAACATGCCGATCGCTTTCACTCGAGCCATATTAAAGCGTATTCACGAGCCTCAAGAACCCATCGCCGCGCTCGTACTCATTTTTAAACATACCGAAGGAAGCAAATGCGGGACTAAAGAGAATCGTCCCGGTCTTGGCGGCCGAGAGCGCTTTTTTTAGAGCTTCTTCCAAGCTGCCCGCGCAAAGCACGGCAACACTTTCTCGACGCAAAATCCGCGCGAGTCGTTCGGATCCTTTGTAGTCTGCGTGCGTAAGCAGAACAACGCTTGAGTTTTTCCCTTTGATCTCTCGTACCAGTTCGTCAAGCGCAAGCTCTTTCTCCGATCCCCCTGCAATGAGCGTGATCGGACCGGGAAGCGCGCGGAGTGCCGCGATGGTTGCCTCGGGAGTCGTCGCATTGTTGTCGTTGTAGATCTTGACGCCTCTCACTTCTCGAACGAACTGTAAACGGCCTTCTACCGCCTCGAAGGATTCGAGCCCATCCCGGATTTCAGTTTCGGAAAGGCCGAGCGCCGCAAGAGCGGCCGCTGCAAACGAAGCATTTTCGAGATTATGCCCGCCGAGCACTCGCAATTTCCACTCTTTGCCAAGCGGCTGCGGCACAATTCCGACCGGTATTCGCTGCCGGAGAGCGGCTCCAACGAACAACGAATCGCCCGCCTTCTGAAAGCGGAAGATGTTCGCCTTATCCGCAAAATATCTTCCCCTATCGCCTCCGTAGTAGTTCATATGATCTGGCATCAGGTTCGTAAAAACGGCGACGTGCGGTGAGATCCCCAGATCGCCGAATCCCTGCAGCTGCCACGAGTCGAGTTCGAGTACGACGATGTCGCCTGCGTGAATATCGGGCAGCATCGCAAGAGTCGATTTCCCGCGAACGTTTCCACCAATATGCGGGCGTTTGCCGCTCTTTTGCAGCGTATGAAATATCATCTGCGCAGTCGTCGTCTTGCCGCGCGTGCCGGTAACGCCGACAAGAGTCGCGCCTGCATCCAAGGCGTATCTCGCAAAGAGCGCGGTCGACATGTATACGGGCACGCCGTGTTCACGCGCGGCGGCGATCTCTTGCGAGTCTAGCGGTACGCCCGCGGCCTTAATGACCATGTCGGCGCCCGTGAAATCCTCGAGCGAATGCCCGCCAAGACGGACCTCGACATTGGAGAATCTTTTTAGACGCGCGAGTGATTCGGCGAGTTCTCTTTTGCTCTTTTTGTCGGTAACGAGGATTTGAGCGCCGCATTCAGCCAAAAACTCGACGTCGCCAACTCCCCGGCCGAGAAGACCGAGACCCATGACCGTTATCCGCTTACCCGCAAAAGGCGCGCAGGCTCTTTCCATGCGTCCACTATAGCAAAAGCGATCAGTACGCTTTGTATTCGGCGGCAAGGAACTTCTTGAGACGCTTTAAACCTTCTTCGATCTTTTCGGCGTCGAGTGCATAGCTGAAACGTAAACGATCCGGCGCTCCGAACCACACGCCATCGTAGGTGATGAGACTGTAGCTGTAATAGAGGTCATGCATCGCGCGCGTTGAGTTCTTTATCTTCGGCAAGACGTAAAACGCGCCCTCCGGCCTCCAGAGATCGAGTTCGAGCTCGCGCAGTCCGTCGTAGATGATGTCGCGGCGCTTCTCCCAGATCGGTACGTGCGACGCGACGTAGGTTGAGCGTTCACTCATTGCCGCAAGTCCCATCGCCTGCGAAACAAGCGAGGTGTTCATCGACGTATGAGATTTCATCTCGACGATCCGCTCGATGAGAGCGCGATCGAGCGTATGCAGATACCCAAGTCGCATCCCGCACATCGCATACGTTTTCGAAAACGAATTGATAGTGATGACACGCTTTCCTTTCATCGGGTAGTTTTCGCGCACGTAAATGAGATCTTTATAGACCTCGTCGGTCAGGATGTAGATACCGAGGTTGTTGCAGAACTCTTCGATCTTGCGAAGCGTTTCGACCTCTTGCACCGTACCCGTCGGATTCGACGGCGAGTTGATCATGACCCCGCGACACCCCTGCACGACTTTTTCGAATTCGTCGAAATGGATTTTTCCCTTTTCGAGATCGTAATAGACCGGCGTCATGCCGCTCAGGGTCACATTGTGCGGATAGGAGTAATAGTACGGACGCGGAAGAGCGACGCGTCCGCCCGGGAAGGAAATGGCGCGCAAGGCAAGATCGATCGCCTCCGAAGCGCCGTTGGTGACCACGATTTCTTCGGCAGAGGCGTTGGGATATTCCTTTGCGATCGCCTCCCGGAGCGCGAGTTCGCCTTGCACGGCTCCGTACTTGAATTGCTTGAAATGAGCGAGGATAGCGAAGGCCGAAGGCGGTGGCGGCAAATCTGGTTGACCTGAACCGAACGAGATGAGATCGCCCGCAGTCGTGCCTTTGCCGATGAAAAATGCGGGGCTCGTGATTTCTTGCGGCATTTCGGCATCCTAGCATATGTACAACGCGAAAAAAATGTTCTCTATTTCGATATCCACTTGCCAGTGCACGTGCGCGACATACAATGCACGTCCACTGTTTGCCGTGGAAGTAGGGTTCGATTCCCTCACTGTGCCGCAACGGTAATTTCGGTAGCTTGCTCTGATTGAGCGTAGCGAATCGAAGAGTCCGGTCTTCAGCAAACGGGTATCCCGAGCAGGAGATCGCCGCATACGGCAAGCGCGAAAATCTCTGCTTCGGGCAGAGTTTTTTTATGACATCGAAGCATCGTCACGCTACATACTTCCTTCTTTCCATCGCGATCGCGGTCATCGCAACAATTGCGATCGTGATCGCGACTGTACGACCCGATCGTGCGATTTCGCCTCCCGCGGTCTCTGCAAGCGCGGCAGAATCAGCCGGCACGATCGACGTATTGCCCGCGCCTACTCCGCAAACCGAAGCACAGCCGACATCCACTTCGGGCGCACAAAGCGAGCAGCCGAATGTCGTCATATCGATCTCGGGCGTTTCTTACGCCGCTTACGCTCCTCCGGGATCGAGCGTACTCGATGCCATGCGTGCGCTTGCCGATGGGCACGCGCTCTCGTTCTCCGGCCGCGATTATTCCGGGCTCGGATTTTTCGTCGATGCGATCAACGGAAAGAAAAACGCCGATGACCATTATTGGTTTCTGTACGTAAACGCCAGCTCTTCCCAAACCGGCGCATCGCGAACGATTCTCAAGCCGGGAGACGTCGTGGACTGGCGATATGAGAAAAATTATTAATTCGTCAAAGTAGCATGAATAAAACGCGTGCGTTCGTGGGTGTATGGATGGGGTTGCTTGTGATGGTGTTCTACGGACTCGGCAGTGCCGATTCGGACCCTACGATACCGAGCGCGTCGGATTTCGCCACGAGCACGGCGCAAGGCGTCGCGATCACGTTTTCGCTCGAGGGAGCTTCGAACGACGGCGGTCCGATCGCATTCGCGACCTCGAGCGATCCGTCGAGAGGAACACTGATCGCGATCGGAAACGGTGCTTTCACATACGCGCCCGATTTAGGATTTGTCGGCACCGATTCGTTCCAATACGTCGTGACGGAAGGAGCGACGAGCTCGCCGACCGCGACCGTAACGATTGCCGTGGCCGCGCCGCTCGATATAACGCCTCCTACGATCCAAGCGCCGCCCGATCAATCTTTCGCGACGTCGACCTTCCCGGCATATCCGGCGCTTATCTTCGCGACCGCAAAAGACGACGCGGATCCCGCCCCGGTCGTTATGATGAGCACGAACAGTTTCGCGCACGGCACGTCGACCGTCGTGTGGAGCGCGACCGATGCTTCTGGCAATACGGCGACGACCAGCTCGAGGGTCGGCGTATTCCTGCGAATCGAGACGACGGTCGACGTGCCAGTCACGTGTACCGTCGCGGACACCGACGGCGTCGCGCACGAATATAGCGCGGCATCGAGCACCGACTATCGGGCTATTTGCGCGATCGCGGCAGCGGCAGCTTCCGGAAGCATTACTGAGATGGGGCTCTCAAATGCGTTTCCGAGCTTCGGACTCTTCGCCGCCTCGATCAACGGCGTGAGCGCCGATGCGACGAGTCAGTACTGGGCGCTGTACCAAAATGGAAACTTCGCCAGCCTCGGACTCACTGCCCTTCCCGTCGTCGCGGGAGACATGCTCACGCTGCAATTACATGATTTTTCCGATACTAACCTCGGCGACGAACTCATCCTTCACATCAATTCGCTCACCGCGACCTCGACTTCTTCCGCGCCTTCGCCTTCGGGCGGAGGTGAAAGGCCTCAAAACAACGGTGGTGGAGGGGGAATATCACATTCGCCGTTCAGAGTCGTGGACGCGCTCGCATTCGTCCTCGACAAACAACACGGCGATGGCTCATTTGATTCATCGCTCGTCACGGATTGGGCCGCGATTGCCTTTGGCGCCGCGGATCCGGGGGAAGAGAAAACACTGCTGCAGACGTATCTGCGCGCCGAAACGCCGTCGCTCACGAGCGTGACCGATTACGAGCGGCATGCCATGGCATTGATGTCGCTTGGAATCGATCCGTATAGCGGCACCTCGATTAACTACATAGAACGGATACTCGCGTCCTTCGACGGCGCGCAAATCGGCGATCCGTCGCTCGATAACGACGATATTTTCGCGCTCCTACCCCTCCTCAAAGCGGGCTATAGCGCGAACGATACGATCGTGCAGAAAATAGCCGCGTTCATTCTTTCGCGACAAAAATCGGACGGATCGTGGGACGAGAGCCCCGACATGACGGCTGCGGCGATACAAGCGCTCGGCCCGCTCTACACCATACCCGGATTGAATGCGGCGCTCGGCAAAGCCGCGGGCTACCTCAAGTCGACACAAAAGGCGGACGGCGGCTGGGGTCCTGTGGACTCGACAAGCTGGGTACAAACGGCGATCAATGGGATCATCGAGGCGCATACGCCCGGATTCGAGACTGAAGCCGCGTGGACGAGTCTGAACGGCTTCTTCCCGACCGACGCGCTCGCGCTCGCACAACTCGCGAACGGAAGCATATCCTCGCCTACGGATCCCGTGTGGAGCACGAGTTACGCGATTGTTGCGGCATCGGGAAGAAGTTGGGGGAGTATTTTGGAATCATTTTCCAAACCGAGCGCGACTCCGGCAAGTGCCGGCGGCGGGTCGGGCGCAACGCCGTCATCCGCGGCAACGACTCAAGCGTCGAGCACCCCGCGGGCGGCGACGTCGACTTTGATCGCGAGCTCAACGCTTCTCACGCTCGGCGATAGCGCCTCGACGAGGTTCGTTGAAGCGGCTTCAACGTCATCTGCGACGACCGCTCCTCCAAAACCTCCTCTCAAGAAAAAGATAACTCCGTCGAAAATTCAAAAGACCGCGCCTGCGGTACACGGCGAAAAAATGCCAGTCTCGCAAGCAGCTGCTGCGGCCGTCTCCGGCGAAAACTTCTTCCATAGAGTCTGGAGCGCAATCACGTTCGTATTCGACGAGCTCCTGAAACCTAGACGACAAATCTAGACGCCTCGTTGTCCGGTCGGATAATAATGCGTACAGGTCATCCGCGAGGTCGCTTTTTGAACAGCGGCGCATACATGTCGTCTGCAAACGGAATACGCAGTTCATTGCGGCTCACATATTCCGCGAATTCGACAGGCGCATCCTCGATGATGCACAGAGGCCGACGTTCGCTTCCCTCACCCATCACGAGTGCCGCGGCGGTGGCGAGCGAATCGGCGACATTCGTTTGCGTGTATCTGAGCTTTCTGCCAAACAAATCTTTCGACCCTCGATAATCGCGCAGCCCCTTGAAACCGGCGTAGCCGAGCGCCACTCCGACGACACCGGAGCGAAGCGGTCCGACGTGACTGTCGGTGATGAGCACGCCCAATTGCTTGAGCCTGAAGCGTTTTTTGAGCGCGGCGCGGATCTTCGCCGCCGTTTTGAAGCTATCTTTGGGCAACAGAATGGCTCGGCCGTCTGCGTTGGACTCATCTGCTCCGGCATTCCACATCAAGAGGCCGTCTTTAAACGCGATGCGCCCGTTTCTTGCCCGCAGTGTCCATTCGCTTTCTTTCCCGACCAACGCTTCAATATCGGCAACATTCCCTACCCGTCCTTCCGCGAGTGCCGCGACCTTCGACGTCAGAGCAAGAATGGCGCCACTCTTCAATCGCGGTACATATCGCGCGATGAATTTCGTGAGATCTTCGCTTTCGCGAAAAATCCGGGTGCGTATCGGGCGAAGATTCATACGTCGCCGACAATAACACATCCTAGCGCTTGAGCACGTCTTTTTTGTAATGCTTGAGGTACGAGACGATGATAAATGAGATGATGACAAGAAGGAACCATGAAGTGATTTTGTTGGTCGATACGGCGGTCCATGCGTGTATCTGGCTGGGATACTGCCATGCGCCATAGAAGGTCGAGATGTTTTCGGCAATCCAGATAAAGAACGCGGTGAGACAAAATCCTAGCGCGAGCGGCATCGAACGCCGCATCTTGCTCACGACGAACGTGATCCGCGTACGCGCAAAGAGAAGGAAGACAGCCGGTATAAGGACGAGACGCGCATCGGGAATAAAGTGATTCGTGAAGAAGTTGAGGTAGATGAGCGCGCATAGAACGACTGTTGCCCAATAGGACGGATACTCTTCAAGCTCGAGTTTTAAAATGCGCCACGCCTGCGCGATATAGCTCCCGACTGCCGCGTACATAAAACCGCTGTAGAGCGGCACGGTGCCTATCTTGAAAAAGGCATCCTCGGGATAGCTCCACGAGCCGATCGCGGGATTCGTCTTGAATGCTTCAAGCACGAGACCGATGAGATGGAAAAGAAATATCGTCTTTACCTCGTCCCACGTTTCTATCTTCGTAAAATAGAGAACAACCTGGAGCAATATGGCCGTTACGAAAAGAAAGTCGTAACGCGCGAAGCCGAAGAGCGGGATGTGGTTGGATGCAAAGAGCAGGACGAAAAATGAGCCCGCGAAAACGCAGGCACGCGCTTCTTTTATCCCGAAAACGATGAACTCGTACAACCACGACCGCAGTCGCTCCATATCAGTTGTTTACCACGAACGAGCCGAGGAAGTCGAGCGCGCACGGATCTTGCCGAAGTGGGTGCGGGGAGACTCGAACTCCCAAGTCTTGCGACATACGCTTCTGAGACGTACGCGTATACCAATTCCGCCACGCACCCAGTCTCGGCATTCTATTTGAAGTTGGGCGGGACTACCAGCGACTTTCGATCCTTGCCGTCCCAGCGGATTTCACCATGAACAACTTGATTAACAATTATCGGCTCCCATTTGCGCTCGATCGCCCTGACCGCCGATTCTACTTCCGCGCCTGACATATTCGCTTTAACAGGAACTCGATATTCGAAAATCGCCGGCCCTTCGTCCATTTCGCTTGTTACAAAGTGGATCGTGCATCCGATCTCGTTAATCTCGCCTCGCTCCAGAGCTGCGGCTACCGCATCATGCACTTTTTTGCCATACATACCCGGTCCATGGAATTTTCTTTGCGAAAACAGCGAGGGATGAATGTTTACCGTCTTCGCGGGATTCAACCCCTTGACCAATCTGAGCCAACCGGAGAGTACGGCCCATTCTGCCCCTGTTCGCTGCATAATCCGTCGATAGTCGTCTGCTTCATATGGGCCCGGAAAATAGATGAACGATACGCCGAGGCGTTTCGCGCGCTCCCGCACACCGCCGTGCTCGTGGTTGGAGACCACGGCCAGAATATCGGCATCGAGAACGCCCGTTTTCGTCGCATCGACGAGGTTTTCAAACCCGCTTCCTCCGCCGTCTTTCGTCCCCGACGCAAATACGATAATTTTCGGCTTCTCCATGTAATAACTGTACCGATTGCTGACGAAATGTACACTGCACCAATAGCGCGCGGTCGCGCGCTATTGGTGCATTCACAATGTGGACTGTCGACCGGGATTTGCCGAACTCGTTCTCCAAGATTAGGCGGCATACATTATTCCACCGCCTCGACGGAGGCGCCGAGTTTGGTGAGGCGTTCGTGGAGGTTCTCGTAGCCGCGGTTGATGGGGTAGACGTTATAGAGCGTCGAACTACCTTCGGCAGACAGCATGCCGATCAGGAGCAAAGTGGCTGGACGAAGGGCGGGTGGGGCTTCGATTTCGGCCGCATGAAGCTTGGTCGGGCCCTCTATCTCCACCCGATGAGGATCGAGCTGAGTCATTTTGGCACCGAGTTTTTGCATTTCCATATACCACTTCGCCCGACCGTCGTAGGTCCAGTCGTGAATGAGCGTCTTCCCCTTCGCCTGCGTGGCGACGGGTACGAAGAATGGAAGGTTGTCGATATTGATACCGGGGTACGGACGCGCGGCGATTTTCTCTGGTGCCGCGATCAGTGCAGAGGGCATGATATGGACGTCGCGCAGCGCAGTGCGGCCATTTTCCGCCAAGTACGGCTCGCTCAGATCGTACTTGAGCCCCATGTGTTTCAGAGTGTAGAGTTCGAGGTCGACGAAATCGAAAGGGCAGCGCTTCACGGTGATATCCGAGCCCGTCGTCGCGGCAAGCGAGATGAAAAACATGCTCTCGATAGGGTCCTCGCTCGGGTAACCCACGATGTCGGTATTTATGTTCTCGACACCGTGCACGACGAGCGTCGAGGTTCCGATGCCTTCTATCTTCACGCCGCAACGCTCGAGGAAGTAGCATAAGTCTTGCACCATGTAATTCGCGCTTGCGAATTTTATCGTCGTCACGCCGGGGATCTTCGCGGCGGCCATGAGCACGTTCTCGGTGCCCGTGTCGGAGGCTTCGTACATAATAATCTCCGCAGGCTTCCTCGCGCCGACTTCGACGTGGTACGTATGCTTCTCCTCATCGCCAATGAGCATGATGCCGAGGCGCGCGAGCGCGTCTACATGCGCGCCGAGGCTTCGCTTGCCGAGATCGCAGCCGGTCGGCGCAGGCAGGTCGAAGGACTTCATCAGGTGCGCGAGTGGCGCCGCGAACATCGCGATGGAGCGCGTCTTGCTCGCGGCGGCGACGTTTATCCTGCCGAGCGTAAATTGCTTTGGCGGCGTGATAATGATGTCGCCATTGCTCCATTCAACGGCGACCCCGACGGACTGCAGCACTTCGACGATACGATTGACCTCCTCGATGTGCGGCATCTTCTTCAGGGTCGTCTTGCCGCGATTGAGGAGCGAGGCGCATAAAAGCGCCGCCGCCGCGTTTTTCGAGATATTGGTCGCGACCGAGCCCGAAAGCTTCTTGCCTCCGACGACTTTGTAATTCATGGGATCATTATACTTCCGGTGCGCGCGGAAGGGATCGAACCTTCGACCTTTCCCTTATCAGAGGAATGCTCTACCACTGAGCTACGCGCGCGTTATTTGGCATCCACCGGTACATTGCGCGCGATAACTCTTGCAAACAGCATTATCCACCGGAGCTATGCGCGCGTCTCGCGATATTAGCAAAAAATATCCCACTATCCAACCGATCGTTCATACAGCCCAGGTAAAGACTTATGCACACTTTTCGTCACAACTATAGACATCGCGCAAGAAATGTGTAGAATGCCCGTATAAGTTCTTTTCAGTGTGACGCATTCAAGTCGGAGTGAAAAGGTAATTCGCGCCGGCTGCGGAAGCACCAAAGGGTCTGATTATTTTAATTTGGCCCCTTTTGTCAGAATTAATTAGTCACATCAGAGATGCAAACGCTCACGAGCGACAAATCGCTCCGCAAGGAGTTTGAGCTTGTCGACGCTTGGGGTTTACATTCGGGGATCGATCTGCACGGATGCAATCCGGCAATCATCCGATCTCCCGAGAAAATCAAGCAGTTCGTTATCGAACTGTGCGATCTCATCAAGATGAAACGATTCGGCGAATGCCTGGTCGTGGACTTTGGTGAGGATCCGCGAGTGGCGGGTTATTCGATGACGCAACTCATCGAAACCTCGCTCATCTCGGCCCACTTCGGGCATGCGGAAAATCCGTACTGCTACTTGGACGTATTCTCGTGCAAGTATTACAACCCGAAAGTGGCTGCTGAGTTCGCTAAGAGATTCTTCGAGGCAAAGAGCTACACGCTCCACTCGACGGTCAGGAAATAGAAATGGTCACCAAAACAGAAAACCGCCCCACTGGGGCGGTTTTCTGTGTACGCCATGCAGAGATCACCGACGACCCCGACGGGATAGGCCGCGCGATTTAGGTGTTATAGTTAGGATATGAATAGAAAATTATGGCTGATTCTGTCAGGGCTGATTGCATTGCCTGTAGTGGTGTTTGCATATACTGATTGTCGCGATATCGACAAGCCAGACGCTTGCTCAGTGGAGCAACTTGTACAGATTTCTGACCAGACACACTTAACAATGGAAGACCGAATTTCTGCTCTGAAGATGGCTGTCAAAATGCTGACTGATAAACTCGCGGCCCTCAATAATCCGACGACCTCATGTTTGGATCTGAAAAATGATTTGTGGATAGGGAAAACAGATTCGATGACCAACGGCGAGGTGACAAAGCTCCAGAGATTCCTCGGCGTGCAGCCGACCGGCTATTACGGGAATCTGACGGCAGAAGCTGCGATGAAATGGCAGAAAGCGCATGGCATGGATTTTGTGACACTCAGAAGTGGCGTCGGACTACTGACCCGTGGAAAAATGCGTTGTGGCCTGCAAAATGACGCCCGCGTCAGATGGACTATAGGAGCAAAAGTCGATGATAATTTCAACAGTGCATCTGTGACCATCACTTTACCTGATGGATCTCTGAAAACCGCAAACATTACTGTCAGAAATGATTGCAAAGAACTGAATCAGCAAAATATGGACGATGAGTACTTAAAAAAGGTAGGAGCTGGCGCTGTATTTGAGAAGACCCCAAATGTCATAAAGCCTGGACTTGCGTGCGTGAGTTGGGACAATTTCGCTTGGTACGGAGTTTTTCTCGAGAATGGGAAATACTACGTGAAGCAGCTTGCTGACGACGCGAGCGGACTGGGGACACAAACATGGAAGATCCTTAAAGAGATATAACCCACGTCACCGACGACCGCTTGATCTAACGAGATTCTCCTTCAAAATTGGGTTCGACGATGCTCCACTGCATAGTCGCGGAATCGAGCTTCAGATACACGCTCTTGCCGACGGAGGGCTGCGCACTCATCGGCTCCTCCGGAGCGCGGTCGGCGTAATTGACGACGATGACGTTTTTCTGCCGCAGATTCTGACTCTCATCGAGATTCTGGGGAGCTATCCTATCGCCAAGCAAATATCCGTCTGATCCTATGTAGGTACCATCCGGTTTTTGTACGGCAGCGACAACGTAGAAAAACGTTCCCGAGCCGCCGCGCTCTTGCGTGAGCAGGAATGCGAGATCTGGAATATCGTCGCCATTGAGATCCGTCTTGAGATTGTTGCCGAAGTAGCGTGTCATCACGTCCCCACCTGCCGCAGTACCATCCACCAGCCGTACTTTCTGCCCTTCGATCGTAAAGGTCGTATTTTTGTAATCCGCCGCCGAGGGATGGACCATGAGGATCCGTATCGTCTCCGATACCTTGTCGGTCACAACCTGAACCCACGCGAGGGCGAGGGCGGCAATGATCAGGAGAATTGTGAGGACTCGATAGACGGGATTTTTGATTTTGCGCCATGCGAAATCGATGGCGAGGCCGACGCAGAAGATGAATGGCACGAAGAATACGAGGCCCCATGGATTCCAATCCCACCCGCCTCCTTGGCCACCCCTCACGTGAGAATCAGGATTGAGGAGTGTGAGCACCATCGGTATACCCAGTATGACCAGCGTCCCCAACCCGACGCGAATCATGTTTTTCTTCATACCTTAAACCCCTTTAGCCGCGACGCGCGGCCTCGATAGCGGCGACGTCAATCTTTTTCATTTTCATCATTGCGTCGAACGCACGTTTTGCCTCATCGCCCCCTGCCGCCATCGCATCTGTCAGCGCACGCGGCGTGATCTGCCAGGATACTCCCCACTTGTCCTTGCACCAGCCGCACTGGCTTTCCTGACCGCCATTCCCCACGATCGCGTTCCAATACTTGTCGGTCTCCGCCTGATCATCTGTCGCTATCTGAAAAGAAAACGCCTCGCTCTGCTTGAAAATCGGGCCGCCATTTATCGCGACGCATGGAATTCCAATGACGGTGAACTCCACTGTGAGCACTTGGCCGGCCTTCCCGTCTGGAAAATCAGAGGGCGCATGAAAAACAGTGCCTACTTTGCTATCAGGGAACGTAGCCGCATAAAATTCCGCTGCAGCTTGCGCGTCCTTTTCGTACCAGAGGCAAATTGTATTCTTGGGTTGTGTATTCATATTGACCAGTATAACAAATCGCCCTCTTTAGAAGCGTTATTTTATGGAAAGGCATTCGCGCGGGATTCAGAATTTAATAAATCCGCTTGGAGAGCCAGCCCCATCCACGATGGTTCACGTCCCGCCCGGACCACTCGACATCATTACCGCAACTGCAAAATAGAGGGAAAAAAGCGCTATTGGGACGAGACATGCCAGCAAGATCACCCAACTCATAGCTCGCCCCTTCTCCCCGGTCTTTCTAATCCGTATGAGTGCGATGACGGAGAACACCATCGCAACGAAAGGCAGGATTGGACCGACGCCAGTACCTGAGTCGACCAAAAGTTGCGGGACTGGGAACGGAAGTAGGTAGAGGAGGCTGCCGAAAAAATAAATACCAAGTACGTGAACGAGCAGTGTTATCGCACCCTGCGCGAGACAAATGGCCAATGCGATAAGAGCGTATTTGTTGTATCCCTGCTGCATGGAACTATGCTAGCACACAAAAACCGCCCATCAGGGCGCTTTGCATATTATTTTTTCACCCCGACTCTTCGGTCGAGATCAGGATTTTCTACGCCGTTACATCGGCGTGAAAATCTTTAGCACTCTTTTGTTCCGTCCATTTCCCTTGATACGTTCGACGAACTCAGTATCAACCCCGAGCCCAGTCAAAGGATTGACAAGGAATCATACTAGAAGTAGTATATTGGTATGAATACGACAATCACGTTTAAGACGCCGAAGAAGCTCCGCGATGAGGCAAAGAAGGCCGCAAAGGAATTGGGCATTCCGCTTTCTACCTACATGAACGCGATGCTTTCACAACTTGTTCGGGAACGAATGGTCACCTTATCCGCCTATCCCACGCCCAGGCCGGAAAAAATCGCCGAGTGGGAGAAGATTAGTGATGACATGGACGCACATCCGGGAAAATACCCTGCCTACACTGTTGAAGAATTGATTTCGAAGTGGGATCGGGAACGCTAGGCATTAGAAGCTGGGTATGCAAGCGTTCGAATCAACCCAGTTCATCAAGAAGCGCAAAAAACTCCCCACAAAAGTATTTAACGCTATGAAAGAGCGTTTTTTACTGTTCACGAAGGATCCTCAGAATCCGGTCTTGAACAATCATCGACTCCACGGCAAGCGTAAACATCAACGCTCAATCAACATCACCGGCGACTGGCGGTTAGTCTTTGAACAAGTTGACGGCAACACCGTACGCCTGCTCGACATCGACACGCACGCAAATCTCTACGGCTCATGACAAACGCAAAAGCCGCCTCTTCCGAGGCGGCTTTTGTTATACACTCTTTTGTTCCGTCCATTCCCGGAGTCTTTCCTCCGTGCCACGCATCAGTTGGAGATGAATGCGATTTCTCGCCCCGCTGAAGGCGGGGATCGACTTGTCAGTCTGCGTATGCAGACGTCCAATTTTTGAATGATTCCACGAGCAGGTTCCCCTACCCGTGCCTTGTTACGACTTACTCTTTGTCATTGAGTTTGCCTTGGTACATCACGAGGATGTGCTTCGGGCACTCCCAACTTCCCTGAGTTGACGGGCGAATTTTTTCTTGAATCTAAGAATTGAAGTTCCCACGCAGCGAGCGGATTTCCCGCACTGCGCGAGCTCAATGCATGCGTTGTTTCAAGACGAACAACTCTCTCAATCCCGCATCCGTTCGATGTACTCCTTTTTCAAGAAGCCGCATCATGCTGCAGAAGATCTCAAAATCGTTTCGTTTTGAGGCGAATCGAAGTTGATGCTTTCTGAAGAACGGAATGATCACCGTTTGAAGTTCTTCCCACCGGAAGACCTCATAGCGGTAACAATGTTGATGGTTCGGGCGCGTGTCTTTTTGGAAGTAGACACTGCCGACCCCGAAGAAATCTTTGAGTGCGTAGAGAATGTCTTTGTCTTTCTCGATGAGCTTTATGTAGAATTTTGGCTCTACCATGACTCGACGAGCGACCTTTCTCTCCACATCTGGATTCCGCACGTAGATAGTGAAGCTTCCTTCACCGTCCACGAGCCCGACAACATAATCGGGACTTAGATTTTGCCTTGAGTGAGTCCTTCTGGTTTTATCCATACTATGACTCAGCTGACTTCTGACGCTGCGTCAGATTCATTGTATCTCATTTCTGAAATATCAGCGTCAGATCTCCACAGGTAACACGCGTATCTGTTCCGAACATCCACTTCGAGCCTTACTTAGATCTTCCCTATCCTCACCGCCCATTGATAGGTCGATCGGCTTTTGGTGTGAATTGGCTGTTCTTTGCTTCCGAATCCTCCACCAACGCCCTCGCGGGTATTGGCTATCCTTCAGCTACACTCTCTGTATTTGTTGTTCAGAGAGGTGCGGATTTTAACCGCATAGATGCGCGCACTGCTGTGCGCTTTTATTGTGAGTACAAAGCTTGAGAACGTATTCACCGTGGTATGGCTGACCCACGATTACTAGCGATTCCGGCTTCATGAGGTCGGGTTGCAGACCTCAATCCGAACTGGCGCCGCTTTTAAGGATTTGCTCCGGGTTACCCCATTGCGTCCCTTTGTAACGGCGATTGTAGCGCGTGTGCGGCCCAGGACATCAGAGGGACACGCTGACTTGGCGTCATCTCCACCTTCCTCCCCCGTGAGGGGGCAGTCTCGCCAGACACTTGTAACTGGCAACGAAGGTTGCGTTCGTTACCCCACTGAAGGGAACGATTCAAACCACGAACTGACGACAGCCGTGCATCACCTGTCCTACACCCTCGAAGGCTTCCTCGCTTTCACGAGGCGTGCAGTAGGATTTCTAGCCCTGGTAAGGTTCTTCGTTTAGCGACGAATTGAGCCACACGCTCCACCGCTTGTGCAAGCTCCCGTCTATTCCTTTGAGTTTTAGCCTTGCGGCCGTACTACCCAGGCGGTCAACTTAACGCGTTAGCTTCGCCTCCCAGAGGGTCGATACTCCGGAAAGCCAGTTGACAT
>JBEEJY010000003.1:0-33362 GCA_041168925.1 Candidatus Parcubacteria bacterium | reverse complement strand
CCTGTCGGTATGCCCGGATACTTCGCCTTGATCGTGTGATCGTCGAAGAATTTCAGGCGCAGCTTTTCCCATTTAGCTCCTGCGGGGAGCTGGTACGATGCCCGCGCTTTTGGCGTCGGCTTCTTTTCCTCGATAATCTCTATGACGCGGCGGGCGATACGTTCGACGATGTCGTCAGGAGCCAACGCTATGGGGACTGGCTTCGCATCGATCGCGACTTCAAACGTTTGCTCACGAAGTGCCTCCTCGACAATAGGCAGTGTGAGAGGGTGGGACTGCCGCAGTTGCTCAAGCGCTGGAGCGATCAGTTTCGCAGCCCTCTCATAATCCTGCGCGGTTCGCACGAGCATTGGCGAAACCTGTCGAATCGCATCAGCGATTTTGCGTTGTACGTCGTCGATCATCTCGCGTTGCCATGGATGCATGGTGACTTGAGTATACCCAGTCGGATGGAAAATCGCAGGGGGTGTCCCATTTGTCCCATTTTCAGAAAACACCACCCCTATGCCAAGGCCTCAGCGAGCGTCCGGAAAGTCCGCTAGAATACCCTTATGGGGCTTGGACTACAAAGTTTGAAACGTTGAGACACCGAAATTCTATTCACAGCCGGCGCTGGACGACTCGGAGCGCGGCAGTATCATAAACGCATGTTGGAAGTCTCATTTTGGCCGATCCTCGCAGCCGGAGTCGCGGCGATGCTGCTCGGCTTCGCATGGTATCATCCGAAAGTTTTTGGCGGCGTGTGGATGCGCGCGATCAACATGACTCCCGAGATGGTGGAGCGCGGAAAGAAAAAAATGCCGATCATGGCATTTCTCGCGTTCCTTTCCTCCATGCTCGTCGCGTACGTGATGAACTACTTCGGCATCGCGTGGGGCGTCTACGATTCGATCGGAGCGATTGAGCTCGGCTTTTGGTGTTGGGTCGGATTCGCGGCGCCGCCCATGTTCGGCATGGTGCTCTGGGAGCAGAAACCGATTCGTTACTACGCGATAGTCGCCGGTTACTGGCTCGTCGCTTTTATCGTTATGGCACTCGTCCTCGTTATCGGTTCGCAGATGGTCGGCTCAAGTACCTATGAGAGCGCCGACGCGTCCGGACAAATCATTCAGGGCGAATAGTTTTCCATGAGTTCTCGCAATACGGGAAGACTCGCGGCGTATGCGAGCGGCGTGATCCTTGCTCTGGCGGCCTTTTATATCGGTTGGCGGTTATTCGCGTACGCGGCATTCGCGCGCGCGCCGGATGATGCCGCGAGCGCGTCCCAGAGCCCCACGACAAAAGATCAAAAAGATCGTCGAACCATACAATTAAGCGGAGAAACCATTCGCGTCATCGTCGCCGACACTCCGCAAGCCCGGGAAATCGGCCTCGGAGGTCGCAGCGGGCTTATGAGCGATGAAGGAATGCTCTTTATCTTCCCCAAGGACGGGAAGTATGCGTTTTGGATGAAGGGCATGCGTTTTTCGATCGACATCCTGTGGCTCTCGGCCGAGGGGAGAATCGTGTCTATGGCTCAAAACGTGTCTCCGGAGACCTATCCGCGGGATTTTGTACCCGCGGCTCCGGCCCGCTACGTCCTGGAAGTCTCCGCAGGGTGGGTAGCGGCGCACAGGGTCCGGATCGGCGATATTGTGCGACTCTAACCGATTTTTGATACGAGTTATCCACTATTTTTTTCAGGAAATCTTCCCATGGCGGGAGTACAATGACTGTCCCAATTAGCAGCCTAGGGACAAGCGCATGACAAGTCGAACGGTGAGTGCACGGGCGGCGAGGAAAGTCGAACCGAAGGTCGAGAAGATATCGTACGATACCACGGCGATCCGCGTGTATAAAAAATACCTCCCGCAAATACAGAAACGTTCCGGCGCGATCGTCCCGTTCGAGTTCGACAAGATCGCACGCGCGATCCAGAAATCGATGGTCGCGAGCAACGAAGGCTCGCTTGAGGAGGCGATCGTCGTCGGACACAAGGTTGCGAGCGAGATGATGCGCATCGCGAAGACCTACAAAAATTTCCTACCGACCGTCGAAGGCTGCCAAGACGAAGTGGAACGTCAGCTCATCCTATCCGACTACGCCGCGACTGCGAAAGCGTACATTCTCTACCGCGCGGAGCGCGCGAAGATCCGTCAAGAACAGGGCGAGGTGCCCGAACACGTAAAAAAGATCTCGGAGGAGTCGAAGAAATATTTCAAGAACAATCCTCTCGGCGAGTTCGTCTATTTGCGCACGTACGCGCGCTGGATCGAGAGCGAGCAACGTCGCGAGACCTGGATCGAGACCGTGGATCGCTACGTCAATTTCATGAAAGAGAATCTCGGCGACAAACTCACGAAGCGCGAGTACGCCGAAGTGCGCGAGGCGATCCTCAACCAGGAAGTGATGCCGTCAATGCGCGCGATGCAATTCGCCGGGGCGCCGGCAAAAAAGTGCAACACGTGCTTTTACAACTGCTCATTCACCGCGCCGGTAAAACTGGAGGATTTCGCTGAGATCATGTACCTCTCGATGCAAGGGTGCGGCGTGGGATACGCCGTCGAATCTCAAAATATCCAGCAGCTTCCGCAGATCGAAAAGCAAACAGGTGAAAAATTGCCGGCTCATGTCGTCCAGGACACGAAAGAAGGGTGGTGCGATGCGCTGACGCTCGGGCTTCGCACCTGGTACGGTGGCCGTGACATCGACTTCGATTATTCGCTCGTGCGCCCGGCGGGTGCTCGTCTCAAAACGATGGGCGGCAAAGCATCCGGTCCCGAACCATTACGCTCGCTTTTGCAATTCGCGCGCGACCGCATCTTGCGCAAACAGGGCAGAAGGCTTCGCAACATCGACGCGCACGACATCATCTGCAAAATAGGCGAGTGCGTCGTCGCAGGCGGCGTGCGCCGCACGGCGATGATCTCGCTCTCTGATCTCGACGACGTGGACATCCGCGACGCCAAAAAGGGTCAGTTTTTCCTGACTGATCCGCACCGCTCCGTCTCCAACAACTCCGCCGTCTACGAGACGAAGCCGACCAATGCGGAACTCATGGACGAATGGGTCGCGCTCATGAAAAGCGGCACCGGCGAGCGCGGCATCTTCAACCGCGGCTCCCTGGAGAAGACTATTCCCGGACGCAGGCTTAAAATCCTGAAAAAGAAGAACGGCAAACGCGCCGGCTTTATCGGCCAGGTGGGCACCAACCCGTGCGGCGAGATCATTTTGCAATCCAAACAATTCTGTAATCTTTCGGAAGTGATCGCGCGCGCGAACGATAATGAAAAATCGCTTTTGCGCAAGGCGCGTCTCGCGACACTGCTCGGTACCTACCAATCGACGCTTACCAAGTTCAACTACATTTCGAAAGAATGGGCCGAGAATTGCGAAGCGGAGCGATTACTCGGTGTCTCGATCACCGGCCAGTGGGATTGCCCGGCAGTGCGCGACGCAAAAGTGATGCGCAAGATGCGCCAGACGGCGGTCAAGACCAACGAGACCTATGCCAAGCGCTTCGGTATCCCGCAGTCGAGTTCAATCACGTGCGTAAAGCCTTCGGGCACCGTCTCGCAGACCTTCGACTGCTCTTCCGGCATCCACCCGCGCCACTCGCAATACTACATCCGCCGCATCCGTATTTCCGCGACCGACTCGCTCTATAAAATGATGCGCGATCAAGGCGTGCATGCGCATCCGGAGGTGGGGCAAAATCCGGATGAAGCGACAACCTACGTGCTCGAATTTCCGGTGAAAGCGCCGAGCGGATCGATTTTCAAGAACGATCTCACGGCGATTCAGCAACTCGAATACTGGAAGATGGTGAAGCTCAACTTCACCGAGCACAATCCGTCCGCGACCATTTCCGTCGGCGAGGAAGAGTGGGTGGAAGTAGTTTCCTGGCTCTACAACAACTGGGACATCATCGGCGGCCTCTCGTTTTTGCCGCGCGAAAATCACGTGTATCGTTTGGCGCCGTACGAGAACATCGACAAGAAAACGTATGAGCGTCTCGCGGCCGCATTCCCGAAAATCGATTATTCGAAGCTCGTCATATACGAACGCACCGACGAAACCGAACAGAAAAGAGAACTCGCCTGTGCCGGCGGCACTTGCGAGATTGTCTGATCTTCATACATTTGTTAGTATGTTGTCCTGCGTTAGGCAGTCGCCCGACACGCTTCAAACGTGACGGGAGGAAAGTCCGGACACGCACATCGCAAGATGTAGCACGGTAGCGGGTAACGCCCGCCTGGGTAATCCAAGGGATGCGAACAGAGACGTCCGAGCCGAGAGGCGAGGAGACCCTTCGGGGTCAGTCTGATGGGAACATCGGAGGTGCAACGGCAAAATTCCTACCCGCGTGCAAGGCCGTGTCCAGCCGTCATTCTCAATTGAAATGACAGCTGGAAGAGCCGCTCGAGGTAGCCGGCAACGACTATCCCAGACACATGACCGCCTCCTTTCGATGGCGACATCGGAAGAAGACAGAATCCGGCTCATGACGCAGAAACACGAAGACCCGCCTCACGGCGGGTTTCGTGCCGTGATAGTATCGCTCTATGATGAACCGCGCTCTACGCTTGCTCTCCTGGGAGATCCGGGGGCTGCAGGCCGCCGTCTATATTTTGGCCGTATCGAGCCTCCTATCGTCGATCCTCGCGCTCTTGCGCGACCGGCTTTTGGCGCACACGTTTGGCGCAGGAGCGGCGCTCGATCTTTATTACGCGGCTTTCCGGATTCCGGATCTCATTTTTGTCGCCGCAGGAGCGCTCGTGTCTGTGTACATACTCATACCGGCGCTCTCACGACGCGACGAAGAAGGACAGCGGCGCTACATCGACACGGTGATCGTCGGCTTCCTTCTGCTCTCGATCGCCGTTTCTCTTGTCGCGGCAGCGCTTGCGCCCATCGTGCTCCCGATTCTTTTTCCGCAATTCTCTGCTTCGGGCAACATGGACTCGATCGTGCTCCTCACGCGCGTCATGCTCCTGCAGCCGATCCTACTCGGCCTCTCCAACATTCTCGCGGCGCTCACGCAATCGCGGCATCGCTACGCGCTGTACTCGATCTCCCCGCTTCTCTATAATCTCGGCATCATTCTCGGCGTGATGGTGTTCTATCCTATGTTTGGGCTCGTCGGGTTGGCGTTCGGGGTCGTGTGCGGCGCCTTCATGCATGTCGCGATTCAGCTGCCATCCATCATCGCAGACGGATTTTTCCAGCGCCTGCCGCGTCTGTACGAACCGCGTGCCCTCCTCGAGACCGCCTGGGTCTCCCTGCCGCGATCGCTCGCGCTCTCGATGAACCAGATCGCTTTTTTGGGGTTGACTGCGCTCGCCTCGGGCCTCGCGAGCGGCTCGATCGCGATTTTCATGTTCGCCTACAATCTCGAGGCGGTGCCGCTCTCGATCATCGGCGCCTCGTACTCGGTCGCCGCCTTTCCGTTTCTCGCCAAAGCGATTGCGAGACAAGAGAGGGAACTTTTTATCGACCACATCGCGACCGCGGCGCGCTACGTTATCTTCTGGTCGCTGCCCGCGACCGCACTCATTGTCGTCTTGCGCGCCTACCTCGTGCGCCTCGTGCTCGGAAGCGGCCAATTCGACTGGACCGACACGCGTCTGACCGCTGCGGCGCTCGCGCTTTTCGCGCTCGCGCTCGTCGCGCAAGGCCTTACGCTTCTCCTGGTGCGCGGCTACTATGCGGCGGGCCGAACCTTCGTGCCGTTCTTCGTCGCGCTCCTGTCGTCTCTCTCAATCGTCGCGGTCGGCGGGGTATTTCTCGACGTCTTTCGCTTCGGAGCGGTGCAAGACACCGTGCAAAACCTCTTGCGTGTCGCGAACGTGCCGGGAAGTTCGGTGCTCGCACTTGCGCTCGCATACTCGCTCGTCACGATAATAAGCACGATCATCCTGATCATCCATTTTGAATCTCGGTTTCGCGGTTTCCTTTCGCGCGTGTGGCTCACGTCGGCTCAGAGCCTTATGGCCGCATCCATCGGCGGCGGCGCGGCGTATCTCATACTCTCCGCCGCAGGACCAATCACGCTTGCCTCAACCACACTCTCAGTTTTCCTTCGCTTGCTCGCTGCAGGCGGCGGCGGAGGCTGCATCGTGCTTCTCACGTACGCGCTCTTGCAAAGCAGGGAATTCGATGAGACTCTAGCGGCACTGCGCGCACGAGTGAGCGGAATCGCCGCTCCGAAGCCGCCGGATACGGCGGTCGTGACCACGGAGGAGGCCGTCGCCACCGCGAATCAGTAAACTATGTCGGCCACGATCCGCAACTTTTCCATCATTGCTCATATCGATCACGGCAAGTCGACCCTTGCCGATCGCATGCTTGAGCTCACGGGTACGATAGAACCGCGTCGGATGCAGGAGCAAGTGCTCGATCGGATGGACCTCGAGCGTGAGCGCGGCATCACGATCAAGATGGCGCCGGTGAGGATGAAATGGAAAAAGAACGGGCAGGAATACGTGCTCGATTTGATCGATACGCCCGGACACGTCGATTTTTCATACGAAGTCTCGCGGGCGCTCACCGCCGTCGAGGGGGTGGTGCTGCTTGTCGACTCCACGCAAGGCGTCGAAGCGCAGACGCTCTCGGTGCTTGAAGTCGCAAAGAAGCTCAAGCGGGTCATTATTCCGGTCGTCTCGAAAATAGACGCGCCTGCCGCGCGCGTGAGTGATATCAAGAGCGAGCTCGCGCTTCTCCTTCATGTCGACGAGTCGACCGTTCTTGGCGTATCGGGGAAAACAGGAGAGGGCGTGCCGGAACTTCTCGATCGCATCGTGGATCTTATCCCTCCGCCGCAACATACCGAAATGTCGCAAGGGCTCATTTTCGATTTCGGCTATTCCGATCACCGAGGCATCATCGTCTATCTGCGCGTGTTCGGCGGGTCGTTCAAAAAAGGAGACGCGCTGCGTTTCGTCGCGGCGGATGCGAATTTCATCGCGCTTGAGGTCGGAGTCTTGATCCCCGACGAGAGTCCGAAGGACGAGCTTGTGGAAGGCGAGATCGGATATATCGTGACGGGCATTAAGAAGCCGGGCATCGCCTCGGTCGGCGATACGGTCACGAGCGCCAGGAGGCCCGCGAAAGCACTCTCCGGCTATATGGCCCCGACGCCGGTCATTTGGGCGAGCGTCTATCCGGAAAGCCAAGACGATCTGCCGATACTGCGCCAATCGCTCGAAAAACTTCGTCTTTCGGACTCCTCGCTCTCCTATGAGGAAGAATCTTCGGGCATCATGGGCCGCGGCTTCCGTTGCGGTTTCTTGGGCATGCTCCACCTCGAGATCATTATCGAGCGACTCCGCCGCGAGTTCAACCTCACGCTTGTCGTGACGCAGCCAACCACCGTGTACGAGATCACCCGCACGAACGGCGAGGTGGAGGAGATCTACTCGCCCGCGAAGTTTCCCGACGGCTCGGTAGAGCAGGTGAAGGAAATGTGGGCCGACATTACGATCATCACCCCGACCGACTACGTGGGCGGTATTTCGCGGATACTCTACGATCACGAGGCGAAGGTGGGAGAGACGCAGACGCTTCCGGATGGAAAAATCGAGTTGCATGCAAAGATGCCGCTGCGGGAGCTCATGCGTGGATTCTTCGATACCCTCAAAAGCGTCTCATCGGGTTTCGCATCGCTTGGTTACTCGCTGGAAGGAATGCGCGAGGCAGACGTGCTTCGGCTCGATGTGCTCGTCGCGGAAGAGCCCGTGCCTGCATTTGCTCGCATCGTTTCCCGCCGACGAGTGAATGCGGAGGCAGAAGCCATGGTGGAGAAGCTCGAGAAATTGCTCCCCAAACAGCTCTTCGAACTCAAGATCCAAGCGAGAGCCGACGGCCGTATCATCGCGGCGCGGCGCAAAAGCGCCATGCGCAAAGACGTCACCGGCTATCTCTATGGCGGTGACGTAACGCGGAAAATGAAACTGCTCGAAAAACAAAAGCGCGGCAAGAAAAAAATGCTGGCTCGCGGCAAAGTCGACATCCCGCACGACGTATTTCTAAAAGTTGTCCGCGAGAGCTAGAAAAGACTCGCGAGCCACTCCGGAAGGCCGGGCGCGAAGAAGATAATCATCCCGAGCGTCACGAGGATCGCAATGCCTCCCCAGACGACGTGGAGGATCTTTTTCGTGCGCTTGTGGAAGAGAAAGCTCATAGGGAATGCATTTTTGGAATGTCGTAATGGGAGTAAGATTAGCACATGGACGTCTTTCGGCAAAAGAAAGTCCCGCTCAAGCTTTTGGGGAGGAGAGTGCGTCTCGGCGTCCTTTTCGCGCTCGTCGTTATAATCGCGCCGGGTGTGTGGAGCGCATATCAAAAAGAACGCGAATCGGCCGCGCAGCGCACCGAAGCAGAACGCGAACTCGCGGATCTCTCGGCGCGCCAGTCGAAACTCGATACTGACATGGCGATCCTCAAAACGAGTCGCGGCAAAGAGGAAGCGCTGAGAGAGCAGTATGCGCTCGCGGCGGAAGGAGAGGGGCTTATCGTCATCGTCGATCCAGCGACTCCCACGCCGGTCGCCGCTACTTCGTCCGCATTCGCGCAATGGGTGCACAAGGTTTTTCCTTGGTGGTGATGCGGGTACGGGGAATCGAACCCCGATCTAATGCTTGGGAAGCACTCGTTCTGCCACTAAACTATACCCGCCTTTGCCGCGCCATCGTTTCGATCCGGCGGGCAAAGCCCGCTTCCGAAAAGACGGTGTGGATAAGTTCATATGATATACTAACCGTCCCTTATCACTAAACGCTATCGCGCATGGCTCAACCAGACGTAACCATTTATTCGACACCGACCTGTCACTTCTGCCATGCGGCGAAGGATTTTTTTACGGCGAATCACGTCAAATTCACGGATCACAACGTCGCGACGGATCTTGAGAAGCGGAAAGAGATGATAGAAAAAAGCGGCCAGATGGGCGTGCCGGTCATCACGATAGGGAAGGACCTCATCGTCGGGTACGACGAGGAGAAACTCAAAGAGTTGCTCAAGGTCTAATCGTCAGCCGAATAGAGTACAATAAGGCGTAATGAGTCGAACCAAGTTTTTTGATTTGTTCGCGCTGGTGGATGTGTCGTATTACGTTAAAGAGAGGAGCATATCACCTAAAACTTGTCCATTGCCTATTTCGAAACATTGCTGATAAAGTGTTTGTTTCAGGCTCCCGTAGTTCAACGGATAGAACCTCGCACTCCTAACGCGAGAATCCAAGTTCGACTCTTGGCGGGGGCATAGGTAGGATCCGATTTTTGACGAGGCCATGATAAAATCTACGCATGGATCCCGATAAGCAGATGCTGCAGGAGGCATATCGGCTCGTGAAGGAGAATAATCACATGCTTCATGCGATGCGGCGCAATGCTTTCATCGGAGGCGTTTTGAAGCTGTTACTCTACGCGGCGCTGCTTTTCGTCCCGTTCTGGTTTTACATGACCTATCTCAACGGCGTGGTCCAGCAAATGCTGCAGGCCATGCAGCAGCTGCAAGGCACGGGCGCTAAGGCGCAAATGCAGGTGAGCGATCTTGGAAAAACATGGAAGGATCTTCAAGACAAGTTGCCGGGATTCATGCAAACTCCGTCTACAAGCACAAGCCAATAAATGCTATAGTACGACCGTTCGCGCCAAGCCCAGGTAGCTCAGGTAGCAGAGCATTCCCCTGAAGAGGGAAGGGTCGTCAGTGCAAGTCTGACCCTGGGCACACGAAGTGAAGCGAGCATGTGTATGATCCCTCTGCGCGCGGATCCACTCCGCCTCCCCATAGGCCGAGTCGAACGGGAAGCTCGGTCAAGCTACAAACCGAGCGTAAAGGTCATGGGACTTCCCGCGGGCGAGAGCCAATCCGCAGTCTTGAGTTTCACCTCGCGCATCTTTCCGAGATCCATGTATTTTACGTATCCGTTTTGTCGCGCGTAGTCGAAAATTCGCTTTGTGAGCTCGACATCTTTGAGGCAGTACTCGCGCACTTTTTCTATCTCACCGGCGCGCCACCACTGGAGCGAAAGAGAACCGGAAGCGCTCTTATTCTCTCCGAGCGTGGCCTCCGCGATCGAATCAAGCTTGAGCCTTCGGCCGGCAACCGCGTAGATCTCTTGCATAAGATCGAGACTCTTAATTCTCGTAAGGTCGCCGGGATAGTACTTGTTGAGAAGCGGCACGTCGAAGTGCGCCGAATTGTAACCGACGAGCACGTCGGTGCGCTCGAGCAGGGGCCATAGCCGCGGCAGCTCTTTTTCGAGATAACTCGTGTATGAGCCCGTCGCGGAATCGTGCACGCCGACGAGCGCGATCGAAAGGTCGGCCGGGTCGGACGAACCCGTGTCGCTCATCCAGTTGGCCGTTTCAATGTCGAACGTTACGACCCGCATGCAAGAGATATTATCCGAGCGAAGAGAAAAGGTGCTCGGCGATTCGATCTGCGGGAAGCGTGATCTCGTTGCCGCTCGAGAGATTCTTGACGGTGTAGCGTCCTGAATCGCGCTCCTTCGCGCCGACGGCGATAATAAAGGGAATCATCATACGGTCTGCCTGGCGTATTTGATCTCCGATGCGCTTGCCGGAAAAATTCACCGCAACGGTCACGTCTTCGCGACGCAGGCTCTGCGCAAGCTGTATGGCATGAGAGGCGGCCTCCCGATCGACGATCGCTATCATGAGTTCGGTCGCGGGTGCGTAGCTCGGCAGGAGGTTGTGTGCCTCGAGAAAATCACGCGCGGTGACGTCTCCCATCGCGAATCCGACGGCGGGGATGGATTCAGCGCCGAAGAGATGAAGCAGATTGTCGAAGCGTCCGCCGCCAAACATCGAGCGGCTATTCTTCGCATCCGTGTCGTACACTTCGAAGACCATCCCCGTGTAGTAATCGAAACCGCGCGTGATGGAGGTATCGACGACCATGTTGTTGACTCCCATGCGCTCGAGCACCATGCGGAGTTCTTCGAGGTAGGCCGTCGAAGTGAGGCGCTCAAGTTCCTCGATGAGTCGCACCGCCTTTTCTTCGTGGGCGATCATCTCGGTGAGTCGTTTCTCAAAGTCGTCGACCTTCGCGCGGCGATCGAGGAGGCGCGTCACATCCGCCGTATATTCTTTCGCGATGCCGACCGAGTGATAGATCGAATCGAGAATACGGCGATCCGAAACGCGGATTTCGAAATTTCGCTCATCCGCGCCCATCGAGCGCATGATGCCGTGCGCGACCGCGACCACTTCGGCGTCCGCCTCGACTCCTTCGGCGCCGACGATATTGACCTCAAGCTGATTAAATTCCCGGAGGCGTCCGTGCTGCGGGCGCTCGTACCGGTAGACATTGCCGATCGAGTACCATCTCGCAGGAAGCGCGATGTCACGTTGCCGACCCGCGATCATGCGGGCAAATGTCGGCGTGATCTCGGGGCGGAGCGTCACCTCGCGCCCGCCGCGGTCTGTAAAAGTATAGGTCTGTTCGTTGACGATCTCTTCGGACGTTTTCGAACGGTATAGCTCCGCGGGCTCAAGGATGGAAGCATCGAATTCCTCGTATCCGAAGAGCTCGCACACGCGCTCCATGTGCTCAAAGAGGTAGCGCTGAATGAATTGGTCTTCCGGATAGAAATCTCTCACCCCCTTGTACGGTTCGGTGGAGAGCTTCTCTCTCTTGGACATGGGGGAATAGTATCGTGTATCTTGTGGCATGTATAGTATGGAGCGGCTCATGATCGGCGCATCGCATCGGGATGTCGGGAAGGGGCTCTTTGCGCGCGTCTCGATCAAAACGGGCGATTTTATCGCCGAATATACGGGCAAGAAAATCTCGACCGCGCTTGCGGATACGCTGAAAACGCGATACCTCTTCGAACTCGACGAAGACTGGACGATCGACGGCGAAACGCTCTCCAACGTCGCGCGCTGGATCAACCACGCTTGCGAGCCCAATGCGGAAGCCGATGTACACGACGATCGCATACTCATTTCCGCGCTCCGAGACATCTCCGCGGGGGAGGAGATCACCATGGATTATGGAGAAGAGTATTTCGACGAATTCATCCGCCCCGCCGGTTGCAAGTGCGGCGCTTCGAAACACCTCTAGGCGCTACCGATCAAAACACCAGCGAGGAAAACGAGCGCGCCGCCGAAAACGACCTGGGCGATCGAGAACCAAAAGCTCAATTTGAAATAATGGAAGCGGATGTAGCCGATCGAAATAAGCTCGAGTCCGACGATGAAGTAGGCGAGATAGAGCGCCGTCGCGAGGTCGGAAATGAGAAAGGGAAGCGTGTGGAAGATGCCGCCGACGAATGTCATGATGCCGACGATCGATCCGCGGATAAACGGATGCCCGCGGCCCGTGTGCTCGCCGGTGTCGGAGAGGCCTTCGGCGAAGGCCATTGAGATCCCGGCCCCGACCGCGGCGGCCGAGCCGACCAACAAGGCGATATGCGAGCTCTTGCTCGCGAAGGCCGCCGCAAAGAGCGGCGCGAGCGTCGAGACAGAGCCGTCGATCAATCCGACGAGCCCGGGCTGTACGACTTTGAGGAGAAACGAGCGGTCGATCTCTTCCTGGTCGTGTTCCATACTTTTGTGCTATACTACCACACCATGAAACGAGGAGTACTGATTTTTTGGCTTATCATCATTGTTTTGATCGCGGCAGGCCTCGGCAGTTCACTCTTGCTCAAAGCCGCGCCGGGGCAATACGATGCGCTCGCCAAATGCATCAAGGATCGCGGCGTCGTGTTTTACGGCGCATTTTGGTGCCCGCACTGCCAGCGCACCAAAGCGCTTTTCGGCGCTTCCGCGAAATTGCTTCCGTACGTCGAGTGCTCGACTCCGGACGGGCAGGGGCAACTTCCGATCTGCAAAGATAAAAACATCAACAGTTACCCGACCTGGGAACGACCCGACGGCGCGCGGCTCGTGAGCGAACACACGATCGCGGAGTGGGCGGCGTTCTCCGGGTGCACGATCGACGGCAAGCCGACCGATTTCGCCCCCGCAGCCGCGACGTCCACTGCGCCGTAGGTCATGTACCCGATAGAGTACTACAATTACTGGCTCGCGCTCGGCTCGATCGCTCTCCAGGTCGGCGCGATCGTTCTTCTCGCGCTGCATCTGTTGCGAAAGCGGTTTCCAGACCTCGACGATGTCGCCGCCATCTTTCGCGCGCGGGGTTTGTGGATCGCTTTCGTCCTCGCACTCATCTCAAGCGCCATGACGCTCTTCTACTCCGAGGTGCTCGGCCTTGCGCCGTGCGCGTGGTGCTGGGTACAGCGCGTCTTTCTTTACGCGCAGGTCGCGCTTTTTCCGCTCGCGATTTGGAAGAAGGATCGAGGCTTCGCGGATTACTCGATCGCGCTTTCGCTTTTTGGCGCGGTCGTCGCGCTCTATCAGCACTACCTCCAAATGGGCGGCACGTCGGTCGTCCCGTGCCCGGCGACGGCATCCGAAGCGCTCGATTGCGGCGTACGATTCATGTTTGAATTCAACTACATCACGTTTCCGCTCGCGTCCTTCTCGCTCTTCGCGTTCCTTATCGCACTTATGCTTTTTGTGAGAAACGCTCCGCGTACGTCTTAAACGCCGCCAAGTATTTCGCGAGCAATTCTTTCGTCTTCTCGTCAGCGAGCGCCATATTCTCGTCAAACACGTCTTTGCCGTTGCCGAGGAAAAACTCCGGAGTTCCCATCACGTATCCGCCCATCTGGAGCATCGTGAGCTTCAGTTCATAGTTGGCTCGCATGGCGGAAAGGCGGCCGCCGGACGCGCTCATGATGCCGTATGGCTTTTCGCCCCACGCGCCGTCGCCAGACGGGCGAGAACACCAATCGATCATGTTTTTGAGCACTCCGGAAATGCCGCGGTTGTACTCCGGCGTCGAAAAAAGGATTCCGTCCGCGGTTCGTATCCTCTCTTTCGTCTTTGATACGAGATCCGGAAACGCGGCATCCGCCACGTCTTGATTGTAGAGAGGAAATTCGCCGAGCGTTTCGAAAAGATCGACATCCATGCCTGCGGGAGCACTGATCTGCGCCGCGCGCAAGAGCGCGGTATTAAAAGATTTCTTTCTCAGGCTTCCCGATATCGCGAGAATTTTCATACGCTACTACTTATAGCATAAGTTTCGGGAATCTTTTTCTGCCGACGCAAGAAGGGCGCGCGTGACACGGCAATACGGGGAAGAGAGGTCGCACATCAAAGGTGTTTAATCATAAACCTCTCGATATCTTTCACGCTGCCGCCCACTTTTTTCCCCGGATTGAAAACGCCAAACGGATCGAAGATGTTCTTCACTTCGGCGAAGAGATTGCACATCTCTTCGCCGTACATGAGAGGAAGATAGGGTGTGCGGATAAGTCCGTCGTTGTGCTCCCCGGTGATCGAACCGCGAAATTTCGCGACGAGCTTGTAGACCTTGGGAGTAAGCTCGAGTATCTCGCGGCGGTCTTCCGCCCGCGCGAGATTCATGAGCGGAATGATATGAAAGTTGGCGTCGCCTATATGACCCGCGATCGTGTATAGAAGGTGATGACCGGAGAGCAGATGCATAAGCTCCGGCAGGAAGCGGGGGTAATCGTCCGGGTGCACCACGAGATCGTCGATGAAGGGCGAGGCATGTAAGCCGCGGAGATTTTTTCGCAAGAGCGCGAAGCTTTCACGCCGTATCGTCCAGTACTTTTTCGCCGCGACTTCGCTGCGCGCGAGCTTTGTGCGCACCGCCAAATCACCGAGCGCTTCACGCGCTTTTTCGGCCTTTTCCTCCGATTCCTGCGCGGTGTCTTCGGCGAATTCCGCCATCAAGACGAGCTTCGGGACGCCGCCCGTCGCGACGAGCCAGGCCTCGGGCAAAAAGGAAAAGCCGAGCCGTACCATCTGCGATATGCCGAACTGCCGGATGATTTGCGGAATGAAGCGGACGGCAAGCTTGAAGGTCTGGTCGTCGTACGACTCGAACGATTCCGGTTCGAATGCGAGGACGCGGCGCACGACTTCGGGCAGGATGCCGATATCAGCGAGGAAGACGACGAGCATCGCGCGATGCTCCTTCGTTTTGACGATCCCGAGCTTCGCGCTCGTGACGAGCGCGAGCGTCCCCTGAGAGCCGCATACGAGCTGCGTGAGATCGAAGGTGCCGCGTTTCTTGTCGATGACATTCCAGAGCGCATAACCGGCGGAATTTTTCGTTACGTTGGGCCGCGCGGCTTCTATCTCGTGTTCGTGCGCTCCGATCAGCGCGTGAACGCGGCGATAGATCTCTCCCTCGAGATCCTGCTTCGCTTCTTTGCGGTGCAAATCGGCGGCGAAGAGCGGTTTTAGGTTCGTTTGAGTCCCGTCGGAGAGCACGACGTCGAGCTCGCGGACATACCGATTCGTCTTGCCGTACTTGAGCGTAAGTTCGCCGCCCGAATTATTGGACACCATGCCGCCGATCGCGCAGAGCTCTCGCGAGGCCGGGTAGGAGGGCATGATCTTGCCTTTGGATGCGAGCGTCCATTTCTCGAAATCGCGGTAATAGACTCCCGGTTCGGCCTTTGCCCACTCATCGGCGATCTCGCCCGTGCGGTTCATGTATTTCGTGAATACGACGGAGATCGAATCGGTAAGATCGCCTCCCGTCATGTCCGTGCCGGCGGAGCGGGCGGTGAGCGAAATATCCTCGCCGTTTTCCCTCTTTTGCCGCACGAATTTCACGAGCGCCGAGACGTCGTCGGCGCTTTTGGGGAAGACGACGAGCTTCGGAAGCCGCTCGAAAATGCTCGTGTCGCGGCTGTACGTCGTTCTCGTCGACAAGTCGTCGACGGCATCGCCCTCCAAGAGCGCCGCCAGTTCTTCGCGCAGCGTGTTCATTATCTACGAATTATAGCCTATTTGTGCGCTACAATACGAACATGCGACGCTCTAGCAGAGCGCATCACGTGCACCATATCGCCATGCGTTATCCCGTCACCACGCGGGAGCGTCTCTGGGCGCTCGTGCTCGGGCCCTTGCTCGTGTGTATTTTGATCTACGTGGTGGCGCTTCTCTTGCCTGCCGTCCCGCGAGGGGAGACGGTCAGCTTCGGGGAGATCATGGGCGCGATGTTCATGAGCTTCGTCAGGGTATTCGTCGCGTACGCGCTTGCGGTCGCTGCCGCGATTCCTCTGGCGCTCCTCGTCGAAGTCAATCCGACGGTCGAATCGCTTTTGCTGCCGGTGTTTGACGTGCTCGAGTCCGTGCCGAATCTCGCGGTGCTGCCGATTCTCGTCATTTTCTTTCTGCAGTTCGGGTTTCTCGACGGCGCGGCGATCGCGATCCTTTTCCTCGGAATGGTCTGGAATCTCGTCTTCGCGCTCGTCGGCGGGCTCAAGGTGATCCCGCGCGATGTCGCCTGGGCCGCAAAACTTTTCGGCCTCGCGGGGTACGACTACGTCAAGAAATTCACGCTGCCCGCGATCTTCCCGCAGTTTGTGACCGGTTCGATTCTCGCCGTGGCGTCCGGATGGAACATCATCATTGTCGCCGAGGCGCTCCATGTGTACGTGCCGGGCGGCAAGATCGGGCAAGATCTGTTCGGTATCGGGAGCGTGCTCGTGCAAACTTCCGCGGCGGGACACACGGGTGCGTACATGGCGGCTTTCGGAGTGCTTATCGGCTCGATCGCGTTCCTGAATTTGTTCGTATGGCAAAAGCTGCTTCATTATGCGCAGCGTTTCAGATTCGACTGATTATTTCCATGTCCGCTGCGATCGAGTTCAGAAACGTCGGCAAGCGCTACCTCGGGGAAGCGTATGCGGTTTTGCGCGACGTCTCGTTCGCGATCGAAGAAGGCGAATTTGTGTGCATCATCGGACCTTCCGGATGCGGCAAGACGACCGTGCTCAAACTTATCGCCGGGCTTGATGCGCCGACAATCGGCAAAGTGCGGAAGCCCAAAAGCGTCTCGATGTCCTTTCAAAGCGGCGCGCTTTTTCCGTGGCTTACGGTTTCCGAAAATGTGGCGCTCGGACTTCGCGCGCGCAAAATGCCGGATCTCGAAGTCGCTCATCATGTCGAAGCGCAGCTGCGCGCGGTCGACATGCTGCATTTTCACGCCAAGTTTCCGGCCGACCTCTCCGGCGGGCAGCGCCAGCGCGTAGGGATCGCGCGGGCGCTTGCGGTCGAGCCTTCGGCGCTTCTTCTCGACGAGCCGTTTTCCGCGCTCGATCCGAAGACGACCGCGGAATTGCATCGCGACCTCCTTTCGATCTGGCATGCCCGCCGGATGACGATCGTGATGGTTTCGCACCTGATCGAAGAGGCGGTCGGACTCGCCGACAGAGTCATCCTCATGCGGGAAGGCCGGATCGACGCGGAATTTCCGATCGCGCTTCCGCATCCCCGGCATGAGCAGGGAGAAGCGTTTATGCGCGAGGTCCAGCAAATCCGCCGTAAATTTTTTACATGAAAGGGCCGCCCACGGAGGGCGGCCTTCGGCATAAGCGCGCACGGCGCTACTTTTTCGCGCAGAGTTCGCGGATCTCGTCGCAGACGTCGACAGGACTCCTATTCTTGAGGCGCGAGCTTTTCATGATGCCATACGCTTCTTCGGCGAGATCGGGTTTCCCTTCACTCGCAAGCCACGCTTGCAGAGCCACGTAGACCGCAAGCACGTCGTGTTCCCACGCTTCCGCGATCTGCTGCTCGAAGCTGTTGAACTCGCGGTGCTGCCCGGGGAAAGAAACGGGCCCTCGGTAGGTCAGTTCGGATCCGATCATGGATCAACTCCATTTTCTGATTGCCGCACTTCTGATTCTCGATATTTTTTAACTACTGTCAATAGCAACAGGTCGGATGAGGTATAATCCGTATCGTGTTGCTGTTCGCGATATCATTCGTAGCGGGCATCCTTACGGTACTCGCGCCGTGCGTGTTGCCTCTTCTACCGGTCATCGTCGGCGGGTCGCTCACGACGGGGAGCAAGGCCCGCGCCTACACGATCTGCTTCTCGCTCGGAGCGTCGATCTTTTTCTTCACGCTCCTGCTTAAAGTCTCGAGCGCGCTTATCGCCGTGCCGCAGAGTTTTTGGCAACTTTCATCCGGAGCGATCCTCGTGCTGTTCGGACTCGCGCTCCTCTTTCCGCGGCTGTGGGATTCGCTGCGATTCGTCCGGAAACTCAACATCGGCTCGAATAGGGCGCTTGCCGTCGGTTATCGGCAAAACTCGTTTTGGGGCGACACTCTGATGGGCGCGGCGCTCGGGCCGGTCTTCGCAAGCTGCAGCCCGACCTACTTCATCATCCTCGCGACGGTATTGCCCGCGAGCTTCGGCGAAGGCCTCGCAGACCTTATCGCATACGTTGTCGGACTCTCCGGTTTCCTTTTGATCATCGCGCTCGCCGGACAGCGGCTCGTGGATCGGCTCAACGTCACCATAGAGCCGGGCGGATGGTTCCGCCGGAGCATCGGCATGCTTTTTGTCGTCGTCGGGATCGCGGTCGGTACGGGATCGATGGCCCGCGCCGAAGCGTGGCTCCTGGATCATGGCTTCGACGTGACCGCTATCGAACAGCGCCTGCTCGGCTCAAACACGAGCGCGAGCGAGACACAGAGCGCCGTCCTTAACATGCCGCAGGAGACGGGTGCTTCATCGACGGCCGCAAGCGAGGCGTTCCTTGCTCCCGCACAGAAGGCGTCTCGTTACAAAAAGGCTCCCGAACTCACCGGATTGCACGGATACATCAATACGCCGCAAAGCGCGGGGCAAGCAGCTCCGATCACGATCGGAGAGTTCAAGGGCGCGAAAGTCGTACTCATCGATATATGGACCTATTCGTGCATCAATTGCAAACGGACGCTGCCGTATGTGAAAGCATGGTACGACAAGTACGCGAATAAAGGGCTCGAGATCATCGGGGTGCACACGCCGGAGTTCGCATTTGAAAAAGCGCTCAAGAATGTGGAAGAGGCGATACGGGATGAAGGCATTCGATACCCCGTCGTGCTCGACAACGACTACGCCACCTGGAATGCCTTCGGCAACCAGTACTGGCCGCGAAAGTACCTCATCGATATCGACGGCTACATCGTCTACGATCACGCGGGGGAGGGTAGCTATGACGAGACCGAGGCGGCGATACAGCAGGCGCTTCGCGAGCGCGCGGCACGCCTGCACCTCTCGTTCGATACGCAGATGCCTCTTTCAAAGCCCGAAGGGACGACCGAAGCGGATTTTCAACAGATCGGAAGCCCGGAGACATACTTCGGCGCCTCGCGCAACGAGTTCTTAGGCAACGGAGTCAAGCACGCGACAGGGCCGCAGTCGTTTGAAGAGCCCTTGAGCGTCGCACGCAACACCCTGTACCTCATTGGCCCCTGGGACATCGCGCAGGAATACGCGCAGACCGGAGCGGCCGTCGGCGGGAGCGCGGGCTCGGCGCGTATCGATTACCGCTACTACGCCAAAAATGTCTACTTCGTCGCCGGATCGGACGCCAAAGAGATAGAAGTCGAAGTGCTGCGCGACTCCAAGCCGCTCGAGGCGCAAAGCGCCGGAGCGGACGTGTACTTCCGCGACGGCCGGAGCTACGTGCGCATCGGCGCGAATAAGCTCTACCATCTCATCGGGGAATCGGGCTATGGCGATCATTTTCTCGAACTCGTTATTCCGCAGCCGGGCTTGCAAGCCTACACGTTCACCTTCGGTTGACGTGGCGCCGCGCGCAATCGTCCGGCCGGACGATTACGCGTATGAGGGTCAGCGGACAAGTTCGGTAAATACGACGAGGCGTTGCGCGTAGGTATTGTCGGCGCGATCCCAGCGGCCGTCGCAGGTAATGAGATTAAGCCGAGCGGCGTCATCGCGTCTGAAAATGAGTCCGGTCGGCGCGTCGTGCGCAAACGCCTCGATGCCCGAGACGCGAAAGCGCAGCGTGTCGCCCTTGCGCGTTTCGATGAAGACGTCGTCGCCGACGCGCATATCGCGCAGGCGCGCAAACACACCGGGAAGCCCGAAGCCGTCGTCCACATGTCCGTCGATGACCGCGCTTCCGATCTGACCGGGTATCGTGCCGTATCCGTACCAGCCCGCATGCGCATAGACCGATGGCGCTCCCATGGTGCCGCGCAAGGTGAGACCGACAAACTCGACCGGCGCATCGATCGAAAGACGCGGGATGCGAATCCGCACCGGATCGCTCGAGGTGGCCGCCACGGGAGCGATCCCGGCCGGAGCCTTGATTCCGCTGTCGGGCGCGATAATAAGGCCAAAAATGAAGATCGCGAGAAAAAGCGATGTACATAGTACACAGGCTATCCCCAGAAATACGATTGACGCATGCCGCATGCAGACATGATACTTTTTTTGGAGGAGAAGTCTTGCGTGTGCGCGTAAGAGTTTGCGGCAGCTCCGGGACGTCTTTCCAGGGGAACGGAAAGGCGCCGTTATCAAACATCGGCAAGACATATGCACATCCGTCGGCAAAGCGTTCCCGTCATTCTTTTTTTTCTCTGCGTCCTTCTTTTGGAGCTCATACTCGCGAGTGGGATTCGCGCGAATGCCGAAGTGAATGCGCAGAAAGACATCGGCGCGCGAGACCGCGGCGAGCGAAGCGCGCAGGCAGCCCCGTCTTTGTCCGAGGGGGCGTCGTCACAAGGCGCAGCCGCGGCACTCGCAGGCGCGACCCCGAAATCCCCGAAGCTCGTCGCTGATCCGACAAAGCTCATGCCGAGCATGCCCGGCGTTCCAAGCGGGGGAAGTATCACTGCATCGCCGATCTCTCCGCCGTCTGCGGGGAGCGGACAGATTTTCGACATCAAAACGACCGCAAGCGGCACGAGTACGACTCTAGATCTCTCGAGCGTCCCAATCTCGCAGGTCGGCGGCCATATCGGGCTCTTTATCAAATGCGTCGTGCTTGCGCGCCTCGGCCCGCCCCTTCCGCAATTCACTTCCGAGTGCAGCGCGACGAGTACGCCGCCTGCTCCTCCGCCGCATACGACGATGCTCACGATCCAGAAGCACTCGGGCGATTTCAACGATCTATTCGGTTTCACCATCACCGGCGTCTCGCCTGGGACCACAAGCATCCAAACGTCGAGCGGGTTCGGCACGATAAGCCTCGTCCTCGACCCTGGTACGACGACGATCTCGGAAGACGAGAAAAGCGGCTGGGTTTTGGGCAGCTTCGGTTGCACGAGGAGTGCGACGACGACCGGTTTTCTGGTGAGTTCTTCAAGTTGGGCGCTCTTCCTGCCGGAAGGAGCGCAGGCGATTTGTGATTTCACCAACTCTTTTGCGGGCGGTCAAGGAGGGGAAGGCGGCGGCGGAGGCGGCGGAGGCGGTGGCGACACAGGTGGCGGCGGGGGAGGCGGTAGTTCTCCAGGTGGTGGTGGCGGAGGTGGCGGAGGTGGCGGCGGGGGAGGTAGTAGCAGCGGAGCTAGTCCCGGGGGAGGACCCGCATCTATCGGCACCTCGACGCTACAAGCGGAAGGCCAGGGAGGATATACGCCGGAGATGCCAAACACCGGAGCGGGCGGCAATGCGCTCGCGATGCTCTTGACACTCTTCGCATCTTTTGGCGCAGCACTGGCAAGCTTGCAAGCTTTTGTTCGGCGGCTGCGCGGCAGCGTATAGTCTGGATGCTTCAAAAAAGCTCGCGCTTCAAGCGGATTCTAAAGGACACACTCACGGACACCCTTGTTTCCTCCCGGTGTCCGATAGCCGCGCGTCGCAACTGGTCAGAAATTGCTTGACGAGGAACGCGAGTTGCCTATCATGCCGCCGGGGAAACCGAAGTATTTAGTCGCGTGCATCAGAGCATCTCCTTATGGCGTTGTCGAGAGCCGCGCTTACGACGACGATTGTCTTTGCGATCGTTGCGGCAGGCGCGTTTTTGGGAAACCAGCGCCAGGTATTCGCATCCGTCGTCGAGCCGGGGCTTGGCTCGCGCATCACTTGCAGCGTCTTCACATGGCTCGACGCGCAAGGCAATCCGATACCGCACCTCCTTCCGGATGGCTGCTCGAAAACGCCTCCTCCTGGCGGGGGGACGCTCACGGTCCTGAAGCAAGTCTTCGGCGGCAGCGCAGCACCGGAGAACTTTTCAATACACGTCTTGTCAAATAGCGCCGACATATCAGGGAGCCCGCAGGCCGGTTCCGCTTCCGGTACGACGTACACCGGCTTTCCGCCCGGTTCGTATACCGTGAGCGAGACAGGCGGCCCCGCGAATTATACGCCGACATTTTCAGGCGCGTGCAATTCGAGCGGAGTCGTCACAATCGCCGTCGGCGATATCGTTACCTGTACGATTTCCAACACCTTTAGTGCTCCGACCAACCCCGAAAACACGCTCGCGCTCTGTGGCGACGGCCTCGACAACGACGGCGACGGGAAGATCGATCTCGCGGATCCTGACTGCGCTGATTTCGCGCCGAAGCTCACGATCGTGAAGCACACCGCCGGAGGAGACGGAACGTTTAGCTTCAGCTTGAGCGGCGCGACGGTCGATACGCGGAGCCTCACGACAACCTCGGGCGCTGCTACTTCAAGCGCGATATCGCTTGGAGTGGGAGAAACGGTTCTCGCCGAGACCGCCGCTTCTGGCTGGACCTTGAGCGCTCTGCAATGCTCGGCTACGGGAGCTTCGATTTTCGCATCTCCCGCGGAGGGAGCCCGCATCACGGCGCACATAGGCGACAGCGTCATGTGTACTTTTACCAACACCGCGCAGATTGCCGAAGCCGCGCAATGCTCGGATGGGATAGATAACGACGAAGACGGAATGACGGACGCGGCTGATCCGTCCTGCCACAGCGATTTCAACGCCAGCAATGCTGCATCGTTCGATCCCGCACTCGACAACGAGGCGGCGCAAGGCGCGTCGCAATGCTCCGACGGCCACGACAACGACAACGACGGCAAGACAGACGCCTCCGATCCCGGATGTCACGGCGATTTTAATGCCAGCAACGCAAGCACCTATGATCCGACGCGCAACGACGAGAGCGCCGCGCAATCTCTAGGCGGCGGAGGCGGCTCGAGCGGCCAAAGCGGTGGCGGAACAGGAGGCGGCACGATCGTCGGGCTGATCACGACGGCTGTCGCACCGACCGTGGCGACCACCACCGCGACATCCACCACCGCGACCTCCACCTCGCAGCTCTCCGTGTCCGGCGAAGTGCTCGGTATCTCGACCTCGACTCCGGAATCTTGCGACCGTTTCCTCACCGCTTACATCAAAGCAGGTCAGGAGAACGACTCCATGCAGGTGAAGCGATTGCAAGTCGTCCTGCATGATTTCGAAGGAGCGAAGATAGACGTCAATGGAGTCTACGACGGAGCGACTCTCGCGGCGGTGCACGCGTTTCAGCAGAAGTACGGATCCGAAATACTGACCCCATGGGGACTTTCGAGATCGACGGGTTTCGTCTATTACACGACGCGCAAAAAGATAAATGAAATTTATTGCAAGGGCACGATGCAATTCCCGCTCACCGATGCGCAGCTCAAGGAGATCGCGCGCTATCGCTCTTCGCAGGGCGTTTCGCCCCGCGTGGGAATTGCGGAGATCGCTTCTTCATCCGCTCCCGCAAGCGCACCTGCGCGCGCGGCGACAAGCACGGTGCTTCCGGTGCCTTCTTTCAGCACGACGACGCCGGACAGTTCTCAAAAGGCCGCTCCGCCAAGCGCGCAAGACAATCGCGCGCTGTGGGATTTCGTCGGCCGGTTGCGCAGCGCGCTGCCGTGGTGAGCGTCTTTATCTGCACATTGACAACAAAAAACCGCCGACTACTATGCCGCGCGGACGGACGACGAAAACAAGAAACACCGGTGGATTTCAGAGCGGACCCGAGACCACAGCTTTACGCTGGTTTCCCTAGGCCTTGGGTCCACTCTGGAACCTCACTCATGTAAGTATACCGTCTTATACGTCCGGCAATTTCATACAGTGCATAACTTTTTTCGTTTTTAATATGGCGATACGCTTCCGCCATCTTGTCCACTCACTTCAAACGGACGGCTTTTTCATGATACGGATTTTTGTTTGAATTTGCTTGATTTTTTCACCATACGTTTCGCGCCGGAGACAAAACGACATGGAATTTGACGCTTGTAATAATTTTGTGTCGCACTCGAAAAAACGCTCGATTTTTTGTTGACGACTCGTCGGCAGCACGCATAATGTGGCCACGTTGCGTAGCTGCCTCACGGCAGTGAGCGACGAAAAGGGAAATCGGCGAAAGGGAAACCAGCGGCTTATCATGGCCGCTTGCATAATTTCAGGGAAAGATTTCAGGTAAGGCGAACGCTTTTTCGGCGCTCGCTCTTTTTTGTTCTAAAAAATCCGGATGGAGTATACGAAGCGAAGGAGGGTCTAGGGAGTCGCTTCGTGGACTGCATTTTAGGCAATCCACACTGGTCGATACCTGTCTTCGCGCCGTCCTTAAGGAGGCACGAAGGCAGCGATGAATTACGAAATTCACTAACACAAAATACACTATGCAAAACACACTTCGAAAGGCGGCGGCTGTCGCGACTGCGGCGGTCACGTCCATGGGTGCTTTCGCGATCGCCACTCCGGCGTTCGCGGCGATCAACTCGACGCACATCACGATCACGACCACGAACCGCGGCACGATCAACAACCTTACTGGTGCTGACTCTCACACGGGCGGCAACGTTGCTCTCGGCAGCGAGGGCGGCGCAGGAGGTGCGGGTGGCAACGTCGATGGCGGCACCGGTTCTGAGAACAACGGCGGCGCTTCTGCCGGAAACGGCGGAAACGGCGGCGCGGGCGGCGCGGGTGGTTTCATCGCGACCGGCAATGCTTCGGCTGACGCCGGTACGTCGAACGACCTCAACGACACGGATGTCGGTGTTGAAACGACGTGCGACTGTGGCGACCTCAACAGCGTCACGGTTGACCTCACTACCGACAACGAGGACCCGAACAACACGATCAACAACCTGACGGGCGCTCGCGCTCGCTCGGGTGATAACGTGGCGCTCGGTAGCCTCGGCGGCGCTGGCAACAGCGGCGGCACGGTTACGGCGGACGGCAGCGAGAACAACGGCGGTGCCAAGGCTGGCACTGGCGGTACTGGCGGCGCGGGCGGCCTCGGTGGCGAAATCCACACGGGTGCGGCCAGCTCGACCTCGGGCACCATCAACATGCTCAACACGACAATGGTTCGTGTTCGCTTGTAATCCTTGCACTAGTTGCAACGGACGGTGCTTGGTCACCACAGAGGGTCGGGGTGCTCGTAAAGAGTGCCCCGCCCTCGGGAGAGAACCGGAGAGCTCCGGCTCCCTCCCGAGGGGGACCTCGGCAATACAACGTATGAACACTATTTTTCACAAATCAGCGGTTGGGGCGGCGGTCGTGCTCGCGCTCGCACCTTTCGGCGTTTTTGCGGGGACGATGCCAAGCACTCCTCCCGTCCGTGTCAGCGTACGCGTTGAGCTTCACCCGCAAGGCTCGAACTCGAATTCCGGCGGCCAGACTTCGACGAATCAGGGGATCGGCGCATCCGGCACGCCGGGAGCAAATGCAAGCGCGAGTACGCCAGGTGGCGGCAACAACGGCGGTGCGCAGGCGGGCAACGGCGGCAATGGCGGAGACGGCGGCAACGCATCCGACGGCGGCTTTGTCCACGCAGGCAGCGCTTTCACCAATTCGCAGTCCGTGAATTCCGTCAACGCCACGGTCGTACGCATCCAGCTCACCCGCACCACGCTATGAATGCTCTGCGAACATACGCATTCACGCTGCTCCTTATCCTGGCGTTCGTCCTCGCAGGCTCGCCTCTCCTGATTGCGTTCGCAGACACGCGCGACGCGGGTTCGCGCGAGAGCGATCGCGCAAGCTCGCGCGAGACTCCGGCGCAACCGGTGCCTGCGCCGACCCCTGATCCGACCCCGACCCCGCCGGCGGGAGGATCGGGCGGCATCAACAACACGACGAGCGGGGAAGTGCAGACGGGCAACAATGAAGGCGGGCAAGTGACGACCGGAGACGAGAGCGTTGACGTCGCGGTGATCAATGTCGGGCCCGTCAACAACTCCTCGCAAGTGGAGACGTCGACCCCGCCTCCTCCGCAAATGCCGCAGTGCTCGACCGATCGTCGCGCCCCGAATCCGTGTTCGTCCGATGCCGCGGACCGGGCTCGCTGAGGCGGAAAGAATCGCCTTGACCTATCCGGGGATGCGATGTAGAAGGTGGGGGCGCGATCGAAGGGAAACCATGAAAAAATCGACTAAAATCATCATTTTTCGAGCCCTGACCGTCCCGCTTTCGGTGGCGCTAGTCGTCGGTCCCATCGCACCCGCCTTCGCCGACGACGCCACGACGCCGGTTCGGACGACGGACGAGGAACGCCTCGGCATGCGCGACGCCGACACGATGCCGCCGACGATCGCGCCGCACGCGGATGTGCAGGCCGCGGCGACGTCGGATCAAGGAGCGGCTGTCACCTACGTGTCACCGGCGACGACCGACAATATAGATGCTCCGGGCGTCGCAACCTGCGCACCGCCTTCCGGCTCGAGTTTCCCCGTCGGCTTCACGACGGTGACGTGCACGGCAGCGGACGCCGCCGGCAACGCGGCCGCGCCCGTCACGTTCACCGTCTCTGTTTCCGCGTACGTCCCGCCGCCTCTACCGGCGACCACGACCCCTCCGACAGGATCGGGGCAAACTCCCGATACATCGGGCGCAACGTCTACATCGACGCCGCCGGGCGCCGCGGATCCTGCGCACATAGATCCCTCCACGGCCTCATCCACGGCCTCGACCTCTTCCGGTTATGTCCCGCCCGCGGAATCCGACACGGACAACACGGACTTCCAGGATATCGTCAGCGGCAATCTCGAGCCGCCGTGCAATCTTTCCGCTCCGGGATGTCTGCAAGACATCAGCGCGACCTCGACCGAAGCGCTCGCGCTCGACCCGAAGTTCACGGTCGCGAGTTCCACCGACGGTACCGGCAATAAAACAGGAAGTTCGATCTTCACGGGCAGCGCGGTCGCTTCGACGACGGCGAGGAACATCCTCAACATCACGCGCTCCAACATAGACGGCCCCGGCCAGACCAACAGCTCCATGCTCACGGCGCATACCGACAACGGAGGCGATGTGACGACGACCGACGACACCCGCGCATTCACGGGCGAGAACAAAGGGCAGGGCGGCGAGGGCGACGCCGCTATCCATACGGGCAGCGCCGTCTCGAGCGCGCGGGTCCTCAACGTCGTCAACACCAATTTCTTCAATTCCAACGGCCTGGTGCTCTTCCTCAATCCGCAAAACGGCGACAGTCTGGATCTGCGCACCTACGACCTCTCGTACTTCCTGCGGCCGGGTGTGGGCGCATCTCCGACGGCGCTTGGCTGCACCATCCTCACCTGTCTCAACAGCGCCAATTTGCAGGTACTCAATAAGAACGACGCGGAGGTGAACAACAACGTGCTCGTGCGCGCCTCGACGGGCCTTAACGCCGCGACGACGACGAAGCAGGGGAATATAGACATTCAAACCGGCAACGCCTATGCCTCGGCCGCCGTCCTCAACATGGTCAATACCAATTTCGTAAACTCAAAATACCTCGTCGCCAATTTCGACAACTTCGGCGACATGCAGGGCGATATCGTTCTTCCCGACGCCGTTTTCTTCTCGAAACTCTTTCAAAACGGCAACACGCTGCCCGAGATGAACTCGAGCTCGTTCATCGTTGACAACGACAACAACGAGACCTTCGTCGGCACCACGACCGCGCATGCAATCACCGGAATGAACCTGGCAGTGGCCTCTTCGACTGGCTCCGGACAGGACAGCGAAGGACACGGCGATGTGCAGACGGGGCAGGCGCATACTTCTTCGACGAGCTACACCGCCGCCAATCGCACGCATGTCGGCGGCTCTTCCGCGCTATTTGTCTTTCACGTCTCGGGTAGCTGGAGTGGCACAGTGAAAGGTCTCCCCGAAGGGATGAGCTGGCGCCGCACCGCCTACGGCATCGAGGTATACAGCAACGGCTCGGTCGCTTCCGCGCTTGCCGAGCAGGGTATCTATAATTCATCGGACTTCATCGCGTCCTCGACCAACAAGGCGATCGTCCACACGGACGTGGATGTATGGGCCGAAACAGGCAACAACGCGGGCTCTGCCGAAGACGGCACGGCGAGCATCCGCACGGGAGACGCGTACGCGACCGCCAACGTGGTCAACATGGTCAACACCAACGTGGTGAATCGCAATTTCATTTTCGCCGTATTCAACATCACCGGCGATTGGCAGGGTGACATAGATTTCGGCGGTCATAGCCCGAACCTCCAGGTCACGACGACCGTCGATCAGCCAAATCCGACCGTCTCGGGCTCGGAAATCACCTACCATTTCCTGGTGAAGAATATCGGCGACGTTGAGGCGACGGGCGTCTCTCTCGCGGCGACATACAATAAAAACGTCCTCTCGTTCTCGCGCAGCAACGCGCGCAGCACCGATACGACAGGCGGCACGAACTGGGAAGTCGGGCGCGTCGGGGCCGGCGGCTCGCTCCAAATCGATGCGACCGCGCGCGTGAGCGCGCAGAGCCTCCAGAGCGGCTTCATGCTCGTCCCGCTCAATGCTATGGTCACCGGAATCGAGCGAGACCAGGACATCACCGACAACAGCCAGAAAACGACCATTACGGTGAGCGCGCCCGCCGCTGGCTCGGGCTCCTCCGGCGGAGGATCTTCGGAGGGGAACAATGATCGCCGCGGCTCCGACCCCCCTTCGGGAGGAGGCGGGAGTTCTTCGGGATCAGGGTCTTCGAGCGGCGCCGGATCGGGCGCCGGCAGCACGTCTGGCGGAGGCGGAAGTGCGGGCTCCGACGCGGGCAATTCCGGAGCGGGATCAAATGGCGCAGGCGCGGGAGGCGCGACCGGCAGTAACAATTCTTCCGGAAGCGGCGGTGAAGGCGCGAATGGCGCGAATTCCAATTCGGGCGCCAACGCAAACGCGAATTCCGGGGGCGCGGGAGGCTCCGGCGCGGGCGGAGGAGGGGCAGGGGGGGCCGGTTTTGGCGCATCTCCCTTCTCTATCGGAGCACCGGGGCTTCGCACGGCGGAGCCGCAAATCATGATCAAGAAGACCGCGAGCGCCGCGACCTCGACCGCTCCGAGCGGCATCGACTACAAGGTCGTAATCGAAAATCTGAAAACCGCCGGCCCCGCGTATTCGGGGCTCTTGACCGACACGCTCTACGATCCGAAAGGGAAGGTGATGTACACGCGTTCGTGGGATCTCGACGTCGTCGCTCCCGGCGATCAGATCACGCTCACGTATACGGTCGCGTTTGGCACGAGCACGGTGCCGGGCCTCTATCACAATGTCGCCGCGGTGACCGGTCTCATGAATTATGAAAAATTGCCCTACGCCAACCCGATGCCGGGCGTCTTTTCATCGAGCAGCGTCGAATTCCTCCCGAGCGGCAAGGTGCTCGGAGAGGCGACCACGACCGTCTCGACGATCACCAACGCGAGCCTGACACGCACGACCTCCTGCGGGCCGTACTTCGGCAGCGCGATCAAGGTTGATTCAAAGAGCGGCGCCGCCGACATCAAAAAGCTGCAGACCTTCCTCAATGCGCAGGGCGCGAAGCTTCCCGCGACAGGTTATTTTGGCCCCATGACGATAGCCGCAGTGAAGCTCTTCCAGTTGAAGTATCGCGATGACATCTTGAAACCCGTCGGTCTCACGTATCCGACGGGAAGCGTCTTCAGTTCGACGATGCGCAAGATCAACTCGCTCGCTTGTGCCATGGGTATCGCGCCGCAGGCGGACGTCTCGACGCTCATTAAAGCGATTTCTGCCGATACGATACCCGCCCTCAAGGGCGCGCGAAACGCCGCCGCGGTGATTCCGGCCGAGGTGTCGCCGAAAACCCGGCCGGCAGAGCCAAAAGAGCCGTCCAAACCGAAACCCGCGGCGAAGAAAACCCAGCCGAGCGCCGTAAAAAACGTGATCGGAGGCATCACCTCAAAATTCCGCTGGTAAATCCAGAGCGCGCTCGGTACAATAGACGCATACCAATAAATCGAAACGATATGATGCAACTTCATCTCGAAGGGAAACTGGCGCTCGGGTCTCTGGTCGCTCTTATCATCTTCTCGCTTCCGCTCATGGCGCTCGCCTGCACGGTGCAAGCGCCTCTTCCCGGCATGAGCCGCTTTCTATCGCCGAACGATCCGAACTGGCTTACCGCCATCGGCAGCGCGGGGAGGAACTGGAATAAATAGGCAGAGTGCGGCGCTGGCGCGCTCGCGCGCAGAGTGGTAGGGTAGAGAAATGAAACGATTCGTTACCGTAACGACGATTCTCTTCGCTCTCGCTCCGCTTGCCAGTTTCGCGCTCACGAGCGTGACGAGCGCTTCCGCGAGCGCGCAGGATGGAGCCGACGCCTCCGCTGCCGTACAGACTATTGTCACCGGCGGCGGCACGTATCGCACCGAGATCACGACCGAAGAGAACGGCGTCGTCCGCACCGAAGTGCAGGAGGGCCGCGTCCCTTCCGGCGCGCGCATTGAAATACACATCGCCACTTCGACGCCGAGTATGCGCATCGATGAGCGCCTGCGCGCCGATACCTCGGCGAGCAGTTCGCGCGAGACTGCGCCGGAGAAAGAGCCGGAAGCCGTCTCGAGCACGGATATTCGCGCGGAGAGCTCCCTTACCGTCTTCTTCAACGCGCTCTTCCAGGGCTTCGCAAAAATCTTCAGCATTTTCGGCTGGCACTAGGTCTCTCGAGCGCCGCGCCCTATTGGCGCGGCGCTTAACCGAATCGCGCATCTTACGCCGCACTCGCACCATCCGCGCCCCCTCGAGCATTCTCCCTCCGCATGTCCTTATTTTTACGCTATAGCGCAATAATAAGGATTCAGCGCGCGGCGACATCAGCCCTTCAGACCGAAGTGATTCTTGATCCAACCGTCGTTCTCCAGACTTTCCACGACCGCATACAGCACGTCTTTTCCGACCCGCAGCTCGGCTTTGATAAGAGTGAGCAGCTCTTCGCAGTCATACGGATAAAGCCACACGCTGTCCTGGACGCGCAGAAAACCGCATTCGCGCATGACGCGTCGCAGCCGGTCGCGCACTCCTCGTCGATACTGCGGCACGTCGAACATGACGAGACGGTGACGCCCGTCCCACCGTTTGCGGGGAACGTCTCCGGAAAACGCCGCGCGCGCGATAGCGAGTCGGCGTTCGCCCTTTTTGGTAAGCTCGACGCACCGCACCCCGTTGCGCTCGATGTAGCGCACCAGGCCCTTCTGCGCGAGCCTGCCCACGGTGGTGCGGGCTCGGTATCCGATCCTGAATTTGTCTCCGGCAAGGCGCGGAAGCGCCTGAAATACGTTGGGCGCCAGCAGCGCAAGTGAAATGACCCCTGCGACGCCGAGCGCGGAGAGTATCGCATACTGGATGTCACGCTTGCGCCGCCTCGTTTTCGCGGCTGCTTCCACTCGCCCCATATCCCTAAATATACACCATAGCGAAAAAATAGGGATATGACGTGCGGGTGCGATGCATACCGCAACAACCGTAAGGTCCGTGTCACACGCTCGTCTCGAATGCGTTCGCTCGCCGCGTTTCCTGCGTGGGAATTTCACACGTGGCCGGACTAGACGAGATCATCATCCTATGGCATGGTGCGGGCGTTATGGAAAACCGGGCCGCCCCAGAGATCAGCGTCGTGATCCCCGTGCACAACGAGGACGGCAATCTCGTTTTGCTCGATAATGAGCTCAAAATGGCTCTAAAGAGCCTTGAAAGGAGCTACGAGCTTATCTACGTGGACGACGGCTCGACCGACGATTCACTCGACGTACTGAAGACCCTCTCTCGCGTCACCGTCATCGAGCTCAACAGGAACTACGGCCAGTCAACCGCGCTCGACGCGGGCTTCAAAGCCGCCGCGGGCGGGCTCGTCGTCTCGCTCGACGGCGACGGACAGAACGATCCCGCCGACATCCCCGCGCTCATCGAGAAGCTCGAACGCGAGCGCCTCGACGTCGTCGCGGGCTGGCGCAAGCACCGCAAAGACAAAGGCAGCATCAAGCTCATCACGAAGACGGCGCGGCTTTTGCGCCGCCTCTTCATCGGCGATATCGTGCACGATTCCGGCTGCACGCTGCGCGTCTATCGCGCCGCGGCGGTCAAGAGCCTCGATATCGGCGGCGAGATGCACCGCTTCATCTTGGCGCTCCTCAAATGGAAGGGCTTTCGCATCGGCGAGATGGTCGTCAATCACAGGCCTCGCGTGAATGGAGTCTCGAAGTACGGCGCGGGAAAGGCGGTGCGCGGCTTGATCGATCTCATGTATATCTGGTTCATCCACAAATATTCGCAGCGCCCGCTCCACCTCTTCGGCTACCTTTCGATCTGCTCCGCCTCCTTGGGATTCCTTGCCGGAGCGTGGTCGCTCTACGGCAAGCTCTTTTATGGGCTCTCGCTCAACAGGAACGGCTGGTTCTCGATCACGTTCTTTTTCCTGCTCGCGGCTATCATGTTCTTCTCATTCGGCATCATTCTCGATCTCCTTATCCGCATCCAGCTCACCACCTCGCCCCACGAGCGGCGCTACTACGTGCGCCGCGTCATAAAGAACTAGTGTTCAAAAAATGATTGGCTTTCGATCGATGGAGATCGACTCGATCCAACGGATAGTTGTTTTTTGTCTTCGGAGTAAAGAACAAAAATCAGGCGAGTACCGACAGAGACAGTCACTGCAAACCAATCATCGGCCACCTGTTTGCGCCCGATAACAGCTCTTTCGTTCAGTCGCGCGCATATCGTATCGTCAATGGAGTCGTACAGCTCCAGTGCGCGCTGTTCATAGCTCGCGATGATCACGTCTTCATTCCATAATCCGGTGCCGCCATAGAGCGTACGAAAGCCCTCCTTATAATGGTCAATGAATGATTCAAGCTCGATCCGAGCGACATTTCTATACCGTAATCTCATGACGAGCACGCTTCTTTTCCGCCTGCTGTTTCTTCCACGTTTCTCGCAGTTCATTTCTCAAGCGCAAAGCGGAAGCCTTGATGTAAGCATGCATCTGGATACGCAGCTCGGCAGGCGAGTATCCCTCCTCTTGCTTCGCCACCTTTTTCTTTTTTTTCATGCGCACCATCATAGCATCGCCCGGGCGGACGGCAAATGAAGTTGGCATTGTCTGCGCCTACGATGGACAATATGCCGGATTTGTTGTAGAAAGCGCGGACTATGCGCCGTGTTTTGGTCTTGAACTACGAATTCCCCCCGCTCGGCGGCGCGAGTCCCGTTTCTTGCGCGTGTCGAAGAAACTATTCTCAAATGAAAAGAAGCGTGGGATTATTGCTGAATGAAAGATGAGGAAGCGGTGGCGTACATAGACGGCGCA
>JBEEJY010000002.1:0-43941 GCA_041168925.1 Candidatus Parcubacteria bacterium | reverse complement strand
GTAGAAGGTGCGTGATTCGCCGCTTTGCAGCGTGAGGCTGTCGAGGGTGCAGGAGGCGTTCTGCACGGTGTGGTAGATGATGGTGGAGGTCGAGAAGAGGCCGGAGGCGTTGGTGCACTCATTCCACCAGTGGTGCTCGCCGACGGCGGTCGGTGAGGCGCTCTGCGATCCGGAAGGATCGGTCGTCGAAGACCACGAGCTCGTGCCCGCGATCGGAGAGACCTTGTATACCCTGCAGGAGGTCGCGTTGTCAGAGCTCCACGTGACGGTGAACGGCTCGCCGACGGCGGAGGTGGTGGTGGACTGCGAGATGGTCGCGCGGGGGCCGACGGAGAGGATATAAGGACAGGTGGCACTCGTCGAATATGTGCTGGCGAGCGATCCGCCCCAAGATGACACATACCCCGCATTGCAGCCACCCACGACTCCTTCCCACTGTAATTCGATTTGATGCGAACCGTTACTGACGGGACCGAGGTCGAGGAGACCGGTGCTAACATTGGGACCATTGAGAAGTCCCGACTTGAGACGATATGCGCCGTCTACATAGGCGTGTACATATCCCGCGGAACAATGCCCCGCGCCGGTAGTAAAATTGATCTTGAGAGCGGAACTTGTCTGCACGGTCTTCGCGTATTTCGGTGAGCAAAGCTGCCCGGAGCTCGTGCATAGTACGAGCACCGGGTCAGAGATGGTAGACTCGCTTTCGATGGTGCCATCGTAATTTGTCGCTGCGAGCGGTCCCACCGTCGTGGAGCCGGACTGATTCGGCGTCACGTATCCGACACTGTTTATATAGAAAGTAGTCGCATTGGAACTTGCCCAGCGCAGAGTCGTCGGTACCCCGTAATTCATTGGATTAGTGTCGGCAGTGACGGTGCAGGCGGGGGCGCCTGCGGTCCACGTAATGATCACTTTACCGGCTCCGCCGGCTCCGCTCGGGCCCGCATACGCACCGCCGCCGCCGCCGCCGGGGACGGAGCCGGCTGTTCCATCGCCGTCGGCGTAGGTTGAGCCCGCGCCGCCGTTGCCGCCGTACTGCGACGTGCCGCCAAGCCCGCCTCCACCATCGCCTTCCCCGCATCCCCACCATCCGCAATATTGCGGATAATAACTTCCGCCGCCGCCGCCGCCGCCCCACGTCGAGTTGCCGCCGATGGAGACGAACTGCGGAAATCCCGATGACGCAAGATTAACGCAACCTCCGCCTCCGCCGCCGGTCGAGCCTGATTGCGCGGCAATTACCGCCCCGGTGCCGAGTCCGTAGGGAGTCGAATCGCAGCCGTTGCCACCCCCGGTCCCCGCCTGATGGCCCGACGCCGCAGTGCTTCCGCCGCCGCCGCCGCCGTCGCCGTACATTTTGTTCCAGGCGGCATAGTTCTGCGACATCGTCCAACCACGGCTGATGAGTCCGCCCGCGCCGCCATAGGCGACCGCGTACGATCCGAAACTGCTCGCGCCTCCGGCTTGGCCGTCGTCGCCTCCATAGAAATAGCCGGTAGCGGTGCGGATCGATGCACCGCCTGCTCCTACCGTCACGGTAACGTTCCCCGACACCTCACCCGTCGAGAACGTTCTCGTCGCGTATCCGCCGCCGCCTCCACCTCCACCTCCGACCCACGATCCATTGCACTGCGCGCACTGCGAGCCGCCGCCGCCGCCGCCCCACAACTGCACCGTCAGCGTCCCGTATGACGGCACGCTGAAAGAATACGTGCCCGGCGTGGAATACGTCTGCGAACCGGCGAGGGCGAACGCGGGGGTGAGCAGCAGAAAACCGGCGGAGAGAAATAGACTCTTCATCGCACGGTGACGCTGAGAGATCCTCCCTTGTTTTTATCGAGGTTGTTGACGAACGACCACGTTCCTTTTTCCGTGAACGCAAATTCCCAATACTCGCCGGGTTGCAGTGCGCGGCACGAATCGAGCGCGCTCGAACCGCATCCATTCTCCATGCCGGGATAGATCGCTCCGCCGCGTCCATCGGCGGCGATCCACACGGCACGCCTTGAATTGTTGGTGAAGCGCACGGTATCGCCCGCCTTGATCGCCGCGCTCTGCGGCTCGAATCCTGAATCGACGTACGAAACGAGGAGCTGGAAGCCTTTCGGATTCTGGTTGACGATCAGATCGGATTCTTTGGGGGCTGGCCGCTGCGGCGGAATGCGCACTCCCCTCTCATCCACGAGAGGCTGCTCGCTCCCCTCGGGCTGCGCGATATTCTTGAAGGCGAGTCGGCCGGAGAGCGCGATGAGCGCGATAAAAAGCGCGATGAAAAGAACGAGGAGAATGAACGGCTTTTTGAGGTCCATATGCGTATTATAAGTGAAGCGTGCCACGCTAACGCGCTCTATCCACACCGCGAAGGCAACGCCTCCAGGGTACCGCTCGCGCAGCAGCGATGCGCTAAATTTTGCCGCCAAACGGACAGGATTTGCCGATGCACACCCAGGTGCCGTTCCAGCACTGGTAGCTCGACGGTACTCCCGATCCATCATAGACCGGATTGATGGTGCCGTGGGGGACGGTACCGCCGGAGCCATACGCGTCGGATTGGGTTACGTTGGATACGTTTTGTTGAAAGACCGACATCATGCCCGCGCCGTTGCCGAACCTGCACGACGCGGTGCCTGAAGCGCCGGAGGAGACGGTGACCGCCGCCATGCCCACGATGCACGAACTCGCGCCTCCCGGACATTTGTATGAGCCGTAGAGCGTCGCGTAGTACGTTCCCGGATTCGCATACGGATGGAAGATCTGGCCGGAGCAGCGGGTCGTGTTCGGATCCAGCCCCACATTGCAAGAATCCACATTGTCGCTTGAGCTGTCGCCGTAGCTGATCGAGCGGACGGTTTGCGACTCGCCCCACGCGGTAAACGTCCATGAGAATTTCACCGACATCGGCGCGGGGCCGCTTCCCGGCGCGGCTGTCAGGATGTTGGTCGTGCCGCCGCTCGGTGTCACAGCGCTCGAAGCCGTGACGGTCGTAGATGCGACGGCCGCATTGCTTGCGGTTTTGATGAGTGACGCCACATACGTGCCCGCAGACGAGTAGGCGTGGGATTGGGAGACGAATCCGTTGGAACCCGCAACCCAGGCGGAACTCGTCGCGGAACTGTCTCCGAAAGAAATATAGTAAAGCGAAGAATCGCCGCTCACGGTACTCGGCAACCAAGAAAGCGAGGTCGTAAGAGGTACGGTGCCCGATGACGGACTGCTGGAGAAAGAATATTGCGTGGACTGCGTTGCCGACGCGGTAACGACGATCGTCACCGTGCCGGCTGTCGAAGAATCGGTGAGATTGACGAGCTTCGCGACGTGCGTGCCGGCGGTGTTGTACGTGTGGGCCGCGCTGATACTGAGCGAAGTGCATGTGCTGCTGCATGATCCGGTCTGCGTCGCCGTACCATCGTCAAAGAAAAGCGAGAAAGAGCTCCCCGAGATGATGCCGGAAAAATTGACGGTGAGCGGCGCGGGACCGGAGAGCGGAAGCGCGGAGAGGCTCTGAGCCACGGGAGCGTTGGTGTTGATCTGCACCGTTGCATTCGAGCCAGGCAGTGAGATCGAGCCGGAAAAATTCGACGCCGATGCGCCCCCCTGGAGCGCGGCCAGTTGCGCCTGCAGGATTTGGATGAGCTGCGTGTAAAGCGCGATGAGCTGGGCTTCGGTGTCGGTGGCTTGCGCTGAAGCGATGAACGGCGCGAAGGTCGCGACGCTCGACAGGCTCATGGTAATCGCCACGATAACGCCGGTGATCTTTTTCATAAATGAATTATACACTGGGCGAGCGCGGCGCGCGTGCGCGGCCCGACCGCTCCGTAGCCGGTCGTGTCGGGTGAGCCCGACGAGACGAGTCCGTGCGAAGATTGCCAGCTTTGCACAGCACCCTGCGTAAGAAACCCGAAGAATCCGGTCGCGGAATCGGATGCGAGGAGCGAGATCGAGACGAAATAATTCTGGAGCGTCAGCACATCCGCTCCGCGCTCGCCGAGCGAGAGCGTGCGTGCGATGACCGGACATTGACCCGGGCTACTGCCCCCGCCCAATGCAGCGATCGCTTTTTGCAGCTGCGCAATCTGCGCGAGAAGCGACGCGATCTGCGCTTTCAGCGCATCGATCGATGACGACGATTGTACCGTGCATGACGCGTTTTGGAATGAGCCGGACAACGCCCCGTTCGAACAGTAGCGCGTCTCGCTCGCGCACTGTCCGCCCTGCGGCGCTGACGCCGACTGGTATGCAACGACGCTTGAACCGCTCGGGATCGACTGGTTGTTAAAGATGCATGGCTGCACCTGGGTGATGCATGATTGGATCTCGGTTGGCTTATTCGCGATCGAGTTGCATGCATTCTGGTCGGTGCACGTGCGCGACTGAACCCCGTTACTATAACACATGCTCCACTGCGAACACGACCAGGAGGGCGCGCACGACAAAGGCGCGGCGTTGAAAGTGAGCACATGTAGCATGCTGACGGGGCTGAAATCCTCTATCCAGCACGACGGCGTGCCCGCACCTCCTCCGCCGAGATTCTGACAACTCGGTGTCGTATAGGTGCTTTGCGTGAGCGTGACTTGCGCGAAACGACTCCCCGGGAAACTGTGCGACTGGCCCGGGTGGACCGTAAAAGATGCGCCGCCCACGGAGTACGTGATCGGCACATCGCATACCGTGCTCCCGTTCGGCCAGTTGTTGGTCGTGCGACAACTCTCCTGCGCGCCTGCGGACAACGAGAGAGTCTCGGAACCATACTGGTAGCTCTGGTAGCCGCCGTCGGTCGCGACCGCGCTCTGGATGGTCCCGTTCTGGCCGAAGAATCCAAGGAAGCCGTATTGAGTGCACGCGGCGCCGCCCGGCGGCCCCTGGATCACGATGTCGCCGATCTGATATGAGATAGCGCTGAGTGCCGTCGCGCTTACATATACATAGTTGTAATTTTGCGCGATGTAATCGCTCCAACTCGCGTATCCCTGGGGGAGATATTGATCCGTGTACGCATAATTCGCCGGCAAGACGTAGCCGTTCTGCTTGAAGGCGGCCGCGAGCGCGTTGTACTGATCGATATTCGTGCTCGTCGTCGGGAAGCCGGATGCGTTGAACGCGGCAACATGATTGAGCAGCAGTTTCGTATTGCCATATTGATCCGCTTGTACCGAACCGACCGTGCCGATAACGGGGTATTGCCCCGCGCACGCCGCGTCGGCGGGTAGCGCGGTGAGAAGGGTCGAGAGAACGAGCATCGTGCTCGCGAGAGATGCGAGGATCTTTTTCATATGACCAGTATACACGCCGGATGACCTGCAGTGTGTGCGGCGTGGGGATTCATGCCGCCGCTGCACCGATGTTTCCGGTTTCCCGCCGGCCGCGAGAGATGTGGTAGCCTTATCGCATGGAAAAGGGTCCGGGAGATCGCGGGAAGATCATCCCGTTTGAAAATGCTGCGGAACTTGAAAAGAAAGCGCGCATCAAACGCGATCTCGATGCGTTAGAAAAAGCGTTGCGAATCGCCAAGGAAGGTCGCGGCGAGGCTTTGAGTCATGTGCCAGATAACGAAGCAGAGATCCTAGCGAGCGCGATCCAAGCTGTGGCAAGTTTCAGAAACGAAGTGCTCGCGCAACCATTCACCGACGACACGGCGAGTGAAGCACAGCGTATGGTGATGATCGTTAAAGTCGGTCTTTCAAAATACCTCTCGGAACGGCAGTTCGTAGAGATATTCGGATCCGACTTGATTTGACGGTCGCGCAATCGTCCAGACATGTCAGCGTGAACGAGGCCGGGTCTCGCGGTCTGGCCTCGCAGTTTGGGCGGGACTGCACGATCCGACCTTTGGTGCAGCTGCTTAAATCTTATCGCAACTGAAAGAGATAACGCATCCTCTGCTGTCGGCGACCGGCTGCCAGATGTCGGAACAATATTCCTTCGGCCACGGCGGAGGTTGTGCGCAGCCGGCAGGTTGCGATAGTTGGAAGTCTGACACGTGGCTAAAACCATTCGCCCAAAACTGAACCATAAAGTATACCCAGACCGGAAACGAGAATATCGGTGCAAATATAATAATGCTGTTTAAGAGGGTGAGTGGTTTATCCCTAAAAATAATTAGTGCCAATAAGACTATAGCGCAGATCAAAACTGCCAAGGGTAGGCCAAATATTATCCCCAGAAATAACCAGTTTCCGGAGCTTACCGACATGCTAGATGACGCGAGCAGGAAAAGAAGATAAGCAGTGGGAAGCAGATAGAAGAGAGCTAGGCAAGACAAAGCTACTCGGCGCATCACGCTTATTGTAGCTTACTTTCGACTGTCGAAAAATAGGGATGCGAAGAGCAAATCGTGAAGGAGAGGCTGCGGGTTGCGGCGAACAATCATTGCAACTCGCGAGTGCGGTGCGCGCGGGTATTATTGCCCGATCATGGAAAGCAGCGTGCGGAGCGCGCCTTCGAGCGCCACGAGGGCGTTCGCGAGATTCACATTTGATCCGGTAGCCGCACTCGTCGCCGCGGGCAGTGCTGCGGCGCGAGCAGCCGCGCACATGTCGTTCCATTTTTGCGTCAAGCCGCCCTTTTGAAGCCACGATGCATTCTCTCCTGCAACAATGGCATTGCCCTGCGCGTCGCTCACACCGTATTCGCCGCTGAAGCCGAGACTGCGCATCATCGCGTCGCGCTGGTACTTCGGCACTCCGCAGGCCGTCATGTAGTTCGGATCCATATTGGGGAACAACGTGTAAATCTCTTGCACGGAATCGCCGGGGTTCGCGAGGAGCTTTGCGTAGAGCGTCGCCCAGTCCGCCTCGCGAGTCCCGCTCGCGCGCCACGCGGCCCATTGGTCGCTGCCGTTTGTAGTGCCGAACTCGCCCGCGTATCCCCATGCGCGCGCCATCGCGTTGCGTTCGTCCACTGAAAGTCCGGAAGGCGTAAGTCCTGAAGCGACGACCTTGATCTCCTGGCTGCACGTGGCCGTCCCGCCCGAACCGAGGAACGCAAATTGGTAGGTCGTCGTTGCCGTGGGGTTGAACACCTGCGAACCGCGCACGGGGATGCCTCCGATCATTCCGGACGGCCCTATCGCGGATGATGCGTTGGTACTCGACCATGAGAGCGTCACGCTCTCGCCGGGCGTGACGATATTCTTGCTCGCGGTAACGGTGCAGGTCGGTGCTGCGTTGGCCTGTGTCGCGGACGGACAGTACGCATTCCATGCGGCAGTGCGCGAGGCGTCAGCTCCTACCCACGCCGCATTCTCGCCGGCCGTTACCAAAACGCCCAACGCATCCTGTACCCCGTACGTTCCGTCGAAGCCGAGCGAGCGCATTTTCGCGTCGCGCTGGTACTTCGGCACGCCACATAACGTCGTGAAGTTGGGATTCATGTTCGGGAAGAGTGTATAGACCTCCTGCACAGAGTCGCCTGGATTTGCGGTAAGTTTTGAAACGAGCGTGTTCCATTCGGCATTGCGGTTGCCGGAGGCGCGCCACGCGGCCCACTGGTCGACGCCGTTTGTAGTGCCGAACTCGCCCGCGTATCCCCATGCGCGCGCCATCGCGTTTCGTTCATCGACAGAGAGGCCGGAGCCGGTCGCTCCGCTACCCGTCACTGTAATGCTCTGGCTGCATGCGACCATGCCTCCTGGACCGTAGAACGTATACACGTAGGTCTTGCTGGCAGACGGAGCATAGGTCTCGGACCCTTTCACCGGGCCGCGATCACCGCCGGGAACGACGGCGTATTCCGCGTTCGCGCTCGACCAAGAGATCGTTACCGGTTGACCGTCTGCAATGACGTTGGCGCTCGCGTGTACCGAGCACGTGGGATGCGAAGCGGTTGAGCCGGAGAGCGTTCCCGTATTTGTGCCGGTTGCGCGCTGCGTGAGGAGCTGGTTCAAGATTTGTGTCAGTAGCCGGATTTCCTCCTGGAGACAGGAGATTGTGGGGGTTGTTGTGCAACCCGCCGGAAGCGTCACCGTTTGCGCCGAAGTGACAATAGGAGAGATGAATAATGAGAGGCCGACGACAACGAACGTTATCTTTTTATGCATGAAGAGTAACCTCTAAAATAATGTACTCATTATACACACTCTACCGCCGTTCAACTTGAGACTCCGTGCGCACGTGAAAAAATAACGTGTGGTTCTAATATGCATCTGTCCGCTTCGAAATGTGATGAACAACGATTATGTCATCATTGCGGTCAAACAGTATCCTATATTCTCCGACGCGCTTGCGATATCCGCCTATAGGCGGGTGCAACTTCTTCGTATGTTTTGCGTGAATTCCGAGCTTCTTCAATTCCTCTATAGCTGCTACCGCACGATTTTTGGATTTTACCGAAAGTTCATCTAGTTCTTTTCTGGCGGCCGTCGCGAGAATTACCTTATACATATTCCGCGCGAATCGAATCCCAATCGACGAAAGGCTTATCCGTGTTTCGTGCGCGGGCAGCAGCAAGATCCAGAGCGTCACGCAAATCTTCCACAAGATCAACATCCACGATGGACGCGACTGGAATACCGTCTTTTTCGAGAACCACCACGTCGCCTTTCTCGCGAACTCCCCTCACAACCGCACCGAGATTTACACGAGCTTTTGAAATAGGGATATTTTTAGTCATATTGATGTAAATTGATTAATATGCATTAATATTACTATCCTATACTTGCATGTCAAGCGCGCGAACCTCCCCGATTTCAAGGCCGCGTATTGAGTATAGCCTGCTGATCGGGACCGGCACTTACGCTTTTGAGTGGTAATTACTTGCGACTCGCGACGATATCCTCCTGCACGTTCCTCGGGACAACCGAGTAGTGAGAAAGCTCAAGGCTGGTGACGCTGCGGCTTCTTTGCGCGCATGGAAATACAAATACGATGTCCGTCCCGGTCTATCTCTCACCATTGGCCATTTATTGGCACTGACCGGCGGTCGGCGCGAGCGCGCCATTTGTAATGCGGACGCAATAGGGCCGTCCTGTCGCGGTATCATAGAGCGTCATGCCCGAGGCTCCTGGTCCTCCGACATCGAGCGGACCGCTCGGAATCGTGACGCGCGGCTTCGAGCCGTTTGGCACAATCTCTATGGCAGGCACGAGAGAATTCGTGCCTGCGTTCAGGCTCGCGAGCGTGAGCGTTCGGGGCGTCTGCGGGTGGATGGGACTCGCCCAATTCGCCGCTATTTTCAAATCGCGCGCGCCGAGTCCGACGAAGTCATAGTTCCATTGAATAATGTGGTTGCCCGTTCCATCGCTTGCCGGAGTCTGCGTGCGGTGGAATGAGAGGAACTCGTCCTGTTGCGCGTATTCTCCCTCGCCGGGAGTCCGACGCTCCCAGTCCTCGAAGAAGAGCGCGTTCTGGTCGGCGATAATGCGCCAATGCCCGTAATCCTCTCGGTACGGCAGCTGATCCGATTCCTCCAAGTAGATGCCGGGGCTGTTGCCGCGCATGCGCAAGCGGTCGTAACCGGTCGTGATGCTGTTGTCGTCGGCGCGTGCAGAAAAATAACCGGTTCCATTTCCCACGCGAGTCGCGAGATCCAAGACGAACTGCAGCAGGTTTTTGAGATCGGCGGCCCGAAGGATTTTTCCCGTGTCGAAATTGGATGCGGGCGGGGGTTCGGCGGCGGAGGACATGGCGGGAAAAGCGTTGACACATATGAGGATGATCGCGAGCATAAAGAAGCGGCTTGCGCGTAAATGAGTGTCCATATTGCTTTATTGTATTACACAATTATCTATTAACCGGGCCGATGATGCGCGGCAACATGACGGACGAATTCCGCCTTCGGGACGCCGCGGCCTTCGGTGAGGGAGCGCGGCTGCGTCGTAAATTCGAAACGCTTTCTTTAGCGGTACGCGTCGGCTCGCTTCGAAATGTGGTGAACGGCGATCGAGAATAGTCTGTTTATGCGCACACTATAAGCTCGAGCCGTTCAAATGAGCGGCCGGCGTGGGGATGTTTTTTTCTCCAAATTATTTGCGGCTCGCGACAATCTCTTCCTGCACATTATGCGACGCAATAGCAGGAGAATCGAAATGCAGAACTCAGAAAAATTTATATATTGAACTCGATGAGCACCACGCCTTCCTTTCCCGCCGCGCCGCCGTTCACGCCACCGCCACCGCCCGCGCCGTATGCATGTCCCTGTGCGCCACTTCCGGCTGCGCCGCCCCAGTAAGAGCCGCCGCCATGCGCAGCCATCGCGCCGGCAGAATTCACCAAAAAAAGGTCGGTCCCGTCGCTTCCCGGAATATTCAGATCGCCGCCGCGCGCATCGCCGCCCGAACCGTATCCGTCCGGCTCGAACGCGTGACCGCCGTAGGCGGTAAGGACCGTATCGCCTACCGTAACGATAGTATCGCCGCCGCGCTGCGCGGGAGCGCCGCCTTGCCCAATCGTTATGTTAATGGGAGTGCCGGGCGGCAGACCAGTGATCCACTTTATGACCGTACCGCCCGAACCGCCAGCGCCAGCGTGCGAATAATCCCCTCCCGTTGCGGCGGCGCCTCCGGCGCCGCCGCCGGTCGCCGTGATTTTATAAACTGTTGCCGTGCTCGTATTCGGCGGCGTCACCACTGTTCGGGAACAGCAGACGACGATGTCCGCGGTTTGCGACACTCTTCCACCAGTCTGGGATGAGGCTTGCAACGCCTGCAAAGCGGCGGCAGACGTCCGCGCTTGATCCTGCAGATCAGAGACGGCCTGCACGATCGCCTTCAGATCGGCGGATTGTAATATCTTGCCGGAGTCGAAATTGGTGAGTGACGGCAATTGCGCCGCGATCACAATACCGGCTGCGGAGAGTATGGACCCGATGGCGACTCCGAAAATAATTTTACCAACGTCCTTCATACATCACCGTACAATGACCTGGATCGATTACGGTTGAAACCACTGCACGATCACGCTGCCTGCGCCGCCTGATCCGCTTCCAAATTCACTGTCTCCAGGTGCGCCACCGCCGCCAGGTGCCTGACCGCTTTGATTATTGTTGCCGCCCATGCCGCCCTTGGGAGCGTCTGCACCGTATGGGAAATGAGCACTGATTGATGCCCCTTGGTTGGAATCCGCGGGAACCGCTCCCGGCGCTGACGCCCCTCCCTGACCGCCCGGGATGTACTCCACGAGGTAGAGTCCGTCCACGCTGCATACGCCCGGTGTCCCGCCATCCCCACCGACCGAGGCGTTCGTTGCTGGTTGTCCGATGCCCGCTCCGTACGCCCGCGCATCGCCGAACGATGTCTGTCCTGTTTGAAGATTCGCACTATTTAGCGTATTTGCCGGCACCCCGGCCATGCCCTGGTCGACTACGACCTGCGTGATGCCGCTTGCAGGACGCGGAATGACTGCGGAACAATACGCACCGGAACCGCCGCCGCCGCCATAGAGCTTCCATTTGCTTCCTCCTCCTGCCGCCCCCGAGCCGTGCACCTCCACAAAGACCTCGGCAACACCCGCCGGCCACGTGAACGTGTATGTGCCCGGGGTGGTGTATGACTTATGACCGTGTTTGAGGTTGCTCATCCCGGTGGCAACTCCCCCCGATTGCATTCCATTGACCTGATCTTGGAGAGACGCAACCGCTTGCACAAGGGCTTTGAGATCGGCGGATTGTAATATCTTGCCGGAGTCAAAATTGGTGAGTGGCGGTAGCTCGGCGGCAGATGCAAACAACGCGACGAAAAAAGGGAGAAGAAGCAGAGCGGCGATTCGTTTCATGTAATTACTGTATGAGCTGAATGATTTTTTGCAGCTGCGCTTCGGTGAGACATGTTTGTCCGATACACAGCGAGCCGCTGCGTACAGATACGGAGCCCCCGTCGCGGATCATTCCCCACGAATCCCATACCGCGAGGTCATTCGCGTGGACGTCGTTGTTTTGGAGAACCATTGGCTGATTGCCTGTTCCTCCCGAACGATACCAATAGGGAGCTCCGCCACGTGAAGAAAGAATGCCTCCGCCTGAAACGGGAGCATCAGGTCCAGAGACAGCGTCTTTCATAATAAAGAGTCCACCCCCGGGAAAATTATTCCCACCCTTCGCCCATGCGCCGAGCGCCATGTTACCTCGACTATCGAGTCCCCATCTCGTTATTTCGCCGACTGAATTATCGCCCGGTACTGGCGCTTGGCCATACTGCATCGTATCGATCCAGATAGAGCTTCCTTGCTCAGATTGGGTGAAATTCTGATCAGCGCGCGCGTCGACGCGAACGTTGTCGTTTGCAACCTGACCGTCAGGCCCCATTCCAAAAAAAGATATTTTGCCGAGCGCATCGGTCACTCTGTTCCAAGCGGGTTTCAAAAATGTTGCTGATTGATTGGTGCCCCCCGCGGTGATTTCGATACCGGTATCGCCTCCTTTCCATCCATCGATACGAAGCACCGCACTTCCGGCGTCGCTGGTAGGAGAAATGGGACCGGGTAACGTATTGACGAGGTACGTCGAAAAGCCTGCATCTCCATCGGACGGGCTGCCCATTCCCAGAAGCCCGATGCCTGGAGAATTGTGTCCGCCTGGTCGGAGAATTCCGAACCCGCCAAGATCTGCTACACGAACAGTCGGGTTCACATGATTATTGATACGTGAGCGAATCTCGATCGCACCTTTTGCATCAACATTTGTAAAAATAAAATTTCGGAGATCGAGGATATTTTCGAGCACTGCTTTGAGATCGACGGCCTTTAGAAGTTTACCCGCGTCGAAATTGGCAAGTGGTGGAAGTTCTGTCGCAGACGCAAGAAGTGGCACGGCGATAAGAAGCGCGAAGAATAATGTAAAAATTCGTCTCATATGTTTATTGTATCGCGCATCCATCGATGAGACCCGAGTCGAGTGTGCATGGCGGGGTGCCAGCAGGTGCGGGGTTCTGGTTGGGAGATGGTGCCGGACTTGGCGAGAGAACAACCGGAAAGCCCATCCCACTATCCGGGATTCTTCCTGTTATCCCACCGCCAACACTGCCTGAAGTGCCACTATCAGAACCCGCGTTTCCACCTCCCGATGTCACCATAACGTTTGTTCCTCCAAGAAGTGCGATGACCGCGCGTGTCTTTGGACCAACTGCCCCGTACCCGGTCGTCGAAGGTGTGCCGGAAGAAACAATCTTACTGTGCATTTGGAATTTCTTGACTGCAGCCTCGGTGAGAGCGCCAAAATATCCTGTCGCGGAATCCGCAGAGAGAAGTGCTTGCGAGATAAGAAATTGTTGAATGGTAAGAACGTCGGGTCCCGACATGCCTTTCGAAAGCGTCCGCGTGATGGCGGAAGAAAGTGATGGTTTTGGAGCGGTAGGCGCGGACGATGTTCCTGCATTCGCTAAACAGAGTTTCATCGCCGCACCGGTCTTCGGACCAACGGTTCCCGTTTGTTCGATGCCGTGTTCTTTTTGCCACTGCTTCAGCGCCGCTTGCGTCTTGACGCCGAAGTATCCTGTTGGTGTCGGAAAATTCGCGTATGCGGCGTACAGAATTTTCTGCACCGCGGTCACGCTCGCTCCGCTCGAGCCGAGCGAGAGGGACGAGCACGGAGATTGTGCGAGGGCGAACGATGGGAAGAGGGCAAGTATCGGGAGCAGCATGAGCGCTTTGCGCATGTGCAACAGTATAGCGCAGGAGCGCGTTCGCGCTCCGGCGCGTTGGGATACCTCTCTGCCGGAGTTATTTACGGCTGGCGACGATCTCTTCCTGAACGTTTCTCGGCACCACAGCGTAGTGGCTAAATTCGAGATTCGGGACCTGCTTGCCGGCGGGACGCAGCGGTTTGCGGTGAGTTCATCGAAACCGTATTCGTGTTCATCCGAACATTTGTTTCAGTTGCCGATATATTTTGTCGTCGTTGCGACGATCGACGAGCGGTACTTTCAAGACGTTTTTTTGGACAAAGTAAATAATCCGAAAGTCGCCAGAACGTAGCCGGCGAAGCGGCGCATACCCTTCGAGGAGTTTCGACTGTGGGGGCGCGGGATTTTCGGCAAGACGTTCGAGTCTTGCGATCAGTTGCCGCCCATGCTTCACCGACACGCCTTCAATGAATTCTTTCGCAGGAGGCCAAACATCAATCTCGAGCATGCAAGATTTTGTCAAAGAATTTTCGTGTCGCTTTTACCCCGAGCGACTTGTGCGTACGCATAATTTCCATCGCACGTGCGCCGAGCCATATATCCTCGATCGTTTCCATGTCTACGGGAGAAAGCACGAACGCGACCGTCCGTCCGCGGCGTTTGATCGTGACGGGCCTGCGCTGCGCTGCATCAATAAGCGCACCGAATCTGTTTTTTGCTTCGCTCGCGTCAAACTCCTGCGTTACTAATTTGCTCATGAATCTATAATAGCCCAATTGGCTATTTCGTCAAGATGCCCGCACGGGTTTATTTCCTACTCGCGGCTATCTCTCCCTGAACGTTTCGCGGGACGACTAATTCACCACGACGGTCGTGCTGACTGCTTTTTGGCCCGCTGAAGTCTGACACGTGATGGTGTAGGTCGAAGTGGATGTTAGGGGGCCAACGCCCGTGTCGGTAACCGATACGACCGGTCCGTTCGGCGTGTCGGTCAGTGGCCCAGACAGGGTGCACGAGGTAGCGCCGGGGGCATTCCAGTACACGTTGGTCCTGCCACCACTCGAAATATTCTGGGGGTTCGCCCACATTGTTATTCCCGAACTATCAACGTACACGGTGAGGTTTGCGGAACGTACGCCGGCCGGTGTCTCGCACGTAACGGTATATGTTGAATCGGATGTGAGCGGCCCAACGCCCGTGCCGGTCACCGCGACCACGGGCCCGTTTGGTGTATCCGTGAGCGGTCCTGATAGAACGCAGGATGTTGCGTCGGGTGCCGACCACGAGACGATCGAGCGACCGCCGTACTGGATCGTCTGAGGGTTCGCGGACATTGAGACCCCCGCAGTTGTCGGCACCGGCGGCACAGTCCCGACAGGGATAGAAACCGAGCCCAATACATGAATATCGTTGCACGTAAGGTAGAAGCTGTTGTGTATATCGCACGCCGGCTGATAGATGAGATATTTGAGCTTTGCCACATAGGTCCCGGCGTTTTGGTAAGTGTGCGCTACCGTAAACTGTACGACGCCGTTTACGCGCTCCGGCATCATTATGCCGCTTTGGTCGTCGCCGAAATCTACATAATCGGCACCTAACGAGAGAGGAGCCACAAATTTTATCGTAAGCGGTGCCCCCGCCACCGATTGCGCGGAGAAATCCGCATGTTGCTGAGGACCCGGAGACTGAGCGAGAACAATATTGGCGGCGCTGATGCGGCCGAGATCGTTAAGCCCCGGTTGATTGTAGTGCACGGCGTCGCCCATAAGGCCGCGATCTTTGAAGTAGAGGGCATCTCTAAAAACAATGTCCACCGCGGGAACATGGGCTGCAACCGAGTCTTGACCCGCCCGGACTTTGGCGGGGCCCGTATCGGAGCGATCGCTCCACGTACCGGTTTGTGTCATGTAGAACGGCAAGATGCTATTCCCAAGGTCAGTGCGATACCTCGCGATCATAGCAGTAAGCGCATTCTCGTACTCCTGCTGGGACCCGCGCTCTATCAGGACATTCCCATCGTTGGAGGCAAGAACAGAAATTATGCCTCGCAACACTGGCGCGTAGCCGGCATTCCGCGCAGCAGCGAGCGCTGCGTTCATTGTGGAGATAGAAGACCCATAGAGCGTTCCTCCCACATCCCACGTGCCTGATCCTTGGTTGTATGCGTCCACTTGCGTCGAACCACTCACGGCGGCGGGTATCAAGAGGACAAGATGGCCTGTCGCGAGATAATATGATTGTCCGAAACACGGCCATGCGCTACCGCTCGGCGCATTGCCGACAGGGTCGTTTGCCGTGGAGATCAGGCCGCCCTTATATTGGAGAACCTTTCCGGATGTGACCGAACAGGAGGAGCGCACATCACCCTGTCCTACTCCGTTGCTGTCTCCAATAATCAAAAAGGCGTCGACCGGCGTCCCTGATTGAGTTTGAGTCTGAGGCAATGCGGAACTTTGACTCGTTGCGGCGGCGCTCGGTACGTTCACACCGGTCGTCGCGCTGGCAGATTTGAGTACGGCGATTCTATCCTGAAGTGTTTTAATTTGCGCGAGCAGCGTCTGTACCAGGCTTCCGATAGTAGATGCCGCCGGATTCGTTACTCCGGTAGTGGGACCCGTTACGCATAGCGAAATATTCATGGCCGCCGCGGTCTTTGGGCCGACTGCTCCATACCCCGTTGTTGAAGGTGCTCCGGAGGAAACGATGTCATGCTCCTTCTGCCACTGCTTCACTGCAGTCTCAGTGATGGAACCAAAGTAGCCGGTAACCGAGGTGAAGTTGCTGTACTCCTTCGTGAGAAACTGTTGGAGTTTGCTGACGTTCGAGCCCGTGGAGCCCAAAGACAGGGACGGGCACGCAGATTGCGCGGACGCGAAAAGTGGCAGAGCAGAGGCAAGTACTCCCGCCACGATGAAGCCTCGTTTGAACATGTGAATAGCATAACACCGCCCCGCTCACGCGGGGCGGTCGGAGGGCAAGAAAATTACTTCCTGCTCGCGATAATATCCTCCTGCACGTTCCTCGGCACGACAGCGTAGTGACTGAATTCGAGATTCGGCACGCCGCGGCCTTCGGTGAGAGAGCGTAGCTGAGTGGTGAAGCCGAACATTTCCGAGAGCGGTACCTTCGCGGTAATGACGCGCGCCTGTCCGCGCTCGCCCATCGCCTCGATAGTGCCGCGCTTGGAGTTGATCATGCCGGTCACGTCGCCCATGAATTTCTCAGGCGTGACGACTTCCAGTTTCATAATTGGTTCGAGAAGGACAGGCTTTGCTTTTTGTACCGCTTCTTGCATCGCATTGATCGCAGCGAGTTTGAACGCGATCTCAGACGAGTCGACATCGTGGTAGCTGCCATCGTACAGATCGACTGATACATCAACGACGGGGAATCCGGCGAGGATGCCGCGATCCATCGCTTCCTTGAGGCCTTTCTTGATCGGTGTGATGTACTCCTGCGGAATGACGCCGCCCTTGATGCTGTTGATGAATTCGAAATGATCCTCGCGCTCGACGTTATTCTTTACTTTTTTACCTTCTTCCACCGGCTCGAGCGGCTTCACACGAATCTTCACATGCCCGTACTGGCCGCGACCACCTGTCTGCTTGATGTGCTTGTATTCGACATCCGCCGTCCCCTGCACCGTCTCGCGGTAGGCGACCTGCGGTTTGCCCGTCGTTGCTTCTACAGAGAATTCGCGCTTCATACGATCGACGATAATTTCGAGGTGCAGCTCACCCATGCCTGAGACGATGGTCTCGCCGGTGTCTGGATCAGACGTGACGCGGAATGTCGGGTCTTCGTCGGAGAGGCGCGAGAGTGCAATGCCCATCTTCTCCTGATCGGCTTTGGTTTTCGGCTCGATGCGCATCGAGACGACCGGCTCCGGAAAGACAATGCTCTCAAGTGCGATCGGATGATCAGGGTCACAGAGCGTGTGGCCGATTTTTACTTCCTTCAAGCCGACGGCCGCGGCGATCTCACCCGCGTAGACGACCTTTACGTCCTCGCGCTTGTCCGCTTGCAATCGCACGATGCGGCCGACGCGCTCTTTTTTGTTGTTCGCAGAATCATAGATAGTCTGACCTGCCTCGAAAGAGCCTGAGTAGACGCGGAAGAATGAGAGCGCGCCGACGAACGGATCGACTTGGAGTTTGAAGACGAGCGCGGCGAACGGCGCCTCGTCGCTCGCCGCGCGCGTCTCTTCGGCACCCGTATCTGTATTCGTTCCCTTCGCGGGCGGCACATCGAGAGGCGAGGGCAGATAGTCCACGACCGCATCGAGGACGAGCTGTACGCCTTTGTTTTTGAGCGATGAGCCGGTGAGAACCGGGAAAATACCGTTGGTCACGACTCCCTTGCGCAGCGTTTTCTTGAGAACGTCGAGTGGGATTTCTTTGCCCTCAAGATATTCGTTCATGACCACATCGTCGTTCTCGACGATTTTCTCGATGAGCTCTTTGCGATACTTCTCCGCTTCCTCTTTAAGGCTGGCGGGTATCTCACCTGCGACAACAGTTGCCCCCATCTCGCCTTCAAAATGATAGGCCTTCATGTGGAGAAGATCGACGACGCCCTCGAAATTGCCCTCGAGACCGATCGGAATCTGGAGGCGTACTGCTTTGGTGGAGAGTCGCTCTAAAATGCTCGCGTAGGATTTCTCAAACGAGGCGCCGGTGCGGTCGAGCTTGTTGATGTAGCAGATGCGCGGCACGTTGGCCTCTTCCGCGTAGCGCCAGTTGGTTTCCGATTGCGGCTCCACACCTGCGACGCCGTCGAAAACGACGACCGCGCCGTCCAAGACGCGCATCGAGCGCTTCACCTCCGAGGTAAAGTCGATGTGGCCTGGAGTGTCAATAATATTGAAGCGATGCTTGTAGCTCGTGTCGGAGCCCATATAGGTGGGATTCCAAAAGCAGGTGATCGCAGCTGCGGTGATGGTGATGCCGCGCTCGCGTTCTTGCTCCATCCAGTCCGTAACTGTGTTGCCTTCATGCACCTCGCCGATCTTGTGCGACATGCCGGTGTAGTAGAGGATACGCTCCGATGTGGTCGTCTTGCCCGCGTCGATATGCGCGATGATGCCGAAATTGCGGACCTTTTCAAGCGGATAGTCTCGTGCCATAGGTGGTCTAAACAAAAACGCGCGGAGCGCGTTTTTGTAATGTAGCGGAAAACCGCGCAAAAAGCAAAGGGCCCCGCATCGGAGCCCTCATTGTTTTGTTGGCGCAATCGGGATCGGCCATGCGTATCACTCCGCCGGAATGATGCCGATTTTGCGCGGCGCGGCGCGGAAAGGAATCACGCGGTCGTCGGTCAGCGGATGCCGATAGGGATAGGCGTCTTTGTCTGGCAGGAATTCCTGCCAGCACGCGAAGAGAAATGGAGCGAAGATCGAGGCGACCATGATTGCGCCGACGGTGTCCCAGTCGTTGAGATAGGCGAACATGATTTGTCTCCTGTTGTTTGCCTACCGGAACGGTACACCCGCGCGCAGAGATTGCAAGACGCCAGATGCGATCCGAGGATCAGCGGTCCGGAAATTCCTCCAAGATTTCAACGCTGATCGTCCAGATGAGCGTCGCGAGCAAGAGCGTCCCGAGAGCTATCGCAAGCAAGCCGATGAGCGGTTCCATGCGCTCATTCTATTGCAAAACGCATTAAACGCGCGTGAACCGCCGCGCTACCACGCGAAATGCGCAAATGCCTTATTCGCTTCCGCCATGCGGTGCGTCGTTTCTTTCTTTGTGACGGCGCTGCCTTCCCCTTTGATCGCGGCTTTCAATTCGGCGAGGAGCGATTCGTTCATGGGCTTGCCTTTGGTGCCTTCGGCTGCTTCCACGATCCAGCGCATGCCGAGCGCGAGTTTGCGATTTGGGTTGACCTCGCGCGGCACCTGGTAGTTGGCGCCGCCTACACGACGCGAGCGCACTTCGACGGTCGGCGATGCGTTCTCGAGCGCCTGTTCGAGGAGCGCGACGGGATCGCCGTCTTTTTTCAATTCGTCCATGACGGTGTACACGATTTTGCGGGCCGTATCTTTCTTGCCGCGTTCCATGACGTAGTTGATGAGCTTCGCGACTTTGTACGAATTATAGACTTCGTCCGGGGCGGGTTGCATTCTATTTTTTACGGGGCGACGCATAGGATGTTACTTTTCTCCTTTCGGTTTCTTCGCGCCGTAGAGCGAGCGGCCGCGGCGGCGCTTTTCGATGCCGGCGGTGTCGAGCTTGCCGCGCACGATCGTGTAGCGCAGTCCGATGTCTTTCACGCGGCCGCCGCGCACGAGGACGACCGAGTGCTCCTGGAGGTTGTGTCCTTCGCCCGGGATGTAGGCGGTGATTTCCATGCCGTTGGTGAGGCGCACGCGGGCGATTTTGCGGATCGCGGAGTTCGGTTTGCGGGGGGTCTTGGTGGTGACACGGGTGCAGACGCCGCGCTTGAAGGGAGCCGGATAAAAAGACGGGCGATTCTCAAGCGTGTTGAAACCGCGCGAGAGCGCGATGGTTTTCGTGCGCCAGGTCTTTTTCTGCCGACCCTTGCGCATGAGTTGATTGATCGTGGCCATGTCTCAATTAAAAACTCCCGGCGGGAGTCCGCACAATGTACTATCTATCGCGTGTCAGCGCAAGCTACGTACCCGCTATCGCCTGCGCGAGCGAATAGATGAAGTTGCCGAAGGCGCCGCCCGCGAGAAGCACTATCAATAGAACGATGCCCATGCCGATGAAGGGATTCTGCTCCAGACGATGCCGCCAATCCGCGTAGCTGTGCGCGAGCGGACGCGGCAAAAGAGATTCGAGCACCTTTGATCCGTCGAGCGGCGGAATCGGGATGAGGTTGAACGCGAAAAGCATCGTATTGACGAGCACGACGAGGAAGATGACGTCGCTCATCCCGCCGAACATCCCCGAACGCACGAGAAGACCGCCGAGAAGCGCGATCGCGAGATTCGAAGCCGGGCCCGCGCCCGCGACGATCGCCTCGCTAAACCGGCCCGGCTTTAAATTGTACGGGTTGTAAGGTACCGGCTTCGCCCACGCGAAGAAAAACGGCGAGTTCGATAGCGCGAAGAAGAGCGGAAGGATGATCGAACCGAACGGATCGATATGGGGAATCGGGTTGAGCGTGAGACGCCCCGCATAGCGCGCCGTTTTGTCCCCGAGCCACTCAGCCGCGACTCCGTGCATCACCTCGTGGATGATGGCGGAAAAGACTATGACGAGGATCAAAAATCCGATGCCGATCAGATCCATCGAGCAACTATAGCATTTTGCTTTCGGGCTCGAGCATGGTACGCTTGCCCGACTATGGCGCGAGTATGCGACATAACAGGTAAATCCTCACAAGTTGGCGGGGGGTATTCTAATAGAACGCGTGCGACCAAGTTCAATCCGACCGGCAAACGCCGCCGCCAGGTCAACCTGCAGAAGAAAACTCTTTTCATCCCCGAACTCGGAAAGAAAATCACTATCAACGTTTCGGCCAAAGGTCTGAAAACGATGAAGAAACGCGGTGCGTACCAGACCCTGAAGGCTGCTGGCGTCATTTCTTGAGCGATATTGTCTCGCCGTCCGATACAAATGTGACCGTGCCGTCGACGCATGTGTCGAGCGTCGTGACCCCGAATTTTTCGAACGTCGCGATGGTATTAGCGCTTGGCGGCGGAGATTTTTTGTCGCATCCGCGCGAGATGACGGCATAGGCAGGCGCGACATAGCCGATAAAGATCGGCGACGAGGATTTGCTTGATCCGCCGTGACCCACCTTGAGCACATCGGAGCGCAAATGGATCCCGTCGAGCATCGTGAGATACTGTTCAACGCCTTTGGGCGCATCGCACGGCAGCATGAATGAGGTTTTCCCATACACGAGGCGCATGACCACGCACCCCTCATCGGGGGCGACATCGGGCGCGCTTCGATCCGGCATCAAGATTTCGAGATACGCATCATCGCCGAGGTCGATGCGCTGCCCGCGGCGCGCGGTCACGATTCTCGTGCCGCGCGCCGCGAGCTCTCCCGCCTTTTTCTCGAACGCGCTCCATGCGGGAGACGTATCGGAGACATTCGACTGCGCGATCGTGCCGATCGTGTAGCGCTCGAGTACGTCGATGAGTCCGCCCGAATGCGGAGCGTCCGGCTCGGTCGCGACGATAAGATCGATCTCACGATCCCACCAGGGCATCATGCGCGAAAGTTGCCGTACGATGCCCGTGTCCGGACCGCCGTCTATGAGCACCTGTACCCCGGATGGCGCCTCAATGAAGATCGCATCACCTTCTCCGACATCGAGAAACGACGTGGTGAGTATCCCCTTTCTGCCTTCCCGCCATCCGGCATACGTCACTCCGATCGCCAAGACAAAAAGCAGCGCAAGCAGTACCGACTTGAGACGCGCGCTCTTGCGCATGGAAAAATCCTATCATCACGACTTCATCTGCGTGCTACTATGGTGCGCATATGGCCTATCAGGCTCGCACATTCAATCTCCCGTCACTCAAGGGTATTTCGGATGAATCGGTGAAGCAGCATCTCGCGCTCTATGAGGGTTACGTAAGAAATTTCAACGCGATATCGGCAAAACTGCCTGAATACGCGAAAGACTCCGAGGGAAATGCGCACGCGCTTTCCGAGCTCATACGCCGAAGATCGTTTGAGTTTGACGGCATGCGCCTCCACGAGTACTACTTCGAACAGTTCGAGGGTGGTTCGACTGATCTCGCCGAAGGCGGCTCCCTTTCAAAAGCATTGGAGAAGGAGTACCGGAAGGCGGAGCATCTCGTGCCGTATCTAAAAGCTATCGGAAACATGCGAGGCCCGGGCTGGGCGATCCTCAACTGGGATCCTGTCGGAAAGCAGTTTCTCGCGGGCTTTGTCGGTGAGCAGCATCAGGGGCATTTTGCAACGCTTCCGGTCATTCTCGCCCTCGACGTCTGGGAACACGCTTTCTTGCTCGACTACGGAGCGACAGGCAAAGCGAAATACCTCGACGCCTTTTTTGCGAATCTCAACTGGCAAGTGATCGAAAAGCGCTACGAAACGGTGTCCTGATGCCTGCAGATCGGGGTGTGGACAAGGAGCTTGTCCGAGCTATGGCTTGTTATACTTGACCCATTAGGGGATAAACAACCTTTTATTCGTATGAACTACGAGCGCGCCATATTAGTAGGGTTTCTCGGTAACTACCTTGTCAACACGGTCGTCGCGGCGATCGTCGCGCTCATCCCTTCGGGCGGTGCAACCGGCACGCTCACGCCGCAGTACATCTCATTCGTGGTGCTTGCCGTCATCGTCGTCGCGGGACTTACCTGGTGGAACGGCTCAAAGGGATGGAAAAACGGCGCCATCTTCGGTGCCGTCGGCTTCCTTGTCGCTATCGCAACCGCATTCGTGACGGGTGTCGCCGGAGTCCTCGCGCAGACAGGCTCTTTCTCATCCGTCGCGGCCGTACTCCCCAATTTCTGGCCCTTCCTCTGGAACGTATCGACTCTCGTTTTGCTCGGCTACTGGATCATCCCGGCTGCCGCGATTGGCTGGTGGGGGGAATCGAAGATGAAGCCGATGAGCGGCGCACCAATGTAACTTTTCGCAATTTGTGATATTCTCGCGGGGCTCCACAGAGCCCCGTTCGCGTGAACGGGTAACCGTTCTGTTTTCAACGAGGATGCGATGAAAACCAGAAGCAGAGTGAAACCGGCTCGGGCGGGCGGCACCGCGCCCTCCACTCCTCTCCAGGTGGCGACGATAAGAAAGCTTCGCCAGATCGTAAAACGAGCCAGGGCTCGCGCACACGACAGAAACCGTCGCTACTGCCGGGCGCAGTTCTTCGCGTACGTCGACCTCATGTGTGACGCCTCGATCCCGAGAGCTCACGACGCCTGGAGAAAGGTCATCCGGGAAGGCGCGTTCGTGTTCCGCGTGCACGACGATCCGAGGATTGCGCTTGCGCTCGCCAACCTGCTCGACGGCGAGAAGGTGGCGCTCCGGCAGCGAATAGCCAAAACCGGCGGCGTGAGCGTCCATCGCGATCACTGGCCGACGTCAGCGGCGTTCGCGTGAAATCCTACCCGATCCTCCGACATCATGCGGCCGGCGCACGCGCCGGCCGCTGTTTTTTATATACGAACAGCGTGCCAAAGAGCACCGTATACGCGACGAGAAGCCACCACGCGCTGAACGCGGGGATTGAGACCGCGGCAAGAGGAAACGAGGAAAACAATTCGGCCACCTTGACTACGTACCACAAGAGCGCGTACGCGGGGGCGGCGAGAAGCGCCGCGTGCACTCCAAAGAGCGCGCCGCAAAGACCCGCCATAAGCGAAGCGAGCATCGCGAACGGCACCGGAATGAGTGCCAGCAAATTAGCGGGGAGCGCGACCAGCGAGAGATTTCCCGTTTGATACAAAAGAAGCGGCAACACCATGAGCTGGGTCGCGCAGGTCGACGAAAGGATCTCTCGCATACCAAAAGTCGCCGGTATGAACGAAAGCCGCGAAGCGACGAGCGGCGTGAAGAGCACGAGCCCAAGCGTTGCGAGCACGCTCAACTGAAAGCTCGGATCAAACGCGAGGATGAACGGATTCCATACGACCATTCCCGTCGCGACGACGGCGAGAATGCGCTCGCCGAGAAAGACGCGCCTTGTGGAGCGCGCGAGTACGGCAATGAGCGCCATGAGTCCGGCGCGCGTCGCGCTCGCGGCACCTCCCGACATGAGGATGAAAAACGCGACGACGCTCGCGCTCCCGCCCAACCGCGCGAGCATCGGCATTCGAGAGAGGAGTAACGCAACCGCGTTCAAGACGACCGTGATGTTGTAGCCAGAAAGTACGACCATATGCACGAGCGACGTCCGCTGGAACGCCCTCGATAGCTCCTCGCCGAGCGAGCGCTTGTCGCCGACCGTGATACCACCCGCGAGCGCGGATTCCGGCTCCGGAAGCACTTCTCGCAAACCTTTTAAAAAAGTTTGCTTCAACCCTATCGCACCCGCCTTGAGCGGATCGCCTTCATTGCCGAAGGTGGAAACGCGCGCGAAAGCAAGCTGGTACTCGATACCTTGAGCCGCGAGGTAGCGCGGGTAGTCGAACTGGCGATCGAGTCCGGTATCAAAAGCTTCCGGAAGACGCAGCGTCCCTGAGACGCGAACCTTGTCGCCATAGGCGATTATCGTGTGCGCCGGCAAAAGCGCGAGAACACCCGCATCGATCTGATTCGCCGCGCCAGCGATCCCGGAAGCGTGGACTGCAACGAGCGTCGCAGAGTCGCGCGCATCGGGTTCCTGGAATACGACGCCCTCAAGCTCGACAGGCGATCCGATGCGCGCGTTGAGTTCTTCGCTGCCGGAGAGCGCCGCGACGTGCATGCGGGCAATGCCGAGCGAGAAAGAAAAAAGCGCGGCCGCGGCGATCGCCGCGGCCGCGCTCGCTTTGCGCTCGAAAAATGAGAGGAGCGCGACAACGCCGGCAAGCACCAGAACGAAAAGGATCGTCCACCAGCCAAGCGGCGCGAACGAGCGAAGGCCGACTCCCAAAAGAAATCCTCCGACGACCGCCCAGAGGATCCCCGACCCGATCATTCTTTTGGCCGATCGAGTTTCTCAAGATGCAGGACCTTGAAGATGAGATACACGATCAGACACAAGATAACGAAATTCATCAACACCGATATAAAATCTCCTATCTTGAATCCGTCGATCGTGTACTCGTTGAGATTGCGCACGGGGCTCAAAAACAAGCCGATGAACGGATTGACGAGATCGTCCATCAGCGCCTGTACCAATTTTTGCGCGGCGCCACCCAAGATAAAGCCGATCGCGAATCCGGCGACGCCGCGCTCCCGCACGAAATTTACGAAACCGGCGAGCGCGCTGCGCGGTAGCGCAAAGATGACCGCCTCGCGGGAGGAGACCTCTTTTTGCGATTCCATCGGGATTACTTTCTCGTCAGCCATGCGCGTATTATACAGAATCACGCTTCGTCTATCGCATCGTTCACCAGCCGATCCGCTTCCTCATTCTGCTCGCGTCGCACGTGCACGAAGCGGGCGTGCGGAAAATGCGCGACAAGAAGATTGTGCGCTCTCATATAGTACGGCCACAACGTTTCTTCTTTGATCTGGTACTCGCCGCTCATCTGCCGCACGATCAGCTCCGAATCCATCCGCACCTCGATCGTTTTGCCCGCGAACCCGCGCTTTTTCGCTTCGGTCAGTCCGAGTATCAACCCTTCGTACTCCGCGGCATTGTTCGTGCATCGATCACCGAGATACGTTTTGTTCGAGGCGATCCGCTTTCCCTCATGCACGAGAATTGCCGCGCACGCCGCCGGGCCCGGATTGCCGCGCGCGCCGCCATCCGTGTAGATGAGAAGGTCAGCCATGCGGCCACTATGCCCTAAAGGGCGGCGTTTTTTGAAAGTGCCCGGTATGCATGCACGATTGCAAGCGAGGTGACTGGGATCGTGACAAGCAGCCCGACGAGGAGCGCGATTATCCCGAGAATATTAATAAGAAGCATCAGGATCAACAGCATGAAAAGCTGCCATCGATTCCCCTTGGTAATGCGAGCGCTCTCTTTGAGCGCTTTGATCGGCGTGAGATCGCGGTCGACGACGAGATACGGCGTGAAAAGAAGCATGATGCCGAATATGATTCCCGGGATGACGAGTACGATGAGGCCGACGACGACTATGATGCCGTTTAGAACGGTCGCGCCAAGATACGAGAAGAATGGTCGAGGGTGCCATAAATCGACGATCGCTGCATCTCGAATCGAATCATGAGCTTTCAACATGAAGGCCGTGATGCAAAGGCCAAGGAGTGTGTTGAGAAGGAAGTTGACGAGGGCGCCGAGCACTCCGAGGATACCACTCGTCCCGAAAAGAGAGGAGATTTCGCCGATTCCAAAACCAGCGAGCGCGCTCAAGAGCATGACGCCGACCAAGAACCACGGCCGCTCTTTGAAAATGCGCCAGCCTGCCTTGATGCTCCCGCTCGCGGAGAATTCCATAGCGCAAGTATAGCCGGTTTTTCAGCGCGCCGGCAGGATATCAACAAGCCGCAGCGCGATACCGCCGCGATACGTATCGCGTTCAAGCGTCGCGAGTATGCCCGCTTCCATTCCGGGAGCCGGAGTGAGGGAAAAATCCCCGGGGGATTTAAAAAAATCGAACGCGCGGGCGCGTGCACCCGATCGGCGGCACTCGAGCAATATTTCGACGTGATTTTTCTCACGTCCGAAACGTCCGACGCGCGTCACGAGTGTCTGATCGAGGAAAAAAATCGGTTTCGGGTTTCCGACTCCGAAGGGCGAAAGCGCGCGAACGTCCGCGAAGAGATCGGCGGAGAGTTGGGGAAGGGAAAGCTCGAAATCGGCTTCCGTCTTTTTTTCCGCGATCCGCGCGCCGGCTAGCCGGAGCGACACCGATCGCAACTCCGACGGGAGTGAATGCACGCGATCGTATGAAACGGTGAATCCGCCGGAAGCGGCGTGACCGCCCGATTCTTCGAAAAGTTCTCCCGCCTCCGCGAAAAGCTCGACGATTGAAACGCTGCCGTCGGAGCGGCACGAGCCCTTCAGCCGTCCTCCCCCGTCCCGGCCCCATAAACACACGACGCCGCCGCGCTTTGCCATGAGCGTATTCGCGGCGAGTCCGAGCAACGACGGTTTCCACGCGGTATCGCCCATCACGATGACGCGTTCGTCTTCGGCGAATCGCGCGTGCATATGACGTTTCGCTTCGCGCACGAGAGAACTCACGACTCCCTTGCGGCTTGCGTTGAGTCTCTCGAGCGCTCCCGCGAGGCGGTCCGCTTCTTCGAGATCCTGCGTCGTGAGGAGGCGCAGCGCGAGATCGGGATCGTCCATACGCGAGGCGGCGTTGATGCGCGGCGCGAGAGAAAATCCGATATCATCTTCCGTTAGCGCGGATTTTTGCAGACGCATCCGCGCGCAGAGCGCGTCGATCCCGGGGCGCTTCGAGCGGCGCAATACTTTGAGTCCGAAGTGCGCGAGCGCCCGGTTTTCACCGGTGAGCGGGACGAGATCGGCGACCGTCGCGAGCGCGACCATGTCGAGAAGCCATTTCTCCCACCCTTCAGGCATCCCGAACTTTTCACGAACGGAAGTCGCGACGCCGCCCCGAAGCGCGCAAGAGGGCGAGCGAAGGAGGGCTTGCACGAGCTTGAAGGCGACCGCCGCTCCGCACAGATCGCGAAAGGGGTACTCTCCTATTTTCGGATTGAGTACCGCGACCGCCGCGGGAAGCGCTCCCATGACTTCGTGGTGGTCCGTCACTATCGTCTCGACACCGAGCTGCTTCGCATAGCCGACCGGCGCCACGGCATTGGTGCCGACATCGACCGTGATGATGAGCTTGACCTCGCGCGATGCAAGCTTCGCGATCGCTTCCGGATGAAACCCGTAACCCTCTCGATCCCGGTGCGGCAGATACACCTCGAAATTGGTGTGGCCGACCTTTTGAAAAAAATCCTGCAGGAGCGCGGCTCCCGGAATGCCGTCGCAATCGAAATCCGCGTATACGGCGATGCGCTCCTCGCGCTCGATAGCGCGCAGGATTCGAGACACCGCTTCTTTCATTCCTTGGAGAAGGAACGGGTCGTGCGTATGCATCTCGTAGTCCGGATGAAGGAACGCCGCGATCTCATGCTCCGCCTCGATGCCGCGTTTTGAGAGCAGCGTGCGGACGACCGTCGAGACTTCCATTCGCACGATTGTATCACCTGCGGGCGGCGGCTATACTGACCTCATGAACGATTGCCTTTTCTGCAAGATCGTCGAGCGAAGGATGCCTGGTGTGATCGTGTATGAAGACGCCGATACGCTCGCCTTCCTCGACATCAATCCGGTCAATATCGGACACACTCTCGTTATCCCCAAACGCCACTCGATCGATATATTCGAGATCGACGAAGCGCAGTGGAACAATGTCATGAAAACCGTCCGCGCGGTCTCGCATGCGCTTGAAAAATCGCTCAAGCCGACCGGGATCAACCTCGCGATGAACAACCGGAGCGGCGCGGGGCAGGTTATCTTCCATGCGCACGTGCATGTCATACCTCGCTTCCCCAAAGACGGTCACGAACTCTGGAGAGGTACTCCGTATGCGAAGGGCGAGGCTGCGGAGATCGCGGGAAAAATCCGCGCGGCGCTATAGAGCATGCTCTAGCGGATCCCCGTGTCGCACGAGATGTCTGCCGTCGTATAGCCGCTCTGATTGACGACGACCGACTGCGGCGTGCATATAGGATACTGCGTACCAGAGCATATGCTGCCGGTCGCGCAGGCGCTTTCGTTCGCGCGAAGCTCGTATGTTCCCGGATCAAGCGCGACGGAGAAATACCCGCTTGCATCCGAGCTCGTACTTTTCACGAACGCGGAGTTTCTGTAGACGTTGACGACCGTTTGAACGGCGCTCGGCGCGCAATTCGGGTTCGGCGGAAAAGTCTCGACGGGGCATGTCGGACCTGCCGTTACGCGCCCTTTGGCGCCGGCGGCGGTACTCGGGCAAACGAACTGACAATTTGGTCCGGTTCGGCCGACCCACTGCCCGTTCGGGCACTGCATCGCATCGGCGGTGCATGCGACCGGCTGGTCGCCGATGCGCACCGCCGAAGAAGTCCTCGCCTCTTGCCCTGAATCGTCGCGAACGACGACGGCGATGGTGTAGGTACCGGCCGAGGCGTACGCGTGCGTGAATGTGGTTGTCTGCACGAACGACTCGCGCGCGGCAGATGAAGCGTACGGCGGATAGGCATATTCGTCGCCCCAGGCGATCGAGTACGAAAGCGGGCCGTTCTCCGGGTCGCTCGCGCTGATGCTCCACGTGCCGCTTTGGTTTACGGCAAGCGTCGTCGGCCCCGAGAATCCGGAAATGACGGGAGGTCTATTGCCGGAAGTAACGCATGAGGACGAGACCCTGCAACCGTTGCTGTCGTAATACCACTGAGCCGAGTACCCCGGAGGGCACGGAGAAGGCGGAGGAAGAGCCGGGCATGAACTGCCCGTCACGACGATTCTCATTTGCGCGAGCGGCGGCGGCTGTGCCACCATGCAGCGCGGATTCGTGTAGAGGCACGCGATGTATCGGGAAACGGTTGCGCTATACGTTCCCGACGAAACATACGTGTGCGGGGCAGCGTAGGGCGAAATGCACGGCGCGCGGATGCAGTATATCTGCCTCATCTCCATGAGCTGTCCTTGCCCGTCGCCAAAATCAATGTAGTACTGTCCGTATTCGTCGCTCGTCGGATGATAGGTGAAATCGACGGCAAGCGGGGCGGCTCCTTGGCGCGGCGAGGCATCGAGAGATCCCGTGCTTATTCCGCCTCCGCCTCCTCCCCCGCACCAGACGCGAAAGCGCTCTCGCGAGAGCGGACCAAAAGCGCCGACCGCGGAAACACCCTGTGACGTCTGCCAGCGAGCGACCGCCTGCGCCGTCACGGGTCCGTAGTAGCCGGTCGCGGTGCCGGCGAAATATCCCTGCGTCTGCAAAAATTCCTGCAGGCTCCTGACGTCATCGCCTTCCATGCCGCGCGAGAGGTTGCGGTACAGCGCCATACACGCTCGCGCTTGCACGGGCGTCGCGACAGACGCGCCGCCCGATGCGGTCGCGGTCCCGCTCACGGCAGTCTGCCCGTTTTGAAGAGATGCGATCTGCAAGAGGAGCTGTCGTACCTGCGCCTGGAGATCGTCGATTGTAGCAGCGGATGCGGGCCGCGCGAGCGCTCCCGCCGACAAAAAGAGGATACCGGCGACTCCTATTCCAGCAAACACGTATGTATATTTTCCCATAGAAAATGATGTGCTCGTAATGAATCAATCCTAGCAGTTCCCCGCCTTTGAGAAGACGGAGATGTGTACAGCTTCTTTCAACCGAGAGCCGCGATAGCCGGCAGCGTGCCTTTCAGGAGATATTCCAGCATCGCGCCGCCGCCGGTCGAGAGGAACGCGTTCTCACCCATCTTCACGCCGGTCGCTTCGATGGCGGCTACCGTGTCGCCGCCTCCAATAACCGTTTTTGCCCTCGCCTTTGAAATAAGTTCGGCGATGCCTTGCGTGTAATGGACGTAGCCGTTTTCATACATGCCGGTCGGTCCGCTCCAAAGGATGAACTTCGCGCTCGCGATGTGCGGGGCGAGCATCGCGACCGAACCAGGCCCGATGTCGGCTATTTTGTCGTCACTTCCCACCTCCTCGGGTTTTTTTACACTCACTTTTCCGCTCGAATCCTCGACCGTCACATCGACGGGCGCGAGCAGATGCGGGTTTGAGAGTATGTCCTGCCGGGGAAGTTCTTTTGAAATGAGCGAACGACCTACCTGCAATCCGCGAGTCTTGAAAACGTCGTTGGCGAGCGCGCCGGTGATGAAAAGATGATCGTACTTCTCAAGGAGAAGGCGGATGAGCGGTGCCTTGGTCTCGAACTTCGCGCCGCCGAGGATGGCGAGTGAAGGGTGTTCGGGCGAACGTGCGGCATCGATGTTTTCCACTTCGTCGCGCACGAGCAGGCCGGCGTAGCTCGGGAGGAATCGCGTGATGCCCACGACCGAAGCGTGTTCTCGGTGATCGGCCGCAAAGGAGTCGTTTACATAGAGTTCGGCGAGCGATGCAAGATCGCGGGCGAATTCGGGATCATTTTCCGTTTCGCGGGGATCGCGTCTGACATTTTCGAGCAAGAGCATCTCCCCGTCCTTCATCGCCATAACGGCCCCCTTCGCGGCGGCACCGACAAGATCGGCGATAAATACGATCGGGCCGAACGGTTTGAGCGCGCGTGCGACCGGTTCCATGGATTCTTCAGGGTCACGCCCGAGGTGAGAAACGATGATGACTTTGGCGCCCTGCTCCGAGAGATAGCGCACGGTTTTCCAACCCTGCTGGACGCGAAAAACATTGGCGACTTCGCCGTCCGGCTTGAGCGGCAGATTGAAATCCGCGCGAAGCAGTACTCGTCTGCCTTTGAGCTCGTTTACGGGTACTTCGTCGATGTATTTCATACTCATGCAGCTTCTACCGCATGCAACAAACTCGCGATTTTCCCCGCATCCTCCGATGCGCGGCCGACGAGCAGTCCGTGCACATCTCCCTGCCGAAGCATTCCGCCCGCGTTCGTCTCGTCGACCGAGCCACCGTAGAGGATCTTTACGTTCATGGCCTGTTCGTTTTTCATCTCGACGAGCGATTTGCGGATAAAGATCGCCATTTCGTGCATGTCGCGGGGGCTCATTGCCGCGTCTTGGCCGATGCTCCAGAGCGGCTCGTAAACGATGACGAGTTTTTTTAGCTCAAAAGACTGGACATCCCAACATCCCGTGCGCAATTGCTCCCGCATGAGCGAAAAATGCGCTCCGCCCGGGTCTCGTTTTGACTCTCCGACGCACAGGATCGGCGTGAGGCCGAGGCGAAGCGCTTCGGTTACCTTCGCGCGCGTATCGTCGTTGGTCTCCCCCGCTGCACGACGCTCGGCATGTCCGATTATGGCGTACGACGCGCCCGCATCCGCGGCCTGGACAAGTGAGATGTCGCCTGTGTAGGCACCGAGCGCTTCCGCGCGCGCATGCTGGATCGCGAAGGTTATTTTGCGGCCGGCGTATCTCGATTTAAGCTCTCGTAAAAAAACGGCGGGCGGCGCGACGACGAGAGAAACGTGTTTCGCTTTTTCACCCGCCCTTCTCGTCGCTTCAAAAAGCGCCCGGGCTTGCCGCATCGTCGCCGGATTCATCTTCCAATTGGCGACGACGAGAGCGCGCATGATGTCGAGATTGTACCATGGCGAGTTGGTCTTGCGGTTTTTCCCCGCTGCGGTACCGTATCCGCCACGGACACCGTAGGTGTCCTTTTGTGTTGTATGGACCTCCTCATCGACACGTACGGCACCTATATCGGCTGCACGGGAGAGCGGCTCGTGCTTCGATTGCCCTCCAAATCAAAGAAACGGATCCAGAAGGAATATCCGATCCGCCGCGTAAGTAAGATCGTCATTTTGCGCCCCTCCTCTATATCGACGCACGCCGTCAAGCTCGCGCTCGAACACGAGGTCGACATCGTGTACCTTGGCGCGTTTGGGAAGCCGATCGGAAGGATTTTCTCGAGCGATTCCAAGGGTCTCGCGACGACGCGGCGGGCGCAACTTGAAGTATCGAGCGATCCTGCGCGGGCGCTCACGCTCGCCAAGAGCTTCATTTCGGGCAAATGCAGGAATCAGATCACGTACCTGCGGTACCTCACGGCAAAGTGCGGAGCGGACTTTGAGAAAGCGGTCACGCAAACGGAAACGATACTCAAAACGATTGAAGCGATCCGACCGGGAGAAGGCGCTCGGGATCAGTTGCTTGGCATCGAAGGGTTCATCGCGGATAAATACTGGGGAAGCTTGAAGCAGCTGCACAAATTCCCCGGCCGCATTCCGCAAGGCCGCGACAAATTCAACAGCGCCATCAACTACGGCTACGGCATTCTCTACAACGAGATCGAGTGCGCCTGCCTCTACATCGGCCTCGACCCTTATTTAGGCCTCTATCACAGTGAGCGGTATGGCAAACCCGCGCTCGTCCTCGACCTCATCGAGGAATTCCGCGTGCCGGTTGTCGACTCGGCGATCTTCCCGCTCTTTCTCGAGAAGAAGCTCGGCAGGCGGGGCGACTTCGAGCGGGTGAGCAAGACGGAATACAGACTCTCGCCCGAAGGCAAGGCGAAAGTCGTCGAGGCAGTGTTCAAGCGCCTCAACCAAACCGTCAAATGGAAGCGCAAACAGCGCGCTGTCAAAGACATAGTCCAAGACCAAAGCCAGCACCTTGCAAGGTATTTTCTTGGAAACGAGTCGATGTATATGCCTTTCGATTTCTCGCTGCTTCTCTAAAGGCATATGAGCAAGCTGCTTTCTGGTGTGTTCGTCGGATATATATCACGAAACAAGCGTCGTGTACGTCTTGTCGAAACGAAATGCAAGGACTTCGGGCTATCGCCAGTACTGAAGACCCTGCATGTCGGTATGCTCTACCCGGATGAGATTCGGCAACTGGAAGCAAAATTAAGGAAAATCCTAACCGGTGCGCACGATCGACTCTATACGATGAAAATCTGTACCGAATGTGCAAAGCCGTGGCTTGCCAGGCAAAATAATACGCCATACGAACTCATCCAGTTCAAGTAAAACGACCAAAAAAGATAAGGAACACTGACTCCTGCAGTAGCAGGTCGCACAATGCTTATTGTGCAACTAGAACGCGACAGTGACGAAAAATGAGCGGCACGCGAATAACCTCCCGCGAAATCAATGCATCCTATTCGCCAGCCGATGCAAGATGCGACACGACTCAACGATCTGCGGATCGACGATCGTATAGTACGCGTTCAATCCTGCGCGACGCACTCTGACCCAGCCGCTCGCGGCGAAGGAGGGTGAGATGCCGGGATATGTTGGCTTTGGAGGTTCCAAGTTCTTTCACCAAGTTCCGCACCGCTATTTCCTGCTCCCGCCGAGAGCGAGCGCAATCTGCCGGCGATCCCGCCGGAATTCTTAAACATTGCCCGACGGTACAATAAAAGCGACCGCCCACTACCGCGACAACAAAACGAAAAAGAAGCACCCGCGCCGGAGGCGCGGGTGCAGTAGCAAGAACGAAAAACAAAGAGCTCATAGCGCGAGCTTGCGCGCTCTGTACCACTCGATGGCGCACGCTACCGCCGTGATCCCGAGCGTGATTAGTCCGGCCTCGAAGACCCACCGATTGGAGAACGGGTACAGCGGCCAAAGCCCGCTCGATACCCAGACGCCGATGAGCATCGCCGTCACGACCGCTGCCGTGAAAGCCTTCGACGGGCGCGCATACGCGACCGTGAACGCCGCAAGGATGGTCGGCAGGAGCAAACTCGCGCGGAACGGCCCGATGAACAGGATCAGATCGAGGAGCCGTACGGCCGGGAAGAGCACGAATATCGAGACGCAGACGACGATAAAGAGCGCCATCACGCTTCTCGATACCCATAAGAGCGACCTTCCGCCAATGTGAGGCCGGAAGGAGCGCACCACGTCGATGGCACCTACGCTGCTCACGGCATTGAGTGCCGCAGCGCCGGTCGCGATCAGGATTGATGCCACCGTCAAGACAAACACCGTGCCCATCGCGGGAGAGAAGAGATTTCGCATCACTTCAAAGCCGATGAGTTGCGGATTGCTGGCCTTGAGCCCGCTTCCTGCGGCAAGCAAGCCGAGCGAGCCGATACCCAAGCAAAGGACGAAGAAAACGACGGGGGCAAGCACGAGAGCCGACCCCGCGCTCTTCGCCGAGAGCGCGTACGAGCGCTGGTAGAGCTGCTGGTCGATGGCGCCGCCGGCAAGGAGCGATATCGATACCGGGAACGCGAATCCGACGAGCAGTTCCTTATCGAAGAACCCGAGCGGGTTTTCGCGCACGCCGCTTATGCCTTTTGAGAGCGTGCCGTCGGAGAAGGCGAGCGCCGCGACCGCGATGACGACTATCATCGCGACGAGAGACGCTTTCAGCACGTCCGCGCCGATGGAATTCGGCAGTCCTTTGTAGGAAGCCAGCGCCACCATAAGGAACGCGAGCGTGAGCACGATGACGAGCGGCGATATGCTCGTGGCGGTCGAGAGCAGGAGTTGCGCCCCGATGAGCTGCGCGAGCACGGCGTACACGCCCTGCACGAACAGGATGCCGAATGCGCTTACCTTGCGCATTGACGGATCGAACGCATGCTCATGGAATTCGGGCAGCGTGCATCCCGCACCGCGCATGCGTTTACGGACCTGCCACGCGATGGCGCAGCAGAGCGCGATCCCGAGCGTGTTCGGGATCGCGAACCACAACAGGGCCGGGAGCCCGTCCTGGTACGCTTTCTGCGGCCCCACGAAAAGCGCAAACACCCACAGCCAGGCAACGCCGATGGATGCCGCGCCGACAAAAGGTCCTATGCGGCGCTCGGCCACGTAGAACGATTCCGTCGTCTCTTTTTGTCCGCCCCACACGAGCGCGGTCACCGCGGCGGCAAGCACTGCCGGCGTGACAAGCGTAGCGATACCCTGCACGGATGCGAGGATCATCGTATCTTTCCTTTCCTTCTGTTTGAGAGTCCGAGATTAAGCTGAGTCAGAGAGCAAATCGGCAGCCATCATAGCATGTGCCAGGCGCGCATTGTAAATATTGCATATTCCTTAAGCATGGCACTGTCGTCAATGGTAGGAGACGAAACATCCGCCTACACAGACCGCACGACGAAGCAGGTGTAATAGATGTCACTGCTCTCGCCACAAAATAAACGAGTAGTCCGTCGTCGCGGAAGGCGTAAAGGGCGGAGGCGAAACGGCCTGCAGCTCATCGTAGGCATCGACGCGCGAGAGATATCCGGAGACGGTCGTGCCGCTTGATTGCCAGCTTGTGCCGGTGCGAAGGTTTGAGACGACCGTGCCTTCGGTCGTGAGCTTGGTGCGAAGCACGTACGAGGCGTACCCGCTCGGCACGAGCGGCACGCCGTATCCGGAATTCCGCGTGTAGAAATTGCGTCCGTAATTGCCCCCCTGTGCGACGAAGATGCCGTGTATCTCCATCATATCGGGCGAATTGAGTCCGATGTTGATGCTGTCTTCGGCGATTACCGTGAGGCCCGTCGTCCCGTCGTTTGAGTTGTAGGTGATGTTGTTCGGGATGTAGACGGAGGTCGGGACCGTGGATGCCACGCCGTCGGAGGGCGTCGCGACGACGACCGTGACCTTCCCTTTCACGACACCCTCGATCCACGCGCGATCTTCAACGAAGATCAGGCCGCACGAAGACGGGATGGCGTAGGTCCCGACGAGCGTCTCGCTCGAGATGATGCTGCGCTCGTCCGAAGTCTCGCCGGTGAATGTCGAGCCTGAGTATCGGGAAAGGTCGTTGATGTCGTTCGAATAGCTCCCGATTCCGCTCACGGTTCCCGTGACGCGCCGGATGGTCACCGTCCCGTTGCTGTTGAAGATGAGATGGTAGCCGCGCTGATTCTGCGAACCGCTCGCGGGGGCGAAATAGAGCCCGCCGTTGTTTTGCGCGTAGCCCTTCAGGGTCGAGAGCGAAGCCTGGATCGCGCCGAAATCGATCGAAGAAACCTGCGAGCCCGATTTCCAAAGCGCAGAGCCGCTCCCGCTCCCAACGACTCCGGGAGCGCTGTATTGCGTCGGGGAACAGCCGTAACTCGAATTGCAAATCCACGAGGAAACGGGGCTCATGACGTCGGAGTAGTTGGTGCCGTCCATGCGGATGCCGCCGTTTGAAAAATACGGGCCGGTGATGCTGCGGTCTGATCCCGCCCAGACGTTGCCGTTCAAAAGATAGGAATAGGCACCGACCGATTTGCGCATGTAGCGCGCGAAAAGCGTGCGCGGAAAACCGGGATTCATGTCGGACCTCCCGACCGACGTGATGTCGATCGACTGAATGACGCTGCACGAGGTATTGCCGCTCACCGTGAGGGAAGCAGTGCCGAGCTTGCCGCCTTCGGGGTCGTTGACGACGTAGCTGTAGGGTCCCGGCTGCCCCGTGCCGTTGGTGAGGTTGTTGGGGTTGTGCGCGAGAAACCAGCGGTAGTATTCGAGGCCCGCCTCGGCAATCGCGATCGCCTGTTCGCGCGTGTAGAGGGCGCGGCCGTAGGTAGATTGTTCGAACGCATAACTCGTGATTGTCCCCATCACGAGGAGGAAAATCCCCATGAAGGCGATGACCATCATGATCGTGACTCCTCGCGAGCCTCGCGGCACGGGTTGCGAAAGGCGACTCATACTCATTTTCCGACAAGATTGCGCATCGCGGCGCTTGATCGAAGCGTAAGCGGCGTTGGCGATTTGAGCGGATCGACATCCACAAGGAGCGAGGCGGTCACGAAGCGCACGTCGCCGATTTTCGCGAGGTCGTTCATCTGATTGCCGTTCCCGTCGTAGTAGGTAAAGAGGTTGGTACCGAGGGTGAGGTTGCGCACGTTGTCGGAGAGCGTCGAGATCGCCTCCGCAGACGTATAGGCGGGCGGATCGCCAATCGGTTCGATGATCCCCTTCACGAGCGTCGTCCCCGAAAGGTAGTAGTGCACTTGCTCAACGCCGCTGTCGGTATCGACATCGGCGTAAAAGCGCACGTCGTTCGCGCCGAGCGAAACGACCGGATACGCGCCGTTCGACGCATACGATGCTTCTCGGATCGAGCGTATCATCGCGTCGATTCCGCGCTGCGCCGAAGCGGTCGCGGCGGCCTGCTGGATCGCGTAATTGCTCGTACGATAAAAGTAGAGTACCGACGAGGTGAGCGCGATCGTCGCTGCCGTGAACACCATGACCCATACGACCGATTCTATGAGCGTCATGCCGGAAGTCCGCTTCATAACTGCACGGAAAATTTTATCGTGCCGTTCACGTCAACGGCGGGATTGCTGTACGTCACGAACCCGGGTGCGGAAACGGTAAGCGAGTAGGCGCTTGATTGCGCGAGGCTGGAGAAGAAGGTCTGTCCGCAGGAATCGGCCGTCGAGGTCGCGGAGTATAAAACGCCGCGCGAGAGATTGACCGTCGCGCCGGGGATCAGCGCGCCTGTCGCGAGCGAGCGCACATCGACGAGAAGAGAATTGTCGGTGTGCGGCGCAAGGTAGAGACTCGTCGAGAGTGTCGCGCCGGGAGAGAGCGCTTCGGGTTGCGGCGCGGGGCAGGATGAGGCGATGTCGTAGCCCGCCGATGCGCCGTCGAGCGTAATCGTGTAGGTGTCCCACTCGAGATTCGGAATGGTAACCGATGCGCTTGCGCCCGAATTCTGGAGCGCGCTGTATTTGTAGATGGTGCCGCTCGGGCCGCTCCCGATCGCCTTGCCGCCCTGCAGGGTGAAGGAGACGTTTTGAAGCGGCTGTGGGCCGTAGTCGTAGTCGATATTCCACGATTCGATGGAAGGCGCGGCAGATCCGGGCGAGAGTACCGCGTCGATTCGCAATCCGGCGTACGTCGAAGTCGAGACGCCGAGCAGGCTGATGGGTGACGCCGTGAAGCCCGCACTGTTGCCGGGAAGTTGGGAATCAGGAATGAGCGCGGATGCGTACGCATCGTACACGCGATATGCGATGGAAGAGCCGACGGGTCGAGTATCGTTCCACGAGAGCGACTTCCACCTATAGATATACGCCGGTGCGATCGCGACGGATTGCACTTCGCCGCTAAACGAGTTGTCGGCAAGAAAAACAGATCCGCCGGCAACTGCGGCGTTTGAGGACGTCGCGATCTTCGACTCGTCGGCGAACGAGTCGGCCCACGTTGCGGGCAAGATCTGGGTCCAGGTTTGCACTGTTTTCGCCCCAAGGAGGTCGATCGCGAAGGTGCCGGTCGTCGTCTGGGCGTTGGAGACCGTGAGATTGCCGGGATTCGGGTTGGTATTTTGCGAAGTCACGCCGTAGGTTTGCGCGGTCGAGTAGCCGCTTTTCGTGACGGTTATGCGATATCCGGCTGCCGCCGGTGCCCCGATGAGGTAGGCGGTTCCGCTCGCGTTGGTGAAAGTGTCGAGATTGATCGCGGGCGATGTCGACGCATTCACGATAGACACCGAGGCGCCCGAAAGAGCCTGCGAGGCGGCATTGACCGCGTTGATGACGAGGTTGCCGCACGGCGGCGTGCAGCTTGTCTCCATGCCGCTTGGCGTCTCGAGCCGAGAGACGAGCGTGATGTGCCGCGTCCCGGTGCGGGACGTCCAGGCGACATCCACCCGCGCAGATTTGTAATCGGAGATGATGCCGTTGGTATCGGCTCCCCCGGTGCCGTCTTTTGGATCATCGCCATATTCGATCGTCGTGCGGCGCGTGAAAGTCGTCCCGTTGAGCGTCACGATCTCCGACTGCGGTATCGAGCCCGATGGGATGCCGCCGGATGTGCCGACCGAAGCGTATGTCAGGCTCCTGATATATTCCATCCGCTCGTTGGCGAGCGCGATCGCGCCGCTTCGCGCCTTGTTGTTGATCACGACGTCGAGGGCAAGCTGGAACGCCGCCGCGATTCCCAAAAAAATCACGAGCATGAGAGCGGTGCCGACGACGGTGTCGAGGAGCGTGACGCCGCGATTCCCCTTCCGCCGAGAATGCATATCATTTATATATTCTGCGAAAGTTGGTAGATCGGCGTGATCATCGACACCGCGAAAAACCCGACCGCACCTCCGATGAATATCATGAGGAAGGGTTCGATGATGGTCGACATGTCCTTCGTCTTGCGATCCACTTCGTCTTCGTAAAAAAGCGCGAGTCTCTTCAGCATTTCCGTCACCTGTCCGGTCTCTTCGCCTACCGCCATCATTTCGCCGACAAAAGCCGGGTAGAGGTCTTCTCTCCGCACAAAGGCGCTCGAAAGAGGTTCGCCCTGCCCCACTCCTCTCGACGCGTCCTTGATGACTTGTTTGAAATAGGAATTTTGGATGACGTCGCTCACGATGTCGAGCGCGGTGATCACGTCGACTCCCGAAAAAAGCAGGGATGCGAGCGTGCGCGCGGTGCGCGCGGCATTCACTTCTCGCGCGATCCCGCCGACGAGCGGAATGCGAAGCACGAGAAGGTCCATGCCGCGCTTGCCAAAGGCGGTGTGCACCCCGAAATAAATCGCCGCGAAAACTGCGGCCATGAGACCGAGCGCGAGAACCGTGTACTGCACTAGAAAATTACTGATGCCGATCACGACTTGAGTCGAGGCGGGGAGTGTCGCGTGCATTTCCCTGAACGTGGAGGCGAGCGTGGGGACGACCTCGATCATCATGAGAATGCCGATGCCGAAAATGGCGATCAAAATGATGCAGGGATAGATGAGCGCACCGCGGATTTTTTTCTTGAGCGAGTACATCCGCTCCATTTGATCGGCGATAACTTGGAGCGACCCGGGCAAATCTCCCCCTTCTTCGCCCGCACGCACCATCGCGACGAAAAGTTTGCCGAATACCCTCGGGAACCTCGCGATCGAATCGTGAAGCGTGTCGCCCCTTCGCACGTCGCTTGCGATCGCGGAGACAACCCCCGCCATCTTGGCGTTCTTGGTCTGCCGCTCCATGACCGAGAGGGCGCGAGCGAGCGAGAGGCCGGCGGAGAGCATGGCGCCCAGATTGCGCGCAAAGAGAATCTTTTCGTATTCCGTAATGCGCGTGAGGAGCGAATTCCAGAAATTCATCGAGAGCAGGCCGCTTCCGCCCTCTTCTTCCACCGAAATGATGCGCCCGCCCTCTTGGCGGACGATGTTGTAGAGCTCGAAACGATCAGCCGCCTCCGCGACCCCTTTGTACACTTCACCTCCGCCCTTTTCGGCGGTATACGAAAACCGTGCCATGCCTGTAATTATATCGCGCAAAAACTCGCTCTTTCCGGGTTCTCCCCTATTCGGTCACCGCGCGCAAAACCTCTTCGATCGTCGAGATGCCTTGCGCCGCTTTGAAGATGCCGTCTTCGGCCATCGTGAGCATGCCTTCGCTTTTCGCTTGCTTTTGGATTTCGTCCGAGATCGCGTTTTTCATCACGAGTTCTTTGATGGTCGAAGTAACCGCAAGCACCTCATGGATGCCGATGCGGCCGGAATAGCCGGAAGAGGTCTGTCCGCCCTCTTTTGCCTTGTAGAAGGGAACTTTTCCCCATGTCGCGTCTTTGGCGACCACTTTTTCCTCTTTGAGCGCTTTCAGCACAGCGCCTGCGTCGACGACGCGCGCGAGCTGCGCTTGCTCATCCTTCGAGAGTTCGTACTTTTCTTTATCCGCATTGAGACGACGTACGAGGCGCTGGCCGATCACGACGCGCAAGGTTGAGACGAGAAGGAACGGCTCGATTCCCATATCGAGAAGGCGCGGAATGGCGCCGGCGGCGGAATTCGTGTGGAGGGTCGAGAGCACGAGATGGCCCGTGAGCGCCGCGTTGATCGCGAGCGACGCGGTTTCTTTGTCTCGAATCTCGCCGACCATGATGATGTCGGGGTCTTGGCGCACGAGGGATCGCAGACCGTTGGCGAACGTGAAGCCGATCTCGGGACGCACCTGCGTCTGATTGACGCGCTTCATCTGATACTCGATCGGATCTTCGACCGTGGAGATGTTGACATCCGGCGTGTTCACGATGTCGAGCAAAGTATAGAGCGTCGTCGATTTGCCGGCACCCGTGGGGCCGGTCGCGAGGATCATACCGGTATTCTTGCGCGTCGCCTCATGCATGCGCTCGAGCCCGGCCCCGTGGAAGCCGATGCCCTCGAGCGTGAAGCCGGAAATCGAGTCGCGAAGCAGGCGCATCACGATCTTCTCCCCGTAGTAGGTCGGGAGCACCGAAACGCGGAACGAGATTTTCTCGCCGGCGCTCTCCGCGCCGAAACGACCGTCTTGCGGTAAACGATGCTCGTCGAGGCGCATGTTGGAGAGCACCTTGATGCGCGCGGTGATCGCGGGTGCCGCGCTCTTCGGCAGCTCCATAGCGTCGTGCAAGAGCCCATCGATGCGGTAGCGGATGAGGAGGGATTCCTCGAGCGGTTCGATGTGTATGTCGGAAGCGCCCTGTGCATTCGCGTGACGCAGGAGCGTATCGACGATACGCACGGCCGACATCCCCTCCGCCATCTCCTTGAGCTCTTTCTCGCCGGTCGCGCTGCCCGTTTTCTCGAGCGCCGCGGTTTCTCGCGCGATGACGCTGCCGAGGTTGTCTTTCAAGCCTTGCTGGTACTGCTTGAGCGCCGATTTGATCGAGACGACGTCCGTGAGGCGAGGCAAGATCTTGAGGTGCGTCTTTTTCTTAATGAAATCGATCGCCGCGAGATCATCGGTATCGAGCATGGCCACCTCGAGCTCATCGCCCTTGTGGCTGTAGGAGATAATGTTGTTCCTTCGTGCGATCGGCTCCGGGATTTGCTGAAGTGTTTCGTATTTAATCGTCGTGCCGACGAGCGCGACAAACGGAATGCCGAGAATGTAGGCGTAGGTGCGGCGCAGTTCGTCCTCGCCGATCGCGTTTTTTGCCGTTAGGATCTCTCCCACCGTCTTCCCTTCCGCTTTCGCCTCCGCCTCCGCGGCATCAAAATCCCTGTTTGAAACGAGCCCCGCGTCGGCGAGAAAGGATTTGAGATGGGTATCACTTATATACATGGGGAAATTATATCATCGCGATCAGCCCATAAGACGTTTCAATCGCTTGTATACCTCGTCGTCATTGCGTTTGCCAATGAGCGGTACATCGAGAACATTTCCTCGAACATTGTAAACGATGCGATACTCTCCGATGTCGACGCGATACCAATCCATGCCCTTGACTCGTTTAGCATCCTGCGGGAAAGGAACCGTGAGAAGTTCCGCGAGCTTGCGACCAATTTGTCCTTCCTGTTTGGGCGGGAGTTTTTTCGCGAACTTGTCTGCACGGTTATCGAGATGGAGTATGAGCATGTCGAAGCATACGCTTGAGTGCTTCTTCAGATTTCTTCGCAGTGAGATACTGCGGATTTTTCAGTACCTTCCGGAGCTTCTCCGCCCATATCTCATCCTCCACTTCCTCGAACCGTTTCGGATCAACGAAAGCGATCATCCGCGCGACTGGACGGCCTTTCTTGGTAATAATGACGGGCTGCCGCTGCACGGCATCCAAAAGTTCCCCAAAACGGTTCTTCGCTTCCCTCGCTGGTATGATGGTTACTTTAGCCATAAGAGCTATTGTAGCCATGATGGATTCTCTGTCAAACACTGCGTTTGACTTTTGATATGCGCAACTATGCTACTCACATGGCTCTCTCGCTCCAAAAGAAATCGTTGCCGCTTGCACCCGCTCAAAAACGGGAACTCGCCCGCGTGATACGCGATCTCAATGCAGCGCTTGAGCTCGGCAGGCACGGCACGGCACGAAATATTTCGCTTCCCGCGTTTCTCAAAGAAGCTCGCCGCCGTTTCCCGACACTCTCGCATACCGCCTGACAACCGCCATGGTGCGGGCTTTTTTCTCTCCCCGCGCGCGGCGATCTCCTCGACATCTGGGCGTACCTTGCCGCGTATGATCCAAATACCGCATATGCATGGACTGATCGCATTGTTGAGACTGCCGATGTAATTGCGTCTCTTCCTTACTTGAGAAGAGTACGTCGCGAACTCTCCGGCTCTCCGCGTTCGATCTCAATAGAATCATTTACCCTTTTCTACGAGGTTCGTCGGAGCAGCATTCGCATACTGCGCGTCCTCCACGGAAGCCGCGACATACCGCCCCTTTTCCTCGACATCGGGTAGAGGTCGCGCGCGGCGCATGCGTTTTCTAATCAATAGCTTGGAAACGTTTTGCTGTTAAAGCTTGTAATGGCGTGCGCAGATTAAGGCCGAAGTGCAGTCGCTTTCCATTGTAGTGGGGCATGTACTTCCCGAGAGCTT
>JBEEJY010000001.1:0-22563 GCA_041168925.1 Candidatus Parcubacteria bacterium | reverse complement strand
AAAGTTCTTCTTCGCAGATCGGTTTGAAAGTACGCGGTCTGTAACGGGATCAACCATGAAAAGTTCGCCGCTGTCTTTCACCGATGCAGCCGTTGGTCGCCACGCGAGACTTAGCGCATTGACGAATATTGCTGGGACACGAACGCCCCAATCAACGATATTGGTATCTTGGACCTTCGGTATGTAGGTCGGCCGTTTTGAAAGACGAAATGCCATAAGAACAGACAGTAAACTCCTCTTTGCTCCGAAGTGCAAGAGAATCTACGGTGCGAATCCCCGACGGTCGAACCTGCAAAGAGATTCGAACCGTTCTGAATAACGGCTCAAAACTGAGGCCTCGGCATACACCGATAACAAGTACTGACTGCGGAGGGTGAGAGATTCGAACTCTCGGTGGGTTGCCCCACACACGCTTTCCAAGCGTGCGCACTAGACCGCTATGCGAACCCTCCAATCCGGGCAGTATACTTCACTGAAGTTTACTCTAAAAGGAAGGGCCGCTCTTGCGGGCGGCACCCTTTGTCGAAATCGCGCCGGCTATTCGGGCGCGCTCACGTCGGACGGCCGTGTCCACTCGACGTCCTGTTCGGTCGGGACGAGGCTCAATGCGACGGATGCGGCCTTCATGGGAAGCTGCTCGCGAGCGCGAGGAAGTTTCCGAACTTCCGCCGGCGTCGCATCATCCCTCCCCGACCAGGTAACCTTCTTTCGTCCATTCTTCAGAAACACGCCGAGGATTACATCGCCCATGGCTTCCTCCTCTCTACGAAGCATGACAGGCCTTGCAACTGGGGTTTACTCTACCTCTAAACATCCATTCCCTCCAGTGCCGCGATGCGCTCCGGAATCGGCGGATGGGTCGAGAACAATTTCGCGACCCACTGCCCCGCTTCGTGCCTGCCGAACGGATTAGATATGAAAAGATGAGCGGTCGTCGTCGAGGCGCGCCGCATCGGAGCGGCGTAGGAGCCGATTTTTTGAAGCGCCGAGGCGAGACCGTCGGGATAACGCGTGAGGAGGGCGCCGGATGCATCGGCCAGGAATTCTCTCTTGCGAGAAATCGCGAGCTGCATGAGCTGTGCCGCGAGCGGTGCGAGAATGATCGCCGCAACGAACCCGACGAGAATAAGCGGATTCTTGTTGTCACGGTCCCGCTCTCCTCCTCCGAAGTGGCTCATGTGGATCGCGATATTCGCGACCGTGGAGATGACGCCGACGAGCACGACGGCGACCGTCATCACGAGGATATCGCGATTGCCCACGTGCGAGAGCTCGTGAGCGATGACTCCTTCGAGTTCCGATCTGTCCAGCATTTGCAGGAGTCCGGTCGTGACGGCGATAACGGCGTGCCCTTTGTCGCGACCGGTCGCGAACGCATTGGGCGCGGAGTCCTCTATTATATAGACGCGCGGTTTCGGCAAACCAGCGGTGATCGCGAGGTTTTCGACGATGCGGTGGAGCTCGCGATACCGATGCTCATCCGCCGGTTTCGCCCCGACGCTTGCGATCGCGATTTTGTCGGAGAACCAAAACGCGCTCACGTTCATTACGAGCGCGAACGCACTGGCAACATATATAAAGGAGTAGTCTCCGTAATACTGCGATGCGACCCATCCGACCGAAACTACAAGCGCAAAAAAGACGGCCATCAGAAGCCACGTTCGGAAGACATTTTTACTTTGTTGTGTATAGAGAGAAGCCATAGCGTGTGAGATGTTCTAGTCGTTATATTCGTTGTATGCGTTCTAAGCGCTAATACTCTTCCCGAGGGCTATCAGCTTAAAATACTCCTGCTCAAGCAACTTCTCAACTGTTGCAGTATCTGCGGAGGAAATAAATTTCTCCTGAAGCGCAATCTTAAGGCACGCGGCGCATTCGAGTGTAGAAGACTTTGATCGTTGAATATAGACCGCAAATCCTTTCTTCGTCGGTTGTCCGGAACCTTCCGCAACGTTAAGAACTATAGATGTTGCGGCACGTTTCAACTGATCGCTAAGTGCGAACATCTCTGCCCGCGGAAACTTCCGAGTCAGCTTGTATACTTCTCGGATAATCTCCATCCCGATTTCCCATACCTGAAGGTCTTCGAACCGATACCGAGCGAAACGCTCTGACATGTATTTTGGCGATTAGAACGTCTAGAACAATTAGAACGAAACCCGAACAGGGTTTCGCGCTGCGTCTTCGCCTTCGCCGAGCTGGAAGAACTCCGCCGCCTTGAAGCCGAACATGCTCCCGACGAGATTCGACGGGAACGACTGGAGTGCGGTATTGAGCTCCATCACGACGCCGTTGTAGAAACGGCGCGCGGCTTGGATCTTGTTTTCCGTATCGGAGAGCTCGCGCTGGAGCTCGACGAAATTTTCGTTCGCTTTCAAATTGGGATAATTCTCCGACACCGCAAAGAGCGTCTTGAGCGCGCCCGAGAGCATGTTTTCCGCTTCCTCCTTTTCGTGCGGAGTCGATGCGTTCATCGCGCGCACTCTCATTTCGGTCACCTTCTCGAGCGTGCCGCTTTCATGCGCCGCATAGCCTTTCACCGTCTCGACGAGATTCGGGATGAGATCGTATCGGCGCTTGAGCTGGACGTCGATATCCGACCATGCCTCTTTCACGCGGTTTGAGAGAGTGACGAAACGGTTGTACATCCCGATCGCGGCAAGTACGACGATTACGACTGCTCCGAAAATAATCCACGTTGCCATGCGAGCAAGTATATCACGTGAGTAACATGACGCTACTGTTTGACGTTGACAGTCGCCGAATCGGTTATCGTCTCGCCGGTATCGGGATCTTGGCAGGTCACGACGAACCTCGTCGTCGCGTACAGAAGCGGAGAGGATACGACGCCGCTTGGCCCGCCATCGGCTTTAAACGAGCCGTCGCTCGTCGCGATCTCGCAGGTCGCAGAGGCCGTAAAAAGGCTCGTCCAGATCAGATTCGATCCCTTGCCCGGAGAAACCTGCTCGGGCGAAGCATACATAGAGACGCTGTGAATCGACGCGCTTGTGTTTTGAGTGTCCTCCGCCGGGGCCGAAGACGTTGCGGCAGTCGAAGTTGCAGCGACTTGCGTCGATGTCGTCGCCGAAATCGGTATCGGTACCGGGGCCGGTGTCGGAGTCGGAGTCGGCGCGGGCGCGACGGATGGCGGTGATGACTCGGGCGATGGTGGCTTTGGCCCGAAGAGCTTCGCCAAGAGCTGCATGAGCGAGCTGAAGAACTGCCCGATGCCGCCTCCGCCTTGGCTTCCCTGCCCCCCTCCTGCGGCCGAGCCGCCCGGCGATCCGCTGGGGCTTGATCCGGGATTCCTTCCGGGCGAAGCACCCGGCGAGGTTTGCGGTTGCGCCGGCGCCTTCTCGCCCGGCTTCAATGTCTTTGCCGGCGATTCCTTGCCTGGTTCTTTGCCTGGCGTCGTACTCGGAGCTGTCTTTGTTTCTTTCTGCGGCGTCGGAGATGCGGTCTTGGGAGTTGTTTTCGGCTCCGATTCCGGCGGAATGTTTTCTTTCTTCTCCTTCTTTTCTTCTTCGGATCCGGGCGGAGGGACGCCGGCGGGTGCATAGGTGCCCGGTGTCTCCGGCGTGCCGGGCGGATTCGTGCTATTTGGCGTATTGCCCGGAGGAGTACCGTTGCCGCCGGGACCGTTCGGCCCGCCGGGACCACCCGGGCCTCCGCCTCCGGAGCCGAATATCTTTCCGAGTATGCCAACGCCGAATATGCCTGCAGTATTGATGGTCGCACTCATCTTTTGATAGCCAGTCCATTCGGACTTCTTCCCGGGTGGCGCACTCTCGCTCCCGCCTTCGCTTTCACCTGCGTCGCGTTCTTCCGCGCCCGGGAGCGGCATATTGGTCGAAAACTCTTCCGCGCCCGGAACCAGAGTGATTTGTTTCTTTGTCGCGCCTTCGGCCACGATTTCCGAAGACGGCGCGGGCTCGGATTTCTCCGCTTCGACTTTTTCCGGAGCCGCCCGCTGTGTTTGCTCGAGACCGATTTGTCCGCCGGAGCTCGGAATCGTCTCGGCAATCGGCCGCAGCACGACCTCGGAAGGTTGCGGAGAAAGTCTTTCGTTGATCGCGCTCACGAGTGCGTTGACGCGCGCATTGATATACGTCGCGACCCGCGCGAGGAGCCCGGGGCTCGCCGTTTTTTGGACGATGCGTTCTCCGGGCTTCGGCGTATAGCCAACAGACGCGCTCGGCTCCCCTCGCGTAGGTGTTTCGATCGTTCCCTCCGCTCCTTCGACAGGCGGCGCGGAAGCGCCGATACGATCTTCGGGCTTCACCGAGATGCTGCCCTGCAAACCGGGAGAAGGCGCGTCGGCTCCGGTGAGATTTGTGAGAGTCGTCATCGCGCGTTCGATCGCCTTTTGTACGCGTAACTCCTCCAACACGCCGTTTACGACGGCAAGCACGTCGTCGACGATATCGGGCCGAGCGACCGCGTTGGGCGCGGGCTCCTGCGGCGCTACCGGAGACACCTGTTCGGGATTAGCGGGCGCAACATTGATCGTCGGATTCTGCCGCGCAAGCGGCGAATTGATCGGGCTCGACGGGCCGACCGGATTCGTGTTGGCTACGAGGCTCCGATTTGATGGCAGCGGAGGTATTCGAGGCGCAAGAACGGCCGCTTGCGCTTCGGCATCCGCTTTGCTCAATTCTTGCCCATCTGCATTTGCTTCGGCGATAAGGCTGTCGGCGATCTGCTCGCGCGGCGCAAGTCCGACCGTGATGAGCGCTTGCTGCATGTCGTATGGCAGCGACGAGAACGAGACCTGCCGCAGGAGCGGCGTCGTGCGTGCGCCGAGCAACTGAAGAAGCCGTTCGCGTTCAGCGATGAGCCGCTGCAATTCGTTGGTCGGGAACCCCGCGATGTCTTGTTGGATGACGGTGTCGGGATTCGCGCTCACCGTCTCGATCGCATTGTCGAGGGCTCGAACGGCGTCGAGCGCCTGCTGCTCCGCGTCGACCGCCGCTTTGATCTCCTCTTCGGGGGTCGCGGATTGCTCGACGATTTCTTCGGGCCGTCGCGCGGCGCTCGACGCGGGTAGGCGAGCGGCGCCAAATGGCCCGCCGAGTCCATTGAATTGGGTGAGCAGCTGCTGCACGCGCGCCGCTTCCTCGCCAAATTGCCTTAAGAATCCTTCCGCGATCGCGCGGGTCGCATCGGTGAAGCTCACGCGCGGCGGAAGATCGGTCACGACGACGGGGATCACCGGATTCGCCCGCGCCTTCGCTTCCGCCAACTCCAGATCTTCCGCCTGCGCCGGCAAAGGAGCGGCTCCTTGCTCTGCGGGAGCGACAGGCGCATGCTCAACGGTCGTCGGCTGCGGCAGCGCGACTCCGGACGGTGTTTCCGCTTTCGTTTCCCCTGGCGCAGGCTTGATTTCAGTTTCGGTAGCGATATTACCCGGGTTATCCGTCTGAGTCGGAGTCGGTGCCGGCTGTGGCTGCACCATCGGTCCCGGAGGTACCGCCTCTGTCGCCACCGGATTGAGTTCGGCGAACGGAGGCTCGCCGGAAGGGACATAGACGCGCGTCGCGTAGGATTGTCCCGGCGCGAGAATCGCGGGCACCGGAGTCCCCCGGTAGAGCACGCCGTTGTCATAGGAAGACTCTTTCGGCGAGAAGCTCACTGCGGCAATGCCGGGAAGAGCGGCGAGTTCTCTTGCGCGCGTTTCGCTCGTTTTCTTTCCACCGTTGTCGATTGCAAATTCCTTCAGAACGACCGGGATTGAATATTTCACTCCGATGGACGATGCGGTGAGCCGAGCGCTCGCGTTGAAATTCGAATTCTCGAGCACCACATGCGATATCTCGTCTGGTCGGACGGCATTGGAATCAAGCAGCGATCTCGCCGCAGATACATTATTTTTTACCGACGACTGTACGATCATGTCTGACGCGATTCTACCCGACTGCTTGAGCTCATATGCAATTTGTTGCGGGAGCTTGAGGGTCTGCGCGAATTGCGCGGGCGTCTGATCTTCGACGTTATCGACATGGAGGCTGAGCCGCCGTATCCCTGCGGCATTCGCCGCAAGAATCGTTTGAGTCATGTCCTCGCGCATGAGGCCGAGCCACTTCTCGAACGACCCGGGCTCGTCGAACGCGACTTTCAATTCATCGGGCCATCCCGGATAATTCTTCAACGCGATACCCGCGCTCTGATACCGATCCACGTTCTGTTTCGCCGGCGTCTCGTTGTTTTTCACTTTATACGCCGCGCCGCCCACGCTGTATGCGGTCACGATCACGTTAGCCGGGACATTTTTCGGGAAGAGGTTGCCGTCGCCGAAATCGGCGTCGATGATGCCTCCTTGTTTTCCGAAGCTTTGGATTACCGATTCCGGCGGCCGGCTGACGAGACTGGTCCAGAAGTTAAGCGGCGTCGTTTGCTCCAACGACTCAGGCGGAACGTTCGTCGGCGCATTCGACGTCCCGTATGTAGCGACACTCCCCACGTTCGGCCGGGGTTTGGGCAGTGGCGCATTCCCGGCAAACACCTTGGAGCCGTTTACCTCCAGGGCGATTTGTTCGCGCTCCTTTGCAAGAATCTTTTCATCGCCAGGCTGCACGTGCGCCGGATCGTTGCCGATGAAATTGGTTCGCATTCCATACTTCGAGCCGTTCTTGGCGATCCAATCCCAGACCACCTTGTTTGCCGCATCGCGTTTCGCCTGATTTACATCGATTGTTTTGCCGTTGTCCTGTTCTTCAAGCTTGATAGGGAATGACTCGCCGGCCGCTACGTCTGCGGCATTTCCTTGCCCGTATCCGCCGGCGTAATGCTGCGAATTTCGCGGATTGCTGGCGACCACCTGCCCCGTCGCCGCAGGACGTTCCAACCCGCGATATGCGGCAAGGAAGCTCCATGCTATCTCTTCTGCATCCATGGCCTTTCCCATCGCATAGAGTCCGGTCTTGATATCGAAATTCATGCCTCCGATAACGTAATCGTGCAGTGTCATACCCGCGTTGAGAGCGCCCGTGATATCTTTCCAGGTAAAATCGCCGCCGCTGTCTATCTTGAGAGGCGCCCGCCGATACGCGCTCCAGAGATAATCCTCTATATGTCGCTGCTCGGGCGTAAGGTTCGTGTTGTAGGTGAAGGATTGGAGCTGTATCCCCTGATCGGCGATCGGCGCGAGCCACTGCGCGACGCGCGTGGCGATTTTTATATTCGCCGCCTGGATCTGTTTCGGATTCGGATTGCTCGCGCCGGCGACTTGCGCTCGCGTGTTGGTGAAGTGCGCCGTTTTATCGAGGCCGGCGACGAAGAGAAGCGCCGCCCACTCTTCGGGCGTCGATTCGGGTTTCGCCGCGACGAACCTGTCGACGATGTCGACCGCGCGCGTATTCGCGACATCCGGATCCTCCGCCGTATTGACCGGCGGCGCGCTGAAATCCGGCGTCGCCTGTATGACCTGGACGAGTGTTGCAATATCGGCCGAAGCAGGCCCTTGCGGGCCGATAGCGCGCAGAGGAGCGGTTTTACCATTCGCCGCGAGAGCGGGCTGAAGAGAAAATTTCGGATTGACGGGGTTTAGGCTCGCGAGATATTTAGGATTCATCGCGCCGGCGGAAGCTTTTTGCAGCGCGTCTTTGACGAACTGAAGTTTCTTCAGGAGCTGCGGCTCGGTTTTCTGCAAACGGGCGACGGTCGTCGGATTATCCCAGTACTTCGCCTGCGCGATGTACGCGCTCATCGTCTGCATCAAGTCGGTAATCGGTTTGGCGTACGCGTACTGATCGGGAAATCCGAGCGGACGTCCTGCTGCAGGTTTTTCATCGGGCGAATACGACTTCTTCCATTCGGGCCCGTACACGGCTTCTGCGAAGGCGTCCGCCTTCGGGAACAAATCTTGCTGGATAATCGCCACCTTCCCGTGAATCGCGGCCTCGATCTCTTCGTCCGAGTTGGCGGGATTGATCCAGAGCACTCCCGCGTCCGGATCGGCCGCGGCGGCATTCGACTTCGGCAGAGTGAAGTCGGGCGTATCGATTCTGGAGGTAAAGACCACGATCTTTGACGCGGCGGGATTATCCCAGAGCTTCCATTTCGCGATAGCGCGCTCGACGACTTGCGCGATGCGCACCTCATCAGCTGCCTTCGCAAGCGCGGCAGGCTTGCCCGTCGCGGAAACAAGTTTCCCGAGCGACGGCGAATCGGGCGCGTTGCCCTCCTCCGGCGCCGCGGCGGAGAGGAATCTGAACTGCACCTTTCCACCGGTCGCCTTCGCGAGACCGTCTTCTATTCCCTGCGCGGTTTTCTGTAAAGCGGCTGGCGTTTGAGTATTGGGCACTCCTGCACGGCTGTAGGTACCCTGACCTTGCGGCGCGGAGCCGTTATTTAAAACGGCGACTTGCGTCGGAGCGGACCCGCGCGCAACATGAATTTTTGGATCGTAGTCACCCATCAGGGCAAGCGCCGTTTCCTTGGAAATTTCGATGATTTGCGCTTCGGGACTTCCCCTGACGCCGTCGACCGCCGCGACGCCGTTGATCTTCGGCTGGTGGGCAATAATGTACGCCTCCGTATTCATGCCCGCGTAGTTGCCGAGCGCGAAGTCCATTTTATTGGCGTATGTCATCCGCGAGTCGAAATTGTCGTACGCTTGGACAATGTAATCCGGGATCATGTAGCGGACGCCGTCCCGGTTGTCGGTGAATTCGAAGTTCCTGATGTAATAGAACTTGCCGTTTCGTCCCGAATTGGCCGTCACCGCGACTGCGCCGTATGGATGCCCCTGCGTGCCGCCGGAGAGACGCCACGCGATCACATCCTGCGGCTTCCAGAGCGGCTTCACGACGCCGTCCACGTTCGGCCGCGAACCCTGATCCGGTCCTTGTATTCCGCCACCGCCCGGCCCATAACCTGTCGGCAGGACGCTGACCGTTTTGCCGGTTATTGCATCCGGACTCGCCTGGGCAGCAAGATTCGGCACGACGACCGGAGGCAGCGTTTTTGTGTTCTTGCCGCTCTTGATTGCATCCAGCCACGCTTGCCTGTCCGCGCTGAATTTCGCGGCCGCTTGCTCCGGAGTGAGTATTTCAAACCCGGCAGCCAGCTTGGCGGCTTCTTGCTGCGCGCGCGCGAATTCCTGCGCGGCGAGCGCCTTGGCCCGGAGGAGATCTGGTGCGGGCGTGAAAGGAGAGAGCGCCGTGCTCGAAAGAGCGGCGCTCATGGTCCCAGCATAGCTGAATGGCCCTTGCGCGCGGCCGGTCTGCCCCGGCACTTGCGCATTCGCGAGCGCCGTCGCGGCAGCGTTCGGGTTGATCGCCGCGATCGTTTGTGTCACGCGCTTTTGATCTCCCGTGAGCAGCGTCATGTGCTGCGTGCCCGCCGGCAATTGGTAGATCCACACGTCGCCGGGTGCGATAATGTCGTCCGCTTTCGGCGCGCTTGTGTGAACATTCGATTGCGGCAGCGCTTTCCGGATCCCTGCGAGAAGCGTGTTCAGGTTCGCGTTCATCGTCGAGGGCGTGTACATGCTGACGAGAATCCCGTCGGGGCTGGCTTTCTTCCACGCGACGGCCCTCGCGAGCGCTCCGCGCGATGGATCGACGCCGTATCCTCCGTCGAGGATCACCACCCGATCGACTTGCTTGCCGAGGTCGTTGATCCAATCGCCCGCCGCTTCGTATCCGCCGCTGTACCAGGCGACAGTTTGCGGAGCCGCCTTCAGATCATCGGTACTTACTCCTGTCTGATTCGATACATATTGAGCGATTTCATCAAAGGCTTTTGCGATGGTTCCCGGGTTGCGCCACTTTCCTGCACCGCTGCCCGCCGGATAGCCGAGCTTCGGCACGACGATGACCGCGTTTTCCCCGGAGGCATTGACCTGGTCGACCCATGCCGCGACCTGGTTTGGATACGCGAGCTGCGGCTGCGCGGGATTTTCGTCGCCGTTCATTCCCACGAAGATGCGCACCGGCTTCGACGGATCGAAATTCTTCGAGAGCGCGAGGCTCACGGGAGTGCTCGGCGACGGGCCGTTCTCGAACATCCGCGTGACCGTCTGCCCCGGCAGAAGCTGCGCGGCGCTTGCCGGCTTCTGCGCCTCCGGCGGATTGTTCTGCGCGACCGCAGTGTTCGCGGGTGGTGCGGCTCGAACGGCGGCGAGCGTCACATCGGGACTTTTCGGATGGTAGCCGTCCGGCGCGGTCGGGGCGTTCCACAAGCTCGCATATTGCACGCCCGCGTCATCCGCCATGCGCTTCAGATCCTGATCGAGATTCAACCCCTGCGTATTTTTCGGGTTCAGCTTGGGATCCATGTACTTCGCGAACGGCGCGAAATTCACCGGCCCGACCGCGATTACCTTGCCCTCGCTCCCCACGGCCGTTTTCAACGCTTCGAGGATGAGCGGCACGTTGGCACGAATAGCTTCCATATCTCCCTGCGAAGTCACGCTCCCGTTCCATGCGTTCGGTGCCCCCGTGGTTACCAAAACCGTCTGTCCCTTGAGTGTTCCCGGATTATTTTTTATGAACGCCCGTACGTTTTCGAGAATCTTTTTGGCGGCAATTCCACTGGTACAGGTACCCTTCAACCCCATTCCGGAGCAATAGCTGTCGCCGAACGCGTATGTCGGCGAGGGATTTTGCGCCGCCTGAGGGATTGGAGCGGTTTGCCTCTCCGCCTGCGCGCTTTGGGCCACCGGCGGCGTGCCGGATTTTGCAAATGCGACAGCGAGCGCTTTCTGCGCGGCGAGTAACCCCTTGCGACCTTCAACATTCGCGACATTTCCCTTCTTGATGTCATCCAACGAAACTCCTTTGTCGTTGACGAAACCATGTGCGTCCACCAAGACCGGCTTCCCGATGACCAGGGAATACGCGACGGCAACATCTGCGAGCGTGCTCGCTCCTTTGTCATTCACCTCGTTTTCACTTGCGGCCATGACCTCAACGCCGTGCGAGTTCTTGTTCAAGATGGGACTCTGTTTCAGTCGTTTGCTGCTCCCGGTGTGATTCGTCCTTGGGAGACCGTCTCTTATATAGACCGTGCATTTACCAGCGGCATTGCAATCGTACTGGTCTATGTATATAGCCGCATTGAAATACGCCTCCACGCCGAGGGGCGTCAATCGCGCCTTGAGACCGAAGTTGACCTGACTGGCTGCTCCCGCATCGTACGCGATTTCCTGTATTACCTCTTGCTTCCTATTTTTTATCTCTACCTTGCCTCCGTTCTGATAGTTCAAGAATGTTGCATGCGATATCATCGAGTCGGCGGGCGATATATTTCCAGTAGCATCAGGATTGAAAAAGGGAGACACTTTCGTATTTACGGGCTCCGGGACGATCACGATCTGTCCCGGCACCGGCGTGTCGCCGAATTTAAAATTCGGATCGAATGTATGGCCCATGTCGACCAGATTCTGAATCAGGGCCGGCTGCACTACCTCCTTGTCGGCTTTTCTGACTTGCGCGGGGTCGGTGAGCTTCGTGTACGGAGTGCCGTTGTACGCAACCGCCTGCGTCTGCGTCGAAGCGGACGCTTGCGGCGCGGCCTGCGCGCCATTGCCGAGGTTGGAAAGATTGGAGAGCAGGTCGCGCGCGAGGCCCGGGGCGTTCGTGAGCAGCGCGTCGACGACAGGCTGCGCCGCTTGCGGCGCGATGAGCGCCGCGATCGAGCCGAGCACCGTTTTCGCAACAGAATTGAAGGGCACAGCCGACTGCGTCGGCTGTGCCCTATTCGCTCCGGGAGCCTGCGCTACTCCTTCTCCGGCTCCAAGGCCTCCGGGTTGAGCCCCGATTGTTTCAGTTCCTCGATCAATTCCCGCGCGGCCTCCGGCTGTTTCTCCTCGTACTCCCTGAGGGCTCGGTTGATTTTGGCGGCCCGGTCCGGATGTTTGCGTTTGTAGTCCTCCGATTGGAGGCGATCCCGCAAGAGTTCCTTGAGGAGCGCCGCCCAATACGGTTGATCCGCCTTGTATACCGGATCCTCCAAGATTTCCTCCGGCCAGCCCTCCTTCGTTCGCCCCTTCTGTTCCGCTTCCAAGACCATTCTTGCCTTCGATTCCAACACTGACCTTCTCGGTCGCATTTGCTCCTCCGTTAGTTTCTCCGGCATCGTTTGATGCTACCACAGAGGGCGGCAACGGACCAAAGAATGTGTTGTAAGTTCCCATGAGAACCCCGTCGGCTTGGACGTTCTCCCACCACCTCTCAAAGCCGACCGCGCCGTTCGACGAGATCATCGTGCCGTTGTATTCCGTCGGGGGTATCTGCGCGTCGATCCTTTGCTCAAGCTCCGACAGGGTCGATGAAAGCTGCGGGGAGCCCCACCGCCTGAAGAACGAATCCCAGAAAATCAGAACTTCCTTCAGATTATCTGCGAGCAGTTTATAGTTTGGAGTCAATCCGATCTCGACATTATCGACATCGGCAAAGGGAGCTATTCCAAACGAGCCAGTAGAGTCGGGCCGCGGAGCTAAAATAAACCACGCGTCATAGGGAATCCCAATACCATTTTTGGCCGCTTGCTCGGCAGTTTGAATCATGGCGCTCGACAAAGAATATACGTTTGGTATTTCTTTGATGGACTTTTCTTCAAATAAGCGGTTTTCGTTATTGGCAGCAAGAGCGATGCGCTGATTCGTGTTCAGGTTCGTCTCGACTATGACGCCCTGTTTTTCGTCAACGAGAAGCGTAGGCAGAGTAGGTAAGCCTGCATTTCTCAGGGCTTGATATTTCGCGAGGGTCATCTGGAAATCGTTCAAGTATTTGGGGATACCGAGCACATCTTTTCCGTAGACTTTCGCTATATACATGCCCTCAGGATCGGTCTGCAGGTGCGCCGGCAGCACAACCTTCGCGAACGACACGCCTCCATTTCCGGACGGACCCGTATACGCACCAAAACCAATTATCGCGCCTGACTCGGGAAAGATCGAGACTATCGTTCCGGGATCATCGGGTGTGGCTTTAACTTTGGCCAAGAATCGAGTGCCGGCCTGCCTTGGCGGAGCAAATGTTTGAGATTGGATGTTGTATGCTTCATCCACGCCGATCGTGCGCCCTGCCGATGTCTCGTACGATTCGCTTTCAATCGTAATATGATCGGCAGCCGTTGGTGCGCTGACCAGTCGATCGACAACTTGACTATATTCAATTCCCCGTTCAGCCGCGTATTTGTCGGCAGCCTCTTCAAAGGTGGCACCTGTATAACTCGTGCCATTTATTCGGATCGCGACGCTCTTCAGCGTCTCCGGCACGACCGGATTCCCGACGTTGATCTGCGCCCGGAGCTCATCCGAGAGCGCCGTACCGCCGGCCGAGGAAAGCGGCAGGTTGCTCCCGAACTCCGCGGCCGACTGGAGCGGATTCTCCCCGGGAAGCGCCGATGAAGTCGGTGATGAGCCCGGTTCCGGCGTGTTTCCTCCAGGAGATGCGGTTGCGCGCCATGTGCCGCCCAAAGTGGGTCTGCGCGACTCGGATCTGATAATGACATAGGCATCGTACGGCGCCCCCGGTAAGGGGTATGGACCGTTACCCGAATTCCCACTCAACGAATATTCGAGCGCCTCAAACGACTCATATATATAATCTTGCGTGCTTATATACTCGCCACCCTCTACAAACTGCGGTATCGAGGCCGTGGTGAACGGCGCGGGATTCGGCAGCGGACTAGCGAGCGGCGTATCCGCAAGTTTTATCGGTCCGTTCGCATACAGGTTCCATGCAATCGCCTTGTTTTTGTACCCCCAATCGGGCGCGACACCGAGCATATTCATCCCCTTATCGAGATCGGCATTCATAAGTCCGTCATAGAACACTGCGGCGCGATCACGGCCGGTGCCATGCGGAGCGGCGGAGTTCACAAAATTTGGGATTCCGGCCCCAATGTCATCGCCAGTACCGGCCACGTCGTAATACATCTGCTCCGGATCACCTTGCCGCAACAGTCCGGAGCCTCTCATGGAAAGTCCGGCGAGATAATCGGCCTGGAGTTCCTTGAACGCGTCTAATCCATAGCCCGTAGTCCGACTGATGTCGTCGATCTTGTACCCCGGCACTTTATCGGTAATGCCGGTGAGATCTGCGACATAGTGCCCGAGTTCATGAGCAATACTTTCCGCTATAACTGCGCCAGCGGCATTTTTGTAAACGCCCTGATTCTCGTTACGAAAATCCTGCAAATCTACCTGTATTTCTCCTGTATTATGAAGCATCTGAAGCCCTGGACCGGAACCGATATAAAGGACTTTCTCTCCGTCTGTTATGACGACTTCGGCATAGCGATACTCGGTGCCGTGCGCTTTGAATACGGCGGCCCAATAATTCTGCAGCGCGTCGGAATATTTTCTTATGAGCGAGACCATCTCCATATCCGTCATCTCACTTATGCGCTTCGCGGCGATGGAATCATCCTGCGGCGGCAGAGCGACCGGGAACGATGCGGGACGGTACGGCAAAAGCGCCGCGGCATCGCGTAGCGGAACTTCCGATAAGTTGAGCGCGTCGATCAACGCATCTTGTTCGATAATCCCGTAGCGAGCACCGGAAATGACATTCTGTGAGAAAAGGCGCGGGCGCGGCAGCGGGAGTGGCACTGCCGTGTTCGGCACGACGACCGAAATGCTAGAACTGATGGATTTCACGAGCGACAGGTCGGCCTGCGCGCTCGTCCCTGTGAACGGCTGCGCGACGAGTCCGAGCACGGTGCTCATAATCGCTTTGGCGATCGACGCCCGGATCACTGCCGGCGCGGCGGGTTGTGGTACCGGTGCGGGCGGATTCTCCGAGGCAATAAGGGTGCTCGCGGTTGCCACCGGGAGTTTCCGATTCGCGAACGCCGCCGCGAGCCGCCAGTCGCGAGCAGACGGAAGCGGCGCGAGCATCGTGCCGATTTCCTGGCGCGTATACCCTTTGTTCATTAGTTTCGTGACCGCTGCGCCGGCGTCAGCGATCGTTGCATCGAATTTTGGAAGAAGAATGTCGTCAATCATCTCCTCTTGGGAGAAAATGCCCTTCAAGATTCCTGCCGGCTTTCCGATTTCGATCGTTGTCGTTTTTCCTTCGGCATTCTCCTCCTCCGCAACAATGTCGGCAGTGCCCTGCGCGAAATCGCTCGCGAAAGTCGCGACGTATCCCGGCACATAGTATTGCTTGAGCCCGTCGGAGATATCAACCACGAACGTTGAATCATCCGATACGATTTTCATGCGGCCGGTGAGATACGCCTGCATTTCATTGAGCACCTGCCGTTCCCCGCGCACCGCATATTCAGCGTCGATATAGCGTTGCGCCAGCGCGCGGATATCGGCATCACTCGCACCCGATGCTTTCGCATTCGAGAGTTGCGCGTATCGATTCACTACTTCGATCGCGGCCGCGGCGGTTCTTTCTCCGTGTGCGAGGTCGAAAAAGGCATGAGCGATTTCGTGTTTCGTCGCCTCGCTGATCTGATACGGCGTGCCCTCACCGAATATGAATATCGCGGGCCCATTGTACGCATCTGAATTGAACTTGGGGGACGATGTATAAAACGCTTCCGCGTTTGAGCCGAGCGTCTGCAATGCGTCGGCATCGCGGGTCGCTTTCGCTAACACATCGCGGCCGGCGCGAATGACGAGTACGCCCGGACCGGCGCTGATCTCGACGTCGCCGCTCGGCGAGGCGTTATACAGCGCGCGGAACGCGTCGCGCGAATCCTTATATTTCGCAAGGAATTGCGCGACGGCCGCACGATTGGAATCGTAGGCGCGCGCCGCCGCCTTCGCGGTATTGATTTCGTCGGCGGAGAGTTCCGGGTATTTTTTCGCAACGTCCTCGATGATGGCGATGAGCTTGTCGAGCGAAATCGCTGGATCATCCGAAACGGCGACCGAAAGACGGTCATTCAGTTCATTCACGCCCGCGAAGATTCTCGCAATCCGCTGACGCGCCAACGATGATGCCGAATTCAATCCTCCGGTACTCCGCACTGTGGGCTGCATTCGAGCCCCGGGCGATACCGGCGCGGAGGCGGCAGGCCCGTATCCCTGGGGCGAAGCTTGCGATGCGGAAAGCGGCGCTGATGCAGGGGGTACAAGCGGCGCGGGAGCGGACAATGGAATCGCGGGAGCGGTCGGATTTTGCGCCGAACCATTTGACGAGCTTTGTGACGGACCTTGTGGCGCGTCATTTGCGTTGACAGCGGTGATCGGCGGCGCAAGTGCCTGCGCGAGTGCCGCTTCCGGCTGCCCCGGCGCGCCGGGCACGGAGGTTTCCGTGCTCGCCGCGGGCGCAGAGATCCCGAGATTCTCTGCGATACGTTCTGCCTGCCCTTGTACATAGGCGACCCCTTGGGCGAATGCATCGCGCACGGCTTGCGCGAGCGGATGGAATTCGATGAGCGGCGGCAGAGAGAGCAGCCGCGCAGGGTTGTTGGCGACTTCCGAGACGAAATCCTGGAAGGCCGCGAAATTCGCGAATGAGAGCGCGTCGCCGAAGGGTGAAGCCCACCCTTCGATAGCCGCAAGCGTAATCTCGGGCGGCGATTGCGTGCCGTAGTAATCGCGCATCGCAAGGTCGATGTCGCGCTTCGCATCGTTCTGCGCCGCATTGCGTGCGAGGAACCCTTCGGAGTCGACATGCGTTCCCTGTTGCGCCGGTTCTATATTTGCCGGACTTCGCAGCTGCGTGAACTGATTGTTCGCCGGGTCGAAGCTATAGTAGTTGGTATTTGCATCTGCATTGATCTCGCCGTAGACGACACCTTTGAACGTCTGCCCGGTGCCGAGCACTGCGCTCCTGAATTCGGCAAGACTGTCGGCGACGATGGTAGTGCCTGCGGCAACGACCGGCGCCGTTCTCTGCAGCTGCTCGAGCCTGCGTTTCGCCTCGGAATACTGCACGAGCGCGGGAAACTTCTGCGTCGCGGGGAGCGCAGTCTGCGGAAGCGCCTGCGCGATCGTCTCGCGGAGCGCTTTCGCCTCGCCGGAGCTATCGAGCGCAGGATCGAGGTCGATGAGCTCTTTGCTTGCGGAAGCGACGATCTCATCCGCCGTCGGTTTCGTGCCTGTTGGGCTATTCTCGGGCGTCGCCCGGACGACTTTCCCGTCGGGTGTTTTTACATATTGGACGGTCTTGCCGGGAGGTTTTCGCTCCGCCCCGTTGCGTATGACTGTGCCAACGGACTGGCCGCCAGGCGTTGCTCCGCCTCCACGACTACTTACCCCGCATAAATACCAAAGCGCTGCATCGCCGCAGTTGTCCTGCGCGAACTGCATCATTTGTGCGATAGCGGCGCCATAAATCTGACGCCACATATCTTGTGTAGTGAAAAATCGCGGGACGGGTGATGTCGGCGCGGGTGCCGCAAATGGTGATACTCGTGGTGAAGGAGATGAAGGGGGCGACGTGGGGGTAGTACTTGGCGGAGAAGCTTTTGGACTGGTCGGAGACGGGACTGATGGCCTTACCGACGGCGCCACCGTGGGCGACCTGCCGGGAGCAGATTGCGGCGCAGTCGGGCTCGGTGAGGGCTGAGATCCTGGCGGAGAAACGGACGGAGCCGTGGGTGTCGGACTTTGCGTCGGCGAGGGGCTTGGCGAAGGCTGAGTCTGCGGCGCAACTGATGGAGCGGTCGGCGCCGTTGGGTTGGTACTTGGCGCTGGAGCAGTGGTTGGACTTTGGGAGGGTGATTGGGTTGGCTGCGTGGTCGGAGGCGAAGCATTGGTTCCGAAGGGAGTCGGTGCGGTCGACGGGGCGGGCGGAGAAGCGTTCGTTCCCGGAGGATTCGTGGAGGCCGGTCCCGTCGGCGCTGTAGCGGCGACCTCCTGCGGAGGCGAAGCTTCGGCAGGCGAAGGTGCGCTGACTTCCGTGAGCGGCGCGGGCCCTTGTTCGTTTTCTGTTTCTCCTCCGCCCATATAACCGGTCGCCGCGGCCGCTGGCGAGATGAACGTCCCCGCAAAGAGCGAGGACATCGACCACGGATTGCTTGGCGTACTCGGAAGCGAGGAAGGAGCCGTGCTAGGGAGAGAATTTGTTGGCGGGGCTGCAGCACCTGAAAGCGGCGGCTTTAGTCCGGCCGACCCCTTGCCCTCTCCGGACAAGAAGATTGCAAGCTTTTGATCGGAGGTAACCCCGGTCCAATCGAAAGCCGGATTGAGCGGAGATTCGGAAAACGGAGCGAGTTTTTGCTCAAGTGTTTCTTCTTTCACCGCAGCGGCACCGCCCGAAGTAAGCTTCGGCTCCGATGCAGCAGCCTGTTCGGCGGCTTTATTGACAATGGCAGGGTCTGCCTTTTCATATATTGCGGCAAGCCGATCTGTTATATTCTGCAGTTCTTCCTGGCTCGCGCCCCGAGCCTCCGCCGCAGCATACTCGCGTTCATTCGCTCCCACTTGTGCGTTGAAATTCTCCGGCGTCTCCCCGGTTTCTCTCGCCTCCTGTGCGAGTCTTGTCTGTTCAAGCCGCGCGGCGGTTTCTGGATCAGAAGTGAATAAGTCCCCAGGTTCACCGCCGCCTTTCGGCGAGAGCGGAGCGTTTTCGCTTTCAGATGCAGCGCCAGCTGATGGCTTCTCACCTTTTAAACGTGCGGCGAGCTCCGAATCAGAGATGCCTGATTGTGCGCTTGGACCGAACAATTCTCTGAGTTTCGCGTCGGCACTGACTTCCCCATTTACTGATTGACGCGCTGCCTGCGCTTCAGGACCGGTGCCAAATAGCTGATTTAGGCGTGCATCGCCGCTTACTTCCGTAGCAACGGCTTCGCGTGCGGCTACCGCTTCGGGGCTGGTACCGAATAATGCATTCAGCCGGGCATCCGAAGAAAGGGCTGCGCTACTGTCTACCGCGCCAGTCGCGCTTTTCGCAACCCCACTCGCGTCCCCGAACAACACGCCGAGAGCTCGACCGGAGAGCGCCCCGCCTGAAAACATGTCCGCATTTATAAGAGTTTGCAACGCGTCCTTCGTCCATTGTGTGGCATTCTGATCGAACGTTTGGCCGAGCTGTTCTATTTGTTGCGCTCCCGTCGGGAGAAAAGTTGCATTCGCAGCGGGATCAATTATTGAACTCGCGATAACTTCTCCAGGATTTGGAGATACATAATTTTGATAGAACAAACCGTCTGCGCCGTTCGGAGCATTGTGAAGAGCTTGGGAAAACCGGTTGACCCCCCACTGTAACGAGTTTAGAGGATTCATGGGGTTGCCGGTAAATTCTCCGCGGCTTGCGGCAAGCGCATCCCTCGTATCTTGTGACATTGGTGTTATGCCAGTGAGCTCTTGAATACGTCCTTGCAAAGTGCTCGCTGCAGTTGTATTGGGATCAGCTTGCGATAACTGCTTGAGTTCCGTCAATAATGCATTTTTCTCAGAATTGATAACGGGGTCGTTGTTTGGATTCGGCTGCATCAACTTACTAGCGATTGCATCCGCATTAGGGTTTTGCAAGGTTGTCGCTAATGTTTGATTTCTTTGATCAATATTATCTTGGGCACTTTTAATGTCGTTTTGCAGCGACGCGCGTATTGCGCGATCTTCCCGTGAAAGCGTATCGTTTGGATAGGCCTGCATTTGGGCTTGCGTCTGCTCATAACGCAGCTGCGCTTCGTCTAGCTTGGCCTGATCGCTTTCATTCATTTGCCGATATAAATCGGCGAGTTTAGCAGTTGAAGGCAGTGCATTGTAAGTATCGGCGGCGGTTTTGTACTCTTTATACGCCGCCTCGCCAGTGGTTGCCGCATCTTTGAGTTCGTTATTTGCGTCTTTAAGATTTGCATTCGCATCGTTATAGCCCTGAATGGCTTCGGTGAGTGCCGCCCGCTGCTCCGGCGTGGCAGTGGTCGGCACCTGATACGTATTCCCCTTTAGGGTCGCACCAGCGGCTTTTGCAGCCGCGTCCAAATCGGCTTTCGCGCGTTGGGCGTACTGCGCTTGCAGATCCGCACCCGCTTGCGCCTGGTTCGTGTTTTTATTCGCTTCGATAAGAGCCCCGGTTTTCGATTCAAGATCGGCGCGAGCATCCTGAACGGGTTTTGCGTTGATTTGGGTCGCAAGATCGTTGTTAATAGCGCCTTGCGGCCTGTCGGTCGGCAGTTGGCTGAACTCGTCCGTTTGATCGAAACTCAATCTATCGGGATTATTGAGCGGCACTGGCGTTACGTCGGTAGGACTTGTTTCGGGCCCAGTAAGTTGCGAAAAGTCGGGCGCAAGCGGCAACGTCTGAGACGAGGGCGGAGGAGAACCTGTCAGCCACTCGTAAGCAGCAGAAGCTGCTTTCGCGATCACGCTGCCAAATCCCGCCTGCACAATATTTCCTTTGGCGATATTCTCGCGCACTTGCTCGACCGCGCCTTTTTGTTCGGATGAGCCTGGCTGCGACGCATTATTTCCCTGACCTTCGCCGCCTTGCGGCGTGCCTTCCGTTCCGCCATTTCCGGGTTCGCCCCCCGCCGGAGTACTCCCCGTGCCGCTGGTTTCGCCGGTCGCCGGACTGCTTCCCTCGCCAGTGCCGCCGGAAGGCAATGTGTTCTGCGCGGTTTGCGGGGAACCGAGTTCTCCGGATCCCGGGCCTTCCTCGACCGCGATCACGTCCGGCGTTTGACCCACGATAACTTCCTCAAGTTGGATCGGGCCGGAGGTCGGAGGCGCCGCCTCTCCCTGCGGCGCACCTTCCCCCGGTGCGAGCTCCGCCGCCTGCGGCGAGCCGATGATCGAATCGCCGACATACTGCGCAATTTGTCCGACCATTTCACCCGCAGCCGAGACAGCCGCGGACACTGCCTCGCCGATCGACTGGATCGTCCCCCCTGCGGCAGAGAGAAAATCATCCCACGCAGACGGCTGCGCCTCCGCGCCTTGTGTGTCAAGATCAGACGAATAGAACGTGTTGCCGGAATAGTAGCCGCCCGCCTCGGCACCAGGGGACCCTTCGAGCGGCGCTGAACTATTGCCTGGAGCACTTGAGACATCGACCGGAGCAAGTACCTGTACTCCCACATCGCCCTGTAATCCCTGATCGGAAGGATTTCCTTGAGATGGATTGCCCTGAGCTGATCCGGAAATGGACTGGAACCACCCCGCGACCTGATCGAGGAGACTCCCTCGAGTTTGCGTTTCATCAGACGGCTTCGCGGACGCGTCGAAAGCGGCGGGCTCCAAACCGGCGCTGCCGTGAGTATTGCCCGTATTGAGCTGCGGCTCGCCCTTTTGAGGATGAAGAGGATTCGGATTGCCCGGTTGCGACGGCGGTTCATTGCTGGAGGGCGCATTCCGGCTCGTATCAACATTTGTTCCGGGCGCAAGCGACGGTTCTTTTCCTTCGCAGGTTAGATCGGCTTTGCAATCGTTTGGGCCCACGCACTTGCCTTCTACTTCGCCGCTGCCCGAACAGTCGACGCGTACAGTACACTTCTTACCTTCGACGTTCTCGTATTTCTCATCATCATTGGTGTCGGACGTTCCTTTGTCGTCGGTGTTCTCTCCCGTGGGTTTATCCTTCTCGTAGCGATGCTGCTTGTCAGCCGGTACGCATTCCTCGTTCCCTGCATGAACGAAGGGAGGAGAGGCAAAATACAGCGAGGAAAAAGCGAGCGCGCAACACGCGACTATAAGCAAAGTACCCGTGCGGACGCGGCACGTCATGTGTACCTTTATCGTACTAGGGAATTCGCTCTTTTGGCCTCATCTGCGAGCTTTTCTGTGGAGAAAATCGGGCTCCGGATTACCTACCCCGCCCCGATCTGCGGCCGCGCATTTGCAAGGAAAATCTGTCTGATCTGTTTACCTTCCGCGCACCCCTTCCATTGCACCGATTGCGCGCGGTCGCGTATTATTGGTGCATGGGGACAATGGAAGCGGAGAGTACGCGGCGAGCCCGCAAGAATGAGCTAAAGCGCATCATTCTCGGATCGGTGAAGGTCGCAGGGCTCTTGAGTCTCGCGATCGTCGCGCCCAACGTGATCGGCGCAATGGCCAAGCTCGGCATAATCGCCTCGCCGCGCGAACGCTATATCGTCGAGAAGTCGTGTAGCCGTCTTGTGCGATCTGGCTTGCTCGAATGGAAAGACAAAAAACTGCGCCTCACACAAAAGGGTCGTATAGAATTAGGCCGACTCGAAGCTCGCGAGTTTTCCGCCGGGAAACCGCGCCGCTGGGACGAGAAGTGGCGCATGCTTATCTTCGATATCCCGGAATACCGCAAAGGACTCCGCGATAAAATCCGACGGACCCTACTCACGATCGGTTTCGTGCGTTTGCAAGACAGCGTCTGGGCATATCCGTACGATTGCGAAGATCTTATCACCCTTCTCAAGGCAGATTTTAAGATCGGCAAAGATATGCTTTACGTCATCGCCGACTCGATTGAGCAAGACAAGAAACTGCGAGAATCATTTGGATTGCCTATATAGCCGAATCGCAGCGTGCACCGATTGCGCGCGACCGCGCACAATCGGTGCACGCGCGCCAAGCACCTGCACGCCAAGCGGTTAGCGCACGGTGATGGTCGTCGTCGCGGTGGCGGTCGCGCCGGCATCCCCGGCGCAACGGGCGATAAATCGGGCGGTCGCAAAGAGTTTTGGAGTCGAGGTGGAGCCGTCCGGATGTCCGCTTCCGAGCAG